>NZ_JBVIRL010000002.1:223100-602990 GCF_055576085.1 Kitasatospora sp. NPDC033851 | reverse complement strand
TGGCCCCGGGCCCCCCCCGCGCGGGGGCGTCCCGCGTGGGTCGGGGCGCCGGGGGGGCGCCCCCCCGGGCCGGGGGGGCCCCCCCCCCCCGGGGGGGGGCCCCGCCCCGGGGGGGGGGGCGGGCCCGCCCCTGCTGGCCCTTCCAGTCTGCGCCCGGAACCCGGCGCGGGTCACATGGAAGCGCCGACGCCCGGTCAGCCCTGGGTGCGGGCCACGCCGATCGGGCAGGAGGCGCCCGTACCGCCGAGACCGCAGTAGCCGTTGGGGTTCTTCGCCTCCGACAGGTACTGCTGGTGGTACGGCTCGGCCGGGAAGAACGGGCCGGCCGGGGCGATCTCGGTGGTGATCGGGCCGTAGCCGAGCGCGGTCAGGGCCGGCTGGAAGGCGTCCCGGGAGGCCGCGGCGGCCTCGGCCTGGGCGGGCGAGTGGGTGTAGACCGCGGAGCGGTACTGGGTGCCCACGTCGTTGCCCTGGCGGTTGCCCTGGGTCGGGTCGTGCGCCTCCCAGAACGTCTTCAGCAGCCGCTCGTAGGAGACCACCGCCGGGTCGTACACCACCCGGACCGCCTCGGTGTGCCCGGTCAGCCCGCTGCACACCTCCTCGTACGTCGGGTTGGCGGTGAAGCCGCCCTGGTAGCCGACCAGCGTCGTCCAGACGCCGGGCAGGCGCCAGAACGTCCGCTCGGCGCCCCAGAAGCAGCCCAGCCCGAAGTCGGCCACCTCCAGGCCCTCCGGGTACGGGCCGGACAGCGGGTGCCCGAGCACGGTGTGCGGTTCGCGCAGCTCGAAGGACGGGGCGGCCCGGCCGGGCAGCGCCTGGTCGGCGGGGACGAGCGAGGTCTTGTGGCGGTTGAACAGCACGGCCTGCTCCATCGGGTCGGGAAACCTGGTGCAGTGTGCAACGCGAACGGCCGCCCCCGGATTCCGGGAGCGGCCGTCGGGTTCCGTCCGTCGTGGCCCGCTGCGGCCGCGACCGCGGGCGCGGTCAGGCCTGTGGCGGTCAGGCCTGCTGTTCGGCTGCCGCGACCGCGCCCCGGACCGCGTCGATCCGCAGGTCGACGAAGGCCTGCCGGGGATCGTTGAAGATCACGGTGAACGGCTGCGGGATGTACCGGCCCAGCGCCCGGTACTGCTCCAGCGCCTCGGTCGACCGGCCGGCCCGGGTCAGGCCGTACGCGAGCCAGCCGCGCGCGTACCGGATCCGGTGGTGGTCCGGATCCGCGGCCGCCAGGTCGGCGAGCGCGGCGTCCAGGGCGGCGCCGACCTCCGGCCGCTCCCAGGCGGTGAGCTTCTCCCGGTCCTGGCCGAACTGCTCGTAGTACGCCTCCAGCTTCATCGGCGCGAGCAGGCTGCCGGCCGGCGCGGCGGCGACCGCCGCGTCGACGAACCCGTGCATCAGCTCGTGGCTGCCGTGCCACTTGTCGCACCAGTACTGCAGCGCCCGGTTGTGCGCCGCCCAGTGGTGCGGCTCGCGCTTGGCCAGCTCCGCCCAGAGCTCCCGGAACCGGTCGTTGGACCAGTTGAGGCCCATGGCGACGGAGATCTGCGCGGCCCACGGGTTGGGGTCGTCGTCGGCAGCGAGCTCGACGGCCGCCACACAGGCCTCCTCGGCCTCGGCCAGGACCCGGTGGAAGCCTGCGGCCTGCTCGCGGCTGACGTGCTGGGACCGGGCCGAGGTCCGGATGTTCCAGGCCAGGTACACCAGGGCGTCCGCGTGCACCAGCGCGGCGGCCGGGTCCTGCGGCCGCTCCGCGCGCCAGGCGCGCAGCCAGCCGTCGTCCTCGGCCGCCAGCCGGGCCAGCGCGCGCTGCCGCATCCAGCGGACGTCGGCGGTGGCCTCGGTGGTCAGGTAGGCGGCGGCCGGCCGCCAGTCGCCCGCCTTCGCGGCGGCGAGCGCGGCCGCCTCCTCGGGGCCGGGCTCGTCGTCCAGGACCAGCTCGCTGCCCGGCAGCAGCCCGTGGTCGGCCGGGGTGATGGTGTTCTTCGCCCGCGCCTCCTCGGTGAGCCGCGCCTCGTGGGCCGCGATGGTGGCCTTGGCCCGCTCCAGCTGGGCCAGCTTGCGCTTGGCCAACCGGGTCATGACGACCGGGAACAGCAGGACGAGGCCGACGACGACGAGCACGATGATGCCGATCAAGGAAGCTCCTTCCGAGGTGTGGCGGCCGGTCCGCCCGGTGGGTCGGTCCGCCGGGTGGATCAGAGAGCCGGGCGGGGTCAGGCAGCCGGGTGGGTCAGACGGCCGGGGCGGTGGGCGACGGGAGGCCCGCGCCGGCGAGCAGCGCGCGCAACGGCGCGGTGTCCGGGGTGTCCGTGCAGGCGGCGTCGAGGGCCGGGTCGAAGGCGTACTCGAAGCCGTCCGGCAGGCGGAGTTCGGCCGGCCCGGACCAGGAGAGCTCCCAGTCGGCCCGTCCGGCTTCGGCCAGGGCGACGACGGCGGCGTGCGCCAGCTCCTCGCGCAGCGCCGGGCGGGCGAACTCGCGGGCGGCCCGGCCGGTGGCGGCGGCGGCCTGTTCGCTCTTCGGCAGCCGGTCGGTGAACTCCCAGGCCCGGCCGGCGTCGACGGCGTCGAGCAGGCCGTGGACGGTGGGCGGCAGGCCCAGTGCCGTCAGTGCCCGGCCGGCCGGGGCGGCCGCCTCGCGGGCGTGCGTCAGCATCGCCCCGCGGACCAGTGCGGGCCACTCGACCCGCTGCTTGCCGGCCGCCTCGGGGATCAGCGAGACGACCTCCAGCTCGGCCAGCACCCGCTCGGCGTCGTGCAGCAGCGCGAGGGCGGGTGCGTCGGCGCCGGGGCCGCGTCCGTCGTCGGGCAGCGCCTCGATCGCGGCGACCCGGCGGTCGATCGGCGGGTGCGAGTCGTACGGGTCGGGCTCGTGCTCGGGCAGTTCGAGCGCGTACTCGGCGAGCTCCTGCCGGCGCTTCGGGTCGCTCAGCAGGTGGAGCAGGCCGCCGTAGACCTGGCCGGGCGGCGGGAGCAGGCCCGCGTCCCAGCCGATGGTGGCGTAGCGGCCGAGGTAGAAGTCCTGGGCGGAGTCCAGCACCGGCATCTTGCGCAGCGCCGAGGCTGTGGCGTCCCGGCCCGCCAGCCGGGCGGCGACCAGATCGGCGGCGTACTCCTGGCGGCGGCCGACCGCCTCGGAGAGCCGGAAGTAGAGCTTGGCGTACAGGGTGAAGAGCTTGGCGAGGGCCCGGTCGACACCGCCGCCGGCCTCCTCGCCGGCGGGCTTGCGGCCCTTGGCCAGCCGCTTCTCCGACTTGGCGGCGAGCTTGGCGGCCTCCTCGGCCTGGTGCAGGTCGGCGCGCTGGTGGAGACCGCCGATGGTGTGCAGGACGGCGCGGCGCCCGGCGACCGTCACGGCGGCCAGCCGTACGTCCCGGTTGCTGTAGTGGCCGAACTCGTGCGCCAGGACGGACTCCAGCTCGCCCTCGGTGAGGCCCATCAGCAGCGGGGCGCCGATGACCAGGTGCCGCTTGCCGGGGACCAGGCCGAGCAGCTTGGTCTCCTCCAGCACGCCCGCGTTGACCTCGGGCACCAGGCGGATCTCGGCCGGTCCGCGGACGCCGGTCCGCTCGGCGATCCGGTCGACCATGCCCCAGACGGCGGGCTGCTGCTCGCGGGTGAGGCGGACGCCGGGCAGCTCGCTGTCGTCGGTGCGGCGGCGGGTCAGGAACACCACCCGGAGCACCGGGTAGCCGATGACGGCGGTCACCCCCCAGATCTTGATCAGCCCGGGGTTCAGGTGGCCCGAGGCCTGGAACAGGGCGATGTCGAGGGTGAGCAGGCCCGCGACGATGCCGAGGGCGAGCAGGTAGAAACCGGCGAGCAGGGCCACGGCCGTGACGGCCCGGACGGATGTGCTCATGCCGGTGGAACGCTGGGGCGCGCCCATGCGGTGGTCCTCCCGGGGCGCGACGGCAGGACGGCGCGCGGTTGTTGCGTGGTGAACATGTGTACGGCAGGTGGGGATCGTAGCGGCTGCCGGTGCCCTACGCACCGCAGTTCGTGCCCGCCGTAGCCCCGCCCCGTCCACGGGTCCGGCCCGGCTTCCCGTTCCGGGGGGCGCGCGGGCGTACGGCCATTAGGCTCGGACTCATGACCGAGCACCAGCTTCCCCAGGGCTTCGAGACCCTCGCCATCCACGCGGGTCAGGAAGCAGACCCCCAGACCGGGGCCGTCGTCACGCCGATCTACCAGGTGTCCACCTACAAGCAGGACGGGGTGGGCGGCCTGCGGGGCGGCTACGAGTACAGCCGCAGCGCCAACCCGACCCGCACCGCACTGGAGGAGTGCCTCGCCGCGCTCGAGGGCGGCGCCCGGGGCCTCGCCTTCGCCTCCGGCCTGGCGGCCGAGGACACCCTGCTGCGCACCATCCTCAAGCCGGGCGACCACATCGTGATCCCCAACGACGCCTACGGCGGCACCTTCCGGCTCTTCGCCAAGGTGCTGACCCGCTGGGGCGTCGAGTTCTCCGTGGCCAACACCCAGGACCTGGCCACCGTCCGCGAGGCGCTGCGCCCCAACACCCGCGCGGTGTGGGTGGAGACCCCGTCCAACCCGCTGCTGGGCATCACCGACCTGGCCGCGCTCGCCGAGATCGCGCACGGCGCCGGCGCGCTGCTGGTGGTCGACAACACCTTCGCCAGCCCGTACCTGCAGCAGCCGATCGCGCTCGGCGCGGACGCGGTCGTGCACTCCACCACCAAGTACATGGGCGGCCACTCGGACGTGGTCGGCGGCGCGCTGGTGCTGGCCGACGCGGCCCTCGGCGAGGAGGTCGCGTACCACCAGAACGCGATGGGCGCGGTCTCCGGCCCGTTCGACGCCTGGCTGGTGCTGCGCGGCATCAAGACGCTGGGCGTCCGGATGGACCGGCACAGCGCCAACGCCGAGAAGGTCGCCGAGCTGCTGGCGAGCCACCCCAAGGTCAGCCAGGTGCTGTACCCGGGCCTGCCCGAGCACCCCGGCCACGACATCGCCGCCAAGCAGATGAAGGCCTTCGGCGGCATGGTCTCGTTCCGGGTCGCGGGTGGCGAGGAGGCGGCCGTCGAGGTCTGCAACCGCGCGCAGCTGTTCACCCTCGGTGAGTCGCTCGGCGGCGTCGAGTCGCTGATCGAGCACCCGGGCCGGATGACGCACGCCTCGGTGGTCGGGTCGGCGCTGGAGGTGCCGTCCGACCTGGTGCGCGTCTCGGTCGGCATCGAGTCGATCGACGACCTGCTCGCGGACCTCAAGCAGGCGCTGGGCTAAGTCTGTTGGCCCTGCTGGTCCGCCGTGTACGACTCCATCGCGTGGTTGAAGCGGGCCAGCAGGGCGCAGAACGCCTGTTGCTCCTCCGGCGGCCAGTCGGCCACCAGGCGGCGGGTCAACTCGGCCCGTCCGTCCCGGACTTCGTCGAGCCGGCCGGCGCCGAGGGAGGTCAGTGCGAGCCGTACGGCGCGGCGGTCGGCCGGGTCCTGCACCCGGCCGACCAGTCCGGCGGCGACCAGCGGGGCGACCTGGCGGGTCACCGTGGAGGAGTCCACGCCCAGTGATTCGGCCAGTGCCTTGACGTTGGCGGGCCCGTGCCGCTCCAGCCGGTCGAGCAGCAGGTAGGCGGCCCGGTCCAGTGTCCCGACCCCGCCGCCGGAGGTCCGGACCTGTTCCATGCGGCGCGCGAACACCGCGAGCTGGTACTGGAGTTGGGTGTGCACGGGGTCGGTGCGGTCGGTGGCCTGGGGCGAGGTCGTCGTCATCGCGGCTCACGATCGTCGTGCGGTGAGTGAGGCTCAGAAGCAGCAGCGTACGCGGGCGCGGCGGACCCGGGAACAGGCCCGGCGTCCCGGATTGCCACCGTCCGGGCCTCTAACCTGGGGGACATGCACAACTGGCCGATCACCCTCGACGACGTCCGCGGCGCCCAGAAGATGCTCGCCGGGATCGCCCGGGTGACCCCGATGGAGGGCAGCCGGCACCTGTCCGGGCTGATCGGCGCGCCGGTCCACCTGAAGTGCGAGAACCTGCAGCGCACCGGCTCGTTCAAACTGCGCGGGGCGTACGTGCGGATCGCGGGGCTCTCACCGGTGCAGCGGGCCGGCGGGGTGGTGGCGGCGAGCGCCGGGAACCACGCCCAGGGGGTGGCGCTGGCGGCCTCGCTGCTGGGGGTGCGTTCGACGGTGTTCATGCCGGTCGCGGCGCCGCTGCCGAAGGTCGCGGCCACCCGCGAGTACGGCGCCGACGTACGGCTGCACGGCGCCACCGTGGACGAGGCGCTGCAGGCCGCGCAGCGGTACGCGGACGCGACCGGTGCGGTGTTCATCCACCCCTTCGACCACTGGGACGTGGTCACCGGCCAGGCGACGGTCGGGCTGGAGATCCTGGAGCAGTGCCCCGAGGTGCGCACCATCCTGGTCGGGGTGGGCGGCGGCGGGCTGCTGGCCGGGATCGCGGCGGCGGTCAAGCCGCTGCGGCCGGACGTGCGGGTGGTCGGGGTGCAGGCGGCCGGCGCGGCCGCGTACCCGCCCTCGCTGGTGGCCGGGCGGCCGGTGTCGCTGGAGCACTTCGCCACCATGGCCGACGGGATCATGGTCGGGCGCCCGGGGGACATCCCCTTCGAGGTGATCAACACGCTGGCGGACGGCATCCGCACGGTCTCCGAGGACGCGCTGTCGCGGGCCCTGCTGCTCGGCCTGGAGCGGCTGAAGCTGGTGGTCGAGCCGGCCGGGGCGGCCCCGATCGCAGCGCTGCTGGAGCAGCCGGACTCCTTCGAGGGCCCGGTGGTGGCGGTGCTGTCCGGCGGCAACATCGACCCGCAGCTGATGCAGCGGGTGCTGCGGCACGGGCTGGCGGCGGCCGGGCGCTACCTGTCGCTGCGAGTGCGGCTGGCGGACAAGCCGGGCTCGCTGGCGGACCTGCTGGGCGTGCTGACCAGGTTGGACGCCAACGTGCTGGACGTGGCGCACGTCCGGATCGACCCGAAGCTGGGGCTGACCGAGGTCGAGGTGGACCTGCACCTGGAGACCAAGGGTCCGGAGCACTGCGCGGCGGTGGTAGGCGAGCTGCGGGACTCGGGGTACGTCGTCTCCGGCTAGCCGCCGGGTCTCCGGTCGGGTGTCGTTCGGGGCGTCGGGCGGGCGTCCGACGGGCGTCGGCCGGGGCCGGTGGGGCGGGAGTGGCCACCGGGTTTCCAGTTGCCGGTGGCTCGGGGCCTGATTGCCGGTCGTTGCTGCGGTGGGATGCCGGTTCTCCCTGGAACGATGGCGGAGCTGCATCCCTTGACGCGATATATCGCATCCTGGGAAGCTCGCGATACATCGCGTTCGAGTCCCGCGGGTCGAGAATCGGGTCGCCCGCGCGCCCGAAAGCGGGGCAAAGTGGGACAGATCGCTCCAGACGTCCGAGGAGATGAGGCAGGCCATGGCGCCAGCCATCCAAGCCGAGAACCTGGTGAAGACCTTCGGCGACGTACGAGCCCTGGACGGTGTCAGCCTCGACGTCCCCGAGGGCACGGTGCTCGGGCTGCTCGGCCCGAACGGCGCCGGGAAGACCACCACCGTGCGGGTCCTCACCACCCTGCTCCGCCCCGACTCCGGCCACGCGGTGGTCGCCGGCGTCGACGTGCTCAAGCACCCCGACCGGGTCCGCAGCCTGATCGGCCTGTCCGGTCAGTACGCGGCGGTCGACGAGTACCTGACCGGCTTCGAGAACCTCACGATGGTCGGCGAGCTCTACCAGATGAGCACCCGCGACGCGAAGGCCCGCGCGCTGGAGCTGCTGGAGTGGTTCAACCTGACCGAGGCCAAGGACCGCACCGCCAAGACCTACTCCGGCGGCATGCGCCGCCGCCTGGACCTCGCCGCCGCGCTGGTCGTCCGCCCGCCGGTGATGTTCCTGGACGAGCCGACCACCGGTCTCGACCCGCGCAACCGGCTCGGGCTCTGGGAGGTCATCGAGACCCTGGTCGAACAGGGCACCACGCTGCTGCTCACCACCCAGTACCTGGAGGAGGCCGACCGGCTCGCCCACGACATCGCGGTGGTCGACCAGGGCCGGGTGATCGCGCGCGGCACCGCCGACCAGCTCAAGGCCCAGATCGGCGGCGAGCGGATCGAGGTCGTGGTGCACGAGCCCGGCCTGGTCGCCGACGCCGTCGCGGCGCTGTCCGGCTACGCGCTGAGCGAGCCGGCGGTGGAGAAGAACACCCGCCGGATCACCCTGCCGATCAGCGGTGGCGCCCGGGTGCTCGCCGACGCCATCCGCGAACTGGACACCCGCGGGATCGAGATCGACGACATCGGGCTGCGCCGCCCGACCCTGGACGACGTCTTCCTCACCCTCACCGGCCACGTCGCCGAGCAGGCGGACCAGGAGGGCGGCTCCGACCCCAAGGGCCGGGGCCGGGGCGGCCGGGGCAAGGGCAAGGCCGACGACGCGGACGACGCCGGGAGCCGGGGACCGGACAGGCAGGCCGTCGCGGCCGGGAAGGAGAGCTGAGATGAGCGCCGCCACCGAGCACGCCATCGGCGCGCCGATGCCCAGACAGCGCCGGGGGCTGGCCGCCGCCCTGCACGACTCCTGGGTGGTCGCCAAGCGCAACCTGCGCCGGATGACCCGCATCCCGGAGATCGTCGTCTTCGGCCTGATGCAGCCGGTCATGTTCGTGCTGCTGTTCTCGTACGTCATGGGCGGGGCGATCAAGATCCCGGGGGCGGACTCCAGCTCCCACACGTACATCCAGTACCTGATGGCCGGCATCTTCGCCCAGACCGTCACCTTCGCCACCGCCGGGGCCTCGGCCGGCATCGCGGAGGACATGACCAAGGGCCTGGTGGACCGCTTCCGCTCACTGCCGATGGCTCGCTCGGCGGTGCTGGTCGGCCGCACCCTGGCGGACCTCGTCCAGACCGGGTTCATCGTGATCGTGCTGGGCCTGGTCGCGCTGCTGGTCGGCTGGCGGATCCACGACGGGGTGCTCAACGCGCTCGCCGCCTTCGGCCTGCTGCTCCTGCTCGGCTACGCCTTCTCCTGGATCGGCGCGCTGATAGGCCTGTCGGTGCGCAGCCCCGAGGCGGCCACCTCGGCCGGGCTGATCTGGCTGTTCCCGCTGACCTTCGTCTCCAACGCCTTCGTGCCGGTCGCCTCGATGCCGGGCTGGCTGCAGGGGATCGCGTACTGGAACCCGTTCAGCGCCACCGTCCAGGCCTGCCGGGTGCTGTTCGGCAACCAGGTCGGGCCGGTGGACAGTGCCTGGCCGATGCAGCACGCGGCCCTGGTGTCGGTGCTGTGGTCGGTCGTGATCACGGCGGTGTTCTCGTGGCTGGCGGTCCGCAAGTACCGCTCGTCCACCGGTTGAGCCGGCACCGCCCGGACAACGGAAAGGGCGGCCGCGGAGTCAGTCGACTCCGCGGCCGCCCTCGGCGTCGTGGGCCGGATCAGCCGGCGTGCGGCACGACCTTGACGATCTTCACCATGGCCGGCTTGCCGTTCGGGAGATCGTAGGTGGCCTCGTCGCCGATCTGCTTGCCGTCGATCGCGCGGCCCAGCGGCGACTGCGGGGAGTAGACGTCCAGGTCGTCGGCGCCCGCGACCTCGCGGGAGGCGAGCAGGAATTCCATGAGGTCGTCCTCGTCGCCGTCGAAGGCGACCGTGACGACCATGCCCGGGGCCACCACGCCCGAGTCGGCCGGGGCCTCGCCGACCTTGGCGCGCTCCAGCAGCTGGGTCAGCTGGCGGATGCGCAGCTCGTACTTGCCCTGCTCCTCCTTCGCCGCGTGGTAGCCGGCGTTCTCCTTGAGGTCACCCTCCTCGCGCGCCGCCTCGATCTTCTGGGCGATCTCGATGCGCCAGGGCCCGGTCAGGTGATCCAGCTCGGCCTTGAGCTGGTCGTAACCGGCCTGAGTGAGCCAGGTCACGTTCTCGCTGGTCTGGGTCACGGGTGCTCCTCGTCGGTGCTGGGGCTGCGCTGAGCGTGTGGGTCGTCAGCAGGGTTGGTGGTGATATCGGTCTCAACTACAAAGCAACGCCCGCTCCCGTACCATCCGGTGCGGAAGGGGCGAAACCACGAGCCTAACAAGTCCTGCCGACAAGCGGGAGAGGCGCCGGCGCGCCATTGACGGTGGCGTTACGCCGCGGTGTACAGGACGGAGAGCGGGACCTCCTACGGATGCCCGCTCGCCCGATCGAATATGCGCCCCACCCGTATCCGCGCCACTCGTATGCGCCCCGCTCGGTTTGGGCTTACTGGGCTTGGGCTTGGGCTTACTCGGCTTGGGCTTACTTGGCGGGCGTGCAGCCCAGCAGTTCGGCGGTGGTGCCGCGCGACGTGGTGCGCAGGGTGACCGTCGCGTCGTAGCTGGAGCCGGCCGCCGGGACCGGGAAGTCGGCCACCCCGACCACCGCGTGGTCGTCGCCCTGCGAGCGGACCGTGCAGGTGCCGGCCTGTCCGTCGCTCTTGCTCACGGTGAGGTGCAGCTGCACCTCGGAGTCGGAGAGCACCTGGAAGGTCGGGACCGAGCCGTTGATCTTCGTCTCGCGCAGCAGGTAGGAGCCGCCCAGCCAGGCGATCAGCCCCAGGCCCAGCACGCCGCAGACCGCGCCGACCACCCTGAGGCGGCGGTCCGAGTCGCGGTTGCCGCCACGTCCGTAGCGTCCCTCGGGCAGCCGGGCGGCGGTGGTCTCTGCGGTCATCGGACTCTGTCCTCTCCTGGGGAGGGGCCGTGCGGGGTGGTGCGGGGAATGCGACGGACCTCCAGTCCGTCACTATAGGAGGGACACGCCCGCGGCCGGTCCGGCGGGGGCGGGGCTCGGCCGGGATCGACGACTTCCGAAGGCCGGCCGGCCCCGCGGCGACGCGGTCCCGTAGTGAGCGGTTGGTGCCCGATGATGTGGAAGGAACGCAAGGCGTTGACTGAGCAGTTGCGACTGATGGCGGTGCACGCCCACCCGGACGACGAGTCCAGCAAGGGCGCGGCCACCATGGCCATGTACATCGAGCAGGGTGTGGACGTGCTCGTGGCCACCTGCACGGGGGGCGAGCGCGGGTCGGTACTCAACCCCAAGCTCCAGGGGGACCCGTACATCGAGGAGAACATCCACGAGGTGCGGCGCAAGGAGATGGACGAGGCGCGGGCGATCCTCGGCGTCAAGCAGGCCTGGCTGGGCTTCGTGGACTCCGGCCTGCCCGAGGGCGACCCGCTGCCGCCGCTGCCGGAGGGCTGCTTCGCCCTTCAGGACGTCAAGGAGGCGGCCGAGCCGCTGGTCCGGCTGATCCGCGAGTTCAAGCCGCAGGTCATCACGACCTACGACGAGAACGGCGGGTACCCGCACCCCGACCACATCATGACCCACAAGATCACCATGCTGGCCTTCGACGCCGCGGGCGACCCGGACGCCTACCCCGAGGCCGGCGAGCCCTGGCAGCCGCTGAAGCTGTACTACAACCACGGTTTCCCGATGGGTCGCATCCGCGCCCTGCACCAGTACCTCACCGAGCACGGCCACGAGTCGCCGTACGGCGAGTGGATCGCGGGCTGGGAGAAGAGCGGCCGCAAGGAGCGCGAGATCACCACCCGGGTCCGCTGCGACGACTGGTTCGAGACCCGCGACCGCGCGCTGATCGCCCACGCCACCCAGATCGACCCGGACGGCCCGTGGTTCCGCGTCCCGCTGGACGTCCAGCGCGAGGTCTGGCCCACCGAGGACTACGAGCTCGCCCGTACCCTGGTCGACGTGGACCTGCCGGAGGACGACCTCTTCGCCGGCCTGCGCACCCCCACCCTGGCGGCCGAGGCCGCCGACACGCGCGACTGAACCACCCCCCGATGGCCCGGCTCCCTGTGAGCCGGGCCACCATAGAGATATGAGTGCCTCCGTGAACCTCGTCCACCTCGCCGCTGACCTCGCCGTCGACGACGCCAAGGTCACCCCCGGCCTCCTCGGCTTCGTCGTCTTCGCCGCCCTCGGCGTGGCGACCTGGTTCCTGGTCAAGTCCATGAACCGCCAGTTCAAGAAGGTCGACTTCGCGGAGGAGCCGGAGGCTCCGAAGGAGTGAGTCACCGGCGCCCCGCCGCCCGTTGATGCGCGAGGATGGGGGCATGCCGAACCGTCTCGCGGACGCGACCTCGCCGTACCTGCTGCAGCATGCCGAGAACCCGGTCGACTGGTGGCCCTGGGCGCCGGAGGCGTTCGAGGAGGCACGGCGGCGCGGGGTACCGGTGCTGCTGTCGGTCGGGTACGCCGCCTGCCACTGGTGCCACGTGATGGCGCACGAGAGCTTCGAGGACGCCGGGCTCGCCGGGTACCTGAACGAGCGGTTCGTCGCGGTCAAGGTGGACCGGGAGGAGCGCCCGGACGTCGACGCCGTGTACATGGAGGCGGTGCAGGCCGCGACCGGGCAGGGCGGGTGGCCGATGACGGTCTTCCTCACGCCCGACAAGGAGCCGTTCTACTTCGGCACGTACTTCCCGCCGCAGCCCCGGCACGGGATGCCGTCCTTCCGGCAGGTGCTGGAGGGTGTGGACGCCGCCTGGCGGGACCGCCGGCAGGAGGTCGGCGAGGTCGCCGGACGGATCCGCGCCGAGCTGGCCGAACGGGCCGCCGTCTACTCGGCCGGCACCCACAACCCGCCCGGCGAGGCCGACCTGCACCAGGCACTGGTGACCCTCAGCCGGGAGTTCGACCAGGCGCGCGGCGGCTTCGGCGGCGCGCCCAAGTTCCCGCCGGCCATGGTGGTCGAGTTCCTGCTGCGCCACCACGCGCGCACCGGCTCCGAGGCGGCCCTGGAGATGGCCGTCCGCACCGGCGAGGCGATGGCCCGCGGCGGCATCCACGACCAGCTCGGCGGCGGCTTCGCCCGGTACGCGGTGGACGCCGGCTGGGTGGTGCCGCACTTCGAGAAGATGCTGTACGACAACGCCCTGCTGCTGCGCGCCTACCTGCACCTGTGGCGGGCGACCGGCTCGGCGCTCGCGCGGCGGGTCGCACTGTCCACAGCGGACTTCCTGCTGCGCGAACTCCGCACGCCCGAGGGCGCGTTCGCCTCCGCGCTGGACGCCGACAGCCTGGACGAGGAAACCGGGAAGCCCGCCGAGGGCGCCTACTACGCCTGGGAGCCCGGCCAGTTGGTCGACCTGCTCGGCCCCGCCGACGCGGCCACCGCCGCCCGGCTGTTCACCGTCACCGCCGAGGGCACCTTCGAGCACGGCACCTCCGTTCTCCAACTCCTCGCCGAACCCGAGGACTTCGCCGAGTACGAGGCGATCCGCGCCCGGCTGTCCGAAGCCCGTGCGGCGCGGCCCGCACCCGCCCGGGACGACAAGGTGGTCGCCGCCTGGAACGGCCTCGCCATCGCCGCGCTCGCCGAGACCGGCGCGCTGCTGGAGAGGCCTGACCTGGTCGAGGCCGCCGAACGCGCCGCCGACCTGCTGCTCGCCGTCCACCTCACCTCCGACGGCCGGCTCCTGCGCACCTCCCGGGACGGCCGGGCCGGCGCCAACGCGGGCGTGCTGGAGGACTACGCGGACACCGCCGAGGGCTTCCTCGCGCTGTACGCCGTCACCGGCGAGGCGGAGTGGCTGCAACTGGCCGGCGGCCTGCTCGACACCATCCTCAAGCACTTCACCGACGAGGTTTCCGGTGCGCTCTACGACACCGCCGACGACGCCGAGGAGCTGATCCGCCGCCCGCAGGACCCGACCGACAACGCCACCCCGTCCGGCTGGACGGCCGCCGCCGGCGCCCTGCTCACCTACGCCGCGTACACCGGCTCCGACCGGCACCGGACGGCCGCCGAGCGGGCCCTCGGCGTCGTCGGCGCGCTCGCCGGGCGGGCACCGCGGTTCATCGGCTGGGGCCTCGCCGTGGCGGAGGCGCTGCTCGACGGGCCGCGCGAGGTCGCCGTGGTCGGCCCGGCCGGGGACCCGGCCACCGCCGCGCTGCGGCGGGCGGCACTGCTCGCGACGGCGCCGGGCGCGGTGGTCGCGGTGGGCGAGCCGGGGGAGACCGAGGTGCCGCTGCTGGCGGACCGGCCGCTGGTCGGTGGGGCTCCCGCGGCGTACGTCTGCCGGCACTTCGCCTGCGACGCGCCGACCACCGACCCGACGGTGCTCGCGGAGCGGCTGGGTACGGCGGTCCGATAGCGGCGACCACGGGGCGAAGGGGGCTCGGCGCGGCGGCCGGATAATCGTTGGCGGGAGCGGACGGGCCGGGGCGACCATGGTCCATGACCTGGACTTTCAGTACCTCCCTCGACGATTTCCGCGCCCAGGCGGGTGCCTTTCTCGCCGCCCGCCCCGCCGAGAACACCGTCCTGCTCACCATTGCGCACCGGCTGGCCGAGTCCGGGCTGGACGTGTTCGGCGAGCCGCCGGTCTTCGGCTGGTGGCGGGCCGAGGAGGGCGGCCCGGTCGCGGGCGCCTTCCTGCAGACGCCGCCGTTCGACCCCCGGCTGTCCTTCCTGCCGGAGGCCGCGGCCGCCGAGCTGGCGGTCGAACTGGCCGCCGCCGGGGCCGGGTTCACGACGGTCAACGGGATCGGTGGGGGCGCCGTCGCGGTCCGCGCCTTCGCCGCCGCGTGGACGGCGGCCACCGGCGCCGAGCAGTCCGTCCGCTTCGAGGAACGGCTCTACCGGCTCGGCCGACTGACCGACCCGCCGCGCCCGCCCGCGGGCCGGCACCGCCTCGCCGAGCCGGCCGACCGCGAGCTGGCGATCCGCTGGTACGAGGAGTTCCGGGCCGAGGCCAAGGTCCGACTGCCGGACGTGCCGCGGGCGGTGGACGAGAAGACCGCGGCCGGCGGACTGCACCTGTGGGAGGACGGCGGCCGGCCGGTCGCGCTGGCCGGAACCAGCCCGGTGCTCGTCGGGATGTCCCGCATCGGCCCGGTCTACACCCCCGCCGAGCACCGCGGCCACGGCTACGGCAGCGCCGTCACGGCTGCCGCCTCGGCCCATGTGCTGACCTGCGGGGCCGACGAGGTGCTGCTGTACACGGACCTGGCCAACCCGACCAGCAACTCCATCTACCGGCAGATCGGGTACCTGCCGGTGGAGGACTGCCTGATCATGGACTTCCCGGCGCGGTAGGGGAGTTGCGGCGGCCGACGATCGCTCGCAGCCGGCCCTCGTCGGCGCCCGCCCGTCACTCCCAGTCCCAGCGGATCCCCAGGATGCACGGCCGCAGCGCGGTGGCGACGAGATGGACGCAGTGGTGGCCGTCGAGGGTCAGCTCCTCGGTCTCGTACGGGGCTTCGCCCGGGGAGTGGAGGGCGAAGCGGTGGCAGCGCACGGGGAGGGCGTCGGGGTGGAAGGTGACCTGGAGGACGTACTGGCCGGCGCCGGAGTTGAAGCCGCGGACGTACTCGCAGCTGGGGTCCGGGGAGGGCGCGTCGTCGAAGCCGTAGCCGAGCAGGTGGGTGTCGCCCGCGCGTAGCCGGCGGTCGAGGAGCAGTTCGGCGGCGAGCAGGTGGTGGGCCTGGTCGCGGCGGATGCGGCCGGGGCGGCAGTTCTCCTCGGCCCGGACGCCGACGCGGGTGATGTCGCTGCCCGGGTCGCCCTGGTAGAGGGCGAGGTAGCGGTCGATGCCGTCGCGGTGGGCGCGCAGCGCGTGCTGGGAGTCGCGGCGGGCGAGTTGGCGGTCGGGGCCGATCCGGATGCGCTCGATGTGGGTGACGGTGTGCAGGCCGGTGTCGCGCGGCCCGGCGAGGGCGGAGAGCAGGTCGTCGACGGCGGCGGCGGGGGAGATCAGGTCGCGGTACGGCCGGACGGGTGGGCCGGCGGGCGCGGTGCCGACGGCGCGGCGGGGACCGAGCAGCCGGGTGAGGGAGTGCTCGGGCAGGTCGAGGACGTTCTCCAGGGCGGCGACGGCCCGCAACGACTCGGGGCGTTCGGGCCGGCGGCGGCCCTGCTGCCAGTAACTGAGGCTGGTGAGGCCGACATTGACGCCGCGCAGCGCGAGGTGGCGGCGGATCCGGTGCAGCGCGAGGCCCCGGACGGCGATGGCGGTGCGCAGGGCGAGGTGGAACGGGCCGGTGCGCAGGGCGGCGGCGAGGTCGGCTGGGTCGCTTCGGTGGATGGCGGCCTCCTGAGGCGCGGACGGACCGGCTTTTGACCGTGAATATTCACATCGGTACGGCGGTTTGTCACCGGTCCGCGCCTGCTGCGCGGGGGTTTCCCGGGCGGCGTTCACATCCGCGCCCGGCCGTTCACACTCCGGCCCGGGCCCGTCCGAAGGCCGTTGACCCGCCTGCGGCCAGGCGCGATGCTCGGGGCGCGATCCGGACCGCGCCCCCACACAGCACCTCGCTCCACTCGTGCAAGGAGGCATTCCCCCATGCCAGTTCCACGGATACGGCTGCGCCGCGCGGTCTCGCTGCTCGCCCTCGGCGTGCTGGGCCCGGCGCTCACCGCCGCGGTGGCCGCGCCCGCGATCGCCGCCCCCGCCCAGGACCGGGCCCCACACCAGGTCCGCCAGGCGGCGGCGCCCGGCAGCACGGCCGATCTGGCCGGCACGTACAAGAAGCTCAACATCACCATGCAGCAGCAACAGCAGACCAACTGGTGCTGGGCGGCGAGCGGGAACACCATCGCCACCTGGTTCGGCTACAACTACAGCCAGAACCAGTTCTGCAACGCCGCGTTCGGCCGCGCGTCCGACTCCGGCTGCCCCAACAGCCAGGCCACGCTGGCCGATGTGCAGAACGGGCTGGACTGGGTCGGCATCAACCCGGGCTCGTACGTCACCGGCTACCTGCGCTACAGCACCGTGCAGGCCGAGGTGGACGCCAACCGGCCGGTCGAGACCCGCATCCAGTGGAGCTCCGGCGGCGGGCACATGCACGTCCTCTACGGCTACGACACCGGGAACAACTGGGTCTACTGGGGCGACCCGTGGCCGTCCAACTACCGCTACAACTGGGCGGATTACTGGTACTACGTGAACAACGACACGTTCTCGTGGACCCACTCCCTGTACCGGATCGGCGCGTGAGGGCGACCATGACCGAGAGCCGTAACCTCCGTCGGGCCGCCGTCGGCGCCCTGCTCACCGCCGGCCTCGCGCTGGCGCTCGCCCCGGCCGCGCATGCCGCCGCCCCCGGGTCGGCCGCCCCGGCCCCAGCGCCGGTGCCCGCCGCCGAGCTCGACCAGGCCCGCAGCGCGGTCCTGGACCCGGCCGTCCTCGACAAGGTCGGCCACTTCTTCGCCCGCAAGGGCGTCCCGCCGACCCAGCAGCTGACCCTCGGTGCCGCCGAGGAGGCGCGGGAGGCGAGCGCGTCCGCGCCGCGGCTGGCCGGCGACACCGTGCCGGTGTACGTCCTGGACGCCGGCTTCGTGGCCGGCACCCCGGGCGCACCGGTGGCGAAGGCCGAGTTCACCGCCAGCAAGGTGGTCGCGGCGGACGGGCAGACCGCCTCGGTCTGGACGGTCCGGCAGGGCGAGGCCTGGCGGGTGGTGAACATCGCCTCGGGCGGCGACGAGAGCGACTACGCGGCGAAGGCGGCGAGCGGCGGCGGCACCGCCTTCCGCGAGCCGCAGGTCAACGCCTGGTACGTGCTGCGCGACGGCCGGGTGCTGCCGCTGGACGACGAGGCCCGGCGCTCGGTGGGCGCGGACGGGGTGACGCTGGCCGCGTACCAGCAGCTGGTCCACCAGCGGTACGGGGACAAGCTGCCCGGCTCGGCGTACGACCGGGCGGGCAGGGGCGGCGGCTACCAGGCGGACGCCGCAGCCGGCGCCGCTGCCGACGCCGCGGACGCCGCCGTGCAGCAGGTGGCCGCGCCGGAACCGGCGGCGGAGTCGGCTACGGGCGGCGGCGCGGCGCTGCCGGCCGTGACGGCGGTCGCGGCCCTCGGCGCCACCGCGCTGGCGGGCGCGGGCGCCGTCCTGCGGCGGAGGACGGGCGTCCGCCGCGGGTGAGGGGGAGCGGGGCCCGGCCGAGCGGCCCGGGCCCCGCTGCCTGTCCCCTCTTACCGCGACCGCTCACACCCCGGTTACCGCGACCGCTCACACTCCGGCGAAGCCGCTCTCCAGCATCGCGAAGGTGCGGTCGACCAGGTCCGCGATGTCCTCCCGGCCCCCGCCGGCGGCCCACTGCAGCAGGGCTTCGGCGGTGGCGGCGGCGATGGCGGCGGAGGTGACCCGCATCTCGTACGTGGGCTCCTCGACGCCGGCCCGCCGGGTGAGCACGGTGAGGAACAGCACCTGCGGGTTGTTGCTGCTCCGGTGCAGTCCGGCCCGCAGCGCGGGGACCTCGGTGACCAGCCGCATCCGGGTGTACAGCTCGTCGCGCTCGTGCTGGAGCAGCTCGCGGATCAGGCCGATCATGGCTTCCCGGCAGGAGGTGAGGAAGGGTTCGTCGACGGGCCGCTCCAGCAGGGCGGCGATCACCGCCGGGTCGTACTCGTCGGAGAGGACCAGGTCCTCCTTGGTGGCGAAGTACCGGAAGAAGGTGGACGGCGAGACCTCGGCGGCGGCGGAGATCTGCTCCACCGTGGTGTTCTCGTAGCCCTGCTCGGAGAACAGCCGGTAGGCCTCACGGCGGATGCTCTGGCGGGTCTTCAGCTTCTTGCGCTCGCGCAGCGACAGCGGCGCCTCCAGTAGCGCCTGGACCGGGTTGGTCGGGGCGTCCGGGAGGGCCGCGGTCGGTTGCTGGCGAGTCATGCGTCCGATTATCCGTGATCTCCGGTGTCGGCCGAGGTGGCGGCAGCGGGCTCCGTGGGCATCCGGGCCGCTACCAGCACCGCCGAGAGCACCGCGACCAGCCCGGCGAGCAGCAGCACCACCCCCATCCCGTGCACGTACGCCGCGTGCGCGGAGGCGCTGAGCGCGGGCCCGCCCCCGGCCCGGGCGACGGCGTCGGCGGCGACCACCGACTCTCCGGCCCGGTGCGCCGCCTCGGCCGGCAGGCCGCCGGTGTCCAGCGCGTTCCGGTACGCCCCGGACAGCAGACTGCCGAAGACGGCGATGCCGAGCGCGCCGCCGACCTGCCGCAGGGTCTGCAGAAGTCCGGAGCCGACTCCGGCGCGGGCCGGCGGCAGCGTGACCAGGGCGCAGGCCTGGGCGGTGATCAGCGACAGGCCCATCCCGATCCCGAGCACGCCGAGCCAGAGCGCGGCCCGTCCGTAGCCGTCCCCGGCGCCGGTGCGGCTGCCGAACAGCAGGGCGGCGGCGAGCAGGGCCAGGCCGAGGGTGATCACTGTCCGGGCGCCGATCCGAGTGACCAGCGGGTCGGTGAGCTTGGCGGCCACCATCAGTCCGAGCATCATCGGCATCAGCCGCAGGCCGCTGCCGAGGGCGTCGGTGCCGAGCACGCTCTGGAAGTAGAGCGGCAGCACGAAGAAGGCGCCGAACAGGACGAACGAGATCAGGGTGGCCGCGACGGAGGACCAGCGGAAGGTCCGGTCGGCGAGCAGGGCGAGGTCGAGCATCGGCTCGGGCCGGCGACGGCTGCGCAGCACCAGGACGGTGAGGGCGAGCACCGAGCCGGCCAGCGTGCCGGTCACCAGCGGGTCGGCCCAGCCGCGTTCGGAGCCTTCGATGATGCCGTAGGTGAGCGCACCCAGTCCGGCGGCGGCGAGCACGGTGGCGAGCAGGTCGATCCGGGGCGCGGCGGGGTTGCGGCTCTCGGGGAGCAGCAGGACGCAGGCGACGATGCCGGTCACGGTCAGCGGGATGTTGATCGCGAAGACCGAGCCCCACCAGAAGTGCTGGAGGAGGAAGCCGCCGATCAGCGGCCCGAGCGGGGCGCCCGCGGAGAGCGCGGCGGCCAGGACCGCGGTGGCCCGGCGCTGTTCGGCGGGTGGGAAGAGGACGGGGATCACCGCCAGGGACATCGGCATGACCAGCGCGCCGGCCAGGCCCATGCCGGCGCGGGCGGCGATCAGGGTGGTGGGGGAGTCGGTGAGCATCCCGACGGCGGAGGCGAGGCCGAACAGCGCGAGGCCGGCGGTGAGTGTGCGGCGGCGGCCGAACCGGTCGCCGAGCAGTCCGGCCGGGAGCATCACGGCGGCGAAGACCACGGTGTAGGCGTCGATGATCCACTGCTGCTGGCCGGTGGTGGCCCGCAGCTGCGAGGCGAGCGTGGGCAGGGCGACGTTGAGGATCGTCATGTCGAAGCTGATCACCAGGACGCTCAGGGCGACGGCGATCAGGGCGAGCCGGCGGCGCCGGTCGGCGGTGGCGACGGCCGGGGCGGTGGCGGTGGCGGTGGCGGGACTGGGCGGGGCGGCGGGCACGGTGACCTCCAGGACCCTCTGTCGGCAGTTTCTCTCAAATGACAGTAACTCTCAAAAGATGGTCACCGTCAATATGATGATGCTGTCACCGCACTGTAACGCTCTGTGATGCGTCCTGTAAGTGCTGCTTCCACACAAGGAATTGACGCAACGTTGATCTGTCGTTCGCCCCCCGTGGGCAGTCGGGAGTGACTGACGGTAGATACCATGTGGCAATCGGTCAGTGCTGGCCGACGCGTGCCGAGAGCGGAGAAGGGGTGGGGCGGCAGGCGCCGACCACGAGCCCGGCACCGGGGAAAGGGGAGCCGAAGTGGCCGACACGGACGACAAGCAGGCGAGCGCCCAGGTGTGGGGTGCGGCGGTGGTGGTGGCCTCCGCGCTGGCCGTGGTCGCGGCCTATCTGATCAACGGGGCCCTGTTGGTCCTGGGGGTCGCCGGGATCGAGACCGTGCTGCTCATGGTCTACGTCGGCCGTCGCTGGCGCGCCCAGCACGGTCGGCCCTCCCCGGTCCGGCACCGCCCGCGCCGCGGCATCCCGGACGCCGCGCACTGCGAGCGCTGCCGCCGGGCCCGGGAGGCACTGGACGCCCGGCAGTCGCGCGGCCGCTCGGCCCGGACGGTTCGGCCGGAGCCGATGGCGCGGGAGTCGTCGGCGTCGGAGTCGTCAGCGCCGACGCGCGCGGGAGCCCAGGGGCACCCGGCGGAGCACGGGCAGCACGAGAGTCACGAGCACCAGGAACCCGGCCCCCGGCCGGAGTCCGGCGCGGCCGACCGCCAGCCGTACGCGCGCCGCCCGCAGGGCCGGGCGCCGTACGAGCGGCCCTGGACGGCCGAACGGGCGGCCGCCCGGTCCGTGGACCGTTCGACCGCCCGTCGGGGTGCGCCGGGTTCAGCCGGCCGTGCTGTACGCCACCAGTGAGACGCCGACGTACTGCACGATGAACGCCCCGAGGGTGAAGGCGTGGAACACCTCGTGGAAGCCGAACCAGCGCGGTGAGGGGTTGGGCCGCTTGAGCCCGTACACCACGCCGCCGATGCTGTAGAGCACCCCGCCGACGATCATCAGCACCAGGACGGCGACCCCGCCGGTGTGCAGGAAGTCCGGCAGGAAGAACGCGGCGGCCCAGCCCAGCGCGAGGTACACCGGCGTGTACAGCCAGCGCGGCGCGCCGACCCAGAACACCCGGAACGCGATCCCGGCGAGCGCGCCGCCCCAGACCGCCCAGAGCAGCAGTTGCTGGTTCGCGCCCTTGAGCAGCAGCATCGTGAACGGCGTGTAGGTGCCCGCGATGATCAGGAAGATGTTCGCGTGGTCCAGCCGGCGCAGCACGGCGTCGCCGCGCGGTCCCCAGTTGAAGCGGTGGTACACCGCGCTGACCCCGAACAGCAGCCAGGCGCTGACCGAGTAGATCGCGCAGGCGATCTTGGCGGGCGTGGAGTCGGCCAGGCAGATCAGCACGATCCCGGCGGCCACCGTGGCGGGGAACATCGCGGCGTGCAGCCAGCCGCGCCACTTGGGCTTGCTCTCCCTGTTCTCGGCAGGGCCCTCCGCGAGGCTCTCAGCGAGCGCAGCAGCAGTCATGGACAGCATGTTACCGGCGACCTACGGATCCGTAGGTTACTCGCGCGTAGGAAGTGGCGATCATCACTCTTGGACGTTTTGGAGTATTTGGAGTGTGGTCCCGCGCACTCCGTCCGGGACGTGAGCGACCTGTTACCGATGGGTAACCGTACTTACAGTAGTAAAAGATGCGTCAATTTCGACGCTTCGGGGCGTTCCGGCCTTGAGCCCGGAGCTACGCTGCAAGCACCCTCAGACCCCCGCAACGCCGTCTCTTCGCCGAGATGGCGTGAAACGGAGCGATCGTGTCGTACGAGATCTCTGCTCTCAGCGCATCCGCGCCCACCCACCACAAGCAGCTGCTGGCTTGGGTGAGCGAGATCGCCGAGCTCACCCAGCCGGACCGCATCGAGTGGTGCGACGGTTCCGAGGACGAGTACCACCGCCTCGCGGACCTGCTGGTGGCGCAGGGCACCTTCAAGAAGCTCGACGAGGAGAAGCGCCCCAACTCCTACTACGCCGCCTCGGACCCGACCGACGTCGCGCGCGTGGAGGACCGCACCTACATCTGCTCCGAGCAGGAGAAGGACGCCGGACCGACCAACAACTGGAAGGCCCCCGCCGAGATGCGGGCCGTCTTCCAGGGCGAGCAGGGCCTGTTCCGCGGCGCGATGAAGGGCCGCACGATGTACGTCGTGCCCTTCTCGATGGGCCCGGTCGGCTCCCCGCTGGCCGCGTACGGCGTCGAGATCACCGACTCCGCCTACGTTGCCGTGTCGATGCGCGTGATGACCCGCATGGGCCGGGCCGTGCTGGACCAGCTCGGCGAGGACGGCGACTTCGTCAAGGCCGTGCACACCGTCGGCGCCCCGCTCGCCGAGGGCGAGGCCGACGTGGCGTGGCCGTGCAACAGCACCAAGTACATCTCGCACTTCCCGGAGACCAAGGAGATCTGGTCCTTCGGCTCGGGCTACGGCGGCAACGCCCTGCTCGGCAAGAAGTGCTACGCGCTGCGCATCGCCTCGACCATGGCCCGTGACGAGGGCTGGCTGGCCGAGCACATGCTCATCCTGAAGCTCACCCCGCCGAACGGCGAGGCCAAGTACGTCGCGGCCGCCTTCCCGTCGGCCTGCGGCAAGACCAACCTGGCCATGCTCCAGCCGACCGTCCCGGGCTGGAAGGTCGAGACGATCGGCGACGACATCGCCTGGATGCGCTTCGGCGCCGACGGCCGCCTCTACGCCATCAACCCCGAGGCCGGCTTCTTCGGCGTCGCCCCCGGCACCGGCGTGGACACCAACGCCAACGCCATCGAGACCCTCTGGGGCAACACCGTCTTCACCAACGTCGCCCTCACCGACGACGGCGACGTGTGGTGGGAGGGCCTCACCGAGGAGCCCCCGGCGCACCTGACCGACTGGCGCGGCAACGACTGGACCCCCGAGTCCGGCACCCCGGCCGCCCACCCGAACGCCCGCTTCGCCGTCCCGGCCGCGCAGTGCCCGACCATCGCCCCCGAGTGGGAGGACCCGGCGGGCGTGCCGATCTCGGCGATCCTGTTCGGCGGCCGCCGCGCCACCGCCGTCCCGCTGGTGACCGAGTCCTTCGACTGGCAGCACGGCGTCTTCCTCGGCGCCAACATCGCCTCCGAGAAGACCGCCGCCGCCGAGGGCACCGTCGGCGAGCTGCGCCGCGACCCGTTCGCGATGCTGCCGTTCTGCGGCTACAACATGGGTGACTACTTCGCCCACTGGCTGAAGGTCGGCGCCCAGGCGGACGCCGCCAAGCTGCCGAAGATCTACTACGTCAACTGGTTCCGCAAGAACGCCGAGGGCGCCTTCGTGTGGCCCGGCTACGGCGAGAACAGCCGCGTGCTCAAGTGGATCGTCGAGCGCCTGGAGGGCACCGGCGAGGGTGTCGAGACCCCGATCGGCGTGCTGCCGACCGTCGAGGGCTTCGACCTCGGCGACCTGAAGCTGACCCAGGACGACCTCGACCTGCTCTTCACCGTGGACGCCGACATCTGGCGCCAGGAGGCCGCCCTCGTGCCGGCCCACCTGGAGACCTTCGGCGACCACACCCCGAAGGAGCTGTGGGACGAGTACCGGAACCTCGTCGCGCGCCTCGGCTGAGCCTGAGCCTCAACCGAGCGAGAGGTGGGCGCGCGGCACGAACCGCGCGCCCGCCGATGCGACAGGACGGCCGGAGTTCCTCCGGACGATCTTTCCCCGACCAAGGAGATCGTCCGGACCGGGACTCCGGCCGTAGTGCTGTCCGGGCCCGGGCGCCGATCCGCGCCGGGCCCGTCAGAGCAGGACCAGGATCAGAGCGCCTTGGCGTTGACGATGGTCCAGTACTTGTTCCAGCCCAGGCCGCCACGCCACTGCCGGACCGGCGCGCCGTTGTCCAGGCGGTAGTCGGCGACCTCCAGGTAGCACATGGAGTTCCAGTTGATCAGGCCGACCTCCTTCGGGCCGGTCCGGACCTCGCCGGCACTGCCCAGCTCCCAGGCCTGGTTGTCGCCGCCGGTGCAGTCCCACTGGCGGGCCGGGGCGCCGTCCTCGGTGCTCCAGTCGGCGATCTCCAGGCACTTGCCCGAGTTCCGGTTGCGCAGGAAGTACGCGGCCTTGCCGGGCGCCTGGATCATGTCGAAGAGCTGGTTGGTGCCGCCGGTGCAGTCCCACTGGCGGGCCGGGGCGCCGTTGTCGGTGCGCCAGTCGGCGATCTCCAGGCACTTGCCGCTGTTGGAGTTGACGAACGGGCTGGCCTTCGGAATCTGCAGGCCACCGAGGGCCGAGGCCGGCGTGGCCGGCAGGGCGGTGGTCAACGCGATGGCGGCGACGGAGACGGCCGCGGCGGCGCGGGCACGGGTGAGCGGAATGCGGATGGTCAAGACGGACCGGTCCCTTGCGGAGGAGTGGGGGCAGGGGAGCGGAGCCTTCCGGGCGGTTGAGCGCTCCGGTGTCCGCGTCGGCCCGGGCCCCGGCACACTGCCGACCGGCCCGTCCCCCCTACGGCCCGGAGAGGAACCCGGGCCGCCGACGCGCGGGAATCATATGGTCCGCCCGGTGGTCCGTGGTTAAAGGAGAGGTCAAGGCTGGGCGTAGCCGCTGAGGAAGTCGCCGATGCGGGTCACGGCGTCGGTGATCTCCTCGGGGCGGGGCAGGGTGACCACCCGGAAATGGTCCGGCTCGGGCCAGTTGAAGCCGGTGCCCTGGACCAGCAGGATGCGCTGGGAGCGCAGCAGGTCGAGGACCATCTGGGCGTCGTCCTTGATCTTGTGGACCTTCGGGTCCAGCCGGGGGAACGCGTACAGGGCGCCCTTGGGCTTGACGCAGCTGACGCCGGGGATCTGGTTCAGCAGCTCGTACGCGGCGTCGCGCGAGGCGAGCAGGCGTCCGCCGGGCAGCACCAGGTCGCGGACCGACTGCCGGCCGCCGAGCGCGGCGGCCACCGCGTGCTGGGCGGGCATGTTGGCGCACAGCCGCATCGAGGCGAGCACGGTGAGGCCCTCGATGTAGCTGCGGGCCCGGGACCGGTCGCCGGACAGCACCATCCAGCCGGAGCGGAAGCCCGCGACGCGGTAGGCCTTGGACAGGCCGTTGAAGGTGACGCAGAAGAGGTCCGGGGCCAGGGTGGCCAGCGGGATGTGCTCGACGTCGTCGTAGAGGATCTTGTCGTAGATCTCGTCCGCGTAGACCACCAGGTCGTGCCGACGGGCGATCTCGACGATGCCGTCCAGCACCTCGCGCGGGTAGACCGCGCCGGTCGGGTTGTTCGGGTTGATCACCACGATGGCCCTGGTCCGGTCGGTGACCTTGGCCTCGATGTCGGCGAGGTCCGGGTACCACTCGGACTGCTCGTCGCAGCGGTAGTGCACGGCGGTGCCGCCGGCCAGCGAGACCGAGGCGGTCCACAGCGGGTAGTCCGGCGCCGGGACGAGCACCTCGTCGCCGTCGTCCAGCAGCGCGGTCATGGCCAGCTGGATCAGCTCGGAGACGCCGTTGCCGAGGAAGACGTCGTCGACGGAGAGTCCGTGCAGCCCGCGGTCCTCGTAGTGCATGACCACCGCGCGGCGGGCGGAGAGCAGGCCCTTGGAGTCGCCGTACCCGTGCGCGTTCGCGAGGTTGCGCAGGATGTCCTGGAGGATCTCCGGGGGCGCCTCGAAGCCGAAGGCGGCCGGGTTGCCGGTGTTGAGCTTGAGGATGCGGTGGCCCTGTTCCTCCAGCCGCATCGCCTCGTCGAGCACCGGGCCACGGATGTCGTAGCAGACATTGGCGAGCTTGCTGGACTGGATGACCTGCATGCCTGCCTACTTTAGGGGTACGGACGACCCCTGCGGCGGCTCTCCGGGAAGGTGCCCCGGAGGGCTCGGTAGGGGCTCCTTGGATCGGCAGGCGGGGGCCTCGGCGGGCCTTCCAAAGGGGGAGCGCGGTGTCCGGAATGCTCCCGTACGCGAGGAACGCGGGCGGGTCGTGCCCCGGAACGAGACGGACGGCACATCGGACGGCGACAGACGCCGGCGGACGGCGGACCGGACCGCCCGCCGGACGGCACCCCGCTCGGCGCGGGAGGATGGGGCCGGTGCGTCGATCGAGGAGGGGGTGCGCCGGTGGTGCCGGTCGTGGTCGCGGCGGTGCTGGTCGGTCTCCTGGCGGCTCCGCCGCTGCGCGGGCTGGTCGCCCGGTTCGCGGTGCCGGAGGGCGAACCGTGGCGTGAGGCGTGCCCGACCTGCGGGCGAGCGGCGCGCCTGCTGCCGCCGACCGGGCGCTGCCCGGGCTGCCGGGAGCGGCTGGGCGCGGGCCCGTGGTCGGTGGAGTCGGTCGCGGCGGCGGTCGCCGTCGCGGTGGCGTACGCGGCGCACGGGCCGGTGGCCGCGGCGCTGGGCTGGGCGGCCGCGCTCGGGGTGGCGCTCGGTTTCGTCGACGCGCGGGTGCGCCGGCTGCCGTACCGGCTGACCCTGCCGCTGCTCGGCGGGGTGGCCGCGCTGCTGGTGGTGGCGGCGCTGGCCGAGGGGCGCACGGGGGTGCTGCTGCGCTGTCTGCTGGTGGCGCTGACGGTCGGCGCGGTGCTCGAACTGGCCGTCTGGGCCCGGGCGTTGGGGCCCGGGGACTCCCCGCTCGGGTTCACGCTGGGTGGACTGCTCGGCTGGTACGGCTGGTCGGTGGCGCTCGGCGGGATGGTCGCCGCGGTGGTGCTGGCCGGTCTCTGGGCGGTGCTGCGGGCCGTCGCCGCCCTGGTCCGCCGGCGCCCGGTGCGCGGACTCGACGTCCCGGTGGGCCCGTTCCTGCTGCTCGGCGCGCTCACGGCGGTGCTGGCCGGGTAGCCCTTCCGAGCGTCGGCGGACGCGGCAGGGCCCGCCGTACCGGAGTGGTACGACGGGCCCCGCCGCCGGCACGCGGGCCCCACCCTCAAGGAGCGGCGCGCCGGGGAAGGTGAGTCCTTACGGCATCTTGTGGACGAACGGGCCGACCGCGTCGGAGAACGCGTTGCCGTTGGCGGCGTCCCAGTTGGTCGACCAGGTCATCGCGCCGCGGATGGTCGGCCACTTGGCCGGCGGCACGAAGCTGCCGCAGTTGTTGCCGGTGGCCAGGCAGTCCAGCGCGTTGTTCACCACGGTCGGCGGGACGTAGCCGCCGCCCGCCGCCTTGCTCGAGGCCGGGACGCCGACGCCGACCTGGTCCGGCCGCAGACCGCCCTGGATGTGGGTGCAGACCTGGGAGGTGATGAAGTCGACGGTGCCCTGGTTGTAGACCTTGCCGTCGCAGCCGTTCATGCCACCCGAGTTGTAGAACTGGGTGTTGACGACGGTGAGGATGTCCTTGGTCTTCAGCGCCAGCTGGAAGTAGGCGCCGGAGGTGCTGTACATCCCGATGGTCTCGGGTGCCATGGTCAGGACGAAGCCGGCGCCGACCTTGGCCTGCAGGGCGTGCAGGGCGTCGCCGAGCGGGCCGGCCTGGACGCCGTTCTCCAGGTCGACGTCGATGCCGTCGAAGCCGTAGTCCTCGATGATCGCGTAGGCGCTGTTGGCGAAGTCGGCGCCGGCGGTGGCATCCCCGACGGTGATCGCGCCGTTCTGGCCGCCGATGGAGAGGACGACCTTCTTGCCGGCCGCCTGCTTGGCCTTGATGTCGGCGCGGAACTGGGCGTCCGTGTAGCCGCCGAGCGCCTTGGACAGGCCCGGGTCCAGGGTGAAGCTGATCGCGCCGGTCCGGGTCGGCACGGCGTCGGCGAAGGAGACCGCGATGATGTCGTACGCGTTCTGGACGTCGCTCAGGCGCTGCGGGGTCGAGTTGTTGTCGAAGTTCTGCCAGTAGCCGGTGACCGCGTGCGCCGGCAGGCCGGTGGCCGGCGGGGTGGTGCCGGTTGCCGTGGCGGTGGGGGTGGGCGTGGCGGTGGGGGTCGGGGTCGCCGTCCGGGTGGGCGTGGCGGTGGCCGTGGGGGAGGCGGTGGCCGTCGCGGTCGGCGTGGCGGTCGGGGACGCGGTCGGCGACGGGGTGCCGGTGCCGCCGGGGCCGATCAGCGCGACGTCGTCGGCGAGGTAGGCGCTCTGCCCGTACCAGCCGTGCAGGTAGACGGTGACGCTGGTGGCGTTCGCCCCGGTGGTGAAGGTGGTGGACAGCTGGTTCCAGCTGTTCTGGTTCGACCAGGCGGACGGGTCGGTGCCGCCGGTGCCGCGCGCGCCGAGGTAGACGTACGGGCCCTGGACCCAGGCGCTCAGCGTGTAGCTGGTGTTGGGCAGCACGCTGACGGTCTGGGTGCACTCGGCGGTGTCGCCGGCGCCCGGGGTGGCCTGCAGCGCGCCGGTGCCGGAGTGGGCCGGCGAGGAGACGGCGGTCGCGGCGCCGGTGCAGCTCCAGCCGCCCAGCCCGCCGTCGAAGCCGCCGTTGGTGACCAGGTTTCCGACCGCCGCGCTGGCACCGCCGGCGAAGAGGGCGAGGCCGCCGCCGGCCAGGGCGAGGGCGGTGGCACCGGCCGCGACGGCCGGGAGGGGGCTGCGCCGGCGCTTGTGCGAGGGCTGGTTCAGCGTACGGGCCATGGGGTGGCGCTCCTGGGGGAGGAGCGGCCGCCGCGGTGGGGGTCGCGGCGGCCGCGTGTGGGGGAGGGGAGGTCCGAAGTGAGCCTGGGGGAGGGGACCGGAGGAGGGTCGTTCCGTCCCGGGTCACAAGCTGGACTAGACCATTGCTGGTCGTCAAGCATCGGACGGACGGCTTACGGTTCCGTTAAGGATCCGGAGACCGTTCCGTGTCCGCACCGCCCCGGCTTCCGCATGGCTGCCGCACCACTCCCGAACGGCTCCCGGGCGGCCCTCGTACGCCCCCTCGCGTCCCGCGACGCGCCCGTCGCGACAGACTTCGTACAGGACCGTGACCAGACCGCTACCTGCGGCTTTACCGTGTGCCTGCGTGCCGGAGTAGGCTGCGCCGGGGCGGTGACGCACCAGCTGAACGAGCACGGAGGGGTCCGGGAACCATGGGTCTGCGCGATGTCGCCGAACGGACGCCGGGGCTGCGCACCCTGCTGGGCGGGATGTACGGGCTCTACGGCCGCCGGGTCGAGGTCCACCTCGCGCGCACCCCGCACCACATCGGCGTGATCCTGGACGGCAACCGCCGCTGGGCCAAGGCCACCGGCGGCTCCACCGCGTACGGACACCAGCGCGGCGCCGACAAGATCACCGAGTTCCTCGGCTGGTGCGACGAGACCCACGTCAAGGTCGTCACCCTCTGGATGCTCTCCACCGACAACCTGGACCGCCCGGCCGACGAGCTGGTCCCGCTGCTCGGCATCATCGAGGACGCCGTCACCGGCCTCGCCGCCGCCCGCCGCTGGAAGGTCCACCCGGTCGGCGCGCTGGACCTGCTCCCGCAGCACACCGCCGACGTGCTCAAGCGCGCCGCCGACGAGACCGCCGACATCGACGGCATCACGGTCAACGTCGCGGTCGGCTACGGCGGCCGGCACGAGATCGCCGACGCCGTCCGCTCGCTGCTCCAGGAGCAGGCCGGGCGCGGCACCTCGATCGAGGAACTGGCCGAGATCCTGACCGTCGAGCACATCTCCGAGCACCTCTACACCCGCAACCAGCCCGACCCGGACCTGATCATCCGTACCTCGGGCGAGCAGCGGTTGTCCGGTTTCCTGCTCTGGCAGAGCGCGCACAGCGAGTTCTACTTCTGCGAGGCGTACTGGCCGGCCTTCCGCAAGGTCGACTTCCTGCGCGCCCTGCGGGCGTTCGAGCAGCGCAACCGGCGGATGGGTCTGTAGTCCCGGCCCCACGGGCCCGTGGGGAAGGGGCCCCGCTCGCCGGCCCCAGGGCGAAGTGACCGCCGTAGGGCTGGCCTACCCGGCTGCCACACGAGGCCAAACGTTCACCGGCAATGATCCGTCAGTTCGCCGGGGGCGTGAATGCACCGCCCCCCGCCTGGGAATACTCCAGTCAGTCCGGTTCCGAGGCCACCGGGGCAGCGGGGACCGGCTTGCCGCGGATGACGCAGGGTCATCCGCTCTGGAGGCCTAGTGGTCAGTTCCAAGAGCCGCCGGACACCAGACCGGCGCACGTACGTTCTCGACACCAGCGTGCTCCTGGCGGACCCGCTCGCCATGACCCGCTTCGAGGAGCACGAGGTCGTCCTTCCGGTGGTGGTCGTCACCGAGCTGGAGGCCAAGCGGCACCACCCGGAGCTGGGCTACTTCGCCCGCCAGGCACTGCGGTTGCTCGACGACTACCGCATCCGCCACGGCCGGCTCGACGAGCCGATCCCGGTCGGCGAGCTCGGCGGCAGCATCAGGGTCGAGCTCAACCACTCCGACGTCTCGATACTGCCGGCCGGGTACCGCGCCGGCGGCGGCGAGGCGGACACCAGGATCCTGGCGGTCGCCCGCAACCTGCAGGCCGAGGGCTACGACGTCACCGTCGTCTCCAAGGACCTGCCGCTGCGGATCAAGGCCAGCTCGGTGGGCCTGCTCGCCGAGGAGTACCGGGCCGAGCTGGCGATCACCTCCGGCTGGACGGGCATGTCCGAGCTGCACGTTCCGGCCGACCAGGTCGACTCGATGTTCGCGGCCGGCCACGAGGCCGCGGTGGACCTCGACGGGGCCGCCGAACTGCCCGTCCACACCGGGCTGGTGCTCACCTCGGAACGTGGCCGCGCGCTCGGCCGGGTCACCGGTGACGGCCGGGTCCGGCTGGTGCGCGGGGAGCGCGAGGCGTTCGGGCTGCGCGGGCGCAGCGCCGAGCAGCGGGTGGCGCTGGACCTGCTGCTCGACCCGGACATCGGCATCGTCTCGATGGGCGGCCGGGCCGGTACCGGAAAGTCGGCGCTGGCGCTGTGCGCGGGTCTGGAAGCGGTGCTGGAGCGGGGGCAGCATCGCAAGGTGATGGTCTTCCGGCCGCTGTACGCGGTCGGCGGCCAGGAACTCGGCTACCTGCCGGGCTCCGAGGCGGACAAGATGGGCCCCTGGGCGCAGGCGGTCTTCGACACCCTCTCCGCCGTCACCACCCCGGACGTGATCGAGGAGGTCATCTCCCGCGGGATGCTGGAGGTGCTGCCGCTGACCCACATCCGGGGGCGCTCGCTGCACGACGCGTTCGTGATCGTGGACGAGGCGCAGTCGCTGGAGCGCAACGTCCTGCTGACGGTGCTGTCCCGGATCGGCCAGGGGTCGCGGGTGGTGCTCACCCACGACGTGGCGCAGCGGGACAACCTGCGGGTGGGCCGGTACGACGGTGTGGTGGCGGTGGTCGAGAAGCTGAAGGGGCATCCGCTCTTCGCGCACATCACGCTCACGCGCTCGGAGCGTTCGCCGATCGCGGCGCTGGTCACGGAGATGCTGGAGGACATCAACCCGTGATCCGTCCCTGATCGGGACATAGTCGGACAATAGGGTCAACTTGCGCCCTGGGGCTCGCTCCTGACGGAGCGGGCCCCATCCGTTTCATCACATCGAGTGCTTTCCGTCCGGAAAACTCCGGGGCGGTGAATGTGACATGCGCCACGCGGACGGGAATTGCGTCGACCGCACCCGGTGCGGCATGGTGAGGGTTCTGTCAGGCCCCGCGTACGGCGCGGCAGGGCTTCCGGACTCCGGGAGTCAGGCCCCGGAACGTCCACCAACTCCGGTCGGTGGACACACAATTGAAGACCGATGAGCCGTACGCCGCCCGATTCCAACGCCCGGTCGCCTCACCTCGGCCGGACGCCGGGCCAGCACCTCCCGTGACCAGAGCACCGTGCGGAGGTCCGTGCCAAGGGGCATGTTGCGTCCGCACGGTCACGCGTGGGCGATGCTGGAAGGAATCCATGTGACTCGGATCTCGGTCCGGGGAGTTGCTGTGGCCTCCGCCACCGCCGTCACCGCTGTCGGTGCCGTCGTGGGCATGGCCTCGGGCAGCGAGGGCAAGACCATGCAGACGGTCGACGTCGCCGGTGCGACCCTGCTTGCCGAAGTCCCCTCTGGCGCCCAGGCGCAGACCATCAGTGACAACATCGGCCAGCAGGCATCCGCCCAGCAGGCCTCCGCCGACGCGGCTGCCAAGGTCGCTGCGGAGCAGAAGGCCGCCGAGGAGGCCGCGCGCCAGCAGGCCGCCGCGGACGCCCAGGCAAAGGCCGACGCCCAGGCCAAGGCCGACGCGGACAAGGCCGCCAAGGCCGCCGACGACCAGCGCAAGGCCGCCGAGGCCGCGAACCGGTCGAAGGCCCGGTCGGCGATGACCGCCGTCGACGACAGCACGCCCCCCCCGGTCTCGGTCAGCCCCGGCTCGGTCCAGGACGTGGCCCGGCAGATCGTCGGCGACGACGCCCAGTTCCAGTGCTTCAGCCAGATCGTGAAGCGCGAGAGCGGCTGGGACTACACCGCGACCAACAAGAGCTCCGGTGCGTACGGCCTGGTCCAGGCGCTGCCCGGCACCAAGATGGCCTCGGCCGGTGCCGACTGGCGCACCAACCCGGCCACCCAGATCAAGTGGGGCCTCAGCTACATGAACAGCCGCTACGGCAGCCCCTGCGGCGCCTGGTCGTTCTGGCAGGCCCACAACTGGTACTAGGAGCGGCAGCCGCTCCGGCGGCGCACTCCGTACGGCCCCCGGCCGCTCGCCCTTCCCGGGCGGGCGACCGGGGGCCGTCGCTTTTCGGGGCGCCGGTTCCGGGGCGCCGGTTCCGGGGGTGTCGACGTTCGGCCGGGCCGGGAAAAGGCGAACCGCGCCGCCCGGGCTGCGCTGACCAGTGCGCTCTCGGGCGGTGCGGTCCTGGGTGCGGACGCGGGGCGCGGGAAGGGGTCCTGGTTGCTTCCCGCACCGGCCGGTCCGCCGGCGGTTGGCTGTCGGCTGCCCTCCGGAGGTGTGGCCTCCGGGTCTCGTCGGGTCTTGTCCCGACTCCTCCCCAGCGAAATGGGTCCGAAACCACCTGGAACAGGGCGATTTGTCCATGTTCTCGGGGTGAGGTGTTCGAGTCGAACCCACCGGCGGCCGGACTCGCCGCACCCTCGCCGGGTAGCGTCATCCCTTGACGGCCGCGGCAGGACCGCGGCGTACCGCCGGGCACGGCGGACCGGGCAGGGGATCGGTGGTAGCGAGGATGGCGCGGGGCGGAAAGGCCTTCAAGGCCGTGGCCAAGGGCATGGCCGTGGTGGCGAGCGCGGCCGCCGTGATCGAACGGCGCCGACGCGCCGCGATGGCGGCGGACCCGCATGAACTCGCCGTCCCCGCGCTCGCCGAGGGACCTGCACTCGCCGCGGGACCTGCACTCACCGAAGGGCACGGGCCCGCCGTCGTCGAGGCGCCCGGCCCGGTGCCGGTGCCCCGGACCGATCCCGCCCCGCCGCCGGCGGGGCCGACGGGCGCCGCGGTCGCCGCGGCCCCCGCGCCCGCCACCCCGGCCCCGGCCGCACCCGCCGCGCACGCGGGCCTCGGCCGCGAGTACCACCCCGGCCGGCCCGCCACCCCCGCCGAGGCGGTGCCGTGGGGGCTGCGGGTGGCCGCCGAGTCGACCTGGCGGCTGCTGCTGCTCGGCGCCGCGCTCTACGTCGTCTTCTACGTGGTCGACATGCTGCGGCTGGTCGCCTTCTCGGTGCTCGCCTCGCTGCTGATCGCCGCGCTGCTGGAGCCCTCGGTCTCCTGGCTGCGCCGGCGCGGGGCGCCGCGCTCGCTGGCGGCGGGCGGGGTGTTCCTGAGCGGTCTGGCCGGGATCGGACTGGTCGGCTGGTTCGTGGTCTGGCAGGTGAGCACCAACCTGCCGGACGTCACCGCGCAGGTCAAAGACGGCGTCAACCAGCTCCGGGACTGGCTGATCACCGGGCCGCTGCACCTGACCCAGCAGCAGATCAAGGACTTCGCCGACCAGATCACCAAGGCGATCACCACCAATACCGATCAGCTCACCTCGGCCTCGATCACCGGCGCGCAGATCGCCGTCGAGGTGCTGACCGCGCTGCTGATGACCTTCTTCACCACCTTCTTCCTCCTCTACGACGGCGAGCGGATCTGGAACTGGGCGCTGCGCGGGCTGCCCCGGCACTCCCGCTTCGCGATGGCCGGCGCCGGCCCGAAGGCCTGGGCGACGCTCACCGCCTACGTGCGCGGCACCGTCTGTGTGGCCTTCATCGATGCGGTCTGCATCGGCACCGGCATCGAACTGCTGGGCGTGCCGCTGGCCACGCCGCTGGCCGTGATCATCTTCCTGGGCGCCTTCGTCCCGCTGGTCGGCGCGCTGGTCACCGGCACCGTCGCGGTGCTGATCGCCCTGGTCACCCAGGGGCCGTGGACGGCGCTGATGGTGCTGGTGGTGCTGATCGCGGTGATGCAGGTGGAGAGCCACATCCTGCAGCCGCTGATCCTCGGCCGGGCGGTCCGGGTGCACCCGCTGGGCGTGGTCCTCGGCGTCGCGGCGGGCGGCATCATCGGTGGCATCGGCGGCGCGGTCGTCGCCGTCCCGCTGATCGCCGTCACCAATACCGTGATCACCCACTTGCGCCGCCGCAACGAGGCCGGCCAGGCCGTCTTCACCGCCCTCGAAGCCGCCCGCGAAGCCGCCGCCGCCCGCGAAGCCGCCCAGCACACCGCCGCCGCCCACTCGGCCCCACCCGCCCAGCCGGCCCGGCCCGCCACGGACTGAGCGCGCCTCGGCGCCGGAGGGCCGGAAACGGCGGCGGGCCCCTCGCGGACGTGGTGTCCGGGAGGGGCCCGCGCGGGGTGCCGGGTGGGTCAGGCGGTGACGGCGGCGAGGGCGGCCTCGGAGTCGAGGACGCCGGCCACGGCCTGCAGGACGGCGGCGATCTTCATCGAGGCCTGGACGACCTCACGCTCGACGCCGGCCTTGCGCAGGACGGCCTCGTGCGAGTCGAGGCACTGGCCGCAGCCGTTGATGGCCGAGACGGCGAAGCACCAGAGCTCGAAGTCGACCTTCTCGACGCCCGGGGTGCCGATGATGTTCATCCGCAGACCGGCCCGCATCGTGCTGTACTCCTTGTCGGAGAGCAGGTGCAGCGTCCGGTAGTAGACGTTGTTCATCCCCATGATCGCGGCCGCGCCCTTGGCGGCGGTGTACGCCTCGGGGGAGAGGTTGGCCTTGGCCTCGGGCTCCAGCGCGCGCAGCAGACCGGGGCTGCGGGTGGCCATCGCGCAGGACAGCACGGTGCCCCAGAGCTGCTGGGCGGGGAGGTCGGAGTTGCCGATGACCGAGCCCAGGTTGAGCTTGAGGTCCTTGGCGTAGTCCGGGAGGGCGGCCTTCAGGTCGTCGAGGGCCATGGATCAGCCCGCCAGCAGGGCCTGGGCGTCGAGGGTGTCCTCGCCCTTGGTCCAGTTGCACGGGCACAGCTCGTCGGTCTGCAGGGCGTCCAGCACCCGCAGGACCTCCTTGGGGTTACGGCCGACGGAACCGGCGGTCACCATGACGAACTGGATCTCGTTGTTCGGGTCGACGATGAAGACGGCGCGCTGGGCGGTGCCGTCCTCGCCCTCGACGCCGCAGTCGCGCATCAGGTCGTGCTTGACGTCGGCCAGCATCGGGAAGGGCAGGTCGCGCAGGTCCTTGTGGTCCTTGCGCCAGGCGTGGTGCACGAACTCGGAGTCGCCGGAGACGCCGAGGATCTGGGCGTCGCGGTCGGCGAACTCCTCGTTCAGCTTGCCGAACGCGGCGATCTCGGTCGGACAGACGAAGGTGAAGTCCATCGGCCAGAAGAAGACGACCTTCCACTTGCCCTCGTAGGACTTGTGGTTGATGTCAGCGAAGGCGTTCGCGGCGTCCAGGTCGACACAGGCCTTGAGGTCGAACTCGGGGAACTTGTCACCGATCGTGAGCACGTTCGCTTCTCCTGAAGTGAGATGAGGGGAGCTTTGTCCGGATTCCGGACACGCATCACAATTCCACATCGTGGACTGATCGGAGAAATAGCTACACTGGATGTGTCTGATCGGAGATTGTTATCAGTACCGAATCCCCCACGTCGCGGCCGGGCTCCCGGCGGGGCGCCGCCGCCAAGGCCGACCCGACTGTGACGAGCGCCACGGCCCGCAGTCCCCGCAGCCCGACCATCGCCCAGCTGCGGGCCTTCGTCGCGGTGGCCGAGCACCGGCACTTCCGGGAGGCCGCCGCCGCGACCGGGACCAGCCAGCCGGCGCTGTCCGGGGCGGTCGCGGCGCTGGAGGAGTCGCTGGGCGCGCAGTTGGTCGAGCGTACGACACGCAGGGTGATTATCACCCCGCTGGGGGAACGCGTGCACCAGCACGCCCGCCGGGTGCTCGCCTCGCTGCAGGTCCTCACCGAGGAGGTCGAGGCCGCCCGCCGCCCGTTCACCGGGCCGCTGCACCTGGGCGTCATCCCGACCGTCGCGCCCTACCTGCTGCCCATCGTGCTGCGGCTGGTCCGCGATCGCTTCCCCGAGCTGGAACTTCACGTCCACGAGGAACGCACCCCGTCGCTGCTGGAGGGCCTGGCCGCCGGGCGCCTGGACGTCCTGCTGCTCGCGCTGCCGGCCGGCGGCACCTCGCCGACCCTGGACATCCCGCTGTTCGACGAGGACTTCGTCCTGATCACCCCGCCCGGCCACCCGCTCGCCGGGCGGATCGACGTCCCCCGCGACGTCCTGCTCGACCTGGACGTGCTGCTGCTGGAGGAGGGTCACTGCCTGCGCGACCAGGCGCTGGACATCTGCCGTGAGGTCGGCGCGGACCCGGCGGGCTCGACCACCCGCGCGGCCGGTCTGTCCACCCTGGTCCAGCTCGTCGCCGGCGGCCTCGGGGTGACCCTGCTGCCCGCCACCGCGCTGGACGTCGAGGCCGGTCGCGCCGACCGGCTGGCCGCCGTCCGCTTCGCCGCCCCGGCGCCCGGCCGCCGGATCGGGCTGGCCGTCCGCCCGGGCTCGGCCCGCGGCGCCGAGTACGGGCGCTTCGCGGCCGCGCTGCGCGAGGTGCTGGCCGAACTGCCGGTCCGGATCGTCTCCTAGCGGGCGGGCGTGCCCAGGCAGAGCCCGACCGTGGTGGCCACCAGCAGGTCCAGCGCCCGCAGGGTGTCCGGGCCGGGCTGCTCGCCGGGGGCGCGCAGCGACAGGTAACGGTCGGTCAGGCCGTGGAAGCCGGTCAGGAAGTGGACGGCGATCTCCTCGGCGGGCACGGGGAGCCGCAGGCCGTGTGCCTCGGCGAGCGCGGTGATCATCTCGACCGCGGTGCCCTCGGTCTCGTACTGCAGGGCCCGCATGATCTCCTGCAGGTCGGGGTCGCGCATCGCCAGCGCCGCGAACTCGCTCAGCAGCATGCAGCGCCCGTCCTCGCCGGTGGAGCTCTCCCACAGGGCGTGGACCAGTGCCCCGACCTGCTCGCCGAAGGGGCCGTCGCCCGGGGAGGCGGCGCGGACGGAGCCGATGAACTCGGCGGTCAGCTGCTCGATGACGGCCCGGTAGAGGTCCTTCTTGGTGCCGAAGGTGTAGTGCACCGTCGCCTGTGCCACGCCCAGCTCGGCCGCGATCGCCCGGGTGCTGCCGGCGGCGATCCCCTCCCGGGCCATCAGGTCGATGGCGGCCTGGACCAGCTGCGGGCGGCGTTCGGAGGCGGGGACATGAGCCATTGGGCCAGGGTATCGCCACGGTCGAGCAACTGTGTCGAGCAATCCTGTCACTCGCTCCTGTCGGCCGACTTTGTCACCCGACAAACTTGAGCGTACGGTGGAACGCGACCTGCCCTGACCGACCCGAGGGACCGCCCATGGCCACGTACCTGTACCGACTGGGCCGCTTCTGCTTCCGGCGCCGGCGCGCCGTCCTGGCCGTCTGGATCGCCGTCCTGATCGCGATCGGCGGGGCCGCCGGCGCCTTCGCCGGCAAGACCAGCGACGAGTTCACGGTGCCCGGCACCGAGGCGCAGAGCACCCTGGACCGGATCAAGGACACCTTCCCGGCGCAGGGCCACGGCTCCGCCCAGGTCGTCTTCGCCGCCCCGGCACCCGGCGGCGCCACCACGCCCGAGGCGGCCGAGGCGATCGGCGCGGCCGTCGGCCGGATCGCCCACGTCCCCGGCGTGGCCACGGTGCCCGACCCGTACGCCACCGGCGCCGTCTCGCCGGACCGGCGGGTCGCGATCGCCCTGGTCTCCTTCGACCGCAAGCTCGCCGACGTCACCGACCGGCAGCGCGACGCGGTCAAGGCCGCCGCCGAACCGGCCCGCGCCGCCGGGCTGGAGGTGGCCTTCGGCGGCGACGCGTTCAACAGGTTCGCCCAGATCGAAGGCGGCTCCGAGTCGATCGGCCTGGTGGTCGCCGGGGCGGTGCTGGTGATCACCCTGGGCACGCTGGTCGCGGCCGGGCTGCCGCTGCTGACCGCGCTGGTCGGCGTCGGCGTGGCGATGGCCGGACTGCTGGCGCTCACCGGCTCGTTCCGGATCATCACCACCGCGCCGGTGCTCGCCCTGATGGTCGGCCTCGCGGTCGGCATCGACTACGCGCTGTTCATCCTGTTCCGCCACCGCCGCCACCTGGACGAGGGACTGGAGCCGGAGGAGGCCGCCGCCCGTGCCACCGCGACCGCCGGCAGCGCCGTCGTCTTCGCCGGCCTGACCGTGGTCGTCGCGCTCGCCGGACTCGCCGTCGCGGGCGTCCCGTTCCTCACCGTGATGGGCCTGGCCGCCTCCGGGGCCGTCGTGGTGGCCGTCCTGGTCGCGATCACGCTGCTGCCCGCCGTGCTGGGCTTCGTCGGCCGCGCGATCGACCGGCTGCCCGTCTGGAAGCGGGCCCTGCACACCACCGGCAGGACCACCATGGGCGAGCGCTGGGCCCGCTTCGTGGTCCGCCGCCCGCTGCCCGTCCTGCTCGTCGGCCTGGCCGGGCTGGGCGCCATGGCGGTGCCCGCGGCGAGCCTGAACCTCGGCCTGCCGGGCGGCGGCTCGCAAGCCGTCGGGACGGACGCCCGCACGGCGTACGACCTGGTCAGCGGCGGCTTCGGGCCGGGCTTCAACGCGCCGCTCGTGGTGGTCGTGGACGCCAACGGGGCGCCGCGGCCCGAGCAGGCGGTGCAGGAGGTGGCGGGCAGGCTGCAGACCCTGAAGGGCGTTCAGACGCTGCTGCCGCCACAGGTCGACCGGAGCGGCCGGACCGCCCTGGTGCCCGTCATCCCGCGGACCGGCCCGGACCACGAGGACACCAGGGCGCTGGTCAACGAGATCCGCGACCAGCGCGCCGAGTTGAAGGCCGCCACCGGCGCGGACATCGCCGTCACCGGCACCACCGCCGCCAACATCGACGTCTCCGCCAAACTCGGCCAGGCCCTGCCACCGTTCGTCGCGGTGATCGTCGGCATCGCGCTGGCGCTGCTCGCCCTGGCCTTCCGCTCGGTGCTCGTGCCGCTCAAGGCGGTGCTGGGCTTCCTGCTCAGCATCGGGGCCTCGCTCGGCGCGGTGGTCGCGGTCTACCAGTGGGGCTGGCTGGACGGCCTGATCGACGTGCCGAAGGTCGGTCCGGTGGTCAGCTTCGTGCCGATCCTGCTGATCGGGGTGCTGTTCGGGCTGGCGATGGACTACGAGCTGTTCCTGGTCTCCGGGATGAAGGAGCAGCACGTCCACGGCACGGCGCCGCGCGAGGCGGTCGTGGGCGGGGTCAAGGGCGGCGCCCGGGTGGTGACGGCGGCCGCGCTGATCATGATCTCGGTGTTCGGCGCCTTCGTCTTCGGCCACGACCCGATCGTCCAGCCGATCGGCTTCGCCCTCGCGGTGGGCGTCCTGGTGGACGCCTTCGTGGTGCGGATGGCGCTGGTGCCGGCCGCGATGGCGCTGTTCGGCAAGGCCGCCTGGTGGTTCCCGAAGCCGCTGGAGAAGGTCGTGCCGAAGGTGGACATGGAGGGCGAGCAGCTGATCGCGCGGCTGGCGGAGCAGCCGGCGAAGGAGCCGGGGAAGGAGCCGGCCGGGGTCTGACACCCCGGTTCGGGGCGCCTACGGCTGCGGCAGCCGCTGCTCGAACCAGACCACCTTGCCGGTGCCCAGCCGGGTCGCGCCCCAGCGGTCCGCGCACCGGGCCACTATCTGCAGGCCGCGCCCGCGTTCGTCGTCCGGCCCGGCACGGCGGGGGCGCGGCAGCAGCGGGCTGTCGTCGCCGACCTCGCACCGCAGCCGGGTGGTGCGCACCAGGCTCAGGGTGACCGGCCGGGTCGCGTGCTGGACGGCGTTGGTCACCAGCTCGCTGACCATCAGCTCGGTCGCCTCGCTGAGCTCGTCCAGCCCCCAGCGGCGCAGGGTGTGCGCGACCAGCCGGCGGGCCCGGCCCGGCGTCTCGTTGCGCGGCTGCAGGTACCAGTGCGCGACGTCCCCGGCCGGGATGCCGTCGAAGCAGGCGCCGAGCAGGGCGATGTCGTCGCCGCGGTCGCCGGGCGGCAGGATCCGCAGCGCCTCCTGGCACAGCTGCTCGGGGGACTGCCAGCGGGCGGCGGCGATCCGGGCGCGCAGCACCTCCAGGCCGTCGCTGATCGGGCGGCTGCGGGTCTCCACCAGGCCGTCGGTGAACAGCAGCAGGGCCGAGCCGGGCGGCGCGGGCAGTTCGACCGAGTTGAAGTCCACCCCGCCGACCCCGATCGGCGCCCCGGAGTCCAGCTCCACCAGCTCGGCGGTCCCGTCCGGGCGGACCAGCACCGGCGGGACGTGTCCGGCGTTGGCCAGCACCACCCGGTTGGCGATCGGGTCGTAGACCGCGTACACGCAGGTGGCCAGGTGCTGTTCGCGGCCGAGCCGCTGGGCCTGCTCGTCCAGGTGGTAGAGCACCTCGTGCGGCGGCAGGTCGAGGGCGGCCAAGGTCTGGGCGCTGGTGCGCAGTTGGCCCATGATGGCGGCCGAGGTGAGCGAGTGGCCCATCACGTCGCCGACGATCAGGGCGACCCGGTTGCCGGGCAGCGGGACGGCGTCGTACCAGTCGCCGCCGACCTGCGCGCCGCGCTCGCCGGGCAGGTAGCGCTGGGCGAGCCGGACGCCGTGCGGCTGCGGCAGGCGCAACGGCAGCATGCTGCGCTGGAGTTCGTTGGCTATCTCCCACTCGCGGGCGTACCGCAGGGCGGTGTCCACGGCCAGCCCGGCCTGGGTGGCGAGGTGCGTCGCGGTCGCCGTGTCCGCGGCGTCGAAAGCCGGGCGGCCGGTGCGTTCAGGAGGACGGCGGATCAGCACCAGCAGCCCGAGGACGGCCTTGCGGCCGCGTAGCGGCAGGGCGAGGACGGAGGTGCCCGCGGCCAGCCGGGCCACCCCGCGGGTGCCGTACAGCTCGCGCAGCAGCACCTCGGTGCGCTCGGCGCCGGGCGTGCCGAGGACGGCCACTTCGGCGGGACGGCGGCTCAGCAGGGCGTGCGCGAGCGCCCCGCCGCGGGTCACCGGGGTGGCCGGGCCGCTGTCGGCGGTCGAGCGGGCGCCGTAGCGGGAGCGGCGCCGGTCGTCGAAGCCGCCCGGGCGGCCGCGGCGGCCGATCCGGGTGCCGGTGCTGTGGTGGATCCGCAACTCCTCCGGAAAACCGGGTTCGCGCTCGACGTTGGGCAGCGGGTCGCGCAGGTGGACCACGGCGGCGTCGGCCAGCGTCGGGACCAGTACCCGGCCGATGTTGCGCAGCGTCGCGGCCAGGTCGAGGGCGGTGTTGATCCGCCGGGTCGCCGAATCGAGGTACGCGAGGCGGTCCGCCACGTCGGCGCGCTCCGGCCGCGCGGACGGCGGCTTCGCCGGGGCCTGCCCCCGGACCGGGACCTGGCGGCGCTGGCCCGGGACGGCGGGCGGCTGCTCCGCCTCGGTCTTGAGCTGGTCGCGCACGGCTGCCTGTCCTGGATTCGGTGTGGTCGGTGGGTGTGCTGGGCCGGTCGGTCGATCAGCCGACGCGTCGACAGCACAGGAACAGCTGTTCCTCCGGCGGCAGCGAGGTACTGGCCGGCGCGTACGGATGCCCCGAGCACTCCTCGACGGCGAAGCCGGCCGCGACCAGAACCCGTTCCAGATCCTCCCTCAGATACCCACTGATCCGCAGCTCTCTGCCAAGGAACGGAAGCGGAACGTGATCCAGGTCCGCCTCGACCATACCGAGCGCCAGCAGTCCGCCCGGCCACAGGAGTTCGCGCAGCCGCCGGAGCACGGTCGGGATCTCGTCCTGCGGCAGCAGGATCAGGGAGAAGAACGCGGTGACGGCGGCGAAGGTGCCGTGGCCGTCCGGGCCGAGTGCGGGCGCGTTCCAGACCCGGTCGGCGCGCTCGGTGGCCAGATCGTACAGGTCGATCCGATGGAACACCGGTGGGAATGCGCCGGGGAACGCCGCCTGCCGGGCGAGGGCGAGCATCACGTCGGAGAGGTCCACGGCGGTCACCCGCAGTCCGGCCCCGGTCAGCTGGCGGACGGTCGGCTCGCCGGTGCCGCAACCCACGTCCAGCACCCGGGCACCGGGTTCGAGCCCGGCGAGCAGCCGCCGGCCGCAGGCCAGCTGCCCGTCCTTCGCGGGGAAGGCCTCGCCGTACCCCGCGCCGATGGTGTCGAAGGCGACCGCCTGCAGGGCCCGGGCCGCGCGCCGTCGCCGTACCTCGGGCTCGTCGCCCCCCGCGTCCTCGCCGACGGGGAACGCGTCGGATATCTGTCCGGTCGTCACGTTGAGAGGCACCCTTCCACCCGTGGCCTCCGGTCGGCTCCTCGGCGGCCTCGCGGGCCGCTGCCGGTGGCGGTGTGTCACGCTCCCCGCAGCACGCAGACGGACTGCACCCCGGTGTGCTTCCGGCGGACACTCGTGTGCGTACTGGCATCTGAGAATATGCGTGATCACTGCGCCGTGGGGTCCCTTTCCGGCCAACTCGTCATACTTGGGTCGATGCGGCCGGGCTTGCGGAAGCACGACGGTGCGGGTCGGGGTGGTGCGCGGGGCCCCGCACGCCGCATGACGCGCCGGGGTGGCCGCGCTGACCTGCGGTTTCTCCGGACCGCAGGCCGACAATCGGGCGTTTATCGAACGTCAATCGGTCCGGCGCACACTGGAGTCCAGCGCCGGGGAAGCGTTGAGGGCGCTCCCGCAGCCGGGGGGCTGCGGGAGCGCCGACGCGCGGAACGGGGGAGGTTCTCCGTGGGGGAACGGAGGCCTTACGGCGCGGGGGGAGAGAAGGGCTCGGTGTGCTGTCGGGCGATGAGGTCCGCCACGGGGGAGGCCTCGGGCACACCGAGCCGCGTGAAGATCACATGTGCCTCCTGGAGGCACGCGAGCCCGCGCGCGGGTTGGGCCAGGGCCAGCAACGCCTCGCCCAGCGCGGCGTTGGCCAGGCCCTGGCAGAAGGCGGAGTCCATCGCCTGCCCGATCGCGAGCGATTCGCCGGCCGCCTCGGCGGCCTCGGTGTGCTGCGCGGAGGCGAGCAGGGCCGAGGCGAGCCGGGCCAGCGCGTAGCCCTCCCAGAGGGGATTGCGCTGGGACTGGTAGAGCCGGTGGGCCTCGCGCAGGTGGGGGATGGCTTCGGCGGTGGAGAGCACCACGCCGAGCTGGTAGAGGGTCTGGGCGAGCAGCGGGCCGTTCTTCGACGCCCGAGCGGCGGCGACACCGTCGCCGGCGGACTTGATCGCCGTCTCGGTCATGCCGAGCCGGTGCTGCACCCGGGCCATGTTGCTGACGATCCGCGCTTCGGCCTTCGGTGCGCCGACGGCCTGGCTGGTGGCCCGGGCCTGCTCCAGGAAGGGCAGTGCCTCGGCCGGGCGGTTGCCCACGCTCAGGATCACGCCCAGCATGTTGGCCGTGGCCAGGAGTAGGACGGTCGGCTCGTTCGGCGCCTGGTGGTCCAGGCTCCGGCGGAAGGACTGCTCGGAGCCCTGGAAATCACTGGTGACGGACTGCAGGGTGCCCAGGGCGAAGTACACCCGGGCGATGCCGGCCGAGTCGCCACGGTGCTGCGCGTCCTCGCCGATGGCCTCCAGGACCCGGACCGCGCGCGGTCCACGGGTCGGGTCCGGGTCGATGCTGAACAGGTAGTTCAACAGGTCGACGGCGGCACGCTGCAGGGCACCGGGACCGCTCGCGGCGGCCTCGACGGCGCTGAGCAGTAGGGCCCCTTCGGTGCCGAGCCAGTCCTGGGCGGCTTGACTCGTCGGCAGGTCGAGTCCCGGCGAGGAGGGGGCGGTCAGCAGTTCGGGCAGTGCGTCGTCAGGCTCGATGACCAGGGCCGCGTTGCGTACGGTCGGGATCAGCAGGTCGAGCAGCCGCAGCACCGCCCGCTCCTGCTCCCCTGCGTCCCCGATCCGTTCGTTCTGCCGCTGCGCGTAGAGCCGGAGCAGGTCGTGGTAGCGGTAGCGGCCGGGGGTGAAGCACTCCAGCATGTTCGCCTCGACCAGCGCCTCGGCGAGGTCCTCGGCGGTGTACTCGTCCACGCCGAGCAACGCCGCGGCGGCCGCCAGCGGGATGTCGGGGGAGTCGATCAGGGCGAGGAGCCGAAAGGCGCGGGCCTCGTCCACGGACAGCTGTCCGTAGCCGAGGCCGATGGTGGTCTCCACGGCGAGGTTGCCGAGCTGGAGTTCGTCCAACCGGCGTCGCTGGTCGGCTAACCGACTGGCCAGGTCGGAGACGCTCCAGCGCGGGCGGCTGGCCAGCCGGGCGGCGGCGATGCGGACGGCCAGCGGCAGGAAGCCGCAGGCGGTGACCACCTTCATGGCGGCTTCCGGCTCGGCGGCGACCCGTTGCTCGCCGACGATGGCCGAGAACAGCGCCAACGCCTCGGCCGGGGTCAGCTCCTCGACGTCGAACAGCTGCGCGCCGGGGATGCCGGCCAGCCGGGACCGGCTGGTGGCGAGCACGGCGCAGCCGGAGACGCCGGGGATGAGGGGCTGGATCTGTTCGGCGTCGCGCGCGTTGTCGAGCAGGATGAGCATCCGCCGGTTGGCGAGCAGCGAGCGGTACAGGGCGGCGCGCTGTTCGAGCGAGTCCGGGTTCTCGGTGACGCCGAGCGCGTGCAGGAAGTCGCCCAGGACGACCACCGGGTCGGCCGGGGAGGCACCGGCTCCGCGCAGGTCGACGTACAGCTGACCGTCCGGGAACTCGGCGCGGACGCGGTGGGCGACGTGCACCGCCAGCGTGGTCTTCCCGACACCGCCGATACCGGCCAGCGAGGTGACCACCACGGCCTGGCCGGTGGCGCTCATCAGGACTGTCGAGAGGTCGCCCACCAGCTCCGAACGTCCGCTGAAGTCCGAGACGTCGGCCGGGAGTTGGGCCGGTGCCGGGGGTGCGGCCGGGCCGTCCTCGCGGGCGGCGATGGCAGCCGCGGCCGGGAGGGCGAGCGCCGGGTCGGCGGCGAGGATGCGATTGTGCATCGCGGACAGGCCGGTGCCGGGTTCGACTCCGAGCTCCTCGATCAGGAGCTTGCGGGTGTCGGTGTAGACGCCGAGCGCCTCGGCCTGACGTCCGCAGCGGTACAGGGCCAGCATCAGCAGCTCGCGCAGGCGTTCGCGCAGCGGGTACTCGGCCGTCAGGCTGTTGAGCTCGCCGACGATCTCGGCGTGCAGGCCGACGTCGAGGGCAGCGGCGCACAGCTCCTCGGCGGCGGCCACCTGGCGCTCGGCGAGCCGCAGCCGTTGGGCGTCGGCGTAGGGGCCGGGGATGCCGGTGAGCGGACGGCCGCTGAACAGGTCCAGTGCCTGGACCAGCAGCCGGTGCGCCTCGTGCTGGTCGCCGGCGGTCCGGGCGGCCGCGGCCTCGGCGGAGAGCCGTTCGAAGACCGCCAGGTCGAGGGACTCGCCCGGGATGCGCAGCGCGTAGCCGTCGGCGACCGAGACCAGCAGCTCGGCGGGTCGGCGCACCTCGCGCCGGGGCTCGATGACGGAGCGCAGGCGGGAGACGTAGGTGCGGAGCGCGGCCACCGCCTGGGTGGGGGGCCGCTCGCCCCAGAGCGCGTCGACCAGGCCCTGTGTGGTGACCGGGCGTCCGGAGTGCAGCAGAAGGGTGGTCAGAACGGCCTGTTGCTGGGGGGAGCCGAGGGAGAGGGGCTTGCCGTCGAGCCAGGCCTGGACCGGACCGAGGACTTGGAAGCGCAGCGCAGAGGTCTGCGGCGTCTCCCGAAACTCCATGAAGTCCCCCGATGGCCTGTGGTGTCGATTCCGTGAAAGGGCGCTCGGCGGTCCGCCGCGGTGCTTCAGCTTAGGCGGAGGCCCGACTCTGCCGGACGGCGGCGCAAGCCACACGATGTTTATCGGACATTTAATCAACCCTACGATACTGTCCGCGCGCCCGCGCCACGGAGGTCGGGCTGATCACATTTGATGACGGAAAGGTGGCCGCCCCATGGCCAACGACCAGAGCGAGACCCCGGCGGCGTCGGCGCCCGAGACCGCGGCGAAGACCGAGGCCCCGGCTGCCGCTGTGGAAGCGGGCAAGGCTGTCGAGGGCGCGGTGGCTGCGGTCTCGAACCCCACCGAGTACACCGGGCCGACCGACGCGCAGAAGGCCGACTTCGAGAACGGCGCGTTCGGTGACGAGGCCGAGTACGTGGTGGAGCCCACCGCATCGGACACTGGCGCGCCGGGCAAGAAGCGTGTTCCGGAGAACGTCGTCGGCGGCCACCCGTAAGCCGTTCCGGCCGAGTGCCCCCGTGCCCCCGTCCGGGCGCGGGGGCGCTGTCGGTTATGTGCACGCCAGTTCGTGTGCTGGTGCGCCGGTGGCGGATTCCCGCCCCCGGTACACACATGGTGACCGGCGTTATCCGTAACGTGCCCGGCGGCGTGCGCGGGGCGTTCCGGAATTCCGGATTCACCGGGGGGATAGCAGGGTCCGGAATGTAGCCGTTCGCACGGATTTCGCCGGAATTACCGAGGCCGAACTCATTCAGGCGGAATCGCGGGGTCCGGGAACGGGCGAGACGTGGTTCGGTTCGGCGGTCCATTCGCGGCCGCCGCCCTCGGGGCGCAGGTAGTGCTCGCCGCCGATGGTGTCCATGTAGATGCCGGTGCGTCCGGTCCTCCGGTCGAGGACGAGTTCACCCGCGTTCGGTCGGTAGGCCGAGGCGTTGCGCTGTCGGATGCTCACCGCTGTGCTCCTCGCTCCGGAAGGCGACTGGCCGACATCTCTAGAGAAGCTAATATCTCTAGAGATGTCAACGGTCGTATCTCCTTACTAGCGGCCGCGGGCGCGCCTACGATTTGTCCGAGGCAGAGGGAGCGGTGATGACCGGCAGCAGAGGCGACAAGCAGCCCAAGTACCAGCGGATCGCCGAAGCGCTGAAGGCGGCCATCGACACCGGCCTCTACCGCGCCGGCGACCGCCTGCCCGGCGAGAACGACCTCATGGACGAGTACGGCGTGGCCCGGATGACCGCCCGCCAGGCGCTGGGCGTGCTGCAGAGCGAGGGCATCGCCGAGGCGCGCCGCGGCGCCGGGGTGTTCGTCCGGGACTTCCGGCCGCTGCGCCGGCGCGGCATCCAGCGGCTGGCGCAGGGGCAGTGGGGGTCCGGCCGGTCGATATGGTCGGCGGACATCGACAACCGGTCCCTGGTGGTCGACCAGGTGTCCGTTGCCGAGCAGGGCGCGCTCGAACACGTGGCCCGGGTGCTCGGGGTGGACCCGGGCGCCCCTATGTGCGTACGGCACCGCCGCTTCGTCCTGGACGGCAAGCCGGTGCTGCTCTCCACCTCCTACCTGCCCGCCGTCCTGGTCGCCGGCACCCCCATCACCCGCGAGGACACCGGCCCGGGCGGCACCTACGCCCGGCTGGCCGAGATCGGCGCCAAGCCCGTGCACTTCCGCGAGGAGGTCCGCTCCCGGATGCCCAGCGGGGAGGAGGCCACCCGCCTGGAACTGTCCGCCGGCACCCCGGTGATCCTGATCTGCCGCACCGCCTTCGCCGACGAGGGCCAGGTCGTCGAACTCAACGAGATGATCCTGGACGCCGCCTCCTACGTCCTGGAATACGACTTCGACGCCTGAGCGGCGCCGGACCGGTCGGTGCCTGTCACCCGTAGTGGTAGCGAGCCTTGAGGATCTTCACTTCCTTCTCGTCGGCGCGGTACACCAGCCTGTGCGCGAGTTGTCAGTACCGGGTGCCACGCGACAGCCACACGAAAACCGCCCCGGTCGCGGTGGGTGCGACCGGGGCGGTGGGTGGAACCGGGTGTGGCTACTCCTTGGAGCGGACGCGGAGGTTGGTGATCAGCGGGCCCTCGGTGGTCTCGCGGAAGAAGTCGTTGCCCTTGTCGTCCACCACGATGAACGCGGGGAAGTCCTCGACCTCGATGCGCCAGACGGCCTCCATGCCGAGCTCGGCGTACTCCAGCACCTCGACCTTCTTGATGCAGTCCTGGGCGAGGCGGGCCGCGGGGCCGCCGATGGAGCCGAGGTAGAAGCCGCCGTGCTGGGCGCAGGCGTCGGTGACCTGCTTGCTGCGGTTGCCCTTGGCGAGCATGACCATGGAGCCGCCGGCCGCCTGGAACTGGTCGACGTAGGAGTCCATCCGGCCGGCCGTGGTCGGGCCGAAGGAGCCGGAGGCGTAGCCCTCGGGGGTCTTGGCCGGGCCCGCGTAGTAGACCGGGTGGTCCTGCAGGTACTTGGGCATGCCCTCGCCGGCGTCCAGGCGCTCCTTGATCTTGGCGTGGGCGATGTCGCGGGCGACGACCAGGGTGCCGGTGAGCGAGAGGCGGGTCTTCACCGGGTACTTGGAGAGCTCGGCGCGGATCGCGGACATCGGCTGGTCGAGGTCGACGCGCACCACGTCGTCGTCGAGGTGCTCGTCGGTGGTGTCCGGCAGGTACTTCGCCGGGTCGGTCTCCAGCTGCTCCAGGAAGACGCCCTCGGCGGTGATCTTGCCCAGCGCCTGGCGGTCGGCGGAGCAGGAGACGGCCATGGCGACCGGCAGCGAGGCGCCGTGGCGGGGCAGGCGCACCACGCGCACGTCGTGGCAGAAGTACTTGCCGCCGAACTGGGCGCCGATGCCGATCTTCTGGGTCAGCTCGGTGACCTTCTGCTCCAGCTCCAGGTCGCGGAAGCCGTGGCCGGTCTTGGCGTCGCCGGAGGTCGGCAGGTTGTCGAGGTAGTGCGCCGAGGCGTACTTGGCGGTCTTCAGCGCGAACTCGGCGCTGGTGCCGCCGATCACGATGGCCAGGTGGTACGGCGGGCAGGCCGCGGTGCCGAGGGAGCGGATCTTCTGCTCCAGGAACGAGAGCATGCTCGCCTCGTTCAGGATGGCCTTGGTCTCCTGGTACAGGTACGACTTGTTGGCGGAGCCGCCGCCCTTGGCCATGAAGAGGAACTTGTACGCGTCGCCGTCGGTGGCGTACAGCTCGATCTGGGCCGGCAGGTTGTTGCCGGTGTTCTTCTCGTCCCACATGGTCACCGGGGCCATCTGGGAGTAGCGCAGGTTGAGCTTGGTGTACGCGTCGTACACGCCGCGCGCGATGGCGGACTCGTCGCTGCCCGGGGTGAGCACGTTCTGGCCGCGCTTGCCCATGACGATCGCGGTGCCGGTGTCCTGGCACATCGGGAGGATGCCGCCGGCCGAGATGTTGACGTTCTTCAGCAGGTCGAGCGCGACGAAGCGGTCGTTGGGGCTGGCCTCCGGGTCGTCCAGGATGCGGCGCAGCTGGGCGAGGTGGGCCGGGCGCAGGTAGTGCGAGATGTCGTGCATCGCCTCGGCCGTGAGCAGCCGCAGGGCCTCGGGCTCGACCTGGAGGAAGGTGCGACCGCCCGCCTCGAAGGTGGAGACACCTTCGGAGGTGAGCTTGCGGTACGGGGTCGGGTCAGCGCCCAGGGGGAGCAGGTCGCTGTACTCGAAGTCTGGCGTGGGAGCCATCGGGGCGGTCCTTAGCTATCCAGTGATCCGGCTGCGTCGGCGAAGCACCATCCAGGGTAGGACCCGGTCGGAGTCGGCATGCGGACAGGTCAGCCTTGCGTGACCGGGCTCACTCGGGCTGGAGTGCGAGCGACTAGGCTGGGCCCGTGGACAACTCGCCGTCGCACGACGATCCGGGGCAGCCGGTGCCGGCGCCCGTACCGATGACCAAGTCCGAACTCGAGCCGGAGCCCAAGCGGGGGTCCGCGCCTGAAAGCAAGCCTGAACTCAAGCCTGACGCAAGGCCCGAGGCCACGCCGCAGCCGTCGCACGCGCCGGTGGCGGAGGCGGAGATGCGTGTCTCGGACGCCGACCGCGAGCGGATCGCGGAAGTGCTGCGGGACGCCTACGCCGAGGGCCGCCTGGACGCGGACGAGCACGCGGAGCGCATCGAGGCCGCGTACGGTGCCAAGACCTTCGGCGACCTGATGCCGCTGACCCGGGACCTGTCGCCCCGCCCGCTGTCCTTCGAGAAGCAGCCGCTGGGTGCGGCGGCCGCGACGCCCCAGCCGCCCGCGCGGCAGGAGTCGCCGGCGGTGGTGGCGATCTTCGGCGGTGCGTCCCGCAAGGGCCGCTGGCGGGTGGGTTCGCACCTGAAGGCCTTCGCCGCGTTCGGCGGGGTGGAGATCGACCTGAGCGACGCCGTCTTCGAGTCCCCCGAGGTGGAGATCGTGGTCATGGCGATGTTCGGCGGGGTCGACGTCCGGGTGCCGGAGAACGTCAGCCTGCAGGGTGCGGGGGTCGGTCTGTTCGGCGGTTTCGACGTCCGTGAGCAGACCGCGGCGGACCCGTACGCTCCGGTTGTCCGGGTCAAGGGCCTTGCGCTGTTCGGTGGTTGCACCGCCAAGCCGCGCCGGGGCAAGAAGCTCAAAGAGTGGGCGCGCCGCCAACTCGGCACCGACTAGCCCCTGTTGCCCAGCACCGCGCCCGGCCGTGGATCAACTCGCGGTCGGGCGCTCGACGTTGCGGCCAGTGCACTCCGTAGTCGATTGCGTGCAGTGTGCATGAATCGCGGCCGGGCGGGGTAGTTCCTTCCGCACATCGCTTCTTGCACGGCTGCGCACCGGAGGCGGCCGAGCGGCCGTTCCGGGGGGTTGGACAGCGGGGGCTCGCAGCCGGGCAGGGGAGCGAGGGTTCCCCCGTGTCCGAGAGCCTCGTCAGGAGTACGGCCGTGCTGCATCCGATCGAGTCCCGCACCACCTCGCCAGTCGCCGCCGCGCAGCTGCTGGAGCGCCGCCCCGACGTCCGCCCGCAGCCGCAGCCCCCGGGCGGCCCGGCGGGTGCCCCCGCGGGTGAGGACAATCCCTGGCACACCGGTGCGGCGTGCCGACGGGACGAGGCGGGGCTGTTCTTCGCGCCGTCCAAGGAGCCGACGGCGGCCCGGTTGTCCCGTGAGGAGCAGGCCAAGCAGGTCTGTGCCCGCTGCCCGGTGCTGCTGGAGTGCCGCGAGCACGCGCTGGCCCAGCCGGAGCCGTACGGCGTCTGGGGCGGGCTGACGGCCGCCGAGCGGCGGGTGGTGCTGGCCCGGCGCCGCCGCCGGGACGCGGAGCTGATCGAGACGGGCCGGGTGACGGCGTCCGCGGGGCGCCGGATAGCCGGGTGACGGATGGCGGGGTGACGGCGGGTCGAAGACCCCGGGACCGGGCACCGGGGGCCCGGCGGCCCGGGGCCGGACGTGCCGCGGCCCCGGCGGAAGGGGATTCCGCCGGGGCCGCTGCCTGCTGTCCGCAGGATGCGCCGTTCGCCGGGCGTCAGTTGGCGCGGTCGAAGTCGATCGCGCTGTAGGCCCGCAGCTTCGAGAGCTTGTGGGTGGAGTGGATCTCGCGGATCGTGCCGCTCTTGGAGCGCATCACCAGCGAGCTGGTGGTGGCGGTCTCCGAGCGGTAGTGCACACCGCGCAGCAGCTCGCCGTCGGTGATGCCGGTGGCGACGAAGAACACGTTCTCGCCGCTGACCAGGTCGTCGGTGGTGAGCACGCGGTCCAGGTCGTGGCCGGCGTCCAGGGCCTTCTGCCGCTCGGCGTCGTCCTTGGGCCACAGCCGGCCCTGGATCACGCCGCCCATGCACTTCATCGCGCAGGCCGCGATGATGCCCTCCGGGGTGCCGCCGATGCCCATCAGCAGGTCGACGCCGGTGCCCTCGCGGGCGGCCATGATGGCCCCGGCCACGTCGCCGTCGGAGATGAACTTGATCCGGGCGCCCGCCTCGCGGATCTCCCGGACCAGGCCGTCGTGGCGCGGGCGGTCGAGTACGACGACGGTGACGTCCTCGACGGCGCTGCCCTTGGCCTTGGCGACCCGGCGGATGTTCACCGCCGCCGGGGCGGTGATGTCGACGAACTCGGCGGCCTCCGGGCCGGCCACCAGCTTGTCCATGTAGAACACGGCGCTGGGGTCGAACATGGTGCCGCGGTCGGCCACCGCCAGCACGGCCACGGCGTTGTTCATGCCCTTGGCGGTGAGGGTGGTGCCGTCCACCGGGTCCACGGCGACGTCGCACTCGGCGCCGGTGCCGTCGCCGACCCGCTCGCCGTTGTAGAGCATCGGGGCTTCGTCCTTCTCGCCCTCGCCGATGACGACGACGCCGTTCATCGAGACGGTCGAGACGAGGGTGCGCATGGCCTTGACGGCCGCGCCGTCCGCGCCGTTCTTGTCGCCACGGCCGACCCACCGGCCGGCGGCCATGGCGGCCGCCTCGGTGACCCGGACGAGCTCGAGCGCGAGGTTCCGGTCCGGAGCCTCGGGCGCGACCTCCAGGGCGCTGGGAAGGTGGTGCGGGTACTGCGCGGTCATCGTCGTTACCTCTCTGTACGCGACGGCCAGTAAGCGCCCGACTACTGCCTGGTCGAACGCCGTGGTGAGGGTCCTGCGATCGTATCTGCCCACGAGATGACTGTCTGTGGCGCGGGTCGCGCTGCCGGGGCGAAAGCTCCGGTTCGTCCTGGTTCACCCGTACGTGGGCACCCCGGGTGGCCGCACCGGAATGTGGATGAGTCACCATGTGGGGGTGGCTGCAGACAGCAAGGGCATGAGGGGCCGCCAGACCGTACGGGACATGGTCCTGTCGATGCTGGCGGTCGGTTTCGTCGTCTGGATCGGGTACCTGTTCCTCCCGCACGACGCCAACGGCGACGGGGTGCACGTGGTCGAGTACAAGGTGGCCGCGGCCACCGCCAAGCGCGCCGCTCCCTACCCGCTGCTCTCCCCGGACGGGCTGTCCGACAAGTGGCGGGCCACCTCGGTCAGCTACCGGCCGGCGGACCAGAACAACGGCAAGGGCAACGCCTGGCACCTGGGCTTCGTGACGCCCTCCGGCCAGTACGCGGCGGTCGAGCAGAGCGACGCGCCGCGCGACTCGCTGGTCGCCGACAAGGTCGCCGGCGGCAAGGCGGACGGCACCTCCGACGTGGCCGGCCGCACCTGGGACCGGGTCCAGGGCGAGAAGGCCCGCGCGCTGACCGCGCAGACCGGCTCCGGGACCACCCTGCTCACCGGCACCGCCTCCTACGAGGAACTGGCCGAGCTGGCGCAGGCGCTCAAGTAGCGCCGGCCCGCAGGAACGCCGAAGGGCCCCGCACCGGACGAACCGGTGCGGGGCCCTCGCGCATCGGCGCGTCAGACCGTGGTGACGACCTGGTCGTACTCCAGGCGCGGCGCACGCGGGAACCAGGCCTCGTCGCCCGGCTTGCCGATGTTGACCACGGCCAGCACCGAGTGCTCGCCGTCGGTGAAGAACTCCTTGTTGATGCCCTCGGCGTCGAAGCCGGTCATCGGGCCGGCGGCCAGGCCGGCGGCGCGCACGCCGATGATGAAGTAGGCGGCCTGCAGGGCGCCGTTCAGGCGGGCGGACTGCTCGCGGACCGGGCGCTCGGCGAAGAACACGTCCTTGGCCTGCGGGAAGTGCGGGAGCTGGGTCGGCAGCTCCTCGTGGAACTCGTTGTCCGCGGCCAGGACGGCGACCAGCGGGGCGGTCGAGGTCTTGGCCTTGTTGCCGTCGGCCATGTGCCGGACGAGGCGCTCGCGGCCCTCGGCCGAGCGGACCAGGACGACGCGCAGCGGCTGCCCGTTGAAGGCGGTCGGACCGTACTTGACCAGGTCGTGGATGGCCTGGACCTGCTCCTCGGAGACCGGCTCGTCGGTGAAGGTGTTCGCGGTGCGGGCGTCGCGGAACAGCAGGTCCTGAGCGGCGGCGTCGAGTACCAGGGCGTCGGTGGTCATGCTTCTGCACCTCATGCGGGAGGGGGTTCGTCGGGGTGACCGGCTGCGGCCGATCACTCCATCCAACATAGGTGAATATTCAACGATTCCCCAAGTGGATGTGACTCGCGTCACTCCCGGCGGTCCTCCTCACCGGTCGCCCGGGGCCCCGTCCTCCTCGGCGGCCAGCGCGGCGTCCAGCCGGGCGCGGGCGCCGTCCAGCCACCGCTGGCACACCTTGGCCAGCTGCTCGCCGCGCTCCCACAGGGCCAGCGACTCCTCCAGCGGCGTCCCGCCGTTCTCCAGCTGCCGGACGACCTCCAGCAGCGCGTCCCGGGCGTGCTCGTAGCCCAGCGCGTCGTCCGGGTTCGGCGCCGCCGCGTCCTGCTGCTCCTGCTGTCCCTGCTGCTCTGCCATGCGTGCCAGCGTAGGCGGTGGGACGGACAGCGCTACCCTTCCTCGGCCCCGGCGGCCTCGGCCGCAACGACGTTCAAACCGCCGCCCGCCACCCGGGCGTGCAGCCCCTCACCGGGCGCGACCTGCGCCGGGTCGGTCACCACCGCGCCGTCCGCCCGCTGGAGCACCGCGTAGCCGCGCTCCAGGGTGGCCGCCGGGGAGAGCGCGACCACCCGGGCGAGGGTGTGCCCGAGGTCGCTCTGGGCGTGGTCCAGCCGGTGCCGCAGGGTGCGTCGGGCCCGCTCCAGCAGGCCCTCCACCTCCTGGCCGCGCCCGTCCAGCATTCGGTGCGGGGCGGCCAGCGACGGGCGGCTGCGCAGCCCGTCCAGCCCGTGCTGCTCGCGTTCGACCCGGGCCAGCACGTGCCGCCGGGCGCGGTCGCGCAGCTGGCGGACCTTGGCCAGCTCCTCGCCGACGTCCGGAACCACCCGTTTGGCGGCATCGGTCGGGGTGGAGGCGCGCAGGTCGGCGACGAAGTCCAGCAGCGGCTGGTCCGGCTCGTGCCCGATCGCGCTGACCACCGGTGTCCGGGCGGCCGCGACCAGCCGCACCAGCCCCTCGTCCGAGAACGGCAGCAGGTCCTCCACGCTGCCGCCGCCGCGGGCCACGATGATCACGTCGACCTCGGGGTGCTCGTCCAGCTCCCGCACCGCCGCGCTCACCCGCTCCACCGCGCTGACCCCCTGCACCGGGACGTTGCGGACCTCGAAGCGGACGGCCGGCCAGCGCCGCCGGGCGTTCTCCAGCACGTCCCGCTCGGCCGCCGAGCCGCGCCCGGTGACCAGCCCGACGCACTGCGGCAGGAACGGCAGCGGCTTCTTGCGCTCGGCCGCGAACAGCCCCTCCCCGGCGAGCCGCCGCTTCAGCTGCTCCAGCCGGGCCAGCAGCTCGCCCAGCCCGACCGGCCGGATCTCCGAGGCGCGCAGCGACAGCTGCCCGCGCGCCGCGTACCACTCCGGCTTGGCGTGCACGACGACCCGGGCGCCCTCCTGCACGACGTCCGCGACCTGGTCGAACACCGAGCGGAAGCAGGTCACGGTGAGTGACACGTCTGCCTGCGGGTCGCGCAGGGTGAGGAACACCACGCCCGCCCCGGGCCGGCGGCTGAGCTGGGTGATCTGCCCCTCCACCCACACCGCGCCGAGCCGGTCGATCCAGCCGCCGATCAGCGCGGAGACCTTGCCGACCGGGAGCGGGGTTTCGGGGGAGCTGGTGTTGGCCATGCGTACGAGGCTAGCGGCGTCCGCCGACAGGTCCCGGGGAACCCTGGACGCCCAGCACCACCAGGCCGGCCGCCAGCCAGATCAGTCCGACGAGCTGCGCGGTGGTCGAGGCTTCGTAGACCACCGCGCCGATCACCGCGATCCCGAGCAGCGGGACGACCAGGTGGCGCAGCCGGTCCCGCGAGCCGTGCCGCACCGTGTACCAGCCGATCACCGAGGCGTGCAGCAGCGCGAAGGCGGTCAGCGCGCCCATGTTCACCACGGAGGTCAGCTGGTCCAGCCCGTCGTCCCGGTTCGCCGCCCAGACCGCCGCCGCCATGGTGATCACGGCGGCCGCCAGCAGTGCCCGGCGCGGCACCGCGCTGGTCGGGTCGACCGAGCCGAGGACGCGCGGCAGCCGTCCCTCCCGGGCCATCGCGAAGACCAGCCGCCCGGCCGCGGCCTGCCCGGCCAGGGCCGCGAAGGCCGCGCCGATCGCCTTGCTGCTCGCCACCAGCACGTGCAGCCAGTGCCCGATGCCGCTCTCCACGGTGTCGTAGAAGGCCGAGCCCTGCGCCGCCGGGTCGGCGGCCAGCTGCTGGGGGCCCATCGGCTCCAGCACCGCCGCCAGGTAGGTCTGCGCGACGAACAGCACCCCGGCCAGTGCCAGGCACCAGAGCACCGCGCGGGCCACTGCCGCCGAGGCGCCGACCGCCTCCTCGACGAAGGTCGCGATCGCGTCGAAGCCCAGGTAGGAGAGCACCGCGACGGACACCGCCGAGATCACGGCCGTCAGCGAGAAGCCGCCGACGGCTGTGAACGGGGTGTCCCAGCCGCGCCGGGCGCCGTCCTGGACCAGTGCCACCACGGCCGCCGCCATGAACACCAGCAGCACCACGATCTCCATCGCGAGCACCGCGAAGCCGACCACCGCCGCCGTCCGCACCCCGACCAGGTTGAGCGCGGTGGTCACCACGACCGCGATCGCCGTCCACAGCCAGCGCGAGACGCCCGGCACCAGCGAGTGCAGCGCGATCCCGGAGAACAGGTAGGCCACCGCCGGGATCAGCAGGTAGTCGAGCATCGCCATCCACCCGGCGATGAACCCCGGCCCCTCGCCCAGCCCGGCCCGCGCGTAGGCGAACACCGAGCCGGTCTGCGGCACCGCGCGCACCATCTGGGCGTACGAGAAGGCGGTGAAGCCCATCGCCACCGTCGCGGCCAGGTAGACCGTGGCGACGGCCCCGTGGCTCTTGGCGTCCAGCACGCCGAACACGCCGACCGGGGCCATCGGGGCGATGAACAGCAGTCCGTAGACCATCAGATCGCGGACGCCCAGGCTGCGGCGCAGACCGCTTGGCGTCGCCTGATCGCTCACAGAGCTCATAAACACCACATTTGATCACTTATGAGCGGGTCGGTATGGAAAATGCCCGCCGTCGGCGCGGCTCGCGGCCGCGGCAGGCGCCGCCCGCGGCCGCCCGTACGATGGAGCCATGTCCAACACCGCGCAGCGCCGTGTCCTGCTCGCCGCCCCCCGGGGCTACTGCGCGGGTGTCGACCGCGCCGTGATCGCCGTGGAGAAGGCCCTGGAGCAGTACGGGGCGCCCATCTACGTCCGCAAGCAGATCGTCCACAACAAGTACGTGGTGCAGACCCTGGAGAAGAAGGGCGCGATCTTCGTCGACGAGACGGAGGAGGTGCCCGAGGGCTCGATCGTGGTCTTCTCGGCGCACGGCGTCGCCCCGTCCGTCCACGACGAGGCGCGGGCCGGCAAGCTCGCCACCGTCGACGCCACCTGCCCGCTGGTCACCAAGGTGCACAAGGAGGCCGTGCGCTTCGCCGACGAGGGCTTCGACATCCTGCTGGTGGGCCACGAGGGCCACGAGGAGGTCATCGGCACCATGGGCGAGGCCCCGGACCGGATCCACCTGGTGGACGGCGCCGAGGACGTCGCCAACGTGCAGGTCCGGGACGAGTCCCGGGTCGTCTGGCTGTCCCAGACCACCCTGTCGGTGGACGAGACCATGGCCACCGTCGGCGAGCTGAAGAAGCGCTTCCCGGCACTGGTCAGCCCGCCCAGCGACGACATCTGCTACGCGACCCAGAACCGCCAGGTCGCGGTCAAGCAGATGGCCCCCGAGACCGACCTGCTGATCGTGGTCGGCTCCAAGAACTCCTCCAACTCGGTCCGCCTGGTCGAGGTCGGCCTGGAGTACGGCGCCAAGGCCGCCCACCTGGTGGACTTCGCCGAGGAGATCCGGGAGGAGTGGCTGGAGGGCGTCGGCACCGTCGGCCTGACCAGCGGCGCCTCGGTCCCGGAGATCCTGGTCGAGGGCGTGCTCGAGTACCTGGCCGCGCGCGGTTACGACACGGTGGAGACGGTCAAGACCGCCGAGGAGCACCTGATCTTCTCGCTGCCCAAGGAACTGCGCCGTGACCTGCGCGCCGAGGCGGCCGGCAAGCTCTGACCACTCCGGAAGGGCCGGTACCCCCGCGCGGGGGTACCGGCCCTTCCGTCGTGTGGCCTTGCGTCGTGTGGCTTCCTGTCGTGTGGTTCTGCTGTGCGGGCGCGGGTGCCCTCTCGTAGTTTTGTTCACAGGCTGTGGACAAGCGGGTCCGCGGCCACGGCGGAGGGCGGACGTGATGACGGCGGTATTCGGCGTGGACATCGGCGGCTCGGGCATCAAGGGCGCACCGGTCGACCTCGCCCGGGGTGTGCTCGCCGCGGAGCGGCACAAGGTGCTCACCCCGCAGCCGTCCGCCCCCGAGGCCGTGGTCGCCGCCGTGTGCGAGGTGGTCCGCGCCTTCGACCACCGGGGCCCGGTCGGGCTGACCTTCCCCGGCGTGGTGGTCGGCGGCCGGACCAGGACCGCGGCCAATGTGGACAAGGGCTGGATCGGCGTGGACGCCGAGGGACTGTTCCGCGAGGCGCTGGACCTGCCGACCACCGTCCTCAACGACGCGGACGCGGCCGGGCTCGCCGAGCTGACGCACGGCGCGGGCCGGGAGCAGCCGGGGGTCGTCCTGGTCCTCACCTTCGGCACCGGCATCGGCAGCGCGCTCTTCGTGGACGGCGCGCTGGTGCCCAACACCGAGCTGGGCCACCTGGAACTGCGCGGCAAGGACGCCGAGCGCCGGGCCTCCTCGGCCGCCAAGGAGCGGCACGGGCTGGACTGGGAGCAGTGGGCCGGGCGGGTCGACGAGTACCTGGACCTGGTGGAGATGCTGTTCTCGCCGCAGCTGATCGTGATCGGCGGCGGGGTGAGCCGCAAGCACGAGAAGTTCCTGCCGCTACTGAGGGACCGCGAGGCGCGGGTGGTGCCGGCCGAGCTGCGCAACGACGCGGGCATCGTCGGCGCCGCCATGGCGGCCGCCCGGGCGGCGGGCTGAGGCCCGCTCCCGGTGCTCCCCGCCGTGACTCAGCGGGAGCGGTGGATCCGGCGCTGGGCGACGAAGCGGGCGAGCACGATCAGCGCGGCGAGCCCGGTGCCGGAGAAGAGCCAGCCGGCCCGCAGGGCGAGCCCGGTCGCCAGCGAGACCACCTGGGCGGTGACGCCCGAGGAGCCGACCGGCGCGAGCAGCAGCAGCGCCAGGGCGAAGGCGATCGGCCCGCTGATCGGCGCGGCCAGCAGGTCGACGTAGCGGACCCGGACGGCCAGCTGGAAGCAGACCACCAGGTAGCCGAGGCCGAACAGCCAGTTCAGGTCGTCGAAGAGCAGCCGGTCCAGGCCCGCCACCGCGAGCGTGGCCAGGACGGCGACCACGCCGGCGCCGATGGCCGTCAGTCGGGTCGGCCGACCGGTCCGGCGCCGCCCGTACAGCTGCTCGTCGCCGCGCCCGCGCAGCGGCAGGCGCAGCCGCGGGGCGGCCGGGCGGGCGGGTCCGGCCGAGCCGGCCACCGGGCGCAGGCGGGAGGCGGGGGCGGACCCGGCGGTCTCGGGAGCCCGGCCTGGACCGGGGACGGCGGCTGCGGCCGCGCCGTTCGGCGGACGGCGTCTGGGCCCTGGCGGCTGGGTTCGAATGCTCTGCTCCACCTGCCCAACGTACGGTCCGATCATCGCCACACTGTGTAATGGACCGTTCAGGGCTTGTCCCGTGTCTCCGGGTGGCGTAGTCATGTGATCGTCGCTCAAGTGGGCTGATCTGCCCGGCCGAGTCGACACGGCATGTTCGTCAGGTGATGACACGGGGGCTCCGCATGACCGATTTCACGTTCGAACGACTCGACCACGTCCAGCTCGACATCCCGGCCGGAGCCGAGGACGAGTGCCGCGCGTTCTGGTCCGGCGTGCTCGGCATGGCCGAGCTGGAGAAGCCCCCGGTGCTGGCCGCCCGCGGCGGCTGCTGGTTCCGCGGCGGCGGGGTCGAGGTGCACCTGGGTGTGACCCCGGACTTCCGTCCGTCCCGCAAGGGGCACCCCGGCATCCTGGTGGGTTCGCTGGACGCGCTGGCAGAGCGCCTCACCGTGCACGGCCACGAGGTGCTCTGGGACGACAACCTGCCCGGCCACCGGCGCTTCCACGCCGCCGACAACCTGGGCAACCGGCTGGAGTTCCTGGAGCCCCGGGCGGCGGCGACCGAGGCGTGAGGCGGCGCGGGCGCTGCCCGTAGACTTGGGGGTCGGCCCGTACGGTGCCGACCCAACTCCTCCAAGCCCCCGGGACTGCGCTTCATGTCGCTCACGATCGGAATCGTCGGTCTGCCGAACGTCGGCAAGTCGACCCTGTTCAACGCCCTGACCAAGAACGACGTGCTGGCGGCCAACTACCCGTTCGCCACCATCGAGCCGAACGTCGGCGTGGTCGGCGTCCCGGACGCGCGGCTGGCCAAGCTCGCCGAGATCTTCGGCTCGCAGCGCATCCTTCCGGCCACCGTCGACTTCGTCGACATCGCCGGCATCGTGCGTGGTGCCAGCGAGGGCGAGGGCCTGGGCAACAAGTTCCTCGCCAACATCCGTGAGTCGGACGCGATCTGCCAGGTCGTGCGCGCCTTCACCGACCCGGACGTGGTGCACGTGGACGGCAAGGTGTCGCCCAAGGACGACATCGAGACCATCCACACCGAGCTGATCCTGGCCGACCTCCAGACCGTCGAGAAGGTCCTGCCGCGGCTGCAGAAGGAGGCGCGCCTCAAGAAGGACACCGCCCCGGTGCTGGCCGCCGCCGAGGCCGCGCAGGCGGTCCTGGAGACCGGCAAGACGCTCTTCGAGGCCGGCTTCGACACCACCCCGATCCGCGAGCTGCACCTGCTGACCGCCAAGCCCTTCCTCTACGTCTTCAACGTGGACGAGGACGAGCTGGCCGACGAGGACTTCAAGAACGCCCAGCGCGAGCTGGTCGCCCCGGCCGAGGCGATCTTCCTGAGCGCCAAGATCGAGTCCGAGCTGATCGAGCTCGACGACGCCGAGGCCCTGGAGCTCCTCCAGTCGATGGGCCAGGAGGAGCCCGGTCTGGCCACCCTCGCCCGGGTCGGCTTCGACACCCTCGGCCTGCAGACCTACCTGACGGCCGGCCCCAAGGAGACTCGGGCCTGGACCATCAAGAAGGGCGCCACCGCCCCCGAGGCCGCCGGTGTCATCCACACCGACTTCCAGAAGGGCTTCATCAAGGCCGAGGTGATCTCCTTCGCCGACCTGGTCGAGACCGGCTCCATCGCCGAGGCCCGCTCCAAGGGCAAGGCCCGCATCGAGGGCAAGGACTACGTCATGCAGGACGGCGACGTGGTGGAGTTCCGCTTCAACGTGTGATCATGCCGCTACTGCATGTCACCTGACTTGGCGGGTGGGCAGGCCGGAGAGGGTCGGACTCCGTGGAGTCCGACCCTCTCCTCATTTCAGCCGAGCAGGTGGGCGTTGACCGCGCGGGCGTCCTCGGCCAGCTCCGGCAGCTCGACCACCTCGACCCCGGCCGCCTCCAGCAGGGCGGTGCCCTGGCAGTCGGTGACGAACAGGTCCGGCTCGCGCCAGGCGACCACGACCCGGGGCACGCCCGCCGCGATGAGCAGCCGGGCGCACGGTACCGGCCGCGAGGCGCGCTGCCCGCAGGGCTCCAGCGAGCTGTAGACGGTCGCCCCGCGCAGCCGGGGGTCGCCGGCCGGGAGTTTGGCCAGGGCGGCCTCCTCGGCGTGGTCGTGGGCGTCCGCCTCCCGGCTGTAGCCCTCCGCCAGCACCCGGCCGTCGGCGCCGACGATCACCGCGCCGACCGAGAAGGCCGTCTCGGACGGCGGGCACTGGCGGGAGAGTTCGACGGCCCGGCGCAGGTGGTCGAGGTCGGTGGTCGCGGGGCGGTTCACGGCGCGGGCTCCTTCGGGGCGTACCTGAGCAGGACGACGTCGCCCACGGTACGTGCCTCCAGCAGGCGCATCCGCCGGGCTGGGCCGCCCGGGAAGGCGGCCGGGCGGACGAACCTGGGCGCCTCGGCCTGGCCGACCAGCAGCGGGGCGACGGCCAGCTGCAGCTCGTCCGCGAGGCCCCCGGCCAGGAACTGGGTGTGCACGCCCCCACCGCCCTCGACCATCAGCCGGCGCACTCCGCGCGCGCCCAGGTCGTCCAGCACCGCGCCGAGGTCCACCGCGCCGCCGAGCGCGACCACCTCGGCCAGCCCGTCCAGCCGGGGGCGCAGCGCCGCCGCCCCGGCGTCCGTGGTGTAGGCGAGCTTGGTGCCGCCGGTGTGCCAGAACCGCAGACCGGCGTCGAGGTCGCCGCTCGCGCTGAGGGTCACCTTCAGCGGGTACTCGGGCCGGCCCGCGGCCAGTCGGGCGGCCCGGCGGCCGGGGTCGTTGACCAGCAGGCGCGGGTTGTCGGCGCGCAGGGTGTTGCCGCCGACCAGGATCGCGTCGGCGGCGGCGCGCTCCTCGTCCACCCGGTCGAAGTCCGCGGCGTTGGAGAGCAGCAGCCGGTCGGGGGAGGCGTCGTCGAGGTGGCCGTCGAGCGAGACGGCGGCGCTCAGCAGGACGAAGGGGCGCTGGCCGGGCATGGGCGGGAACCGTTCTGTCGGGGGCGCCTCCACGGTACGGCGGGCGGGTGCGGCCGGGATGCCGCATGGTCGACATGTGAGACGGATCTTCTCGACATGCGGGACGCGAGGTAGCGTCGAGGACGTCGAGGAGAACGGAAAGCCGACCACACCCCAGGGGGATCCCATGTCCGGACCGCAGCCCTCCGCCGTCTACACCCACGGCCACCAGGAGGCGGTGCTGCGCTCGCACCGCTCCCGTACCGCCGCCGACTCGGCCGCCTACCTGCTGCCCGAACTGCGGCCCGGGCAGGCCCTGTTGGACATCGGCTGCGGGCCCGGCACGATCACCGCCGACCTGGCCGAGCTGGTCGGCCCGGACGGCCGGGTGGTGGCCGTGGACACCTCCGCCGAGGTGCTGGAGCAGGCCGCCGCGTACGTGGCCGGGCGCGGGCTGTCCAATGTCGTCTTCGAACGCGCCGACGTGCACCGACTGCCCTACCGGGACGGCGAGTTCGACGTGGTGCACGCCCACCAGGTGCTGCAGCACGTGGCCGACCCGGTGGCCGCGCTGCGCGAGATGCGGCGGGTGGCGGCCCCCGGCGGCGTGGTCGCGGCCCGGGACGTCGACTACGCCTCGATGACTTGGTTCCCCGAGGTGCCGGCGCTGGACCGGTGGCTGGAGCTGTACCGGCGGACCGCCCGTGCCAACGGCGGCGAGCCGGACGCCGGCCGGCGGCTGCTGTCCTGGGCCCGCGCGGCCGGCTTCGCGGAGGTCACCGCGAGCGCCACCACCTGGACGTACGCGACGCCCGAGCAGCGCGCCTGGTGGGGCGGGATGTGGGCGGACCGGGTGACCGGCACCGCGCTGGGCCGGACGGTGGTCGAGCGGGGCTACGCGGAGCAGGGCGAACCGGAGCGGATCGCGGCCGGCTGGCGGGAGTGGAGCGCCGCCGGGGACGGCTGGTTCTCGATGCTGCACGGCGAGGTCCTGGCCCGCGGCTGAGCGGCCGGACGGGGCCCCGGCCGGGGCGGGCGGGCGTTCGAAAAGATCGGGTAAAGTCGCGCGACCGTTCACATCCGGCCCGTTCGGGTCCGAGCCATGGTGCCGAACGCCGAGCCGATGCCCGCCCCGGCGGGTTGGGGGAGTCCACGTGTCCAAGCCTCAGTCCGAGCTGCCCGCCCCGGAGACGGAGCCGCCCGCGCGGACCGGGGCGGACGCGGGGGCGGACACCGGCGAGGCCGGGGCGGCGCCGGCGACGGGCCAGGATCCCCGGGTGGACTTCCGCAAGGAGGCCGACGAGCCCGCGGCCACCACTCCGGCCGACGCCGAGCCCGAGCCGGTGGCGGCACCCGAGCCGGTCCCGGCCGCACCCGCCGCACCCGCCCCCGTGTCCTCCGCCGACCCCTGGGCCGTGCCTGATTTCTCCGCCGTGCCCGCCGCGCCCGCCGTCACGCCCCCGCAGGCCGGGCCCCTGCCGTCGGCCGCCCCGCCCCAGCCGCCGCACCCGCTGCCCGCCGGAGGCTGGGCCTCCGTCACGCCCTCCGCCCAGTCCGGCTTCCGGCCCGGCCTGCAGCCCGGCCACCCGTCCCCGCAGCTCCCCGGCCCCGGGCACCCGTACCCGCAGTTTCCCGGCCCCGCCGCCACCAACGGCTTCGCGGTCGGCTCCCTGGTGACCGGCCTGGTCCTGGTGGCGCCGCTGGCCCTGGTGTTCGGCATCGTGGCGCTGGTCCAGATCAACCGCCGCAAGGAGCGCGGCTTCGGCATGGCGGTGACCGGGGTGGTGCTCGGCGCGATCGGCACGGTGCTGCTCTCGCTGCTGCTGGGCGCGGGGGACTTCAGCGGGGCGAACGGCGGCCGGTTCGCCCAGGCCCCGAAGGCCCCGGCCGGCTCCGTCCACTGGTCCGCCCTCAAGGCCGGCGACTGCTACAGCTCCCCCGACGGGGGATCGGTGGCCGAGGGCGACGGCGACGAGACGGTGTACTGGGTGCGCCGGGTGGCCTGCTCCGACCCGCACCACGGCGAGGTGGCCGGCACCGCCAAGTTCCCCGCGAGCAACGGCCCCTACCCGGGCGAGAGCGAGGTCCGGGAGTCGGCCGCCACGCTGTGCCGCAAGGTGCTGGACGACTACGCGCTCGACCAGTGGGCCGTCCCGGCCGGCATGGACGACGTCTACCTCTACCCGACCGCGAGCAACTGGGCGTCCGGCGAGCGGTACGCGACCTGCGCGTTCGAGGACCGCCACGACCAGCACCGGGGCACCGTCCGCACCGACCGGCGCAGCCTGACCGCGCCTCAGCTGGCCTATCTGGAGGCGCTCCGGGGCTTCAACGACGCCTACCTGGACCAGCCGAAGAAGGACGTCTCCGACGCCGAGGCCGACTACCGGAGCTGGGCCCGCACGATGGCCGCCGCCTCCCGCGCCGAGGCCGCCGCGCTCGGCGCGCCGACGACGGACTGGCCGGCCGACGTCCGGCCGAAGATCGCCAAGCTGGTCGAGGCCCAGTCGCAGGCGGCCGCGGCCTGGGACACCGCGGCCTCCGGCAACGACCCGGAGGGTGACATCCGCCGGGCCAGGGCGCTGGTGGCCAAGACGGTGCCGGTGTCCGTGGACATCCGCCGCACGCTGGGCCTGTCCACCGGCGAGCAGGTGCCCGACCTGCGGGTCTGAGCCGCTGGGGTGCGGTTACCGGCCGTTAACAACGCCCGTACCTGCCGGTAGCGAACCGCGCGTAGCGTCGCGGGTGTGCCCCCGGCCCGACCCCCACGCGAGCCGGGGGCACGACGGCGTCCGCCGTGACCGCCTCCGGGGTCGGACCCGGGGGCCTGACGCCCGGCGAAGCGCCGGATACCCTCCCGCCATGGGCACCTATCGGGTGATGCGGCAGGACGACAACGGCAACCGCTTCGTGGTCGCCGGGGACCTGGACCGCGCCGAGGCGCAGCGGCTGGCCGCCGAGTTCGAGGCCCGCGGCCACAAGCAGCTGTACTGGGTCGAGGCGCTTGGAGCGACGGAAGCGGCCGAGGCGGCGGAGTCGGCGGAGTCGGCCGAGAGCGGGAACGGCGGACCCCGGAACGCCTGAGGCCGTAGGGTCGGGGCCATGGACGCCACGCACGCCACCCACCCCGCGGGCCCGGCCGACCTCCCTGCCGCGCCCCGGATCGTGGTCGGCGGCGCGCTGGTCCACGACGGCCGGGTGCTCGCGGCCCGGCGCAGCGCGCCCGAGGCGGTGGCCGGGCGGTGGGAGTTCCCCGGCGGGAAGGCCGAGCCCGGCGAGACGGAGGCGCAGGCGCTGGAGCGCGAGCTGCTGGAGGAGCTCGGGGTCCGGGCGCGCGCGCTGTCCCGGCTGCCCGGCGCGTGGGCCGTGCGCCCCGGCCTGGAGTTGCGCTTCTGGGCCGCCGAGCTGCTGGCCGGTGAGCCGCGCGCGCTGCAGGACCACGACGCGCTGCGCTGGTTGGGCCCGGACGAGTTGGACGCGGTCGACTGGATCGACCACGACCGGGACGTGCTGCCGTACGTCGCCCGGCTGCTCACCGGCCCGGGAGCGGCGGGCGACGCGCAGTCCGCCGGGTAGGTCAATCGGACAAGACGACCCAGCGACCGGGATAGCCTGGGTTGTGCTGGGTATGTCACTTTTCGGCACCATTCGTCACCATCGGTGAGCCGCCCCAGCCGGCGACGCCGATCCCGACCAGAGCCGGAGGCCCCCTCGGTGTCGAGTACCGGGAACGGCGGCGGGGGAGAGCGGCGGGCAGCAACCGCGGGCAGCGCCGCCACGCGCGCCCGACTGCGCCGCGCCGCCCGTCCGACCGCCCCCCAGCCGTCGGCCGGCCGACGCCGCGGTACCGTCGCCGCCCCGGACACCGAGCGGCCCGCCCAGCCCGCGCCGACCCTGGCCCTCCCCGAACCGGGCGACCGGTCCGGCCTGCGCAGCCGCCCCGGCCGGCCGTTCCCCGGCGGGCCGGCTGACGCCCCGAACGGCCCCGGCGCCCCGGCCGAGGGCAGCCTGCTCGACATGCTCAAGGTCGCCATCGCGATCCTCGACACGGCGGGCCGGGTGGTGCTCTGGAGCCCCGCCGCCGAGGAACTGCTCGGCTGGCCGAACGAGCTGCTGGTCGGCCGGCGGATCGACGAGCTGATCCCCGACCAGGACCAGGTCGTCCGGATCCGGGCCGCGATCCAGGACACCCTGCGGCACGGCCGCTGGGCCGGCTACGCGGAGCTGCGCGACCGCGACGGCGAGCCGGTCGCCGTGGACACCCGGATCTCCCTCCTGGTGGACGGCGACGGCTCCCCCTTCCTGCAGGTCAGCATGGCCGAGTCGGCGGCCGTACGGGCTGTCGAGCGCGATCTCGCCGTCCGTGACGCGCTGTTCGAGCAGTCCCCGCTGGGCATCGCCATCCTGGACACCGACCTGCGCTACACCGCCGTCAACCAGACCCTCGCCGAGATGAACGGCGTCGCCCTGGAGGACCACGTCGGCCGCACCACCGGTGAGACCCTGCCCGAGCGGGCCGCCGACGAGATCACCGCCATCCAGCGCCAGGTGCTGGCCACCGGCGAGCCGGTCATCGACGTCACCCTCGCCTCCCCGGTCACCACCCGGGCCGGCTACCGCTCGATCTCCTACAGCCGGATGACCGACCGCTCCGGCCGGGTGCTCGGCATCTCCGGCACCGTGATGGACGTGACCGAGCGCTACCGGGCCGTCGCCAAGGTCGAGCACGCCCGCCGCCGGCTCTCGCTGCTCAACGAGTTCGGCTCCCGGGTCGGCGACCTGCTGGACGCCTCCCGGATCGCCCAGGAGCTGGCCGGCTCGGTCGTTCCCCGGCTCACCGACCACTCGGCTGTGATCCTGCTCCAGGCCGTCGCGCACGGTGACGACCTGCCCCGGCACGGCCACGACCGGCGCACCTCGCTCCTCCAGCTCGGCACCGCCTCCGTCCAGGACGGCCCCGAGGTCGACGTGATGCTGCGCCGCGGCGCCCGGATCACCTTCGCCGAGGACTCCGCCTGCGGCCGGGTGCTGCGCACCGGCGTGCCCGAACTGCTCTCCGGCGCCGACCAGCTGGACGACGTCACCTACCCCGGCGACCCGAAGATGCAGGCCGGCCGGGACCTCGGCGTGCACTCGATGCTGGTCGTCCCGCTGCGCGCCCGCGGCATCGTGATCGGCCTGCTGCTGGTCAGCCGGGCCGGCTACCGCGAGGGCTTCGACCGGGACGACCTGGCCTTCACCGTCGAACTCGCCGACCGGGCCGGCAGCTCGCTCGACAACGCCCGCCTCTACGCCCGCGAGCGCACCGCCGCGCTCACCCTCCAGCGCACCCTGCTCCCGCAGCAGGTCCCGCAGCCCACCGGCGTCGAGGTCGCCTACCGGTACGTGCCCGGCAGCAGCGGCACCGAGGTCGGCGGTGACTGGTTCGACGTCATCCCGCTGCCCGGCGACCGCACCGCGCTGGTGGTCGGCGACGTGATGGGCCACGGACTGCGGGCCGCCGCCACCATGGGCCGACTGCGCACCGCCGTCCGGGTGCTGGCCGCCCTCGACCTGCCGCCGGACGTCCTGCTGCGGCACGTCCACGAACTGGCCGACGACCTCGCCCAGGGCCCGGACGAGGCGCTGCTCGCCACCTGCGTCTACGCGGTCTTCGACCCGGCGACGGCCCGGCTGACCGTCGCCAAGGCCGGGCACATCCCACCGGTGCTGGTGGTGCCGGGTCAGGAGAGCGATGAGCCGACCCGTACCGGCGGTCCGCTGCCCGGCGGCGCCGGCCGGATCCTCGACCTGCCCTCCGGCGCCCCGCTCGGGGTGGGCGGAGTCCCGTTCGAATCGGTCGAACTGAAGATCCCCGAGGGCAGCCTGCTCGCGCTGTGCACCGACGGCCTGGTCGAGTCCCGGGACAAGGACCTGGACGTCGGCCTCGGCCGACTGGTCACCGTCCTCCAGGAGCCGCACGCCTCCATCCAGGCCGCCTGCGAGGCGGTGCTCGACACCATGGAGCAGGGCCGCGAGCCGGACGACGTCGCGCTGCTGCTGGCCAGGCTGGGGCACGGCCAGGCCGGCACCCCGACGGCCGGCTGGACGCTGCCGGCCGAGCCCACCGCCGTCTCCCGGGCCCGCCGGCTGGTCCGCGCCACGCTCACCGAGTGGGGCGTCGAGGCGCTCACCGACACCGCCGAGCTGCTGGTCAGCGAGCTGGTCACGAACGCCGTCCGGTACGCCAGCGCCCCCATCGGGGTACGGCTGACGCTCGGCGAGACGCTGCTGGTCGAGATCTCCGACCCGCTGCCCGACCCGCCCCGGGAGCGGCACGCGGCCGAGGCCGACGAGGGCGGCCGGGGCCTGGAGCTGGTCCGCCGGCTGGCGCTGCGCTGGGGCGCCCGGGCCGAGGGCATCGGCAAGGTGGTCTGGTTCGAGCAGGCGCTGCCGGGTAATGAGCTCGACGAGTCGTGACTCGACGACCGCCGGACGAAACGCCAGGAGAGCGGTGCCGCATATGCCATCGGGGGGCCTGGGGGAGCGCGCGCCCCGGCAGGGGGCGCGAGCGTGGCATTGTGGTGGCGCGGGCGGTAGGACAAAAACCTTCGCCCGATCTGATGTTGTGATGTTGAGGGCGTGTGAACGTACCCCTCGATGATGAATACTCGGTCTTCTCGACATCCGGACGGTCGCGGGTTGGAGGGGTCGGTCCGTTGAACAGCACTCCGGCGCGGAACGCGCCGAGCAGCAGCGGTCATGCCGCTGTACCCGGGCAGGCCGGCTCGTTGCACCTGCCCGTACCGGCGGCCCCGCCGGAGGGTGAGATCGCGAGCCGCGGCGCCCACCCCGTCGCCGAGGCCCAACCATGGGGCGTCGGCGACCCTGGCTCGATCTACGACTACATCCGGGTCGCGACCTTCGCGATCGGCCCGGACGGGCGGATCAGCCAGTGGAGCGAACGCGCCGCCGAGTTCTTCGGCGTCCCGGCCGCCGATGCCGTCGGCGCCGACCCGATCGCCACCTTCGTCCCCCGCGAGCTCTGGCAGCGCGGCCGCACCCGGCTGGAGCGCACCCTGGCCGGCGAGGAGTGGGTCGGCACCACCCCCTACCGGGACGCCGACGGCGGCGAGGGCCTCGCCGAGCTCTACCTGATGCCCGACAGCGCCCTGCCCACCGCGGGCGCCACCTGCCTGGCCGTCGACCTCGGACGGCTACGCCGGATCGAGACCGACCTCGCCGCCTCCGAGGCCGTCTTCGGACAGACCCCCACCGGCTTCGTGCTGTTCGACGGCCGGCTGCGCCTGCAGCGGGTCAACGACTCCTTCGCCTCCGGCATGGGCCTGGTCCCCACCGACCTCGAGGGACTCACCCCGCACGACCTCTTCCCGCCGTCCGAGGCCGACCGGCTCAGCGCCGCCCTGCGCAAGGTCCTCGCCACCGGCGAGCCCGTCTTCGACCTGCGCTTCCACGGCGCCGTCCCGACCCGCGAGGGCAACCGGCTGTGGGCCGTCTCCCTGTACCGCCTCAACGGCGCCGCCGGGCAGCCGATGGGCGTGGCCGGGCAGGTCTCCGACGTCACCAGCCGGCACGTCGCCGAGCGCGAGGCCGACGGCGTGCGCCGCAACCTCGCCCTGCTCAACGAGGCCAGCGCGCACATCGGCTCCACGCTCGACCTGGAGACCACCGCCAAGGAACTGCTGGACGTCGTCGTCCCGCCGTTCTGCGACCTCGCCACCGTCGACCTCTACACCGCGCTGCTCTCCGGCGAGACCGTCCCCAGCGCCGGCCGGCTCGGCGACACCGTGCTCACCGACGGCAGCGGCGAACTGCGCCGGGTCGCCGTCTCCAGCGTCGTCGGCGGCGCCTCCTCGGTGCTCGGCTCGGTCACCGGGCTGCCCATCGCCGAGGCCGGCGGCACCCTCTGTTACCCGCGCCGCTCCCCGCACGCCCGGGCGCTGCGCACCGGCCGCAGCGTCGTCCCCGAGCCCGGCCCCGACCCGCTGATGCGCTCCACCCTGATCGTCCCGCTGGTCGCCCGCGACCAGGTGCTCGGCCTCGTCCAGCTCTCCCGGGCGATCGGCAGCGAGCCCTTCGACGCCCGCGACGTCGCGATCGCCGAAGAGCTCGTCGCCCGCGCCGCCGTCTGCATCGACAACGCCCGGCTCTACCGCCGCGAGCACGAGCGGGCGCTGATCCTCCAGCGCAGCCTGCTGCCCCCGGGCAACCCGGCCGCCAGCGGCCTGGAGATCGCCTGCCGCTACCTGCCGAGCAACAACAACACCGAGGTCGGCGGCGACTGGTTCGACGTCATCCCGCTGCCCGGCAACCGCACCGCGCTGGTCATCGGCGACGTGATGGGCCGCGGCCTGCGCGCCGCCGTCGCCATGGGCCAGCTGCGCACCGCCGTCCGCACCCTGGCCATGCTCGACCTGGAGCCGGGCGAGGTGCTCACCGCCCTCGACGAGATCGCCCGCGGCCTCGGTGACGACTCCGTGCCGGCCGGACCGCCCACCCCGTACGGGCGGCTCACCTCGACCGCCGACGAGGAGGCCCGCGAGGTCTACCTGGCGACCTGCGTCTACGCGGTCTTCGACGCCGTCAGCCGGCGCTGCTGGATCGCCAACGCCGGCCACCTGCCGCCGGTGCTGCTCAGCCCCGGCGAGGGCGCCCGGATGCTCGACGTGCCGCCCGGACTGCCGCTCGGCGTCGGCGGCGAGCCCTTCGAGGAAGTCGAGTTCGAACTCCCGGACGGCTCCGTCCTCGGCCTGTACACCGACGGCCTGGTGGAGAGCCGCAAGCACCAGCTGGACGAGGGCCTGCGCGCCTTCCGTACGGCGCTCTCCGCCGAGGGCAAGGGCCTGGAGGACCTCTGCGACCACGTGCTCGGCGAGCTCAACCCGCACCACGGCGAGGACGACATCGCCCTGCTGATGGCCAAGGTGCACGCGTTCCCCGAGGACGCCGTCGGCAACTGGTACCTGCCGCCCGAGCCCACCTCCGTCGCCAAGGCCCGCGAGCTGGCCTGCAGCTGGCTGCTGGCCCGGGGACTGGACGAGCTGGTCGACACCACCGAGCTGCTGGTCAGCGAGCTGGTCACCAACGCGCTCAAGCACGGGCGCGGTGAGATCCGGCTGCGGCTGCTGCGCGAGCGCGGCCTGGTCTGCGAGGTCTGGGACGACGGCTACGCCCAGCCCCGGCAGCGGCGCGCCCAGGAGACCGACGAGGGCGGGCGCGGCCTGCAGCTGGTCAGCCTGCTGGCCGAGCGCTGGGGCAGCCGGCGCACGCCGAAGGGCAAGATCGTCTGGTTCGAGCTGGCGCTGTAGCCGCCCCGGGAGTCGACCGGGTCGGCCGGGCCGCGGGGTCGGCCGCGCCGTACCGGTCGGGCCGTAAGGATTGGGCCGTAAGGGTGCAGTCGCCCCCGGCCCGCCGTGTCGGTGCGGGCCGGGCCGGGCGGGCGGCGTTCGATGGCCGCCATGCGCGTCCGCCAGCTCACCGCCGCAGCCGCCGCGCTGCTGCTCGCCGCCGGTCTCGGCGGCTGCTCCGACGACCCCGCCCCCACCCGCACCCCGGCCCCCGCGCCGTCCTCGGCCGACCCCACCGCCACCACCGGGGACGTCCGGCTCGCCGACCGCTCCGCCGTCCGGGACGGCGGCACGCTGCGCTGGGCGGTGGACGGCGTCCCGGCCACGCTGAACGTCTACCAGGGCGCGGCGACCGCCGACTCGGCGCTGGTCGCCCACGCGCTGTACCCCTCGCTGTTCCGCCCCGACGGGCACGGCCGGCTCGAACCCGACCCGGACTACCTGACGAGCGCGGAGTCCACGCCGCCCGGGCAGCAGCCGCAGGTGGTCACCTACCGGCTCAACCCGCACGCCGTCTGGAGCGACGGCACCCCGCTGTCGGCCGCCGACCTCGCCGCCCAGCGGGCCGCCCTCTCCGGCCTCAACCCGGCCTACCGGGGCGGGCACCCGGCCGGGTACGACGCCGTCGACTCGGTCGCCCGGGGCACCGACCCGTACGAGGTGCGGGTCACCTTCCGGCGGCCGTACGCCGAGTGGCGTTCGCTGTTCGGGCCGCTCTACCCGGCGGCCGAGACGGGCACGCCGGACGCCTTCAACCGGGCGCTGACCGGTGGCGGCCACCCGAGCGCCGGGCCGTACACCGTCTCCCGGTACGACGCCGAGGGCGGGCAGGTCACCGTGACGCGCAACCCGCTCTGGTGGGGGGACGCGCCGAAGGCCGACCGGATCGACTTCCTCGCCGCCCCGCCCGAGCAGCGGCTGGACGCGCTCGACCAGGACCGGCTGGACATCGCCCCGCTCACCGCGGCGGTGGACCGGGCGGTGCCGGCGCCCACCGGGTCCACCCCGGCGGCGGCTCCGCCCGCCGCGGCACCCGAGGCGGCGGCGACGGCGCTGCGGCGCGCCGAGTCGCTGCCCGGCGTCACCGTGCACCGGGCGGCCGCCGCCTCGCTCACCCAGCTCACCGTCAACGCCGCCCGCGGTCCGCTCACCGACCCGGCCGTGCGCCGCGCCCTCGGCCGCGCCGTCGACCGGCGGCGGATCGCCGACGCCGCGCTCACCCCGCTCGGCCTGCCCGCCGCGCCGCTCGGCAGCCACCTGCTCGCCGCAGACCAGGAGGGCTACCGCGACAACAGTGCGGCGGCCGGCCCGGCGGACGCGGCCCGGCTGCTGGACGGGGCGGGCTGGAAACGGCCCGCCGGCCGGGGCACCCGGACCAAGGACGGCAAGGAGCTCGCCCTCACGCTGCTCGTCCCGGCCGGCTCGGCCACCGCCAGGCGCACCGCCGACGCGCTCACCGCCGACCTCGCGGAGTCCGGGATCGCCCTGAAGCCGGTGACGGTGCCCGCCGAGACCTTCGTCCGGGACCGTCTGGCCGCCGGGGACTACGACCTCGCGCTCTTCTCCTGGCCGGCCGGCCCCAGTCCGGCGAGCGAGCAGCGCCCCGCCTACGCCAAACCCCGGCCCGATCCCGACGGCGCGCTCGACCCAGGCACCAACTACGGCCGCAGCGGCACCGAGGAGATCGACCGGCTGTTCGACCGGGCCTCGGCCGAACTGGACCCGACGGCCCGGCTGGACCTGCTGCAGGAGGCGGACGTACGGATCTGGCAGCTCGGGCACTCGGTGCCGCTGTACCAGCGCCCCGAGCTGGTCGGCGTCCGGGAGGGCGTGGCGGGCGCGGGAGCCTTCGGCTTCGGCTGGCCGCGCTTCCAGGACGTGGGGTGGATCCGGGTCCCGTAGGGCTGCCGGAGGGTGAACAGTGTGTGACCCAGCTGTGATCTTGGTCCCGCCCGACCTGCTCGTTTCCGCCCATCTGGGCGCTTCCCCGTACGATAGGAGGAAGCCGAGGCATGTCCATTGCCCGGCGGGTGGACCGGTAGTAGCAGGCGGAACGGGCGGCGGCGATCGATAGGGATCGCAAGTGCGCGTCACGCAGCCGGGCGCCGCAACCCACGATTCCGGGAGAATCAGCAAGGCATGCCCACGCGCAACGACATCCGTAACGTCGCCATCGTCGCCCACGTCGACCACGGCAAGACCACCCTGGTCGACGCCATGCTGAAGCAGGCCGGCGCCTTCGCCGCCCACCAGCAGCTCGACGACCGCATGATGGACTCGAACGACCTGGAGCGCGAGAAGGGCATCACCATTCTCGCGAAGAACACCGCCGTCAAGTACCACCCCAAGGAGGGTGGCGCGCCGGTCACGATCAACATCATCGACACCCCGGGCCACGCCGACTTCGGTGGCGAGGTCGAGCGCGGCCTGTCGATGGTCGACGCGGTCGTGCTGCTGGTCGACGCCTCCGAGGGTCCGCTGCCGCAGACCCGCTTCGTGCTGCGCAAGGCGCTGACGGCCAAGCTGCCGGTCATCCTGTGCATCAACAAGACCGACCGTGCGGACTCCCGGATCGACGAGGTCATCAACGAGACCTACGACCTCTTCCTGGACCTCGACGCCACCGAGGAGCAGATCGAGTTCCCGATCGTCTACGCCTGTGCGCGTGACGGCGTCGCCTCGATGACCAAGCCGGAGGACGGCACCGTGCCGGCCGACAGCGACTCGCTGGAGCCGTTCTTCTCCACCATCCTGGCGCACGTCCCGGCCCCGACCTACGACGAGGGCGCACCGCTCCAGGCGCACGTCACCAACCTGGACGCCGACAACTTCCTCGGCCGTATCGCGCTCTGCCGTGTCGAGCAGGGAGAGCTGCGCAAGGGCCAGCAGGTCGCGTGGATGAAGCGGGACGGCTCGGTCCAGCAGGTCAAGATCACCGAGCTGCTGATGACCGAGGCGCTCACCCGCAAGCCGGCCGAGGTGGCCGGCCCCGGCGACATCTGCGCCGTCGCGGGTATCCCGGACATCATGATCGGTGAGACCCTGGCCGACCTGGAGAACCCGGTCGCGCTGCCGCTCATCACGGTGGACGAGCCGGCCATCTCGATGGTCATCGGCACCAACACCTCGCCGCTGGTGGGCAAGGGCGGCAAGGGCCACAAGGTCACCGCCCGCATGGTGAAGGACCGCCTGGACCGCGAGCTGATCGGTAACGTCTCGCTGCGCGTGCTGCCGACCGAGCGTCCGGACGCCTGGGAGGTCCAGGGCCGTGGCGAGCTGGCGCTGGCCATCCTGGTCGAGACCATGCGCCGGGAGCTGTTCGAGCTGACCGTCGGCAAGCCGCAGGTCGTCACCAAGGTCATCAACGGCAAGGTGCACGAGCCGGTCGAGCGGATGACCATCGACAGCCCCGAGGAGTACCTCGGCGCCATCACCCAGCTGATGGCGACCCGCAAGGGCCGCATGGAGACCATGACGAACCACGGCTCCGGCTGGGTCCGCATGGAGTTCATCGTCCCGTCGCGTGGCCTGATCGGCTTCCGGACCCAGTTCCTGACGGACACCCGTGGCACGGGTATCGCGCACAGCATCTTCGAGGGCCACGAGCCGTGGTTCGGCGAGCTGCGGATGCGCAACAACGGTTCGCTGGTGGCGGACCGCGCGGGCGTCGTGACGCCGTTCGCGATGATGGGCATCCAGGAGCGCGGCACGCTGTTCGTCGAGCCCACCACCGAGGTGTACGAGGGCATGATCGTCGGCGAGAACTCGCGCCAGGACGACATGGACATCAACATCACCAAGGAGAAGAAGCTCACCAACATGCGTGCGGCCTCCTCCGACACCACGGAGAACCTGGTCCCGCCGCGCAAGCTCTCGCTGGAGCAGTCGCTGGAGTTCTGCCGCGAGGACGAGTGCATCGAGGTGACCCCGGAGACGGTTCGCATCCGTAAGGTCGTCCTGGACCAGAAGGACCGCGGACGCACTGCCTCGCGTGCCAAGAAGGCGTGATCCGGACGCACTGAACGGCCATTGGCCGGAATGATTCGCCCCCCTTTCCATTGGAGAGGGGGGCGAACTTTTTCAACTACTCCAAGTTGCCGGGGCCGCTATTAACCGAATAACGCTCATCACATCGAGGTGTCCGCTGAGCGGACGCGACGGTTCGTCATGCATGACGACTGTCCGTTTGGTACCTGTCTGGCTATGTCTCAAATGTCCGGTTTTCGAAACTTACCGACTGTTCATGTGACCTAATTGAGATCGTCACTGGTCACTTTCGTGTCCGTGCGTGACGGATAGTGGGTGCAGTCAGGCTCGGGTCAAGGGTGAACGCGCAGGGGTGCGCGCCGAAACCACGAGCGCGGACGGCACAGCGGGTCGGTGAGAACCGTTTCCGCAGTGCTCTCCTCGTTGCAACGTCGAATTCAGGAGGCACACCGATGCGTGGTGGGAGCCAGGCCAAGTGGGTTGTCGCAGCTGTTGCGGTCGCCCTTGCCGCGACTGCTTGTAGCAGCAGCAGCGACTCCTCCAGCGGGGGCAGCTCCGATGGTGCGGTCAACGCCCAGGGCGTCTTCAGCTACCAGAGCGCCGAGCCGCAGCGTCCGCTGCAGCCGGCGAACGCCATGGAGAACCAGGGCGGACGTATCGTCAAGCAGCTCTTCACGGGCCTCGTCGACTACGACCCCGCGACCGGTGCCCTGCGCAACCAGGTGGCCGACAAGATCGAGACCACCGATGCCAAGACCTACACCGTCACGCTGAAGTCCGGTTGGACCTTCCACGACGGCACCCCGGTCACCGCCAAGTCCTTCGTGAACTCGTGGAACTGGTCGGCCAACCCGGCGAACAACCAGATCAACTCGGACTGGTTCTCGGACATCGTCGGCTACGACGCGGTCCACCCGGACAAGGACAAGGGCGACCCGACGGCGAAGGAGATGTCGGGCCTCAAGGTCATCGACGACACTCACTTCACCATCGAACTGACCAGCACCGTCTCGTACTTCACGTACAAGCTCGGCTACTCGGCCTTCTTCCCGCTGCCCGAGGGCTTCTTCGCGGACCCGAAGGGCTACGGCGAGAAGCCGATCGGCAACGGCCCCTACAAGTTCGTCTCGTGGGAGCACAACAAGGCCATCACGCTGGCCGCCTACGACAAGTACACGGGCAGCAACAAGCCGAAGAACGGCGGAATCGTCTTCCGCAACTACACCTCGCCCGAGGCCGCGTACAAGGACCTGATGTCCGACACGCTGGACGTGCTGGACCAGGTCGACTCGACCGACCTGCCGAAGTACAAGGACGACCTGGGCAAGCGCGCCGTCGACCAGGCGCAGGGTGCCATCCAGAACATCTCCTTCGCGCTGTACAACGCGGAGTGGAGCGACCCGGCCAAGGCCAAGGTCCGCCAGGGTCTCTCGATGGCGATCGACCGCGACACCATCACCAAGACCGTGCTGAACAACAGCCGTCAGCCCGCCGACTCGTTCGTGGCGCCGGGCGTCATGGGCTACAAGGCCGGCACCTGCGGCGACGCCTGCAAGTACGACCCGGTCAAGGCGAAGCAGCTGATCGCCGAGGGCAACGGCGTCCCGGGCAACAAGATCGGCATCATCTACAACTCCGATGGCGGTCACAAGGAGTGGGTGGACGCGGTCTGCAACTCGATCCGCCAGGCGACCGGCGTCGAGTGCGTCGGTGACCCGAAGCCCGACTTCAAGACCTCTCGTGACATCATCACCAAGAAGACCGTCCCGAGCATGATGCGTACCGGCTGGGTGCAGGACTACCCGCTGAACGCCAACTTCCTGCGCGACGTCTACGGCACCGGTGCCTCGGCCAACGACGCCGGCTACTCGAGCGCCGAGTTCGACAAGCTGTCGCACGAGGCCGACGCCGCCACCTCGGTCGAGAAGACCGCCGACCTGTACCAGCAGGCCGAGGCCGTTCTGGCCAAGGACATGCCGGCGATCCCGCTCTGGTACTACAAGACCAACTCGGGTTACTCCAACAAGGTCCAGAACGTCAAGTTCAACTCCTTCGGCGACCCGGTCTACACCGACGTCGAGGTCAAGAAGTAGTAATCGGTCGGCACCGCCTGACCCGGTGACAACGGCCGGTGCCCGTCCCATCCCCACAAGGGCGAGGACTGGCACCGGCCGTTGGCACGCCGACTTATCTCTGGCCGGGTTGACGGGCCCGGCAGAGTCATACATGGAGGCACGATGGGGCGCTTTGTCGCGAGGCGACTGCTCCAGATGATTCCGGTGTTCCTCGGAACGACCGCACTCATCTTTTTCATGGTGCACTTGCTGCCCGGTGATCCGGTGGCAGCGTTGTGGGGCGACAAGGCGCCGGACCCGGTGCAGCTCGCCGCCCTGAAGCACCAGCAGGGACTCGACCAGCCGCTGCTGCAGCAGTACTTCTCCTACATGGGGAAGCTGTTCACCGGCGACTTCGGTACCTCTCTGGACGGCCGACCGGTGCTCGACAAGATCACCGAGGCGCTGCCTGTCACGATCCGGCTGGCGCTGTTCGCGTTCGGCATCGAGATCGTGCTCGGCATCGGCATCGGACTGTTCGCCGGTCTGCGTCGCGGCAAGGCGTTCGACAAGGGCGCGTTGGTCATGACGCTGCTGCTGATCTCGATCCCGGTCCCCGTGCTGGGCTTCATCTTCCAGACGGTCTTCGCGAACAACCTCAAGTGGGTCACCCCGACGGTCCAGGACTCGAACGACATCACCCAGCTGGTGCTGCCGGCCTTCGTCCTCGGCTCGCTGTCGCTGGCCTACGTCGCGCGTCTCACCCGTACCTCCATAGCCGAGAACACCAAGGCCGACTACGTCCGCACCGCGGTGGCCAAGGGCCTGCCGCGCCGGAAGGTCATCGGCACCCACCTGCTGCGCAACTCGATGATCCCGGTGGTCACCTTCCTCGGTACCGACCTCGGCTCCCTGATGGGCGGTGCGATCGTCACCGAAGGCATCTTCAACGTGAAGGGTGTCGGCAACGCGCTCTACCACGCCATCAACATGAAGGAGGGCGCGACCGTCTCCGGTTTCGTCGCCTTCCTGGTGCTCGTGTACCTGGCCGCCGGCCTGATCGTCGACCTGCTTTACGCGGTCCTGGACCCGAGGATCCGTTATGCCTGACCTGACCGAGAAGACCGCCGGGGACAACATCCCGGCCCAGCGCACCGCGGACACCCCCGCGCCGAAGCCGGAGAAGCCCCGCAGCCTCGGCTCGGACGCCTGGCACGACCTGCGCCGCAAGCCGATCTTCGTGATCTCCGCGCTGTTGATCCTGCTGCTGATCGTCATCGCGATCGCGCCGGGTCTGTTCACCTCGGTGGACCCGCGCGCCGGCGACCTGCGCAACCACTACCTGACGAAGCCGAACTACAGCCACTTCTTCCAGGCCGACTGGTTCGGTTACGACCTCCAGGGACGCAGCCTCTACGCCCGCGTCATCTACGGCGCCCGCGCCTCGGTCGTGGTCGGCATCACCGTCACCGCGGGTGTGACCATCTTCGGTGGCATCACCGGCATGCTCGCCGGCTACTTCGGCGGCTGGATCGACACGATCATCTCCCGGATCACCGACATCTTCTTCGGTATCCCGCTGCTGCTCGGTGCCCTGGTGATCCTGAACGCCTTCACCTCGCGCACCATCTGGAGCGTCGTCTTCGCCCTGGTCGCCCTGGGGTGGACCCAGATGACCCGCGTGATGCGCGGCTCGGTCATCACGGTCAAGCAGGCCGACTTCGTGACCGCGGCCAAGGCGCTCGGCGCCGGCACCAGCCGGATCCTGCTCAAGCACATCCTGCCGAACGCGATCGCCCCGGTGATCGTCGTCGCCACCATCGCGCTCGGCGGCTACATCGCCACCGAGGCGACGCTGAGCTTCCTCGGTATCGGTCTGCAGGACCCGACCATCTCCTGGGGTATCGACATCAACTCGGCCCAGAAGGTGATCCGGACGGCGCCGTTCGCGCTGTTCTTCCCCGCCGGAATGCTCAGCATCACGGTGCTGGCCTTCATCATGCTCGGCGACGCGGTGCGCGACGCCCTCGACCCGAAGCTCCGCTGAGAGAAGAGGTGACGACCCGATGACCACCGTGATCGAGAACAACCAGAAGAACGATCGTCTCGAAGTCGGAACCCCGCTCCTGGAGGTCAAGGACCTCCACGTGGAGTTCCACACCCGGGACGGGATCGCCAAGGCCGTGAACGGGGTCAACTACTCCGTCGCGGCGGGCGAGACGCTCGCCGTGCTCGGTGAGTCCGGCTCCGGCAAGTCCGTGACGGCGCAGACCATCATGGGCATCCTGGACATGCCCCCGGGCAAGGTGACCCAGGGCGAGATCCTGTTCCGCGGCCAGGACATGCTCAAGATGAGCAACGAGGGACGCCGGAAGATCCGCGGCCAGAAGATCGCGATGATCTTCCAGGACGCGCTCTCCGCCCTCAACCCCGTGCTCAGCGTCGGCTACCAGCTCGGCGAGATGTACCGGGTGCACCAGGGCGCCTCCAAGAAGGAGGCGAAGGAGAAGGCCATCGAGCTGATGGACCGGGTGCGCATCCCCGCCGCCCGGCAGCGGGTGAACGACTACCCGCATCAGTTCTCCGGTGGTATGCGCCAGCGCATCATGATCGCGATGGCGCTCTCCCTGCAGCCCGACCTGATCATCGCCGACGAGCCCACCACCGCCCTGGACGTGACCGTCCAGGCCCAGGTGATGGACCTGCTCGCCGAGCTGCAGGCCGAGTACAACATGGGTCTGATCCTGATCACCCACGACCTCGGCGTGGTCGCCGACGTCGCGGACAAGATCGCCGTGATGTACGCGGGCCGGATCGTGGAGACCGCCCCGGTGCACGAGCTGTACGCGAACCCCGCGCACCCGTACACCAAGGGCCTGCTCCGCTCCATCCCGCGCCTGGACCAGAAGGGCCAGGAGCTGTACGCGATCAAGGGCCTGCCCCCGAACCTGCTGAAGGTCCCGGCCGGCTGCGCGTTCAACCCCCGCTGCGATGTCGCCACCGACCTGTGCCGCACCGAGATCCCGGCGCTGCACCACGTGACGGACAAGGACGGCAAGGAGCTCACCGGCCGCCGCAGCGCGTGCCACCTCTGGAAGGAGACCCTCCATGGCTGAGAAGATCCTGGAGGTCAAGGACCTGGTCAAGCACTACCCGCTGACCCAGGGCATCCTGCTCAAGAAGCAGGTCGGCGCCGTCAAGGCGGTCGACGGCATCTCCTTCGACCTGGAGAAGGGTGAGACGCTCGGCATCGTCGGCGAGTCCGGCTGTGGCAAGTCCACGCTGGCCAAGGTGCTGATGAACCTGGAGCGGGCCACCTCCGGCCAGGTGCTGTTCAAGGGTGAGGACATCTCCACGCTGTCCGGCTCGGCGCTGAAGGCCGTCCGCCGGAACATCCAGATGGTCTTCCAGGACCCGTACACCTCGCTCAACCCGCGCATGACGGTCGGCGACATCATCGGTGAGCCGTTCGAGATCCACCCCGAGGTGGCGCCCAAGGGTGACCGCCGCAAGGCCGTCCAGGACCTGCTGGACGTCGTGGGTCTGAACCCGGAGTACATCAACCGGTACCCGCACCAGTTCTCCGGCGGCCAGCGCCAGCGCATCGGCATCGCCCGCGGTCTCGCGCTCAAGCCCGAGATCATCATCTGCGACGAGCCGGTCTCCGCCCTGGACGTGTCCGTCCAGGCGCAGGTGATCAACCTGCTGGAGCAGCTGCAGGGCGAGTTCGGGCTCTCCTACATGTTCATCGCGCACGACCTCTCCATCGTCCGGCACATCTCCGACCGCGTCGGCGTGATGTACCTGGGCAAGATGGTCGAGATCGGCACCGACGAGCAGATCTACGAGAACGCCACCCACCCGTACACCCAGGCGCTGCTCTCCGCGGTTCCGGTGCCGGACCCGACGGCGCGCGAGGCCCGCGACCGGATCATCCTGACCGGTGACATCCCCTCGCCGGCCAACCCGCCGTCCGGCTGCCGCTTCCGCACCCGCTGCTGGAAGGCGGAGGACCGCTGCGCCGAGGAGATCCCGCTGCTCGCGGTGCCCTCGGTGCTGAAGGGCGCGGCCGCGCACGACACGGCCTGCCACTTCCCCGAGGTCCGGGAGCAGGCCGCGGCCTGACCCCCGCTCTCCCCGGAAGGGCCCGTGGCTTCCCGCCACGGGCCCTTCCGTCATGCTGTGGATCCGGCGCCGCGTCAACTCCGCAGGGGGTCACGGCACCCGTCCGGGTGTACCCGACTCGCGCCGTCGCCGGGGCGCGCTTCTCATGGGGTGTGATGCGACACACACCATGAGGAGGGACCTCCATGCCCGTAGCCGCCCGCGCTCGTTGGGTCCTCGCCGTTGCGACGTCCGTGGCCCTGGTGGCCACCGGGTGCAGCAGCGGCGGCGGAGGCAGCGGCAGCTCGTCGGACACCAGCAAGACGTTCAGTTACCAGAGCAACGAGCCGCAGAACCCGCTGCAGCCCGCCAACGCGAACGAGGTCGGCGGCGGTCGCATCATCCAGAACCTCTTCAAGGGGCTGGTCGACTACAACCCCAGCAACGCCCAGCTCCGCATGCAGGTCGCGAGCGCGATCGACACCAGCGACTCCCAGACCTTCACCGTCACGCTGAACGACGGCTGGACGTTCCACGACGGCACCCCCGTGCAGGCCAAGAACTTCGTCGACGCCTGGAACTGGGCCGCCAGCCCGGCGAACAACCAGATCAACAGCTCCTGGTTCTCGGACATCGAGGGCTACCAGGACGTCCACCCGGCCACCGGCAGTCCGACCGCGGCCAAGATGTCCGGGCTGACCGTCACGGACAACCTGCACTTCACCATCAAACTGAACCACAAGGTCTCGTACTTCGAGTACAAGCTCGGCTACATCGCCTTCTCGCCGCTGCCGGACGCCTTCTTCAACGACCCGGCCGGGTACGGGCAGAAGCCGGTGGGCAACGGCCCGTACCAGTTCGTCAGCTGGGCGCACAACACCCAGGTGGTCACCAAGTCCTACCCGGGCTACAAGGGCGTGGACAAGCCGAAGAACGGCGGCATCGTCTTCAAGATGTACACCACGTCCGAGGCCGCCTACGCCGACCTGCAGTCCAACAACCTCGACGTGATGGACCAGGTCCCGCCGTCCGCGCTGGCGACGTACAAGAGCGACCTCGGCGACCGGGCGGTGGACTCCCCGCAGGGTGCCATCCAGAACATCGGCTTCACGCTCTACCAGGCCGACTGGGCCGCGCCCGAGAAGGCCCAGGTGCGTCAGGGCCTGTCGATGGCCATCGACCGCGCGACCATCACCAAGACCGTGTTGCAGGGCTCCCGGGTGCCGGCCAGCGCCTGGGTCGCCGAGGGCGTCCAGGGCTACAAGGCCGGAACCTGCGGGGACTTCTGCAACTTCGACGTCGCCAAGGCCAAGCAGCTGATCCAGCAGGGCGGCGGCGTCCCCGGCAACAAGGTGCTGATCACCTACAACGCGGACGGCGGCCACAAGGAGTGGGTCGACGCGGTCTGCAACTCGATCCGGCAGAACACCGGCGTCGACTGCCTCGGCGACCCGAAGCCGGACTTCAAGACCGCCCGCCAGGCCATCACCTCGCACCAGCTCGACGGCGCGTTCCGCACCGGCTGGGTCCAGGACTACCCCCTGAACGCCAACTTCCTGGCCGACGTGTACCGCACCGGTGCCGCCTCCAACGACACCGGCTACAGCAACCCCCAGTTCGACCAGCTGTCCACCCAGGCCGACGAGGCCCCGAGCGTCAGCGACTCGACGACCGGTTACCAGCAGGCCGAGGCCGTGCTCGCGTCCGGCATGCCGACCATCCCCCTCTGGTACTACCGCACCAACTCGGGCTACTCGACCAAGGTGCAGAACGTGAAGTTCGACTCCTTCGGCAACCCGGCCTGGACGCAGGTCGAGGTCAAGGGCTGACGCCCCGGCCCTGATCCCCTCGCGCCGGCCCCGCCCTCCCCGCACGGAGGGCGGGGCCCGGTCTCCCGGCCGACCGGCCCCCCGGTCGGGCACCTAGGAAGGAGGCCCGGATGGGCAGTTACGTGCTGCGGCGGGTGCTGCAGATGATTCCGGTGTTCTTCGGCACCACGTTCCTGATCTTCGTGATGGTCTACACGCTGCCGGGCGACCCGGTGGTGGCGCTGTTCGGCGAGAAGGCCGCCGACCCGTCCGTGGTCGCGAGCATCAAGCACACGTACTACCTGGACCAGCCGGTCTGGAAGCAGTACCTGCACTACATGGGGAACCTCTTCCAGGGGGACTTCGGCACCAGCTTCACCGGCCGCCCGGTCGCCGACATCATGGCGGACGCCTTCCCGGTCACCATCCGGCTGGCACTGCTGGCCTTCGTCTTCGAGATCGTCGTGGGCCTCGCCTTCGGCGTGGTCTCCGGGCTGAAGCGCGGCAGCATCGCGGACACCCTGGTGCTGGTCCTGACCCTGGTGGTGATCTCGATCCCGGTCTTCGTGCTCGCCTACATCGCCCAGACGGTGTTCGCCACCAACCTGGGCTGGGTCACGCCGACGGTGCAGGACAGCTACGACCTCACCCAGCTGGTCCTGCCGGCGGTCGTCCTGGCCTCGCTCTCGCTCGCGTTCGTCGCCCGGCTCACCCGGACCTCCATCGGCGAGAACCTGCGGGCCGACTACATCCGCACCGCGACCGCCAAGGGCCTGCCCCGGCGGACCATCATCACCCGCCACCTGCTGCGCAACTCGCTGATCCCCGTGGTCACCTTCCTGGGCACCGACCTCGGCGCGCTGATGGGCGGTGCGATCGTCACCGAGGGCATCTTCAACGTGCAGGGCATCGGCAACGTCCTGTACCGGGCGATCAACCAGAAGGAAGGTCCGACCGTGGTCGGCATCGTGACCGTGCTGGTGATCATCTACCTGATCGCCAGCCTGCTCGTCGACCTGCTCTACGCGGTCCTGGACCCGAGGATCCGCTATGCCTGACGTCCACGACGAGGACTCGTACGAACCGCATCCGAAGCCGGGCGTCTCGCACCTCGACTACGCGGGGGAGCAGGGCATGGCGGTCGAACAGGAAACCCTGATCGAACCCGACGCGGAGAAGCGGGAGGAGGCCCGCAGCCTCTGGGGCGACGCATGGCGGGACCTGCGGCGGCGGCCGATCTTCCTGATCTCGGTGCTGCTGATCGTCCTGCTGGTGCTCATGGCGATCTTCCCGTGGGCCTTCACCGACGCCAACCCGCGCAAGGCCGACCTGGTGCACGACTACCTCAAGCGGCCCGACTGGACGGACTTCTTCGGCGCCGGCTGGTTCGGCTACGACGCCCAGGGGCGGTCCATCTACGCCCGGGTGATCTACGGCGCCCGCGCCTCGATCACCGTCGGCATCGTCGTGACCGCCGGGGTCACCCTGCTCGGCGGGCTGACCGGCATGGTCGCCGGGTACTTCGGCGGAGCCGTCGACGCGGTGATCTCCCGGATCATCGACATCTTCTTCGGCATCCCGCTGCTGCTCGGCGCCCTGGTCCTGTTGAACGGGTTCGCCAGCCGTACGGTCTGGGCCGTGGTGTTCGCGCTGGTCGTCCTCGGCTGGACCCAGATCGCCCGCGTCATGCGCGGCGCGGTGCTGACCGTCAAGCAGTCCGACTACGTGGTGGCGGGCCGGGCGCTCGGGGCCGGGACCGGGCGGCTGATGCTCCGGCACATCCTGCCGAACGCGGTCGCGCCGGTGATCGTGGTGGCGACCATCGCGCTCGGCGGCTACATCGCGACCGAGGCGACGCTGAGCTTCCTCGGCATCGGCCTGCAGGAACCGACCATCTCCTGGGGCATCGACATCTCCTCCGCCCAGAAGGTGATCCGGACCGCGCCGTACGTGATGTTCTTCCCGGCCGCGGCACTGTCCATCACCGTGCTGGCCTTCATCATGATGGGCGACGCGGTGCGCGACGCCCTCGATCCGAAGCTTCGCTGAGCGAGGGGAGCACACCGTGGGTACAGCGGCGCAGACCACCGAGCGCGAGCGCGGGACCCCGTACGAGGGGCCGCTGCTCGACGTGCGGGACCTGCACGTCGAGTTCGTCACCAGGGACGGCGTCGCCAGGGCCGTGAACGGGGTCAACTACTCCGTCTCGGCCGGCGAGACGCTGGCCGTGCTGGGCGAGTCGGGCTCCGGCAAGTCGGTGACCGCGCAGGCGATCATGGGCATCCTGGACATGCCGCCCGCCCGGATCCCGCGCGGCGAGATCCGCTTCCGGGGCCAGGACATGCTGAAGATGAGCAAGGAGGAGCGGCGCAGGATCCGCGGTGGGCGGATCGCGATGATCTTCCAGGACGCGCTGTCCTCCCTGAACCCGGTGCTGTCGGTGGGCTTCCAGCTCGGCGAGATGTTCCGGGCCCACCGGGGCGTCTCCCGCAAGGAGGCGAAGGACAAGGCCGTCGAGCTGATGGACCGGGTGCGCATCCCGGCAGCCAAGGACCGGGTGAACGATTACCCGCACCAGTTCTCGGGCGGTATGCGCCAGCGCATCATGATCGCGATGGCGCTGGCGCTGGAGCCGGACCTGATCATCGCGGACGAGCCCACCACCGCCCTGGACGTCACCGTGCAGGCCCAGGTGATGGACCTGCTGGCCGAGCTCCAGGCCGAGTTCCACATGGGTCTGATCCTGATCACCCACGACCTGGGCGTGGTCGCCGACGTCGCGGACAAGATCGCCGTGATGTACGCCGGCCGCATCGTCGAGACGGCCCCGGTCCACGACCTGTACGCGCGCCCCGCGCACCCGTACACCCGGGGCCTGCTGGACTCCATCCCACGGCTGGACCAGAAGGGCCAGGAGCTCTACGCCATCAAGGGCCTGCCGCCCAACCTGCTGCGGATCCCCACGGGCTGCGCCTTCAACCCGCGCTGCCCGCGCGCGCAGGACATCTGCCGGGCCCAGGTGCCGGAGCTGTTCCCCGTCACCGAGGACGACGGGACACCGCTGGAGGGGCGCGGCAGCGCCTGCTTCTTCTGGAAGGAGACCCTCCATGACCGCTAACGGGGCCAGCACACTGGGCGCGGCGATGCCGGAGGAGGTCGCCTTCACCCAGGAGGTGCCGCGCGGCGAGCCGATCCTCGAAATCCGGGACCTGGTCAAGTACTTCCCGCTGACCCAGGGTGTCCTGTTCAGGAAACAGGTCGGCGCCGTCAAGGCGGTCGACGGGGTCAGCTTCGACCTGATGCAGGGTGAGACGCTCGGTATCGTCGGCGAGTCCGGCTGCGGGAAGTCCACGCTGGCCAAGGTGCTGATGAACCTGGAGCCGGCCACTGCGGGCTCGGTCCGGTACAAGGGGGAGGAGATCTCCCGGCTGTCCGGCGCGGCGCTGAAGGCCGTCCGCCGGAACATCCAGATGGTCTTCCAGGACCCGTACACCTCGCTGAACCCGCGCATGACGGTCGGCGACATCATCGGTGAGCCGTTCGAGATCCACCCCGAGGTGGCGCCCAGGGGCGACCGCCGCAAGGCCGTCCAGGACCTGCTGGATGTGGTCGGGCTCAACCCGGAGTACATCAACCGGTACCCGCACCAGTTCTCCGGCGGCCAGCGCCAGCGCATCGGCATCGCCCGCGGTCTCGCGCTCAAGCCGGAGATCATCATCTGCGACGAGCCGGTCTCAGCCTTGGACGTGTCCGTGCAGGCGCAGGTGATCAACCTGCTGGAGCAGCTGCAGGGCGAGTTCAACCTGTCGTACATGTTCATCGCGCACGACCTCTCCATCGTCCGGCACATCTCCGACCGGGTCGGCGTGATGTACCTCGGGCGGATGGTCGAGATCGGCAGCGACGCGGAGATCTACGACCACGCCACCCACCCGTACACCCAGGCGCTGCTCTCCGCGGTGCCCGTACCGGACCCGACGGCGCGCGAGTCCCGGGACCGGATCGTCCTCACCGGGGACGTGCCCTCGCCGGCCAACCCGCCGTCGGGCTGCCGCTTCCGCACCCGCTGCTGGAAGGCGCAGCAGCGGTGCGAGGTCGAGGTGCCGCTGCTCGTCGCGCCGTCCTGGCTGGCCGGGGCGGCGTCCCACGACTCGGCGTGTCATTTCGCTGCGGAGCGCGAAAGTGAGCAGAGCGCCGCGGAGCGCGAGAACGGGCAGGGCGCCGACTGAAGGTTTCGCCCCAAGGGCGCGTCCTCGTGTCGGGGGCGCGCCCTTGGCCGTCCGTCCCGTGATGGAAAAGAGATCTGCCGCAGGCTCGCCAAGTGCGGCCCGGTCCTTGATAGTTGCTCTGCGCCTATCGATGCTCGCTGCTGCGCGGAGGAGGGCTGCCCACATGGACGCGGTGGAGGTGATCGGCGGCGGACGGGAGGGCCTGGAGCCAGGGACCCCGTTGCTGGAGGTCGAGGATCTGCACGTGGAGTTCCACACCCGGGACGGCGTCGCCAAGGCCGTCAACGGGGTGAGCTACGCGGTGTCGGCCGGCGAGACGCTGGCGGTGCTGGGGGAGTCCGGCTCCGGCAAGTCGGTGACGGCGCAGGCCGTCATGGGCATCCTGGACATGCCGCCGGGGCGGATCACCTCGGGGCGGGTCCTGTTCCGCGGCGAGGACCTGCTGACCATGAGTGCCAACGCCCGGCGGGCCGTGCGGGGCCGGCGGATCGCGATGATCTTCCAGGACGCGCTGTCCGCGCTCAACCCCGTGCTCAGCGTGGGGTACCAGCTGGGCGAGATGTTCCGGACGCACCACGGCGTCACTCGCAAGGAGGCCCGGGAGAAGGCCGTCGAGCTGATGGAGCGGGTGCGCATCCCGGCCGCCCGGCAGCGCGTCGGCGACTTCCCGCACCAGTTCTCCGGCGGTATGCGCCAGCGCATCATGATCGCGATGGCGCTGGCCCTGGAGCCGGACCTGATCATCGCCGACGAGCCCACCACGGCCCTGGACGTGACCGTCCAGGCCCAGGTGATGGACCTGCTGGCCGAGCTGCAGACCGAGTTCCACATGGGCCTGATCCTGATCACCCACGACCTGGGCGTGGTCGCCGACGTCGCGGACAAGATCGCGGTGATGTACGCGGGCCGGATCGTGGAGACCGCCCCGGTGCACGAGCTGTACGCGCGCCCGGCCCACCCGTACACCCGGGGCCTGCTGGACTCCATCCCGCGCCTGGACCAGAAGGGCCAGGACCTGCACGCCATCAAGGGCCTGCCGCCCAACCTGCTGCGGATCCCGGAGGGCTGCGCCTTCAACCCCCGCTGCGACCGGGCGCAGGACCGATGTCGGAGCGAACTCCCGCTGCTGGTGCCGGTGGCGGGCGAGCACGGGGAGGAGCTGGCGGGCCGCCGCAGCGCCTGCCACTACTGGCGCGAGACGCTGCACGGCTGAGCCCGCCCGGCGGCCACCGCGGCTACTTCACGAAGCCGACGTTCTCCCAGACGATGTCGGACAGGCCCTGCGCGCCGATGTTTGCGAGGTCGGCGCGGGCGCCGTACAGCTGCGGGCGCTGGTAGAGCGGCAGGACCCCGGCCACCTTCCAGAGTTCGCCGTCGGCCTGGTTGATGGCTTCGGAGGTGGTGGCCGCGTCGGCCGCCGCGGCGGCCCGGTCGAGCGCGGCGTCGACCGCCGGGCTGCCTGCGCCGACGTGGTTGGTGCCGCCGTTCTGGACGAAGTTGGCGCGGTTGCCGCTGGCCGGGAAGGGGGTGCCGAGCAGCGAGTAGGCGGTGAGGTCGAAGTCGCTGCGGTTGATGTACTTGTCGAAGAACTCGTTGACGGGGGCGGTCACCGTGCTGACCTTGATCCCGACGTCCTTGAGCATCTTGGTGGTAGTGGCGGCCTCGTTCTGGGCCTGGGTGACGCCGACCGGGATGACCATCCGCAGGTTCAGCTCGCGGCCGTCCTTCTTGCGCACGTCGCCGTCGAGCTTCCAGCCGGCCGAGTCCAGCTTGCGGGCGGCCTCGGCGGGGTCGTAGCGGGCCAGGCCCAGCGAGTTGTCGCGGTAGCCGTTCTGGTTGGCGACCAGCAGGTGGTTGTTGAGCGGGACAGCGGGCCAGTCCAGGCCGTTGAGGTCGGAGCGGATGACGGCGTCCCGGTTGATCGCCTGGAACACGGCCTGGCGTACGGTCGCGTCGCTCAGCGCGGTGCTGCGGGCGTTCAGGGTGATCTGGCGGAAGTCCGGGCCGCCGGCCCGGCGTACGACGGCGCCCTTGGTGTTCCTGATGGTCTGGTAACCGGCCACGTCCGGGCCGTTGTTGACGAGGTCGAGTCGGCCCTTGGCGAAGGCGGCGGCCATCTCGTCGGGGAGCATCGCGTGGAAGACGATCCGGTCCAGCATCGGCTTGTCGCCCCACCACGCCGGGTCGGCGACCAGGGTGACGGTCTGCGCGGCGCGGTCGAGCTGCTCGACCTTGAACGGGCCGGCGGTGACCGGGATCGCGTCCAGGTAGGCGGTGTTGAACAGCTCCGGGGTGGAGATCCGGCCGGCCGGCAGCAGCGGGGCGTTGCCGGCGCCGTTGAACATCGACTGCCACTCCGAGAACGGCCGGTCGAAGGTCATCACGGCCTGGAAGTCGTCCTTGCCGCGCTCGACCGAGGAGACCAGCTCGAAGCCGGTGCTGCTGGACGGCTTGTAGGCCGGGTCCTTGCCGTTCAGGGCCCGCCAGTTGGCCTCGATGTCGCGCCAGGTGATCGGGGTGCCGTCGGACCAGTGGGCCTTCGGGTTGAGCGTCCAGGTGACCACCTGCCGGCCGTCCCTGAGCTCGGCGTGGGCCTCCTGCAGGTAGGCCGGGTTGACGGTCTGGGTGCCGGCGGCGTCCGAGCGGAAGAAGGTCGGCAGCAGCGGCTTGGTGACGGCGATGGTCGAGGACTCGCTGCCGTCGTTGTGGATCGGCGACCACTGGTGGGAGAACTGGGCGATCGCCAGGTTCAGGGTGCCGCCCTGGCGCAGCTGGCCGCGGTCGTGGGGGTTGATGTCGACCGAGGTGAGCTTGGGTGTGGCGGGGGCGGACGGCAGTGCGTCGGCGCCGTCGCCGCCCTGGCCGGAGGCGCAGGAGCAGAGCGTGAGCGAGAGGGTGAGGGCGGCGAGGCCGGCGAGCAGAGCCGTCCCGTGGTGCTGGAGGCGGCGGGCCATCGGCGTGCTCCCCGAGGTGGATGTGGCGGAAGGTGTGGCGTCACATCTTGCTGACCGGAAGGGGGAGTTGTCGAGGGGCGGGACCGGATGCGGGCCCGCCCCCCGACGGGAGGCCAGGACGTCAGACGGGGAACTTGAAGGTGCGGTCCTTGTCGCCGGTCTTGTCGAAGACCGAGGCGATGCCGTCCGCGACGTCCTGCGGGGTGATCGCGACGAGCTGGCCGTTCTTCTTGAACTTCATCTTGTCGAACACACCGCCCAGCTGGGCGGTGAGCGCGTCGAGGTCCCACTTGGGCACGATCTTGCCGGAGGCGTCCGGGACGAGCGTGAGCGCCTTGGAGGCGGTCTTCGCACCGAAGTCCCAGGGCTTGGTGCCGGCCAGGACGTGCACCTTGCCGCTGGCCACCTGCTTGCCGAGGCTGTCGGCGGCGGCCTGCAGGGCCTGGGTGGAGACCTTGGGCTGGGCGGCCGTGACGGCGAGGGCGATCGGCTGGTCGGGCTTGCCGGCCGCGCGGTCGCGGTAGGCCTGCTCGACCACGTCCAGGGCACTCGCCGAGTCGACCGCCTGGCCGGCCCGGCCGGGGACGACGACCGGCTCGCCGTTGTCGCCGAACTTGACGTAGCCCTCCTGCAGGCCCTGGCCCGAGCCGGCCGCCAGTGAGTCGAGGGCGGCCTTGAGCTTGGCCCGGTCGACCTTGACTTCCGGCGCGACGGCCTTGCTGCCGCCCTGGAGCGACTTGATGACGTCGACCGGGCTGTAGCTGTGCTGCGCCAGGTCGTCGACGGTGGCGGTGGTGTCGAAGCTCAGCCCGGCGACCGTCGGGTCGAGGTCCACGGCCTGGTCGCCGACCTTCAGCTTGAGCGGCTGCTGGCCGGCCTTGCCGACCGACTCGTCCAGCGAGTGGATCGCCTGGTCACGGCTGTTGCCGCCGATGTCGGTGCCGAGCACCACGGTGCCCTTGGGGACGTCGGACTGGTTGAGCATCAGGCCGGTGCCGTACGCGGCGGCGCCGAGGAACAGCACGCCGGCGATGCCGTAGACGCCCAGCTTGACCAGCTTCTTGCCGGCGCCGCGCTTGGCCTTGGCGGGTGCGGCGGCGGACTGGGCCTTGCCGGGAGCCGGGGACGGTGCCGGGGTGGGCGAGGGAGCGCCCTGGGCGGCCTCGGGCCGAGGGCCGGTGCCCGGGGCCGGCAGCGGGGTGACCTCGGTGACCTCGGGGTCGCGGCCGGGCTGCGGGCCCGCGCCGGGCGCGCCCGGGAAGAGCCCACCGGGGCCCATCGGGGCGGCGGGGCCGTCCTGGCCGGGGGCGGCCGGGCGCTGGGTGGCGAACGGGTCGGTGCCGGTCGGCGCCGAGGCGAACAGGCCCGGCTGCGAACGGCCGTCGGCACCGCGCGGGGCGCCGTTGCGGGGCGGGCCGGATATGCCGGCGGGCGGCGGGGTGTTCTCGCGGATCGGCTGGAAGCCGTCGACCGAGGTGTCCTCCGGGCTCGGCTCGGCGACCGGCGCACCCTGCGGGAGCGGACCGGTCGGGCGGCCGTTCGGCTGGAAGCCGTTCTGCGGGCCGCCCTGGCGGGGGCCGTTCTGCCGGGCGCCGTTCTGTCGCGCCCCGTTCTGCGGGGGACGGTTCTGCTGGGGGTGGCCGCCGCGCGGGCCGCGCGTGCCGGCGTCGGGACCGGGGGCCGGGGCGAACGGATCGGCGACGGGCGCGAAGGGATCCGCGACGTCGTAGATGCCGGGCTCCTCCGCCGGGGCCTCGGGACGGTACGGCGCGGCGGAGGCGGGGTTCGACGCCTTGCCCTGGGCGGGCACCGGACGGCCCTTCGGGGCGCCGTTGGCGCGGGCGGCGGCGCCCCCGGCCGGGCGGGCGCCCTGCGGCCGGGGCTCGGCGGCCGCGGCCTCCGGCGCGCTCGGGGCACCGGCCGGCACGGCGGCCGGGGCGGGCTCGGCGGCCGACGCCTTCTTCTGGCGCGGCCGGAACCACGCGCCGGTGGACTCGGACTCCGAGGTCGCCGGCGGGATCGGCGGGATCTGCCACTCCGGCGGCAGGTTCGGCGGGGTGGCCGTACCGGCGCCGCCCTCCATCACGCCGAGGACGGGCGAGGCCGGCGCGGAGCGGTGGCGCGGGCCGCCCTGCTCGGGGGCGGCGGCCGGGGCCTCCTCGGCGGGGGCGTCCTCGTTCTTGACGGTGCTGCGGACGACGACCGGCGGGATCGGACGCGAGCCGGGGATGTTGATCCGGACCCGGGTGGTCAGGGTGGTCTCGGTCTTCGGGCCGTCGTCCTCGCCGCCGTCCGCGGTGCCCTGGCCGGCACCGGCCGCGGCCCGGTCGCCGCCGGGAAGCCCCGGCGTGCCGTAGGGCGGGGTGCCCGACGGGTAGGCGTCCGGGCCCGTGCGCCGAGGCGTCGGGTGGGCGTTGTCAGATTCGCGGCTGCTCAATGCTGCTCTGCTCCGGGTTCGCGGGCGGGCCGTGTGGCGCGACCGCGGTTCGTGGTCGCCGGGCCCGGCTGGGGCGGGCGGCGGTCGGGTACGGCGTTCTGCGGGACCACCATACTGGGAAGAACTGAGCGGTGAACGGCTTCGGACAGATCCTGATACGTCCGGTTCCTCCGGTATGAGAGTAAGGCCGGGTACTCCTGACTGCGCGTCGTACGCGGTCCGGTACGCCGCGCTCGTCCGGGGTCAGCGCGGCGGGCCGGGCACCCCGGGGAACCAGCTGGTGCGGGTGGGCAGGGTGGCGCAGATCACGCCCAGCACCGAGCCGGCGAACAGCCAGGCCAGCGAGGTGGCGTTGGACCAAAGGACGTTGTCGCCCTCCGGCCGGGGCACGATCAGCAGCAGCATCGCCAGGAACCAGCCGGCCGCGGGCGCGCCCGCGCCGAGCCGGGTACCGGTGATCCGCAGGCCGCCGTAGAAGGTGGCGGCGGTCGCGGCGAGGGCGAGGAGGACTCCCACGGGCGGCCACAGGGCCTGCACAAAGGATCCGCAGATCGACACCGCGATGCCCAGCAGGAAGAACAGGACATAGGCCGCGATCCGGGCGGCGCGCGGGGGTTGAGGCTCGGCCAGCCGCTCGTCGCGGGTACCGAAGACGGTCGCCGGGATCGAGCGGCGCGGCGGCCGGGCGGCGGGCTTGCTCATCACATGTCCTCCCCGGCGCTCGCGGTGTCGTCGTCGAGGCCCGCGAACAGGTCGTCCTCCGGATCGCCGGGCCCGGCCTGGCCGTGCACCAACTGGTAGTACTCGGTGGCGAGCAGGGGCTGGCCGAGGTTGTTGGAGAGCGCGAAGAAGGCGCCGTCCACGGTGATCTGGGTGGCGTGCGCGGCCATCGCCGCCGCCTTGAGCCCGGCGTACGCGGCGCCGTCCAGCGCCGTGGTGACCGCCTCGTCGGCGACCACGCCGGGGACGTCGGACGGCTGGGACACGCCCGGGAAGGACGCCTTCGCGGCGGTCTCCGCGAGCCCGGCCTCGATCACCGAACGGGGCATCCGGTTCCAGTACACCTTGGCGATCCGCCAGGCCGGGCCCAGTTCGGGGCGGTACGCCGGGTCGGCGGCCAGCTCGTACGCGCGCATCGCGACCCGGTGTGCCTGGATGTGGTCCGGGTGCCCGTAGCCGCCGTTCTCGTCGTACGTGACCAGCACCTGCGGCCGCACCTCGCGGATCACCGCGACCAGGTGGCCGGCCGCCTCGTCCACGTCCGCGCGCCAGAAGCAGCCGGGCGCGTCGTTGTCGGGCACGCCCATCATCCCGGAGTCGCGGTAGCGGCCCGGGCCGCCGAGGAAGCGGGCGTCGGTGACGCCCAAGGCGCGCATCGCCTCGGTCAGCTCGCCGATCCGGTACGCGCCGAGAGTGTCGTCCCGATCGGCCGTCAGGTGGGCCAGCTCCGGGGGGATCACCTCGCCGCCCTCGCCGAGGGTGCAGGTCACCAGCGTGACCCGGGCGCCCTCGGCGGCGTACCGGGCCATGGTGGCGCCGTTGCCGATCGACTCGTCGTCGGGGTGCGCGTGCACCAGGAGGAGTCGGCGGCCGGTAGTCGCGGTCATGGGAGGAAGCCTAACCACCGGCTCGCGGGGGTCAGAGCTTCAGGCCGTTGATCATCCCGGCGAGGTTGCTGGTGACCTGGCTGATCGACGGGGCGATCGAGCTGGAGGCCAGGTAGAAGCCGAGGAGCCCGCAGACGATCGCGTGCCCCAGCTTCAGGCCGGAGCGGCGGATCAGGACCACCACGATGACCAGCATCAGCACGGCTGCGGAGATGTTCATGGCCATGTCGGCTCACACCCCTTCTCGGGCGCGCCACCCAGGGGGAGGGCGCGATGGGACGGTGCGGGACTGGGGCTGCGGGTGGCCGGGGCCCGGGACGGGGCCGACGATCACTCGCCTGACAAGTCATACCCGATGAGTAAGGGGAGCATTACATTCAGTGAGGCCTCGCGCGCCGGGGCACCGTGGCACTCACGGGGCGCATGGGCCGGTCGGAGGGGGTATCCGCCTCTTTGGGGTGTACTTCGCGACGATGCTCCGAACGAGTGATCACCAGCCTCCCGGCAGCGGCAGTTCGGCGTCGTAGGGTCTGGTGCCATGACCTCCCACACCCCTGCGGACACCTTCCCCCGGCAGTACGCGCGGACCCTGCGCTACACCGTCGGCGCGCCCCGCTCCTTCTCCGTCGCACCGGACGGCTCGCGGGTCGTCTTCCTCCGCTCGCGCTCCGGCAGCGACCGGGCCAACCTGCTCTGGACCCTCGACACCGCCACCGGCGAGGAGCGGATCGCCGCCGACCCGGCGGTCCTGCTCGGCGGCGGCGAGGAGGACCTGTCGCCGGCCGAGAGGGCCCGCCGCGAGCGCAGCCGCGAGAGCTCGGCCGGTGTCGTCGGCTACGCCCTGGACACGGCCGGCGGGCTGGCCGCCTTCGCCCTCTCCGGCCGCCTCTTCACCGCCGACCTGGCCGCCGGCACCACCGCCGAACTGCCCGCCCGCGGCCCGCTGCTGGACCCGCGGCCGTCCCCGGACGGCGCCTACGTCGCGTACGCCAACACCGTCGGCGAGCTGCGGCTGACCCGGACCGACGGCAGCGGCGACCGGGTGCTCGCCGAGCCGGACGGCCCGAACGTCACCTGGGGGCAGGCCGAGTTCATCGCCCAGGAGGAGATGGACCGCGACCGCGGCTTCTGGTGGTCCCCGGAGGGCGACCGGCTGCTGGTCGAGCGCGCCGACGACAGCCCGGTGCGCCGCTGGTGGATCGCCGACCCGGCCAACCCGGACCGCGAGCCCGCCGAGGTCGCCTACCCGGCGGCCGGCACCGCCAACGCCGAGGTCGGCCTCTGGGTGTTCGACCTGCACGGCGGACGCACCGAGGTGGTCTGGGACCGTACGGCCTTCCCGTACCTCGGCCGCGTGCACTGGTCGAAGGGCGGCGTGCCGCTGCTGCAGGTGCAGTCCCGCGACCAGCGCAGCCAGCGGATCCTCGGCCTGGACGTGGCCACCGGCACCACCGAGGTGCTGCACGAGGAGGAGGACGAGGCCTGGCTGGAGCTGTTCCGGGGCGTCCCGGCGTGGACCCCGGACGGCAAGCTGGTGCGGATCTCCGACGAGGGAGGGGTCCGGGCGCTGGTGGTCGGCGACCAGGCCGTCACCGGGGCCGACCTGCACCTGCGGTCGGTCGTCGCGGTCACCGAGGACGAGGTGATCTTCACCGCCTCCGGTGGCGCCACCGAGGCCGACCCCGAGCCCGGCTGGATCGCCGTCGGGCGGATCAGCCACGACGGCAAGCGGCTCGGCTGGGAGTCCTCCAACGGGCGGCCGTTCACCTCCGTCACCAGCGCCGTGCACGGTGGCGGGATCACCGTGCGGGCCACCGCCGAGCCGGACCTGCCCGGCACCCTGGTCCAGGTCGCCCGCGACCTGCCCGAGGGCGTGGTGGTCGACGACGTCGCCACCATCGCCTCCTACGCCGAGACCCCGGTCATCACCGCCCGCCCGGTCTTCCGCTTCGCCGGCGAGCGCCGCATCCCGGCCGCCGTCTTCCTGCCCACCGGCTACGACCGCGAGCGCGACGGCCTGCTGCCCGTCCTGATGGACCCGTACGGCGGACCGCACGGCCAGCGCGTTGTCCAGGCGCACAACCCGCACCTCAACTCGCAGTGGTTCGCCGACCAGGGCTTCGCGGTGGTCGTCGCCGACGGGCGCGGCACCCCCGGGCGCGGGCCGGCCTGGGAGAAGGCGATCGCCTCCGACTTCGCCGGGGCCACCCTGGACGACCAGGTGGAGGCGCTGCAGGCGCTCGCCGAGGAGTTCCCGCTGGACCTCGGCCGGGTCGCCATCCGCGGCTGGTCGTACGGCGGTTACCTCTCCGCGCTCGCCGTACTGCGCCGCCCGGACGTCTTCCACGCGGCGGTGTCCGGCGCCCCGGTGACCGACTGGGAGCTGTACGACACCCACTACACCGAGCGCTACCTGGGCGACCCGGCCGAGCGGCCCGAGGTGTACGCCGCCAACTCGCTGAGCGGGTACGCGGCCGGGCTGGAGCGCCCGCTGATGATCATCCACGGGCTGGCCGACGACAACGTGGTGGCCGCGCACACCCTGCGGCTCTCCTCGGCGCTGCTCGCCGCCGGGCGCCCGCACACCGTGCTGCCGCTGTCCGGTGTCACGCACATGACCCCGCAGGAGGAGGTCGCGGAGAACCTGCTGCTGCTCCAGGTCGACTTCGTGAAGCGCGCGCTGGGGGCGTGAGCCGAGAAAGCCCCTGACCTGCCCTTTCCGCGGCCGGTGCCCCTGACGGGGGTACCGGCCGCCGGCATGACATCCGTCATGCCGAAGGCACGACGGCGGACACTGCCGCCGGCACCCGCCCGCGCGGGACTCTGAGGTGGTGCGAACAGCACCGGACGCGACACCATCAGGGAAGAGGAGCCGGGCGATGGACACCGAGGTGGCCGCCTTCCGCGGCGTGCGCAAGAGCTACGGGCGAGTACGCGCCGTGGACGGACTGGACCTCGTGCTGCGGCCGGGCGAGACCGTCGCCCTGCTCGGCCCGAACGGCGCCGGGAAGTCCACCAGCCTGGACCTGCTGCTGGGACTGCGCGAGCCCGACCAGGGCAGCGTGACGCTCTTCGGCGGCACCCCACGGGCGGCGATCGAGACCGGCCGGGTCGGCGCGATGCTGCAGAGCGGCGGGCTGATGTCCGACGTCAAGGTGCGCGAGCTGGTCCAGCTCGCCTGCGACGTACACCCCCGCGGTCGGTCGGTCGCGGGGGTGCTGGCCGACGCGGGGGTCACGGAACTGGCGGAGCGCCGGGTCGACAAGCTGTCCGGAGGCCAGGAGCAGCGGGTCCGCTTCGCCCTGGCGATCGCGGGCGACAACGACCTGATCGTGCTGGACGAGCCCACCACCGGCATGGACGTCAGCGTCCGGCAGTCGTTCTGGGCGAGCATGCGGGCGCAGGCCGACGCCGGACGCACGGTGCTGTTCGCTACCCACTACCTGGAGGAGGCCGACTCGATCGCCGACCGCGTCCTGGTGCTGCACCGGGGCCGGCTGATCGCCGACGGCAGCTCCGCGGAGATCAAGGCGCGGGCCGGCGCCCGCCGGATCGCCTTCGAACTCCACGACGGCGACGGGCAGTTCGACGAAGGCCTGCTGCGCGCCCTGCCGGGGGTGCGGGCGCTGGACGTCACCGCCCGGATCCCCGGGGTGCGGACGGTGCGGATCCGCACCGCGGACGCCGACGCGAGCGTCGCCGGGCTCTACCGGGCGGGCCTGTACCCGCGCGGGCTGGAGGTCACCGGCGTGGGCCTGGAGCAGGCCTTCCTGACCATCACCGGCGAGCTGGACCGCGAGGACGCGGCCAACGACACCGCCGGCGACGCCGCTCACGACGCCGCTCACGACGCCGAGAAGGAGACCGTGCGATGACCACCCTGATCAAGCTGGAGATCCTGCGGACCCTCCGCAACCGGCGGTACCTGTTCTTCACCGTCGTCTACCCGGCGCTGATGTACATCTTCTTCATCCACGCCTACGGCGCCGCCAACCAGGCCGGCGGGCTGCCGGTGAAGACCTACTTCATGGTCTCGATGGCCACCTTCGGCGCGGTCGGCGCGGTGCTGACCGGCAGCGCGCAGCGGATCTCGCTGGAGCGCAAGAGCGGCTGGACCCGCCAGCTGCGGCTGACCGCCCTGCCCGGCCGGGCGTACACCGTCGGAAAGATCGCCGCGAGCTCGGTGACCACGCTGCCGGCGATCCTGGTGGTCTTCGCGGTCGGCGTCGCCCAGGGCGTCTCGCTCACCGTGCCGCAGTGGATCGGGCTGGGCGCCGCGCTGTGGCTGGGCAGCTTCGTCTTCGCGGCGCTCGGTGTTGCGCTCGGGTACGCGGCGGCGCCGGACGCGGTGCAGCCGGTCGTGATGATCACCTACATGGCGATGGCGCTGCTCGGCGGCACCTGGTTCCCGGTGAGCGGCTCGCTGGAGAAGTTCGCCCGGTTCAACCCGGTGTACCTGTACAACCACCTGGCCACCTTCACCCGGCCGGGGCAGTCCCTGGACACCGTCGCGGTCGCCGGGCTGGCCGGCTTCCTCGTGGTGTTCGTCGTCGCCGCGGCGGCCCTGTACCGCCGCGACACCCGCCAGGCATGATGATCGACATGAGCGACCCGCGTCAGACCCACCGCCCCGACGAGCGGCCGGAGGCGGGTGTGGCGCGTGCGTCGTTCATGAACGTCCCCGGCTCCCCGGTGGAGAGCCGGCGGCAGCTGCTGGTCAAGGTCGCCTGGATGCTGCTGTGGATGGTCTACCTGGCCTACCCGGTGAGCCGGCTGGTGAACGGCGAGCACGACACGGCCGCGCGGGTGCTCGGCTGGAGCTGCCTGGCGTTCTTTGTGGCCGGCTACGTCCTGCTGGTGATCTTCCGCTCGACCGGGGGAATGTGGCCGCGCGCCTGCCGGGTGGTCGTCGCGGTGATGGTGGTGCTCGCGATCGCGTGCGCCGTCGTGCTCGGCGAAGCCTTCCTGACCCTGTTCATCTACACCTCGGTGTGCGTCGCGGTCATCACACCGGCGCGGTACGCGCTGCGCGCCCTGGCCGCCATGGCCGCGCTGATCGCCGCCGTCGGCCTGCTCATCCACGCGAGTACGGACAACATCGCCACCTTCGCGCTCAGCGGGTTCCTCTCCGGCGTCGCGATGACCGGCCTGCAGCGGCTGGTCGCCACCATGAAGGAGCTGCGCGAGGCCCGGGCCGCCGTCGCGCACCTGGCCGCCTCCGAGGAGCGGCTGCGGCTCGCCCGCGACCTGCACGACCTGCTCGGGCACTCGCTCTCGCTGATCACCCTGAAGAGCGAGCTGGCCGGGCGGTTCATGGACGCCGGCAAGGACGAGGCGGCGCGGGCACAGGTCGCCGACATCGAGCAGGTCGCCCGGCAGTCGCTGATCGACGTCCGGGAGGCGGTGACCGGCTTCCGCCGTCCGACCCTGCCGGTCGAACTCGCCGCCGCCCGTACCGCGCTGGCCGCCGCCCAGGTCCGGCTGGAGGCCGCGCCGGAGCTGGTGGACAGCTGGCCGGGGCTGGCCAACGAGGAGGCGGGCGCGCTGGCCTGGGCGCTGCGCGAGGCCGTCACCAACATCATCCGGCACGGCGAGGGCGCCACCGTCTGCACCGTGACGGGGGACGAGAGCTGGGAGGCGAGCGGCGAGCGCTACGCCGTCCTGGAGATCGCCGACGACGGTCACGGGCCGGGCAAGTCCCAGCCGGGGAACGGGCTGTCCGGGCTGGAGGAGCGGCTGGCACTGGTCGGCGGGCGGCTGGAGGCCGGGGCGGGGGAGCGCGGGAAGGGCTTCCGGCTGCGCGCCTCGGTGCCGCTGCGGACGGTGTCCGCCGCGGCCGGGTCGTCGACGGCCGGCTAACTAGGCAGGCGGCAGCTCCAGTACGAAGCGGGCGCCGCGCGGGGCGTGGGCGACGCGCAGGGTGCCGCCGTGCCGGGTGGCGACGTCCGCGGCGATGGCCAGGCCCAGGCCGCTGCCGCCGGCGTCCCGGCTGCGGGCCTCGTCGAGCCGGGTGAACGGCTCGAAGATCCGTTCGCGGTCCTCCGGCGGCACGCCCGGGCCGTCGTCCCGGACCTCCAGGACGCAGCGGTGCGGGGTCTGCCGCGCGGACATCGCCACCTCGCCGGCCGCGTGCCGCTGGGCGTTGTCCAGCAGGTTGCGCACCAGCCGGTGCAGCCGGATCCGGCTGCCGCGCACCAGCACCGGGTCGGGCGCGTCCACCCGCAGGGCGAGCCGGGCGCCGAGGACCGGGCGGTACTGGTCGGCGAGTTCGCGCAGCACGGCGGACAGGTCGACGGTGGTGAGCCGGCCGGCCGTCGCCGGGTGGGTGCCCCGGGCCAGGAACAGCAGGTCCTCGGTGAGCTGTTGGAGGCGCTCGACCGAGGTGAGTGCCTCCCGGGTGGCGGCCGGCCAGTCGGTGTGCTCGGGGTGGGCCAGCGAGACCTCGAGGTTGGTGCGCAGGGCCGCGATCGGGCTGCGCAGCTCGTGCGAGGCGTCCGCGACGAAACGCTGCTGCTGGGCGGCCGAGCGCTCCAGCCGGTCCAGTGTGGCGTTGGTGGTCCGGGCCATCCGGCTGATCTCGTCCCCGGAGCGCGGCACCGGGACGCGGCGGTCCAGCCGGTGCTCGCCGATCTCGGCCAGCTCGGCGCGGATCGCGTCCACCGGGCGCAGCGCCCGGCTGGTCGCCGTCCAGACCATCAGCGCGACCAGCAGTGCGGCGGCGGGCACGCCGACCCGGAGCACCGGGTCGATGCTGCGCAGCGAGGCCTCGGCGCCGAACGGGGTGGCCAGCACGTACACCGTGAACGGGCCGACCATCGGTTTCGTCTGGTCGCCGTCCTTGCGCAGCAGCGGGCTCCAGCTGCCCATCGCGGTGAAGGTGCGCCCCGAGTAGCGGTTGGCGGCGGCCGAGCCCGCGGGGCCGATGGTGATCCGCTGGACGGTCTGCCACGCGTCCGGTGCCAGGCGCGGTACGACGGTCGGCGGCGGCCCGGTCAGGTGCTGGGTGGTCAGCGGGCCGCCCTTGATCAGCACCTGGCCGTCGCGGTCCAGCACCACGTACGGCAACTGCCCGCTGTCCGCGAGCTGTTGGCCGAACTTGTAGCCGCTGCTGATCTCCCGGGCCTGCGCCTTCGCCTCCGCCTGGGCGGCCTCCAGCTGGGCGTCGTACATGTGGCCGCGCAGCCACCAGGCGCCGCCGCCGAGCAGCAGCAGCGCCGCCAGGCCGGCCGCCAGTGAGGTGCGCAGGCGGGTCGAGAGACGGCCGAGCACGGTCAGGCCTCCAGCCGGTAGCCGGCGCCACGCACGGTGGTGATCGAGCGGACGCCGAACGGGGAGTCCACCTTGCGGCGCAGCATGCTGACGTACACCTCGACGATGGACTCCTCGCCGTCGAAGGCGATGTCCCACACCTCGTCGACGATCCGGCGCTTGGACAGCACCTCGCCGGGGTGCTCGGCCAGGCAGCGCAGCACGGCGAACTCGCGCTCGGTGAGGGTGATCTCGGCGCTGCCCCGGCCGCAGCGGCGGCCCGCCGGGTCCAGCCACAGGTCGCCGACCCGCAGCAGCGGGCCGGGGGTCTGGCTGCGGCGGATCAGGGCGCGCAGGCGGGCCAGGAAGACCAGGTAGGAGAACGGCTTGGTGAGGTAGTCGTCGGCGCCGGTGTCCAGGCCCTCGGCCTCGTCGTACTCGCCGTCCTTGGCGGTCAGCATCAGGATCGGGGTGGTCACGTCGTCGGCGCGCAGCGCCTCGCACACCTTGTAGCCGTTCAGGCCGGGCAGCATGATGTCGAGCACGATCGCCCGGTAGGGGTGCCGCTGGGCCAGTCGCAGGCCGGTGAGGCCGTCCGGGGCGAGGTCGACGGTGTAGCCCTCGGCCTCCAGGCCGCGGCGCACGGCCGCGGCGACCTGGGCGTCGTCCTCCACCACCAGAATCTCCATGCGGATCAGGATGCCACCGGCGCCGGATCCGTTCCTTAAGCGCTCTTCAGCTTTCTCAGCCTCGCTTCAGGGGACTTGGCGCATGCTCTCGCCGTTTCGCCGATCCGTTCGGGTCGGTGCCCGGAGCGAGAGGGGCTGGCGGATGACCGTTCTCCAGGAGGCCGTGCGGGCCCGTGGGCTTCCTGCGGTCCGGTCCGCCCGGCACCGCAAGCCGCGGCGCACCGTCCCGCCGAGCGTGGTGATGGCGGCGGGGACGGTGGTGTCCCGGGCCACCGGCTTCGTCCGCTCGGCGGTCCTGGTGGCCGTCCTCGGCTCGGGGGTCCTCGCGGACGGCTACAACGTGGCGAACACCGTGCCCAACATCCTGTTCGTGCTGCTGATCGGCGGCGCGCTGAACACCGCGCTGGTGCCCCATCTGGTGCGTGCCGCCGAGGAGTCGGCGGACGGCGGCGCGGCGCACGTCAACCGGCTGGTGACGGTGCTGGTGGCCGCGCTGGTGGTGCTGACGGCGGTGGTGGTGCCGGCCGCGCCGTACGTGGTGCGGGCGTACACCTCGTACGGCGGCGCGCAGTTGGACCGCACGGTGCTGCTGGCGTACCTGTGTCTGCCGCAGGTGTTCTTCTACGGCCTGTTCACGGTGCTGGGCCAACTCCTCAACGCCCGGCAGCGGTTCGCGCCGATGGCGTGGGCGCCGGTGCTCAACAACCTGGTCGTGATCGGGGTCTTCGGCGCCTATGTCGGACAACGGTCCTTCTCCGGCGCCGACTTGGCCGTGCTGGGCGCCGGTACGACGGCGGGCGTGGTCGCGCAGAGCCTGCTGCTGCTGCCCTGTCTGCGGGCCGCCGGGGTGCGGCTGCGGCCGCGCTGGGACTGGCGCGAGGCCGGGCTCGGCGAGCCGCTGCGGGCTGCCGGATGGACGCTGCTGCTGGTGCTCGGCGACCAGGTCGGCTACTGGGTGGTGACCCGGCTCTCCACGCTCGTCGGCTCGCAGGCCGCCGCGGCCGGGCTGCCCGGCGTCGGGTACACGGCGTACAGCAGCGCGTACCTGCTGTGGATCGTGCCGCACGGCGTGGTCACGGTGTCCGTGGTGACCGCCGTCGTCCCCTCGCTCAGCGCCGCGGCCGACTCCCCGCGCGTCGTCCGCGGGCTGCTCGCCCGTACGGTCCGCACGATCGGGGCGGTCACCGTCCCGGCGGCCTGCGCGCTCGCCGTCCTCGCGCCGCAGCTGTGCGCCCTCGCCTTCGGCCACGGCCGTACCGGCTCCGCCGACGTCCAGGCCATCGCGGGCATGCTGACCGCCTTCGCGCCCGGCCTGGTCCTCTACTCGGCCTCGTACGCGCTGACCCGCACCTTCTACGCGCTCGGCGACAGCCGCACGCCCTTCCTGCTCAATCTGCTGCCCGTCGCCGCGACCGCGCTCGGTGCCCTGCTCTGCTACCGGCTGCTGCCGCTGCGCTGGGCCGTCACCGGGATGGCCGGCTGCTACGGCGGCTCCTTCCTGCTCACCGTCCTGGCCGCCTACCCGCTGCTGCGCAGGCGTCTCGGCCCGCTGCGCGTGCTGGGCGCGCACGCCAAGCTGCTCGCCGCCGCCCTCCCGGCCGCGGCCGCCGCCTGGTGGGCCACCCGCTACGGCCTGCCGGCCGCCGGCGCCGTCCTCGCCGTCGTCTACCTCCTCCTCGCCCGTCTCCTCCGCATCGAAGAACTGTCCGCTCTCACCGAACGGTTGCGCCGCTCATGACCCAGCTTCCCGATGACATCGTCCGTACCCTCGACGTCCTCCTCCCCGAGGGCCACCCCCTGCGCGCCCAAGTCGCCCACCTGCGCGTCGAGTCCCGCTGCCGATGCGGTTGCAGCACCGCCCTCTTCGCCGGTGTCGAGGACGGCGCCCGCTCGGAGGTGGTGGCCGAGGCGGCCATCGGCTCCGACGGCGAGGTGCTCCTCTTCGCCGAGGACGGCCGGCTCTCCTGGCTGGAGGTCTGCTCCTGGAGCGACCCCAAGCTCACCCTCGCCGACGCCGCCCGCTACCTCCTCGGGGAACCTTCCGACCCGAGCTGATCGTCCTGTCGGGCATGTCCTCTGTCCTCATCCTCGGCTTCGACCCGCACACCGTCCCCGGCATGGACGGCGACGCCCTGCGGGCCGTCCTCGACGCCGAACTCGCCCGCTTCGCCGACCACGGCATCGACGCCGCGATGACCCTGGTCGCCCCCGACGCGACCGCCGAGCCCGCGATCGTCGCCGCGCTCGACGGGCACGGATGGGACGTCGTCGTCATCGGCGGCGGCATCCGCAAGCCCGAACCGGCCCTCCCCTTCTTCGAACTCGTCGTCAACCTCGTCCGCCGCCATGCCCCGCACGCCGCCATCGCCTTCAACACCAGCGGCGCCGACAGCGTTGAGGCCGCCCAGCGCTGGCTCTGACCCGCACCGCACCTGCACCTGCACCCGCAGCCGTTGCAGGAGCAGGAGCCGGAAGGAGCGGGAGGTCGGCCGGGCCGACTTCCCGCTCCGGCTACTCCGGCGGGCTCAGGTCGGCCAGGCTGCGGCGGTAGGAGAGCCCGGGGCGGTCGCCGAGCAGGACCTCGTCCACGAACCGGAAGCCGTTGCGGGCGAGGACGGCCTGTGAGGCCGGATTGTCGACCGTGGTGGCGGCGGTCAGGCCGGTCAGGCCGTACGAGGTGGCGGCGAGGCGGCAGACCTCGGCGACGACGGCGGAGGCGAGGCCGCGGCCGGCGGCGGATTCGGCGATGCGGTAGCCGAGTTCGGCCGAGCCGTCGACGAGGTCCAGCAGGTTGACGCGGCCGACGAGGTCCCCGTCCGCGTCCCGGACGACGTGGAACCGGCAGGTGCCCTCGGCCTGTTCATCAAGGAGCGCGGCGAGGCGGGCGGGGAACTCGGCGAAGTAGGCGTCACCGCGGTCCGGGACGGTGCGGGCGAAGTAGGCGCGGTTGGTGCGTTCGAAGGCCAGCAGGGCCTCGGCGTGGTCGGGGCGGAGGAGTTCCAGGGTCGGCATCCGGACAGTGTGGTCCCACGGGGACGCGGTGAACCACCGGAATACCTCCCGCAGCTCTGCCCCCACGGGCGGCTCGACTCGCCCTCTAAGGTCATGGCCATGAACGACACTGACAACGGGGCCTCGATCCGCGTGCTGCTCGCCGAGGATCAGGGGATGGTCCGGGAGGCGCTGGCCGCGCTGCTCGGACTGGAGGGGGACATCGACGTCGTCGCGCAGGTCGGGCGCGGGGACGAGGTGGTGGCGGCGGTGCTGGCGAACGACGTGCAGGTCGCCGTGCTGGACATCGAGATGCCTGGCATGACGGGCATCGAGGCGGCCGCCGAGCTGAGCAGGCGGGCACCGCGCACCAAGGTGGTCATCGCGACGACCTTCGGCCGCCCCGGCTACCTGCGCCGGGCGATGGAGTCGGGCGCCGACGCGTTCCTGGTGAAGGACGCGCCCGCCTCCGAACTGGCCGAGGCGATCCGCCGGGTGCTGCGCGGCGAGCGGGTGATCGACCCGGCGCTGGCGGCGGCCGCGCTGGCCGAGGGCGCCAACCCGCTGACCGCGCGCGAGCGGGACGTCCTGGGTGCGGCCGCCGACGGCGCGGTGAACGCGGACATCGCCAAGCGGCTGCACCTGTCGGAGGGAACGGTCCGCAACTACCTGTCGATGGCGATCCAGAAGACCGAGGCCCGCAACCGCACCGAGGCGGTCCGGATCGCCCGCGAGAAGGGCTGGCTGTAACCGGCGGAGGGCTCAGTTGAGCCGGTGCCGCGCCGCCCGCGCCTCCTGCCGGACCTTGGCGGCCCCGTCCGGGTCGAAGGCGTCCAGGATCTGCGCGTACGCGTCCATCTCCGCCGAGCCGCCGAGGAAGTCCCCGGTGCGGACGAGGAGTTCGGCCCGCTCCAGCCGGAGCTGGGCGGGGTGGCGGGGCAGCAGCAGGGCGAGCTCGGTGGCCCAGAGCTGGGTCCGGGCGTGCTCGGGGCGGTCGGCTGCCCAGGCCCGGATGTTGCCGAGCACGCGCAGCACGATGTCCAGCGGCTGGGCCGGGGTGAGCAGGGCTGGCGTGAACTCGTGCCCGGCGGCGGCGACCAGGTCCTCGACGTCCGAGGGGTCGAGCAGCCGCCCGCCGTGGAACGGGTCGGCCAGGATGTACTCCTCGCCGCCGGCCGGCCCGCCGACGGCGACGATGAAGTGGCCCGGCAGCGCGATGCCGTGGACGGTGAGCCCGGCCCGCCGCCCGACCGCCATCCACACCAGCGAGAGCATGATCGGCAGTCCCCGCCGCCGCCGCAACACCTCGGGCAGCAGCGAGGACTCCAGCCGCCGGTAGTCCGCCTGCTGCCCGTGGAAGCGCTCCCGCCCGGCGAGGACGGCCGCGAGCAGGGCGGCGGTCTCCTCCGGCCCGGCAGGCGCGCGCTCGGCGACGGCCAGCCGGACGGCGCCCGCGTGCCGTTCCAGCGCGGCTTCGCAGGCGGCGAGCAGGGCGTCCACGCCCGGCGGCTCGCCGGGATCGCCCGGGTCGAGCGCCGGGCCGTGTTCGGCGGCGGCGAGCAGGCAGAGCAGCACGGGGTCGGGCTGCTCGGAGCGGGCGGCGGTCCGGAAGCGGTCTCTGCTCTGCTCGGTCACGGTGACGGCGACGGCTTTCGTACGGCGGACGGACAAGGCGACTGGCGGGCAAAACGGGTGGCGGGCAAAACGACCGGCGGGCAGGCCGCGAACGGGACGAACGGCGGTTCGGCTACCCCTGGGGAAGAAGGGCGTAGTGGTAAGTGTGACTGGTCGTGAAGCCGAGTCCGTCATAGAGCGCGATCGCCCCCGCGTTCTCCGCCTCGACCTGCAGGTATCCGCCGCTCGCGCCCTCCTCGGCCGCCCGCGAGGCGAGCACCGCCATGACCGCCGTCGCCAGCCCGGCCCGCCGAGCGTACGGCTGCACCTCGATCGCGCCGAAGCAGGCCCAGGGCCCCTCGATGACGCAGCGTCCGATCGCCAGCGGCGGCTGCCCGGGCGCCCCCGGCACGGTGGCGAACCAGAGCGACGGTCCGCCGTGCAGCACCTGCCGCGCCGCCTCCTCGACCGCCGGGTCCTCGCCCACCCGCCGGTACAGCGACAGCCACGCGTCGTCCGCCGTCCGTGACAGCCGCACCCGGTCGTGCCCGCCGCCCGCGCGGGCGAGCCCGGCGAGCGGGGCGGTGCGGACCAGGGTGGGCGCGTACCCGGCGCCCAGCCGGTCGAGTTCCGCCCGCAGGTCCTTCGGCGACCCCGGGGTGATCACCTCGACGTACGAGGGCAGCCCGCGGTCCGCGTACCAGGCGCGGACGGTCGCCAGGGCCTCCGGCAGCGGCAGCCCCGGGTCCCCGAGCGCCTGGACGGAGTTGGCCCGCCGGGTGAACCCGGCCGAGGCGCGCAGCGTCCACTCGCCCAGCGGCTCCTGCTCGACGGCGGGCCAGCCGCGGCCCGCGATCCGCTGCAGTTCGACCGGCGAGGTGACCGGCAGCGGAGCGCGCCGGGCGGGAAACGGCGGCACGACCTTGCCTGCGACCAGCAGCTTCTCCGGCAAGAAGACCGGATCCCCGGATCGCGGCTCGATCGTCAACCCATGGTCGTCCCACGATGTGAGCACGCCGATCGAATCCCGGAACACCGGCCGGTCGTCCACGAACTCGGAGAGGCGTCGGACGGACACGCGTCGTCCCACGTCAGAGCGATCTATCCGGACCTCTGGCCGGTCGTCAACCGGGTTGCCCGTCGCCATGTGGCCACCTCCTGTGCATTTGCGGTCTCCGACCCGCGATACTAGGGGCGGGCATCGACGACGCCGCGCTCACCGCGCACGCGAGCAGAACAGAACGGGCCACCAGGCCCTTCCGAGGAGGAACGACAGCGTGACTTACGTCATCGCGCAGCCTTGTGTCGACGTGAAGGACAAGGCGTGCATCGAAGAGTGCCCGGTTGACTGCATCTACGAGGGCGAGCGATCGCTCTACATCCACCCGGATGAGTGTGTCGACTGTGGCGCATGCGAGCCGGTCTGCCCGGTCGAGGCGATTTTCTACGAGGACGACACTCCGGAGGAGTGGAAGGACTACTACAAGGCGAACGTCGAGTTCTTCGACGACCTGGGCTCGCCCGGTGGCGCCTCGAAGCTGGGCCTGATCGAGCGCGACCACCCGTTCATCGCCGCTCTGCCGCCGCAGAACGCCGACCACTGACGATCGGTGGCATCGAAGCTGTGAACAACGACAGCACGCGCGCGCCGTTCCCGGGCCACCCGGGGGCGGCGCGCCGCGTTTCGGAACTCCTGCCGGTCTTCCCCTGGGACAAGCTGGAGCCGTACAAGGCGACCGCCCTGGCCCACCCGGGCGGCCTCTGCGACTTCTCCGTCGGCACCCCGGTGGACCCGGTTCCCGAGGTGATCCAGAAGGCGCTGGCCGCGCACACCGACACGCCCGGCTACCCGACCGTCTGGGGCCCGCTGGAGCTGCGCGAGGCGATCGCCGGCTGGCTGCACCGCCGCCTCGGCGCCGAGATCGGCCCGCAGGCCGTCCTGCCGACCGTCGGCTCCAAGGAACTGGTGGCCTGGCTGCCGACCCAGCTCGGCCTCGGCCCCGGCGACCAGGTCGCCTACCCGCGCCTGGCCTACCCGACGTACGAGGTGGGCGCGCGGCTGTGCGGCGCCGAGCCGGTCGAGTACGACTCGGTGGACGAGCTGGACGGCTCCCGGGTGCGGCTGCTCTGGGTGAACTCGCCGTCCAACCCGACCGGCCGGGTGCTGGGCGCGGACGAACTGCGCCGCGCCGTCGAGTGGGCCCGCGAGCACCGGGCGCTGCTGGTCAGCGACGAGTGCTACTTCGAGCTGGGCTGGGAGGCCGAGCCGGTCTCCGTCCTGCACCCGGAGGTGTGCGGCGGCGGCCACGAGGGCATGCTGGCCGTCCACTCGCTCTCCAAGCGCTCCAACCTGGCCGGCTACCGCGCCTCCTTCGTCGCGGGCGACCCGGTGGTGGTCAGGGAGCTGCTGGAGGTGCGCAAGCACGGCGGCATGATCGTGCCCGCCCCGGTCCAGGCCGCGACCGTCGCCGCGCTCGCGGACGACGCGCACGTGGCCGAGCAGCGGGAGCGGTACGCGGCCCGGCGCTCGGCGCTGCGCGCTGCGCTGGAGGCGTACGGCTTCCGGATCGAGTACTCCGAGGCGAGCCTCTACCTGTGGGCGACCCAGGACCGCCCGTGCTGGGAGACCGTGGCCGAACTGGCCGGGCTGGGCATCCTGGTGGCGCCCGGCGACTTCTACGGTCCGGCCGGCGAGCGCTTCGTCCGGGTCGCGTTCACCGCGACCGACGAGCGGGTCGCCGCGGCCGTGGAGCGGCTGAACGCGGCGTGCTGAACGCGGCGTGCTGAACGCGGCGTGCTGAGAACAGTGCGCTGAGCGAGGCGCGCTGGGCGAGGCGCCTGCCGCACGCCGAAGGGGCCGGTGTTCCGAGCGGAACACCGGCCCCTTCGTCATGCCGACTGCGGCACGCGGACTACAGCGGCAGGCCGCTGATGTTGCCGCCGTTCACGCCGTTCAGCAGCCCGCCGACCGGGCCGAGCGAGCCGGTCAGGCCGGACAGCGGGTTGTTCGGGCCGAGGTCGGCGCCGCCGAGGCGGTTGGCCGAACCGTGCTCGGCCAGGCCCAGGACGTCGGTGCCGGGCAGGTCGGCCGGCAGGGCGTGCTCGACCGAGCCGAGCGGCAGCGCGCGCTCCACCGAGCCCAGCGGCAGGGCGTCGGTGACGGCGTTGGTGCCGGGGACGGCACCGGAGAGCTTGTCGGCGCCCGGCAGGGCCTGGGCGATGGCGCCCGCCTGGGCGAGCCCGCCGACCGGGCCGGCGTCCGCGTTGGCGCTGCGGGTGCCCATGCCCTTGCCGGTGACGGCCTCGCCGAGCTTGCCGGCCAGCGCCGAGGCGACCTTCGGGGTGACGGCGGAGAGCTGGCCGGTGGTGGCGGCGGTCTGGTCGACCGGCGCGGTCAGCGAGCCGGCCTTCTCGTTCGCCTCGGGGAGCTGGTGGGCGACGATGCTGCCGGCGGCGTCGGCGGAGGCCGGTACGCCGGCGGCGACGGTGGCCGCGCCGGTGGTGCCGGCGGCCTGGCCGAGCTGGTGGGTGGTGTGCTGGAGGGTGGAACCGGTGTCGGTGTTGGTCAGCTGGCCCAGCGGCGCTGCGAGGTCGCTCTTGGGCAGCAGGGCGTCCCCGCCCAGGGCGGACGCGGAGCCGGCCGCGACCAGCGGGGTCGCTCCGGCCGCCACGACGAGCGCGGCCTGAGCGATCCGGCGCGTGAGGGGGTGAGACATGGGGCTCCTCGAAGGGGTCTGGGTCCGTCCCGTCCGCCCCTGGGACCGGGCGTGGACGACCGGGCGGACGACGTTGTTACCGCTTGAGAAGCCAGAAGGTTTCGGCCGGTGCAAGAAAAGCTCCTGACCGACCATCGGATCGTAAGACTGCAGCAGTGGCGCACACCGGGCCTCGCCCGACAGCGCTGCACCGGTCCAGGCCAAGGGGAGTGACGGTTCTCCAACAGGGGTCGCCGAACGGGCGGCGGGTCCAGCGAAGTTGACCGGAATCACCCGTCCGGCGGCAACCCGAACGTGAGTGCGTCAGCCCTTGGCGGACGGCGCCAGAGTGACCTGGACGAGCTTGGTCGAGGTACCCGACGGCTGCGGCTGCCAGCCGTCCCCCGACTTGGACTTGCGCCAGATCTTCCCGTCGTAGGCGACCGTCGCGATGCCCAGCTGCTGGGCCTGGGCGACCGCCCAGTGGGCCACCTCCCAGCCGCTGGCCCGCTCGGCGCTCACCCCGCCGTCCGCGCCGGCGTCCGACGAGGACGTCAGCGCGGCGGTGGCCGGGTCCGGGGTCAGCGCCACCGCGTTCTCGGCGCCCTTGATGGTCGAGGCGTAGCCGGTGGCCGGCGTGACGGTACGGCCGAACTCCCGGCGCACCCGGTCGGACAGCACCTGCGCCCGGTCCGGCACCGCGACCGGGGTGGCGGAGGCGCCCGCCGTGGGGGACGGGGAGTCCGCCGGGTCCGGAGCGGCGTAGTCGTGCACGATGCAGGAGAACGAGGCGGGCTCCCGGCCCGCCAGCGCCGAGGTGAGCAGGGTCGCCTTGGTCTCGTGCTTGGCGTAGGCCTGCGGATACCCGCTCTTCTGCACAGCCTGCGCGGCGTCGGTCAGCGGCAGCCGGGTGTAACCGGGGACCTTGACCAGGCCGTCCAGGAACTTGTTCGTCGCGTACACCGGGTCCGCGATCTGCGCCGGGGTGCCCCAGCCCATCGACGGCCGCTGCTGGAAGAGGCCGATCGAGTCCCGGTCGCCGCCCTCGAGGTTGCGCAGCTTGGACTCCTGCATGGCGGTCGCCAACGAGATCGCGGTGGCCCGGTCCGGCAGCCCGCGCGAGCGCGCCACCGCCGCGATCGTCGCCGCGTTGGCGGCCTGCGGCAGCTCCAGGGTGCCGTTGCCGGCCGCGGTCTTCACCGTGCAGCCCTCGGTCTCGCCCGGCTTGAAGCCGAACCACCAGATGCCGACCACGGCCAGACCCGCGACCAGCGCGAGACCGAGCAGCCCGACGATCACCATCAGCAGCGCGCGCAGCGGCCCGCGGCGGCGGGCGGGCGCCGTCTCGTCGCCCAGCTCCTCGCTGCTCCTTCTCCTGGCCACCGTCGCCCCTCTCGCGCCTGCTTCTTGATCCGACACCGTACCCACTCGGACGGATGTGCGGCGCCCCCCGGTTGCCGTTACTCGCCCGCTCGCCTCCGGGCGCTCGGGATCCGGAGCCGACGGTCGGCGCTCCAAGGCCCTCGTTCCTCGGGCCTCCTCGCTACTCCCTTTCGGCTCCGGCGCGCCCTTCGGCTCGGGGCGGGGACTCGCCCGCTCGCCTCCGGGCGCTCGGGATCCGGAGCCGACGGTCGGCGCTCCAAGGCCCTCGTTCCTCAGGCCTCCTCGCTACTCCCTTTCGGCTCCGGCGCGCCCCTTCGGCTCGGGGCGGGGGCCCGAATCGTGTCACGGAACGACCACGGAGGGCACATCCGGCGCGGACTAGGCTGGCGCCATGAGCAGCCCGAACCCGACGCCCCTGGACCTCACTCTCGACGGCGGCGCGCTGACCGCCAGGCTCGTCGACTTCCCCTCGGTGAGCGGCGACGAGCAGGCGCTCGCCGACGCCGTGGAGGCCGCCCTGCGCGGCTACCCGCACCTCACCGTGGACCGGTACGGCAACAACGTGGTCGCCCGGACGAACCTGGGCCGTGCCGAGCGGGTCCTCCTGGCCGGCCACCTGGACACCGTGCCGATCGCCGACAACCTGCCGTCGTACGTCGAGGGCGACCTGCTCTACGGCTGCGGCACCTCGGACATGAAGTCCGGCGTGGCCGTCCAGCTGCGGCTCGCCGCCACCCTGCCCGAGCCCAACCGCGACCTCACCTTCGTGTTCTACGACTGCGAGGAGGTGGAGGCCCACCGCAACGGCCTCGGCCACCTCGCCAAGGAGCGCCCGGACTGGCTGGCCGCCGACTTCGCGGTGCTGATGGAGCCCAGCGGCGCCATGGTCGAGGGCGGCTGCCAGGGCACCCTGCGGGCGCAGGTCCGGCTGACCGGTGTGCGCGCCCACGCGGCCCGCAGCTGGCTCGGCGACAACGCCATCCACCACGCCGCCGAGGTGCTCACCCGGCTCGCGCAGTACCGGCCGCGCCGGGTGGAGATCGACGGCCTGGAGTACCGCGAGGGCCTGAACGCGGTCCGGATCGACGGCGGTGTGGCCGGCAACGTGATCCCGGACGAGTGTGTCGTCACGGTCAACTTCCGCTACGCGCCGGACCGCAGCGAGGCGGAGGCGGAGAAGCACGTGCGCGAGGTCTTCGACGGCTTCGAGCTGACCGTCACCGACTTCGCCCCGGGGGCCCTGCCCGGCCTCTCCCAGCCGGCCGCGCAGGCCTTCCTGGCGGCCACCGGCGGCCAGGCCCGGGCCAAGTTCGGCTGGACGGACGTCGCCCGGTTCAGCGCGCTGGGCGTCCCGGCGGTCAACTACGGCCCCGGCGACCCGAACCTCGCGCACAAGCGGGAGGAGCACTGCTCGCTGAGCGCCATCGCGGAGACCGAGGAGCGGCTGCGGGCCTGGCTGACCAGCTGAGCGCCCCGCTCACCGGCAGAGCCTCGGCGCCGGGCAGCTGATCCGATCAGCGGTCGAACGCTACCTTCCGGTTGCCCAACCGACCTTCCCCCGTTGCCTGAAAACGGGGGAAGGCGGGCGTAGGGTTTCGTCATGACAGGCACAGGAGACGAAAAGCAGTACGGGCACGGCCCCGAGCAGGTCGGCGTGCCTCGGAAGAAGAAGGCCTGGCCCGAGAAGCAGAAGGGCCCGGTGCTGGTGCGCCGGGACCAGGTCGGTACGAGCACCACGGACCAGCGCCTGCTGGACACCACCGGCCCCACCGACTGGCTGCACACCGACCCGTGGCGGGTGCTGCGGATCACCTCCGAGTTCGTCGAGGGCTTCGGCGCCCTCGCCGAACTCCCGCCCGCGATCAGCGTCTTCGGCTCCGCCCGGACCCCGGCCGACTCGCCCGAGTACGAGGCCGGCATGGCCATCGGCCGGGCCCTCGCCGAGGCCGGCTACGCGGTGATCACCGGCGGCGGCCCGGGCGCGATGGAGGCCGCCAACCGCGGCGCCTCCGAGGCCGGCGGCCTCAGCGTCGGGCTCGGCATCGAGCTGCCCTTCGAGCAGGGCCTCAACGAGTTCGTCGACCTCGGGCTGAACTTCCGTTACTTCTTCGTCCGCAAGACGATGTTCGTGAAGTACGCGCAGGGCTTCGTGGTCCTGCCCGGCGGCCTCGGCACCCTGGACGAGCTGTTCGAGGCGCTCACCCTGGTGCAGACGAAGAAGGTCACCCGCTTCCCGGTGATCCTCTACGGCACCGCGTACTGGGGCGGCCTCTTCGAGTGGCTGAAGAACACCCTGGTCGCGCAGGGCAAGGCGGCCCCGCACGACCTGGAGCTGTTCCACATCACCGACGAGGTCGACGAGGTCATGAAGATCCTCGCCGACGCCCGTCGGCCCGCCAACGAGATCTAGCGCGAGCGAGCCGAAGGGGCACCGGGTTCCGAGCGTCCCGGAGGCGAGCCGGGCGCCGGCAAGGAGGCCTAGGCCAGCCCCCGGCGGGCGACCGCCGGGGGGCGGGTGCCCCGGATCGAGGCGACCATGTCCAGCACCTGGCGGGTCTCCGCGACCTGGTGCACGCGGTAGATCCGCGCGCCCAGCCAGGCCGAGACCGCCGTGGTCGCCAGGGTGCCCAGCAGCCGCTCGTTCACCGGCCGGTCCAGGGTCTCGCCGACGAAGTCCTTGTTGGAGAGCGAGACCAGCACCGGGAAGCCGGTCACGGTCATCTCGGGCAGCCGCCGGGTGGCCTCCAGCGAGTGCCGGGTGTTCTTGCCGAAGTCGTGGCCCGGGTCGATGATCACCGCGTCCCGCCGCACGCCCAGCTCCACCGCGCGCTCGGCCAGCCCCACGGTCACCCGCAGGATGTCCGCCATCACGTCCTCGTAGCCGGTCCGGTGCGGACGGGTGCGCGGCTCGGCGCCGCCCGCGTGGGTGCAGACCAGCCCGACGTCGTGGCGGGCGGCCACCTCGGCGAGTTTCGGGTCCACTCCGCCCCAGGCGTCGTTCAGCAGGTCCGCGCCCACCTCGCAGACCGCCTCGCCGACCTCGTGCCGCCAGGTGTCCACGCTGATCACCGCGTCGGGGTGGCGCTTGCGCAGCTCGGCCACGAAGGGCACGGTGCGCCGCAGCTCCTCCTCGACCGTGACCTCGTCGCCCGGCCCGGCCTTGACCCCGCCGATGTCCAGGATCGCCGCGCCCTCGGCCATCGCGCGGTCTGCGGCGGCGAACGCGGCCTCGTCGGCGAAGGTCGCACCCTTGTCGAAGAACGAGTCCGGCGTCCGGTTGACGATCGCCATGATCACCAGTTCGTCGTCACCGAATTCCCGCGGTCCCAGGCGCAGTGCCACCGATGTCTCCTCCTGAGCTCCTGCGGGTGCGATGATGGCCCCCGGCCTCACTAAGGGACCATGCTGTCATGATCAGTCTGGTTCCCTGGCACCTCGACGAAGGCCGACCGGGAGTTCGGGAGGACAGCTCGTGTTCTGGGTGATCGTGGTCGCCATGGCCGTGGTGGTCGGCGGCGCCGCCCTGGTGGCGCTCGGCGGGGGCGGCTCGATGCCGGAGGCGGTACCTGACCGCATCTCCGCACGGCTCCCGCAGGACCGGCCGCTGGGCAAGGCGGACGTGGACGAGCTGCGCCTGCCGATGGCGCTGCGCGGCTACCGGATGGACGAGGTGGACGACGTCCTGGACCGACTCGGCGCCGAACTCGCCTACCGCGACGCGCGGATCGCCGAGCTGGAGGCCGCCGCCCATCTGCGGGGCGCGGTCGAGGCGACCCACGGCCCCGACCCGGCGGCCGAACCGCTGCCCGGCCTGGAGCAGTTCGCCACGGTCGTCGAGCCGGCCGTCGCCCTCACCAAGCCGTCGGCCGCGGAGCCGGCCCACGCCCCCGAGGACGCGAAGCCGGTGCAGGACCAGTGACCGAGCCGGTCGACGGCGCGGTGCTCGGCGCGGACGGGCTGCGCCGCTGCGCCTGGGGGGACTCCACCGACGACTACCGGGTCTACCACGACACCGAGTGGGGCCGTCCGGTGCACGGCGACGACGCCCTGTTCGAGCGGGTCTGCCTGGAGGCCTTCCAGTCCGGCCTGTCCTGGCTGACCATCCTGCGCCGCCGCGAGGGCTTCCGGGCCGCCTTCGCCGGCTTCGAGATCGCCAGGGTCGCCGAGTTCGGCGAGGCCGACCGGGAGCGGCTGCTCGCCGACACGGGCATCATCCGCAACGGGGCCAAGATCGACGCGGCGATCGCCAACGCGCGGGTCGCCCGCGACCTGGAGGGCGGTCTCGACTCGTTGATCTGGGGGTTCGCCCCGGACCCGGCCCGGCCGGCCCCCCGCCGGATGGGCGAGGTGCCGGCCGTCACGCCCGAGTCGACGGCGCTGGCGAAGGCGCTGAAGAAGGCGGGCTTCCGCTTCGTCGGCCCGACCACCGCCTACGCCCTGATGCAGGCCTGCGGCCTGGTGGACGACCACCTGGCGGACTGCCACGTCCGCACCGGGGCGAAGGGCTGAGCCGAGGCCCTAGCGGCCCACGTACTTCGGCTTCTCCTTGGAGATGAAGGCGCGCACCGCGATCCGGTGGTCCTCGCTCTCGCCGGCCAGCGTCTGCAGCTCGTCCTCCTTGTCGAGGAGTTCGGACAGCGAGTGCGAAGCGCCGTACGCCAGCGACTCCTTGATGGCGCCGTACGCGACCGTCGGGCCCTCGGCCAGCTCGCGGGCGAAGACCCGTGCGGTGGCGGCGAGTTCCTCGGCCGGCACCACCTTGGTGGCCAGGCCCAGCTCCATCGCCTCGGCGGCCTTCACCGTCCGGGGCAGCATCAGCAGCTCGGTGGCCTTGGCGTGCCCGACCAGGCGGGGCAGCGTCCAGGACGCGCCCGAGTCGGCGGTCAGGCCGATCCCGGCGAAGGCGGTGTTGAAGCCGGCCCGGTCGGACATGATCCGGAAGTCGCAGGCGAAGGCGAGCGAGGCGCCCGCGCCGGCGGCCACCCCGCCGACCGCGGCCACGGTCGGCTTGCGCATCCCGGCCAGCGCCCGGGTCAGCGGGTTGTAGTGCTCGGCGACGGTGCGCAGCGCGCCCTCACCGGTCTCCTCGGCCCGCTTCAGCAGCGTCAGGTGCTCGTTGAGGTCCTGCCCGACGCAGAACGCGCGCTCGCCCGCTCCGGTCAGCAGTACGGCCCGCACCGCCGGGTCCTCGGCCGCGGCGACCACGGTGTCGCGCAGCGCGACCTTGGTGGCGACGTCGAGGGCGTTCATCGCCTCGGGGCGGTTGATGGTGATGACGGCCAGGCCGCCGTCCAGCTCGTACAGCACGGAATCGGACATGGGGGAGGGCTCCCTGGATGATCGTCGTGGTGTCGGTGTCGTGTGCCAGGATGCCGGAGCACGCGGCCGCCTGGGGAGTGTGAGGTATCGCACCTTCCGGTGGCGCCCGCACTGCCGCCACGCCGGGGCTTATGACGTGAATTGCGGCGGTTGGGGGCGGTCCGGCCGAGGTTGCACCGAGAGTGATGTTGGTCATCAGCCCGTGGCATGCGGGATAATGGCTTCCGATCAATGCGTTCGATACCGGCGGTGGACGGACTGCCGGTGCGTAGCTGAGCGGTTGCAGGAAGGGGAACGAGCATGGCGGCCATGAAGCCGCGGACGGGTGACGGCCCGCTCGAAGTCACCAAAGAGGGGCGGGGCATCATCATGCGCGTTCCGCTCGAAGGCGGCGGACGCCTTGTGGTGGAGCTCACGCCTGACGAGGCCGACGCCCTCGGCGAGGCCCTGAAGAAGGCCTGCGGCTGACCGCAGCGGGTGCTCGCCATCTCCTGGAGATGCACTGCCGGGCCCGGGTACGACGTCATGTCGGCCCGGGTCCGCGCGTTTTCCGGCCGGGCCCGGCGTCGGCCCGCGGCCGGGAGCCCGTAGCCGGGAGTCCGTTAGCGGGGAGTCCGAGGACGGCAGTCCGAAGACGCCCCCGGCACGGCCCCGGCGCACGGCCCTAGCGTTTGACGGCGCAGAGCAGCCCGTCCGAGACCGGCAGCAGCGCGGGCAGCAGGGCCTCGCTCTCCCGGACGTCCCGGACCAGGTCCCGTACGGCGCCGGTCTGCGGGTCCTGTTGCTCCGGCTCTGCCAGCCGGCCCTCCTGGAACACCCCTTCGAAGCAGACCATCCCGCCCGGCCGCAGCAGCCGCAGCGACTCCAGCAGGTACTCGCGGGACTCGGCCGGATCGCCGTCGCAGAACACCAGGTCGTACTGGCCGTCGGCGAGCCTGGGCAGGACATCCAGGGCCCGGCCCGGTATGAACCGGGAGCGGTTGGCCGCGAAGCCGGCCGCCTGGTAGGCCTCACGGGCCAGCTGCTGGCGCACCGGTTCCGAGTCGACGGTGGTGAGCACGCCGTCCGGTCGCATCCCGCGCAGCAGGTAGACCCCGGAGACCCCGGTGCCAGTGCCGATCTCGGCCACCGCCTTGGCGTCCAGCGCGGCGGCCAGCAGCCGCAGGCACGCCCCGCCGCTCGGCCCGATCGCGCGGATGCCGGTTCGCGCGGACTGCGCCCGGGCGTAGGTCAGCACCGGGTCCTCGCCCACGTAGGTGTCGGCGAGGGCCGCGTGCGCGGGCCCGAACTCGCTGATGGCTGCCTCTTTCGGAGCCCCGGGTGGCGGCCCGGTGCCGGGGGATGTCGATATTTCCTGCCACAGATTACTGGCCGACCGGGAACCGCGTACGGCGGCGGGCCGTTGTCATGTCGGACCGGGTACGAGAGACCTCCCGGGCACTTTTATCCGGGCTTGACGGGTGAGGTGGATATGGTGGTGGCCCTGCTGGGCAGAAGAGCCGACCGAGGAGGTGTGGCCGAGGGCGACGTCCCCGTGCGGCGGCACTCCCGCGGCACCGCGTCAGCCCGTACGCCGAAGCCCGTGATGAACCAGCCTGCGCACTCCGATCTGGACCAGCCCGCCGCCGTGACGCCGGCCGCCGGTACCACCGAGGCTCCCGCCCTCGCGACCTTCACCGAGGGCCCCGACGCGCAGACCTGGACTCCGCCCAGCTGGGAGGAGATCGTCGAGGCGCACAGCGCCCGCGTCTACCGGCTCGCCTACCGCTTGACGGGCAATCAGCACGACGCCGAGGACCTGACCCAGGAGGTCTTCGTCCGGGTGTTCCGTTCGCTGTCGACCTACACCCCCGGCACGTTCGAGGGCTGGCTGCACCGGATCACCACCAACCTGTTTCTGGACATGGTCCGCCGCCGCCAGCGCATCCGCTTCGACGCGCTCGGCGAGGACGCGGCCGAGCGGCTCCCCTCCCGGGAGCCCAGCCCGGCCCAGCACTTCAGCGACACGCACTTCGACGCCGACGTGCAGCAGGCCCTGGACACCCTCGCCCCGGAGTTCCGCGCGGCCGTGGTGCTCTGCGACATCGAGGGCCTGTCGTACGAGGAGATCGCCGCCACGCTGGGCGTCAAGCTCGGCACCGTCCGCAGCCGCATCCACCGCGGCCGCTCGCACCTGCGCGCCGCGCTCAAGCACCGCGCCCCCGGCCAGGCCCCCGGCCGTGAGCGCCGCGGTGGCTCGGAGGAGCCGGTGCCGGTCGGCGTCGGCGTCGGCGCGGTCGAGGCCGCGGTCGCGCCCGGTGGGCGCGGACGGAGGCGATCGTGAGCGGAACCGGCCGGTCAGGCTCGGACCGCTCGGACCCGTCCGGCCGGTCCCTGTCCCGGCGCGGCTGGGCCCTGCCGGGCCGTCGCGGTACCGACGAACCCGGTGAGCCCGTGCTGCCCGCGCTGGCGCTGCCCGCCGACACGGCACTGCACGCGCTGCCCGTACGGCCCGCCGAACCCGCCGCCGAGGAGCACCACCTCGGGGACCGCCTCTCCGCCTTCCTGGACGGCGAACTCGGCCACGACTCGCGCGAGCGCGTCCAGGCGCACCTGGCGACCTGCCCGCAGTGCCTCGCCGAGGCCGACGAGGGCCGCTCCGTCAAGCACCTGCTGACCCGCACCGGCACGCCCGGCCCGTCCTCCGCGCTGATGGCCCGGCTGATGGCCGTCGGCAACCTCCCCGAGGACGGCCCGGCGGACGGCGACTGGCCGCCCGGGCGCGGGCGCCACGACGACGACGACCTGCCCGGCGGCGGGGTCGCCGCCACCGGCACGCTCGGCGGCAGCCGGCTCACCGGCGGTTCCTTCGGCCGCGGCGCCGGGGCCTCCTTCGGCGCGGGCGCGCTCGGCGCCGACACCCCGGTGCCCGGCGTCGACCCGCGGGCCTTCGGGCGCGGCACGGTGTTGGGGCCGCTGATGGGCCGGCGCTCCGCCCGCCCCGAGCCCGCCGCCGGACCGGACCGCGCGGTCCGTCCGCAGTCGACCGCGGCCGCCGTCCGGTCCGCCGCGCGCGGGCGCCGGCTGGTCTTCGCGGCCGCGGGCGCCTTCTCCGTCGCGGCGGTCACGCTCGGTGGCGTCGGCGGGCTCTCCCCGCAGGGCGAGGACCGCCACGGCACGACCGTCAGCCCGGCCGGCGGCAACGCCGGCACCGGTCGCGGCGGCGGCCTCGTCCCGATGAACGCACAGGTTCAGGTGGACTTCCCGGGCCGCCCGGTCGCCGCGACCCGTGAGGCGTCCCCGCCGTCCGCCCCGGAGCGCTACCCCGGCGGCGTCGCCGCGCTGCGCCAGCAGACCCGCTAGGGCGCTCCTGGACAGCCCCTGGCGTCCGGGTCCCGACGCGTTCGGCCACCGGCAGGTCTTTACCACGGCTTCATCGCAGCGTGGGCCAGGGACTCGCCGGTGGCCATTACCCTGTAGGAACCGTCGTCCGGCGAGCTAGGGAGCAAAGGTGTTCAGCGATGTAGGCGGGCTGGAGATCCTGACCCTGATCGTGATGGCGATCATCATCTTCGGCCCGGACAAGCTGCCGAAGCTGATCCAGGACACCGTGGGCTTCATCCGGAAGATCCGTTCCTTCGCCGACAACGCGAAGGAGGACATCCGCAGCGAGCTCGGCCCCGAGTTCCAGGACTTCGAGTTCGAGGACCTCAACCCCAAGAACTTCGTCCGCAAGCAGCTCATGGGTGGCCAGGAGGACCCGCTGGGCCTCAAGGACATGAAGGACTCGCTGGACATCCGCTCCGTCCTGGACGACAAGCCCGCGGCGCCGGTGAACGGCCGCAGCGGCAGCGTCAGCTTCGAGAAGTCCGCCCCGGCGCCCGCCTCCGCCGGTGCCCCGCTGACGCCCGGCGAGCGGCCCCCGTTCGACCCCGACGCGACCTGACCCGCGCTCCGGTCCGACGCCCCGGCAGCACGCCACCGCCCCGCCCGGCCGCCCGGCTGAGCGGGGCGGCGGCGTGTGCGCCGCTATTGTGCTGATTGTTCCCGCTGAGCCGTCCGTCACATTCCGCGTGGTCGCGGACCAGGAACGGCCCCCGGGAACGCCGCGGTACGCCACCATGGGAGCGCGCCACGGCAGGCACACGTGCGTTTGAGGAGGCCCGGGGATGGACGCGACGAGTCAGGCGGGAGGGGCGACGGTCACGGCCGGCGGCCCGGTGGTCGGCGGACAGGCCGGCCCGGTGGACCCGCTGGTGCCCTACCTGTCCGCCGACTTCCCCTGGTACGGCCTGGACGACGGCTGGACCGGCCGGCGCTACCTGGTGCAGGCGGGCGCCGGCGCCCGCGCCACGGGCAGCGTCGACTACGGCTCGCTCGGCCACGGCGACGAGCCGGCCAAGCAGTACGAGCCGCGCGACATGCGGAAGTTCGCGGCCGTGGTCACCGTCGCCCGCCGCGACAGCCGCCGCAGCGCCGACAACACCGGCACCCTGGAGGCGACCTCCGCCTCCTCCGCCGCCTGGCTGGCCGGCTCCGGCCTGCTCGCCGCGACCTGGCCCGGCCAGCTGGACCGCGCGCTGCGCCAGAACTGGCTGGACCAGCAGAGCAGCCTCGCCTGGGACCTCGCCGACGACCTGGCCGGCCCCGGCTGGTCCACCCTCAGCCTGCCGGTCAACGGCCTGCCGCAGCCCTTCCGCTACCGCGAGTCCGAGTACGGCTGGGTGCTGGCCGGGGAGGCCCCCGGCATCCTGCTCGGCGCCTACGGCCGCGGCGTCAGCGCCTACGGCGTCGGCTTCTGCACGGTTGCGGACCTGGCCGCCTACGCCCGCCCGTAGGGCCTGCGGCCATGAACGACGAAGGGGCCGGGCGGTGCCGTTGGCACCACCCGGCCCCTTCGTCGGCTCGGCCGGCTACCGGCTCAGAACTTGTTCTTGGGCGTCAGCCCGAGCGACATCCCGGACAGGCCGCGCTGACGGCCGCCGAGCTTGCCGGCCACCGCGCGCAGGGCGGCGCCGGCCGGGGAGTCGGGCGCGGCGAGCACGACCGGGCGGCCGTCGTCGCCGCCCTCGCGCAGGCGCACGTCGATCGGGATCGAGCCGAGCACCGGGACGGTCGCGCCGACCGTGCGGGTGAGCGCGTCCGCGACGGTCTGGCCGCCGCCGGTGCCGAAGACGTCGATCATCTCGTCGCAGTGCGGGCACGGCATGCCCGACATGTTCTCGATCACGCCGACGATCTTCTGGTGGGTCTGCACCGCGATGGTGCCCGCCCGCTCGGCCACCTCGGCGGCGGCCATCTGCGGGGTGGTGACGATCAGGATCTCCGCGTTGGGGACCAGCTGGGCCACCGAGATCGCGATGTCGCCGGTGCCGGGCGGCAGGTCCAGCAGCAGCACGTCCAGGTCGCCCCAGTACACGTCGGCGAGGAACTGCTGGAGCGCGCGGTGCAGCATCGGGCCGCGCCAGACCACCGGGGCGTTGCCCGGGGTGAACATGCCGATCGAGATGACCTTCACGCCGTTCGCCTGCGGCGGCATGATCATGTCCTGGACCTGGGTCGGCCGGCCCTCGACGCCCAGCATGCGCGGCACGCTGTGGCCGTAGATGTCGGCGTCCACGACGGCGACCTTCAGGCCGTCCGCGGCCATCGCGGCCGCCAGGTTGACCGTCACCGAGGACTTGCCGACGCCGCCCTTGCCGGAGGCGACGGCGTAGACGCGGGTCAGCGTGCCCGGCTTGGCGAACGGGATCTCCCGCTCGGGGGCGCCGCCGCGCAGCAGCTGGGAGAGCTCCTTGCGCTGCTCGTCGCTCATCACGTCGAGCTCGACCTCGACGCCGGTCACGCCGGCGACCTTGCCGACCGCCTCGCGGACCCGGGTGACGATGGTGTCGCGCATCGGGCAGCCGGAGACCGTCAGGTAGACCGCGACGCGCACCGCGCCGCCCTCGGCGATCTCGACCGATTTCACCATGCCGATTTCGGTGATCGGACGGTTGATCTCCGGGTCGTTGACGGTCGCCAGCGCCTGGCGTACGGACTCCTCCGTGACGCCGGCCGCGACCTCTGTCTCGTTGGCCATGCCTTGATGGTACGGCGCCCGGCGAACCCGTTAACCCGTCGGTAGCGTGCCGAGGGTCACAGCGGCTCGGGGGCGTCCCGGCGCTCCTCGATCTCCCTGAGTAGGGACTGCAGTTCCGAGCGGATGAAGTCTCTGGTGGCGACCTCGCCGAGGCCGTGCCGCAGGGACGCGACCTCGCGGGTCAGGAACTCGGTGTCCGCGATGTTGCGGTCGCTGCGGGCGCGGTCCTGCTCCATGTTGACCCGGTCCCGGTTGTCCTGGCGGTTCTGCGCCAGCAGGATCAGCGGGGCCGCGTACGAGGCCTGGAGCGACAGTGCCAGGGTCAGGAAGATGAACGGGTACTCGTCGAAGCGCACGGTGGCCGGCAGCAGGGTGTTCCACGCTATCCAGACGACGACCACCACCGTCATCCAGACGATGAACCGCCCGGTGCCGAGGAAGCGGGCGATCCGCTCGGACAGGACGCCGAAGGCCTCCGGGTCGTAGGTGGGCAGCGAGAGCAGGCCGGGCCGCGCGGTGCGCGGCTGGTCGAGCCGGGCGCGGCCGGTGCCGGTGATCGGGGTGGTCTCCACCCGCCGTTCCCGGCTGCCCTCGCGGGTGCGCAGTTCGCGCAGCTGGCGCAGCTGCCGAAGTTCGCCCTGCAGGCGCCGACGCGCGGAGTCGTCCGGCCGACCGTTGCGGTCACCGTCCACCGGTCACCCCTTCCCTCTCGTCGTGCCGGGCGTCGTCGGCGTGCAGCGCGGCGTCGCGCCAGTCGTCCGGAAGCAGGTGGTCGAGCACGTCGTCGACGGTCACCGCGCCGAGCAGGTGGTCCATCTCGTCCACGACCGGCGCGGCGACCAGGTTGTAGGTCGCCAGGTAGCTGGTGATCAGCGACAGCGGGGTGTCCGGCGGCAGCGGGTCCAGGTCGTCGTCCACCAGCGAGCCGACCAGGACGTACGGGGGCTCGCGCAGCAGCCGCTGGAAGTGCACGGTGCCGAGGTAGCGGCCGGTCGGGGTCTCGTTCGGCGGGCGGCAGACGAAGACCTGCGCGGCGAGGGCGGGCTTGTGGTCGCTGACCCGGACCCGGGCCAGCGCCTCGGCGACCGTCGCGTCCGGCTCCAGGACGATCGGCTCGGTGGTCATCAGACCGCCGGCGGTGTCCTCCTCGTACGTGAGCAGGCGGCGCACCGGCGCGGCCTCGTCCGGCTCCATCAGCTGGAGCAGCCGTTCGGCCTCGTCGCCGGGCAGCTCGGAGAGCAGGTCGGCGGCGTCGTCCGGGTCCATCGCCTCCAGGACGTCGGCGGCGCGCTCCTCCTGGAGCTTGCCGATGATCTCGACCTGGTCGTCCTCGGGCAGCTCCTCCAGGACGTCGGCCAGTCGCTCGTCGTCCAGCGCGGCGGCCACCTCGGCGCGGCGCTTGGCGGACAGGTGGTGCATCACGCTGGCGAGGTCGGCGGGGCGCAGCTGCTCGAAGGTGGCGAGCAGGTTGGCGGCGCCCTGGTCCTGCTCGGGCAGTGCGAAGCCGGTGACGTCCTGCCAGTCCAGGGTGAGCCGCTCGCCCTTGGCCTTGCGCAGCCGGCCGGCCCGGCCGACCTGGACGAAGACCTTGCTGATCTCCCACTCGCGCAGCCGGGTCTGCACCATGCCGACGTCCAGCACGATGACGTCCTCGCCGGTCTTGGACCAGGTGACGGTGCGGTCCAGCAGCTCGGCGAGCACCAGGGTCTCGGACGGGCGCTGCTCGAAGCGGCGCAGGTTGATCACGCCGGTGGTGAGCACCTGGCCGGACTCCAGGCTGGTCACCCGGGTCATCGGCAGGAAGATCCGGCGCCGGCCGACCACCTCGACCACCAGGCCGAGCACGCGCGGTGGGCGCCCGCCGAGCCGCAGTGTGACGACGACGTCCCGGACCCGGCCGACCTGGTCGCCGTTCGGGTCGAAGACCGCGAGGGCGGACAGATGGGAGATGAAGACCCGGGTGCCTGGCCCTGCCATGGACTCCCTCGACTCGCTCGACGCCGTGCGCGGTACGTGGACGCACCCGCGGCCAATCTACCCGCGAGTGCGGGGCCCGGCCCGATGAGGGCACGGTAGCGGTCCGAGGAGACCTCGGCGTGAACCTTTAACGGCGCTTGAACAGCAGTTTGGGCAAGCCGGCCGGGATCGGGCGGCGGGTGGTGGCCGGGGTGGGCATCGGCTGGGCGGCCTGCGAGCCGTCCGGCATCGCGCCCGGGCGCTCGGTGAGCGGGCCGGCGGGCTCCAGCCGCAGCACCCGACACTCGCGGGCCCAGCGCTCGGCGATGGTGTCGGTGTCGGGCGCGTTCAGCCGCTTGCCCTTGAGCTCCTCGACGGCGCCCAGCCAGGCCTCGCTGCCCGGTGCGAGTTCGACCACCCGGGCGCTCCAGCCGGTCAGCCGGCCGCCCTTGTCCTTGCTGCGGACGGTGATCGCGGCCCCGGCGCCGGCGGCCAGGCCGTGCAGCGGCTGCTCGCCGTCCTCGCCGACCACCACGACCGCGCCGTCGTGCCAGGCGTGCCACAGCGGCCGGGCCTGCTCCTGCCCGTCCGCGCACACCCAGAGCAGACCGGACTTCTTCGCGGCCTCCTCCAGCAGGGCCTGGTCGAGGAAGTCGTCGGCGGTCGCGGCGGCGGGCGTACGGTCCATGGCCGACAGCGTACGGGTTTCTCGTCCGTTCCCGTCCGCGGATGTCTCAGCCTCCGGGCGACAGTTCCATTGCCGTGCCACGGGCCTTACCGTATGAGCGCCCCACCCATCGCCACCAGCAGAGGAGCGCCGTGCCCGTCGCCCGGCCCGCGTCCGCCCCCGCGTCCGCCACCGCCCCCGCGTCCGCCACCGCGTCCGCCACCGCCCCCGCGTCCGCCACCGCGGCCGACCCGCGGCCGACGCATCCGCTCCCCACCCTCGACCTGCTGCTGCTCGCCGTCTCGATCGGCGGCATCTCGCTGTCCGGCCCGCTGATCAGCGCCACCGCCGCGCCCGCGCTGGCGATCGCTCTCTGGCGCAACGTCATGTCGGTCGGCGTCCTCGGCCCGTACGCGCTGCTGCGCCACCGCGCCGAGCTGCGCGGGATCGGCCGCCGGGCGCTGCTGCTGGCGATCGCGGCCGGGGCGCTGCTCGCCGTCCACTTCGCGCTGTGGATGCCCAGCCTGCGGATGACCTCGGTGGCCTCCGCCACCGCCCTGGTCACCACCACCCCGCTGTGGACCATCCTGCTGATGCGCCTGATGGGCGTCCGGGCGTCCCGGACGGTCTGGCTCGGCACGATCGTGGCCTTCGCCGGGGTGCTGGTGCTGACCGGGGTCGACCTCTCGCTCTCCCCGCGCGCGCTGCTCGGCGACGCGCTCGCCCTCGCCGCCGGCCTGGCCGCGGCCGGGTACGTGCTGCTGGGCGCCGAGGTCCGCAAGACCGTCAGCACCACCGCGTACACCCTGGTCTGCTACACCACCACGGCGGTGGTGCTGCTCGGGATCTGCCTGGTCGCGGGGACGCCGATGACCGGGTGGCCGGCCGGGGTCTGGTGGCAGATCGTGCTGCTGATGGTCGCCGCCCAGCTGCTCGGCCACTCGCTGAGCAACCGCGTGGTGCGCAACCTCGGCCCGTCGATCACCTCCACCGCGATCCTGCTGGAGACCCCGGGGGCGGCGCTGATCGCCGCCCTCTGGCTGGGGCAGTGGCCCCCGGCGGCCGCCTACCCGGCGGTGGTGCTGATCCTGCTCGGGCTGGTCCTGGTCGCCCGCGGCGGGCGCAGGTAGCGGTCAGAGCCAGCCGTTGCGGCGGAAGCCCCGGTACATCCCGACGCAGATCAGCACGATCGCGCCGAGCACCGTCGGGTAGCCGTACTTGTGGTGCAGCTCGGGCATGTACTCGAAGTTCATGCCGTAGACGCCGGTGATCATGGTGGGCACCGCGAAGATCGCCGCCCAGGCGGTGATCTTGCGCATGTCCTCGTTCTGCGCCACCGAGACCTGCGCCAGGTTGGCCTGCAGCAGCGAGTTCAGCAGCTCGTCGAAGCCGTGCACCTGCTCGGCGACCCGGGCCAGGTGGTCGGCGACGTCCCGGAAGTACTTCTGGATGTCCGGGTCCACCAGCCGCTGCAGCGGCTCGGACAGCTGCTGCATCGGGCGCAGCAGCGGCACCACGGCGCGCTTGAACTCCAGGACCTCACGCTTGAGTTGGTAGACCCGTCCGACGTCGGAGCTGCGGCCGCCCTTGGCCGAGAAGACGCCGTACTCGATCTCGTCCACGTCGTTCTGCAGCCGCTCGGCGACCAGCAGGTAGTTGTCCACGACGTGGTCGGCGATCGCGTGCAGCACCGCCGACGGGCCCTTGGCGAGCAGCCCGGCCTCGTCCGCGTCGGCCTCCAGGCGGTGGCGCAGCTCCTGCAGCGAGCCGTGGCCGCCGTGCCGGACGGTGATCACGAAGTCCCGTCCGGCGAAGACCATCAGCTCGCCGGTCTCCACCACCTCGCTGGTGGGCGTGAGCTGGTCGTGCTCGACGTAGCGGATGGTCTTGAAGACGGCGAACAGCACGTCGTCGTAGCGCTCGACCTTGGGCCGCTGGTGCGCGTGCACCGCGTCCTCGACCGCGAGCGGGTGCAGGCCGAAGCGCTGGGCGATCCCCTCGAACTCCGCCTCGGTCGGCTCGTGCAGCCCGATCCAGCTGAACGAGCCCGTGCCGTCCGGGAGTTGCTGCTCGGCCTTGACCCGGCGGGCGGCCTCGCGCGGGCTGCAGGTCTCGCCCTTGCGCCGGCCCTGCTGGTAGACCGCGCAGTCCACGACCGCCGAGGCGGCGTCCTCGGGCAGGACGTCGTACACCCCGGCCGCGCCACGGCGGCGGTTGGTGCGGACGGCAGCACGCAGGCTGTTGATCATCGACATGGCAGGCTCCCAGGGGCAGGGAGCCGTCGCAAGGCGGCGCGGAAGGAAAAACGTTCGGCCGCGGTACGACGGCGAAGAACACCGGTGAAAGGGGGATGAGGGTGCTCTCCCGGCCGGTCCGTCCGCCGTGGGGCCTGCGCCCGGGGCTACCGCGGCTGAATCAGCCGGTTGGGCCTGCGGGGCGCGGGGTACGGGGAAGTCGGGGCCGGGCAGAGCTGCCGGTACTGCATGGTCGGCCGGTATCCACCGCAACCACCTCCTCGCGCCGCCGCCCCGGGACGGAAGAATCCCGGTGGCCAGTCGCTCACCCTAACATCTGACCGGCCATCGGCGACGAGGGGTTCCCAAGGCTTTACGGGTCCTTGACGAGCCGCCCTCCGAGCCGCCCGCACGCGGACCGCGCGCCCCAGCGGGTTACGCTCACCGGCATGGCCCACGACTTCCCGCTCTTCGGCGATCCCCACGGCGGCAGCTCCCCGGAGCTCTCCCGGGAGGCGGTGCTGGCCGCCGTCGAGGCCCGGCTGATCGCCACCTTCGGCGAGCCGAGCGGCCGCGCCGCGGTCACCTTCCTCGGCACCGACCGGATCGAGGTGCTGCGCTTCAGCCCCGACGCCGAGGGCCTGGTGCGGTACGCGACGCTCGGGATGGCCGCCGCGCCGATGGCCGACCCCACCTCGCCGGTCGCCGACCAGGTGCGCGGCCCGCGCGTCGAACTGGTGCTGACCGTCCGTGGCGGGCACGACAGCGTGCTGCGCAGCCTCGCCACCTTCGCCGCGACGCCGCAGGTCGAGGGCCTGGTGGTGGCCCCGGGTGGCTCGCTGGACCTCGGCAACCCGCTCTGGGACGGCGCGCCCTTCACCTCGGTGCTGGCCGCCGAGCCGGGCGGCCTGGTCGAGGACCTGGAACTGGCCGAACCGGCCGAGCCGGTCCGCTTCCTGCCGCTGCTGCCGATGACGCCCAACGAGGCGGGCTGGAAGCGGGTGCACGGCGCGGCCGCGCTCCAGGAGCGCTGGCTGAACCAGGGCACCGACCTGCGCGACCCGGACCGCCGAGGCGTCCGGCTGGACTGACGGCCCGGCCGACGGCTGCTGACGGCCGTTCAGGAGGCCCTTGAGCAGGGGGCGCGGGTCGCGCCCGTACGCCCTCGCCGCGCCCGGCGTGCCGGAGCGCGCGCCGCGTACCCTCAGCGCTCGATCGGCTTCGCGCCGGTTGCCTGCGCCAGCAGCGCCTCGTACACCGCCGGGTCGGTGGTGTGCTCGCCGAGCCGGACGGTCTTGCGGGTGCCGTGGTAGTCGCTGGAGCCGGTGACCAGCAGGCCGAGCTCGCCGGCCAGGCCGCGCAGCCGGGCCCTGGTCTCCTCGTCGTGGTCCGTGTGGTCGACCTCCAGGGCGGCCAGCCCGGCCGCCGCGAGGCCGGCGATCACCCCGTCCGAGACGGTCCGGCCGCGCTTGACCGCGCCCGGGTGGGCGAAGACCGGCACCCCGCCGGCCGCCCGGACCAGCCGGACCGCCTCGACCGGGTCGGTCTCGTGCTTGCGGACGTCCGCCCGGCCGCCGTTGGCCAGCCACTCGGGGGTGAAGGCGTCCGAGACGGTGGCCACCACGCCCGCCTCGACCAGCGCGCTGGCGATGTGCGGCCGCCCGACCGAGCCGGCTCCCGCGATCCGCTGCACCTGCTCCCAGCTGATGTCCGCGCCGAGCTCCCGGCACCGCTCGACGATCGCCCGCCCGCGCCGGAACCGGTCGGTGCGCACCAGCTCCCGCTCGCGCGCGAACTCCGGCTCCTCGGGGTCGAACAGGTACGCCAGCAGGTGCATGCTGATGCCGTCCACGACGCAGGACAGCTCCGCGCCCGGGACGACGGTCAGCCGGGCGCCGTCGGGCAGCGCGTGCACCGCCTCGGCGGCCTCGGCGTGGCCGGCCACGGTGTCGTGGTCGGTGAGCGCCACGACGTCGAGGCCCGCGGCGACGGCCGCCGCGACCAGTTCGGCCGGGCTGTCGGTGCCGTCGGAGGCGTTGCTGTGGGCGTGCAGGTCGATGCGCACGGGTCGGGCTCCTGGAGGCTCGTGGGTGCCGCCCAGGATAGGCCCGTCGGTCGGGCGAGGGGCAGGCCGTCCGGACGAGGGGAAGGCCGTCGTTCGGGCGAGCCCGGGCGTGGGTCAGCCGAGCAGGTGGGGGGAGAGGGCGCCGCAGGGCAGCAGGTCGAGCTCGGCGCCGGCCTCGCGCAGGTCGGTGAGCACCAGCTCGTCGTACATCACCAGCGCGGACTGCTCGGGCCAGGCGATCGCCCAGAGCCAGAGCCCGCGGGCCTCGCCGACGAACACCGCGCGGTCGGCCGGGGCGTCCGGGACGTGGAACATCGGAGTGGGGCGCCCGGCGGCCATCAGCTTGGCGTCGGCGGGCTTGTAGAGGCCGACGGAATCGCCCGGGTCCGGCCCCGGGAGCCCGGCGTACCGGGCGCCGACCCCGACGCCCGGCTCCTCGGCGACCAGCACCAGCTCGCCGAAGCCGCCGAGCGGCGCCGGGCCGGAGCAGGCGACGGCGGTGGCACGGGCACCCGAGACGTCGTCGCCGACGTGGGCGATGCCGGTGTAGAGCCAGCCGACCGGGAGCGGCCAGGGCAGCCAGACGGGGACCTGCGAACGGGCGACGGCGACGCCGAGGGCCTCGACACTCGGGGGCAGCACCGGCTGCATCGGGTGCACCGCTCCGTGCCGGTCGCACTGCCAGGTGTCTGAGAACAGGCCGGGGGCGCGGACCCGACCGGCGCACCTCGGGCAGCTAGGCTCGCCCCTCATAGCCGTCAACGCTCCTCCCTCCGGACCGCCGCGTCAAGGACGATCACCCGTACGGAGGGCTCGGCGGCACCTGTCGGTAGCAGACGCCCGGCCGCCGTTGGGTGGGCGCGGCGCGGACGGTTCCCGTTGGGGCATGTCCCGTCACGGGCGGCGGCAAACGTCCGGCGTCCGGACCCGGACGCACTGACGCCCCGTCATCGGCGATCGCGGTGACGGGGCGTCAGTCGGGTATCGGAACGTCCGGATCGGACGCTCCCGGCTCGTCTGCGGCGGGTGAGGGCTCCCGGTGGGAGTCGCCGCGCGGGGTCAGACGGTCGGGCACGGCCGGATGAGCAGGCGTTCGCCGGTAAGGGCGGCGGCCTCCACATGCTCGCGCACGGTGGCGGCGTCGGCGATCAGACGGTCGGTGGCGGAGCCGTTGGCGTCGTCCAGTCGGACGATCTCGAAGCGCATGGTCTTCGTCATGGGCGTCTCCTTTCCTTGCCCCGTCGGGCGGGGCGCTCGCGGCTGAGTGGGTATCAGCCCTTTCGGGATTCGGTGGGTCCGGCGAAGCGGCCGGACCGGGCGCGTCGTACGTGCGGCGGTCTGCTGCGGCAAGGGCTCCCCCTGCTTGCCTGGTGCGTCCAGTGCCTCGTGAACCACGGTGTCGTGGCCGTGCTACCGGGCCGTTGCCCGTCCGTAAAGTCCAGGTTTCGGGTGATGTGCTTCGGCGTCGAGGCCGACGATGATTCCCGGACAGAATCAAAGATTACCGTAACTAACGAATTTTGTCCTGCATCGAAGCCGGTCGAAGCTCCGGAAGTGGTAGAGACCACTTCCGGAAGGTGCGGCTTGACGAGGGCGGGTCAGGCCCGGAACGGGCGCCGGTCAGGTCGGGAACGGGCGCCGGTCAGGCCCAGAACGCGGTCAGTGCCTCGGCGGTCGCGGCCGGCTGCTCGGCGTTGGGGGAGTGGCCCGCGTCCGCGACCACCACCCGTCGGGCACCCAGGCGCTCGGCCATCCGGCTCTGCTCCGGAACCGGCCAGGCGTAGTCCCGCACCCCGGACAGCACCAGCACCGGTAGCCCGGCGGTGGCGGCGGCCAGCTCGTCCACCCGGTCCGGCGCGGCGACCAGATGGCCGCCGGTGACGGACAGCGCCCGCGGCACATTGGCCACCCAGCGGCGGTGCAGGAACTCCGCGACAGCCGGATCCCGGCTCGGCAGCGGCTGACCGCTGTCCGCCTCCATCTGCCGCATGACCTGCCAGATCTCCTCCAGGCCCATCACCTGCAGCGCGTCCAGCAGCAGCTTGGTGCGGGCCGCCTCGGCCGGGTCGATCGCGCCCGGCCCGGTGGACATCAGGGTCAGCGACCGCCACGGCAGCGCGCCGTGCGCGGCGGCGGCGAGCACCGCCTCGCGCACCACCTGGCCGCCGAAGGAATGCCCCAGCAGGTGCAGCGGCCCGCCGTCCGCCGCCAGCACCTCGGTGAGCGCCCGTACGTCCGCGCCCAACTCGCCGACGGCGTACGCCTCCGGGTCGTCCGGGCCGCCGGTCTCGTACTGCCCGCGCTGGTCCACGGCGGTCACCCGGTACCCGGCCGCCGCCAGCGGCTCGAGCAGCCCGATGAAGTCCTCCTTGCTGCCCGTGAACCCCGGCACCAGCAGTGCCGAACCCCGCACCGCCCCGTCCGGCTCCGCCCGCAACGCCGCGAACTCCCCACGCCCGGTCACCACCCGCTCGGCCCGCGCACATCCGGGCAACCTCAGAAACGGCGGCGTGCTCATGGCGTGGTCTCCCTGCTCTCCTGGCGGCGACTCCCCGGACGACCCCGAGCTTAGGCCGTACACGCAGCCGCCCGTCGCCCACCGCTGCGCCGACACGGCGCGGGGGACCGGGGGCGGATGTCGGGCGGTGGGGGTGCCCCTGGGGGGATCCGGGTGCGGCCGGGCGGGGCAGGCGCCGGGAACGCCCGAGGGGGCGGGCCGGGCCGGGTGGCCTGGCTCGCCCCCTCGGGGGATGCGCTGCGGGTCAGCTCTCCGGGGTCGCCTCGACGGTCGCGGCGGCCTTGCGGGCGCGGGTGCGCTTGCGCGGGGCCGGGACCTCGGCGGCGGCCTCGGCGGCCGGGGCCTCCGGGGCGGTCTCGGCGGTGGCCGCGGCCTTGCGGGCGCGGGTCCGCGTACGGGGGGCCGGCTTCTCCTCGGCCGGGGCCTCGGTGGCGACCGCCTCGACGGCGACCTCGACGGCCTCCGCCTTCGGCTTGCGCGTCCGGGTCCGGGTGGCGGGCTTCTCCGCCACCGGCGCCTCGGCGGCGGCCGCCTCGACGGCCTCGGCCTTCGGCTTGCGGGTGCGCGTGCGGGTGGCGGGCTTCTCTGCCACCGGGGCCTCGGTGACGGCCGCCTCGACGACGGCCTCGACGGCCTCCGCCTTCGGCTTGCGCGTCCGGGTGCGGGTCCGGGCGGCGGGCTTCTCCTCCGCCGGAGCCTCGACGGCCGGAGCGGCCTCGACCACCGGAGCCGCGGCCACCGGGGCCTCGACCGCGGGGGCCTCGACGACCGGAGCCGCCTCGACCGCGACCACGGCCTCGCCGGCGCCGGCACCGCGCGAGCGGCGGCGGCGACGGCGCGGCGCGGCCTCGCCCTCGGTGCCCTCGACGGCCGGGGCCGGAGCCGCCGTGGCGGCCTCGGTCACGGCGGCGGTGGCGTTGCCCTCGGAGCCGACCGTCGAGCCCCCGCGGGTGCGGCGGCGCTCACGGGTGCGGCGCGGCTTCTGCTCCTCGGTCTCGGCCGGGGCGGCGGCCGGACGGCCCGAGCCGCCCTGCCCGTCGCGACCGCGGCCGGAACGGCCGGAACGGCTGCCGCGTCCACCGGTCTCGCCGAGGTCCTCGACCTCCTCCGCGTTGAGCCCCGCCCGGGTCCGCTCCGAGCGCGGCAGGACACCCTTGGTGCCCGGCGCGATCTTCAGCAGCTCGAACAGGTGCGGCGAGGTGGAGTAGGTCTCCTCCGGGTCGTTGAACGACAGGTCCAGCGCCTTGTTGATCAGCTGCCAGCGCGGGATGTCGTCCCAGTCGACCAGGGTGACGGCGGTGCCGGAGGCGCCGGCCCGGCCGGTGCGGCCGATCCGGTGCAGGTAGGTCTTCTCGTCCTCGGGGCACTGGTAGTTGATGACGTGCGTGACGCCCTCGACGTCGATGCCGCGGGCGGCGACGTCGGTGCAGACCAGCACGTCCACCTTGCCGTTGCGGAAGGCCCGCAGGGCCTGCTCGCGGGCGCCCTGGCCGAGGTCGCCGTGGACCGCGCCGGCCGCGAAGCCGCGCTGGGTCAGCTGGTCGGAGACGTCGGCGGCGGTGCGCTTGGTGCGGCAGAAGATCATCGCCAGCCCGCGGCCGTCGGCCTGCAGGATGCGCGAGACCATCTCGACCTTGTCCAGCGAGTGCGCACGGAAGATGTGCTGCTCGGTGTTGGCGACGGTGGTGCCGGTGTCGTCCGGGGCGGTGGCCCGGATGTGGGTCGGCTGGCTCATGTACCGGCGGGCGAGGCTGATGACCTGGCCCGGCATGGTGGCCGAGAACAGCAGGGTCTGCCGCTTGGCCGGCAGCATGTTGATGATCTTCTCGACGTCCGGCAGGAAGCCGAGGTCGAGCATCTCGTCGGCCTCGTCCAGGACCAGCGAGCGGACCTTGGACAGGTTCATCTTCTTCTGCCCGGCCAGGTCGAGCAGTCGGCCCGGGGTGCCGACCACGATGTCGACGCCCTTGGTGAGCGCCTCGACCTGCGGCTCGTAGGCCCGGCCGCCGTAGACGGCGAGCACGCGCACGTTGCGCACCTTGCCGGCGGTCTGCAGGTCGTTGGTGACCTGGGTGCAGAGCTCGCGGGTCGGGACGACGATCAGCGCCTGCGGGAAGTCGGTGAGCTGCTCCTCGGTGGCCCGGCCGGCGTCCACGTCGGCGCGCACGACGACCCGCTCGATGAGCGGGAGGCCGAAGCCGAGGGTCTTGCCGGTACCGGTCTTGGCCTGGCCGATGACATCGTGGCCGGTCATCGCGACCGGGAGGGTCATCTCCTGGATCGGGAACGGGTGGACGATGCCGACGGCCTCGAGTGCCTCAGCGGTCTCCGGGAGGATTCCCAGGTCGCGGAAGGTCGTCTTGATGGGTTCAGCGGTGGTGGACAGGGTGCTGCCTCTTCCGTGTGGAGGGGCCGAGAGCGAGCGGCGGGCGGGCAGCCGCGCGGCTGTGTACGGGCCTGAGCGGCCCCGAGTACAGCTGAGCGGACGCACAACCGCGCCGGTCCCTGCGGCCGGCCGGTGCGCGCTGCCCTGATACGGGGCGCGTCGCCGGCGGCGTCGGGGAGGATTCCCGTGAGGGACCTGCGCGGGACCTTCGCCAGAGGGCGTGGTCTCGGCGGCCCTCGCTCGGCCACTGATGCGGTGCCAAGGCTTGAAGTCCAAGCCATGGTCGGAGCCGATCGGCTCTCCGACCGGGCATCCGCGTACGTGAGTCCCCGTACTTCCGGTGCGGACACGTCCGGCTGGACGGTGCCGCTTCGAAGCGGGCTTGCGCGGGTACCGAGACGGCGGTGACACCGTGCGAACACGACGGGGCTCCGTACCACCATACAGTCAGGCGACGACTCGAACACGTGACGCGGGTGACATTGCCCCCGGCGACCGGCGCGTGAGCAGGCGATCCGGCCGGTCACCCGGGTGTGGAGGGCGGTGGGCAGCCGCGCGCGCGGGACTCGCGCACGGGACTAAGGTGGCAGGTCATGGAGACCCATGGTGAGACGCAGGACACCACGGCCGGCTCGATCGGCGACTGGGCCGCGTGCTCGGCCGACCCCGGCTACCGGGCGGCGGTGCTGGATCTGCTCGGCGCGCTCGCGTACGGCGAGCTGAGCGCCTTCGAGCGGCTCGCCGAGGACGCCAAGCTGGCGCCGGACCTCGCCGACAAGGCGGCCCTGGCCCGGATGGCTTCCGCCGAGTTCCAGCACTACCAGCGCCTGCACGACCGGCTCGCCGAGATCGGCGCCGACCCGCAGGAGGCGATGCGGCCGTTCGTCGAGCCGCTGGAGCTGTTCCACCGGATGACGGCGCCCTCGGACTGGCTGGAGGGCCTGGTCAAGGCCTACGTCGGCGACGCCATCGCGACCGACTTCTACCGCGAGGTGGCCGTCCGGCTGGACGACGACACCCGTGACCTGGTGCTCGGCGTCATGTCCGACACCGGCCACGCCCAGTTCGCCGTCGACAAGGTGCGCGAGGCGATCGAGGCCGACCCGCGGGCCGGCGGCCGGCTCGCGCTGTGGGGCCGGCGGCTGATGGGCGAGGCGCTCAGCCAGGCCCAGCGGGTGGTCGCCGAGCGTGACGCGCTGTCGAACCTGCTGGTCGGCGGCGTCCGGGTGCAGGGCTTCGACCTGGTCGAGGTCGGCAAGATGTTCAACCGGATCACCGAGGCGCACACCAAGCGGATGGCCGCCCTGGGCCTGGCCAGCTGACCGACCGCCGTCACGCCCTACGCCGGCCGGTGCCGCCGCGGCGCGCGGTGGGTGCCGGCCCGGTGCGGGTGGTGCCGGTGCGCCGGGGCCCGCCCGGCCGCCAGGTCCGGCCGGGCCAGCAGCGAGGTGAGCACGCCGGAGGCCAGGGCCGAGGCCGCCACCGACACCGCCGGGTAGCGCCCGTCCAGGCAGAAGTGCGCCACCACGCCGCCGACCAGCGCCGCCGCCAGTGCGGTGCCGAGCGTCAGCGCGCGGGAGGCCCGGAAGTACGAGGGCAGGGCCAGCAGCGCGGCGCCGCCCGTGACCAGGCCGACGAGGGCGAAGGCGATCGACTCGACCAGCAAGACTGCCTCCCGGGGGACGGGCGTGCGGCACCGGCGCCGCTCCTGTCGCCGTACCCCGCCCCACCCGGCCGTACACGCAGCGGTGCCCCGTTCCCTGGTGGGAACGGGGCACCGGAACAACTGCTCGGGCGGGCGCCTCAGAGGGTGCCGAAGCCGACCTTGCGGACGGCCTGCTCGCCGATCTCCACGTACGCCAGGCGCTCGGCCGGGACGATGACGCGGCGGCCGTGCTCGTCGGTCAGCGCCAGGAGCTTCTCCGGGCCCTCCAGCGCCTTCGCGACCGCGCTCTGGACCTCATCGGCAGTCTGCGAGCTCTCGATCACGATCTCACGAGGCGCGTTCTGCACGCCGATCTTGACCTCCACGGCTTCCGTCCCTCCGGGGTTGCAGCCTCCACGCGCGGGCACCTGACCGCCTGGAACAGGCGTTCGCGGCGGCCGCGCCGTACGGCTTCACCATAGAGCACGCGATCACCGCCCAGGCGAAGGTCGGCGGATCACCCCTGGTGGGCACCTTCGCCGGGCTGCTCGCCCGGGTGCATCGGGAAGCCCTTCAGGCCGCGCCAGGACAGGCTGGCGACCAGCCGCACCGCCTCGTCGCGCGGGATCTCCAGGCCCTGCGAGAGCCAGTACCGGGCGGTGATCTGGGCCAGGCCGCAGACCCCGGCGGCGAGCAGCTTGGACTCCGCCTCGGGCAGGTCGGTGTCCTCCTGGATCACCTTGCTGACCAGCGTCGCGCTCGCCTCGGAGGCCCGCTCGACCCGCTCGCGCACGGCCGGTTCGTTGGTCAGGTCCGACTCGAAGACCAGCCGGAAGGCACCCGACTCGCTGGAGACGTAGTTGAAGTACGCCTCCATGGTGTTGGCGACGCGCTGCTTGTTGTCGTTGGTCGTCGACAGTGCCTCGCGGGTGGACTCGACCAGGGCGTCGCAGTGCTTGTCCAGCAGTGCCAGGTAGAGCTCGAGCTTCCCGGGGAAGTGCTGGTAGAGCACCGGCTTGCTCACCCCGGCGCGGTCGGCGATGTCGTCCATGGCGGCCGAGTGGTAGCCGTGCGCGACGAACACCTCCTGGGCGGCACCGAGCAGTTGTTCACGGCGGGCGCTTCGCGGCAGGCGGGCACCGCGCGGGCGCTCCTGCGCCTCCTGGATGGCCGTCACGGCGCTCCTCACTTCGGTCTGTTCGGGGCTGGCAAGATGGCCGATTCTACTTTTCGGTAACCGCGCCCGCGTTCGGCGAAGGCGAGAAAAGCTGGTCGGTCTGGTTGTCAGGAGCCCACAATACGGCGCTGACCTCGGCCTCGGCAGTGGTGTGACGAGGGAATGGAACGGCCGGACCACCCCGGGATCCTCGGCCCGGTCTCACTACCATCGTCCAGCATGAGCAGCGCTGAGCAGCAGGTACGTACGGTCGAGGTCCCCGGTGCGGTGCTCGCGGTGCACCGCGCCGCCGCCGACGGCGCCGCCGACGGGCGCGAGCCCGGCCTCTTCGTGCACGGGCTCGGCGGCTCGGCCGCCAACTGGACGGCCCTGATGGACCGGCTCGCCGGCCTGGTCGACGGCGAGGCCGTGGACCTGCCCGGCTTCGGCCGCTCCCACCCGCCCACCGACGGCAACCTCACCGTCTCCGGCCACGTCCGCGCGGTGATCGGCTACCTGGAGGCCGCCGACCGCGGCCCGGTCCACCTGTTCGGCAACTCCCTCGGCGGCGCGGTCGCCGTCCGCCTCGCCGCGATCCGCCCCGACCTGGTGCGCAGCCTCACCCTGGTCTCGCCCGCCCTGCCCGAGCTGCCCCCGCAGCGCTCCGCGTGGCCGACCGGCCTGCTCGCGGTCCCCGGGGTGCCCGCGCTGCTGAGCCGGTTGGCCGCGAACGGGCGCGACGCCGAGGCCGCCACCGAGGACCTGCTGCGACTGGTCTACGGCGACCCCGGCAGCCTGAGCCCGGCCGCCCGGGCCGAGGCGGTCGCCGAGTACCGCCGACGGCTGGAGGTGCCGCACGCGATGCGGGCGCTGATCGGCTCGGCCCGCGGCATCGTCTCGGCGTACACCGAGCGCGGCGACCAGGCGCTGTGGCGGCAGGTCGAGCAGGTCGCGGCGCCGGTGCTGCTGGTGTACGGGCTGCGCGACAAGCTGGTCGCCTACCGTTCGGCCCGCCGCGCCTGCGCGGCCTTCGCGGACGCCCGGCTGCTGGTACTGCCGGAGTCGGGTCACGTGGCGATGATGGAGCACCCCGACGAGGTCGCCCGCGCCGTACGGGAGCTGATCGCGCACGCCGCGCGCTGAGCGGGCCGAGCCCGCCGGGCGCGGATATCACGGGCGGGCGCGCATACCGCCCGGTAACGGCCCGGTTCGGGCCGAGGTCACGGCGTTTCACTCGTTCAGGTGGCAGCCAGGCATGTGACCGATGGATTGCCCGGGGCCGGTCCTACCTTTCTGCTGTCGGACCGAACAGGTGTGGGGGAGTCGCGGCCGCCGGAGAAACCGGAGGGCGGCCTAGGCCGGGGGGCCCGGCGGGTCGGGCCCGACCGTCGGAGCGGGCGGGGCCCGGGGGAACGGAACGCGGCACGGCCGCGACCGGGCCCTCGGACCGCCGCACGGGGCGCCGCGGCGCCGGTCCGGCCGGCCGACTCCCGTCCCCGGCCGTCCCCGCTGCCGCGCGGGGGCGCCCCCGGCCACCGTTCGGGCCGCTCGGCCGTCCGTCGATCCGTCCGTGATCCGCCCTCGAATCCGCACTGTCCTGGAGGTCTCCCGTGCGCGTTGCCCTGCTCACCGAGGGTGCCCGTCAGAATCCCCAGCGTGGCGCCGGAGGCTGGTGCGACCGGCTGGCCGAGGGCCTGCCGGAGCACGAGTTCGAGCTGTACCTGCTGACCGGGCCGGAGGAGCCGGGCAGCCTCGGGCGGCTGTCGCCCGCCTGGCGCGGCGTCCGCGACCTGGCGCTGTGGGGGCGCGGGCCGGGCGGGCGGGCGCCGGGCGCGCTGCGCAGACGCCGGTACGCCGGGGCGTACGAGGAACTGCTGCGGGCGCTGGTCCTGCCGGGGGAGCGGCCCGGCTTCGGGTCCGGGCTGTACCGGCTGGCGGCACTGGCCCGGGAGGACGGCGCGCTGCCCGCCTTCCTGGCCTCCGGGCACGCCCGCCGGATCCTGGAGCGGACCTGGCGGCTGCCCGGCGCGGACACCTCGGCCGGGCAGCCGCTGGTGCGCGACGTGCTGGTCGCGGCCGACCTGCTGGAGCAGTGCCTGCGGCCGCTGTCCGCGCCCTGGTACGGCACCGGCCCCGGCGGCCTCGGCGCGGCCGACCTGTGCCACGTGGTCGGCGGTGGGCTCGCCGCGCTGCCCGCCCTGGTGGCCCGGCACCTGCACGGGGTGCCGTTCGTGGTCACCGAGCACGGCCTGCACCTGCGCGAGCAGTACCTCGGCTACGAGGCGCCGTACCTCCGGCCGGTGCGGGCACTGCTGCTGTCCTTCTCCCGCGCGCTCGCCGAGGAGACCTACCGGCAGGCGGCCGTGCTGACCCCCGGCAGCGCCCACGACCAGCACTGGCAGCACCACTGCGGGGCCGACCCGGCGCGCACCCGGGTGGTGTACGAGGGGACGCCGGCCGTGGACCGCCCGGCCGCCGGGCCGGAGCCGACCGCGCCGACCCTGGTGTGGGCGGGCACGCTGGAACCCGGCCGGGACCCGGAACTGGCGCTGCACGCCTTCGCCCGGGTCCGCGCCGAGCTGCCCGGCGCCCGGCTGGTGCTGTACGGCGAGGAGGCGGCGCCCGGCTACCGGGCGCACTGCGCGGCGCTGGCCGAGCGGCTGGGGGTGGCCCCGGCGGTGGACTTCGCGGGGCGGCCCGGGACGCTCGCCGAGGCCTGGGCGGCCGGCACGGTGCTCGTCTTCTCGGCGCTGTCCCAGCGCGGCCCCCGGCTGCTCGTGGACGCCATGCTCAGCGGCCGGGCGGTGGTGTCCACCGATGTCGGGGTGGCCCGTGAGGTGGTCGGGCCGACCGGGCTGCTGGTGCCCGCCCGCGACCCGCGCGCCCTGGCCGGCGCCTGCCTGGCGCTGCTGCGCGACGAGGAGCGGCGGGCCCGGCTGGGGCTGGCCGGGCGGCTGCGGGCGCAGGAACGCTTCGCCGTCGAGCCGGTGACCGGCGCGTTCCGGGAGATCTACCTGGAGCTGGTCTCGCAGTACCCGGCCTTCCCCGGCGGCGGGGGCGGCGGCGAGGGCGGCCCGGCGCCGCGCCCGTTCGCCCGCCCCGCCGAGTACTGGCTCGCGGACGGCCGGGGAGGCGCTCCCGGGGACGAGGACTCCGGCGCCCGGGAGCCCGGCGCCCGGCAGGCCACCGCCCGGGAAGCCGCCCCGGAGTCGGCCGTGCTCGCGGAGGCCGTCTGATGTCCGGCCGCGCGGCGCTCGGCGGCAGCGCGGACCCGGTGCGCGAGGTGATGGCGGAGCACCGGGAGCTGTGCGAGCGCGCCGTCGACCCGCTGGAGATCGCCGCCGGGCTGGAGGAGGCCGGGCTCGGTCCGGACGCCGCCGCCCGCTGTCGGCACGCCGACCTGTTCTCGCTCGCCGAGGAGCTGTACGCCCGGGTGCCCCGCCGCCCGCCGGATCCCGGCCCGGCCCGGCCGCGACGGCGGCGCGGCGCCGACGCCCGGGCGGCGCTGACCGCCGCCGCGCTGGCCGCGCTGCCCTGCGCGGGGGTGGCCGCGTTCGGCGCCCGCTGGCCGGTGCTGCTGCCCGCCGCCGTACCGCTGGTACTGCTGCCCGTGCTGACCGCGCCGCCGCGGGACGAGCCCGGCCCGCCGCTCGCCCTGCCGCTGTGCCCGGCCGACGCCCTCGGGCCGGCTCCGCTGCCGCGGCGGCCCACCGGCTCCGGCCGGCGCCCGGCCGCGCTCGGGTACGGGCTGGGGCTGGCCGCGCTGCTGCTGCTCCCGCTGGCCGCACCGGGCGGGGACCGGCCGACGGCCGCCGCGCTGGTGCTGGCGGCGGCGGTGTCGGCCGGGTCGGCGGAGTGGGCGGCCCGCTGGTACCGGCAGGTCGGCCGCGGCCACCTCGGCGTGGCGGGCACCCTGGCCGAGTTCCGGTCCCGGATGCGGCCGGTGCTGCCGGTCGCGGTCGCCCTGCACCTGGTGGTGCTCTCGGCGCTGACCTTCGTCGCGCTGGCCGTGCCGGCCGTCCTCGCGTCGCACCCGGGACCGGGCCGTGGCGGGCTGCTGCACCTGGCGGCCGGGCGGGCCGGCCCGGTGCCGTGGGCGGCGCAGGGCGTGCTGGGCCTGCTGCTGGTGCTGTCCGCGCTGCTGGCGCGTTGCGGCCGGCCGACGGCCGCCGCGGTGGGGACCTCGGCCGGGGCCGCCGCGACGCTCGGGCTGCTCGCGCTGGGCCGCTCCCTGCCGTGGGCCCTCCTGCTCGGCGGCGGTGCTGTCGCGGCGGCGCTGCTGGCGTACGCCGGGGTGGTGCTCGGCCGGGCCGGCTCGCACCGCTGATCCGCCCGGGGATCGCCGATCCCCGATCTCGTTCGCCGATCGCCGATCCGTGTTTCGTCCGTTCGTTGATTTCAGTCCGCCAGGTCGTCCTCGACCTCGCTTCGTGGAAGGACACCCCCGATGAGGGTGCTGCTGCTGGGCGCCGACGGTTTCATCGGCCGCCGGGTCACCGACCGTCTGCTGATGGACCAGGAGTTGCAGGTGACGGTGCTCGGCCGGCGCGACTCGGCCGACATCCGCTTCGACCTGACCACCGGGAGCCCGGGTGCGCTGGCCCGCTTCCTGGACGCGGTCGCGCCGCAAGTGGTGATCAACTGTGCGGGCGCCACCTATGGCAGCTCGCGCACCCTGATCCGGTCGAACACGCTGGCCGTCGCGACGGTCTGCGAGGCGATCCGGCGCAGCCGGGAGCCGGCCCGGCTGGTGCACGTCGGCTCGGCCGCCGAGTACGGGCCGGTGCCCGGCGGAGTGCCGGTCTCCGAGCAGGCCGAGCCGCGGCCGGTCGGCCCGTACGGGGTGTCCAAGCTGGCCGGGACGGAGCTGGTGCTGGCCTCCGGGCTGGACGCGGCGGTGCTGCGGGTGTTCGACGTGGTGGGGCCGGGGGCGCCGACCGCCTCGCTGTTCGGGCGGCTGGCCGAGGGCCTGCGGCGGGCGCTGGAGCGGGACGAGAACCAGGTGCGGATGCCGGACCTGTCCGGATACCGGGATTTCGTGGACGTCCGGGACGTCGCGCGGGCCATCCGGTCGGCCGCGGTGTCGGCCGCCACCGGGGTGATCAACATCGGCAGCGGGCACGCGGTCCGGGCCCGGGACGCGGCCCAGCTGCTGGTCCGGGCCTCGGGCTTCGAGGGGGCGATCGTCGAGGAGAACCGGCAGGTCCTGCTGCCCGCGCAGGCCGTCGGGTCGGGCGGCGACCACCTGCCCGGCCAGCACCACCCGGCCGGGCACCATCTCCCGGGGCACCGGGTGGAGGGTCAGCGGCCGGAGGGCCGGGCGGTGTCGGGCGAGCCGGTGCCGTGGCGGCAGGCGGACGTGCGCACCGCCAGGGACCGTCTCGGATGGCGGACTCAGGTGCCGCTGGAGGAGTCGCTGGGGGACGTCTGGCTGGAGACGGCCTGTCGGGTCTGAGCGTGCTCCGCAGGTGTCCCGGGCCCGTGAAACGCTGGCTCGGGGCGCCTGCGGGGGCCCGGGCGGCCGGTCCCACGATCCGGCGCCGCCCGTCTCGCCCATCGGACGGGCTGTCTCGGAATACCGGTCGGGCATGACACTGTTGGCCTAGGAGCCACCCGAGTGGCGGAGCAACAACCCCACACCGCGGCTGGCCCTGGCCACCCGAACAGACATCCATCGGAGTCCCCGTGTCGTTGCCACCCCTGGTCGAGCCGGCCGACGAGCTCACCGTCGATGAGGTCCGCCGGTACTCCCGCCACCTGATCATCCCCGACGTGGGCATGGCCGGGCAGAAGCGGCTGAAGAACGCCAAGGTGCTGTGCGTCGGCGCCGGCGGCCTCGGCTCGCCCGCGCTGCTGTACCTGGCCGCGGCCGGTGTCGGCACGCTGGGGATCGTCGAGTTCGACGTGGTGGACGAGTCGAACCTGCAGCGGCAGGTCATCCACGGCCAGTCGGACGTCGGGCGCTCCAAGGCGGAGTCGGCGCGCGACTCGGTCAAGGAGATCAACCCCTACGTCGACGTGGTGCTGCACGAGGAGCGCCTCGACAACTCCAACGTCATGGAGATCTTCTCCGGCTACGACCTGATCGTGGACGGCACCGACAACTTCGCCACCCGCTACCTGGTGAACGACGCCGCGGTGCTGCTCGGCAAGCCGTACGTGTGGGGCTCGATCTACCGCTTCGACGGCCAGGCCAGCGTCTTCTGGGCCGAGCACGGCCCCTGCTACCGCTGCCTGTACCCGGAGGCCCCGCCGCCGGGCATGGTCCCCTCCTGCGCCGAGGGCGGCGTGCTGGGCGTGCTGTGCGCGTCCATCGGCTCGATCCAGGTCAACGAGGCGATCAAGCTGCTGGCCGGCATCGGCGAGCCGCTGCTCGGCCGGCTGATGATCTACGACGCCCTCGAGATGAACTACCGCCAGGTGAAGGTCCGCAAGGACCCGAACTGCGCGGTCTGCGGTGAGAACCCGACGGTCACCGAGCTGATCGACTACGAGGCCTTCTGCGGCGTCGTGTCGGAGGAGGCGCAGGCCGCCGCCGCCGGTTCGACCGTCACCTCGCACCAGCTGAAGCAGTGGCAGGACGACAAGGAGGACATCTACCTCATCGACGTCCGTGAGCCCGGTGAGTACGAGATCGTCAACATCCCCGGTGCGGTGCTGATCCCGAAGAACGAGTTCCTGATGGGCGACGCGCTGGAGAAGCTGCCGCAGGACCGGAAGATCGTGCTGCACTGCAAGTCGGGCGTGCGCTCGGCCGAGGTGCTGGCCGTGGTGAAGGCCGCGGGCTTCGCCAACGCCGTCCACCTGGGCGGCGGCGTGCTCGGCTGGGTGAACCAGATCGAGCCGCACAAGCCGGTCTACTAGAGCGTGTCGACCGGCGCGTGTCGACCGGCGCGCGCTGACGACGGAGGGCCTCGCCGATCGGCGAGGCCCTCCGTCATATGCCGGGGACGGCTCAGAGCGCGCTCCTGCGCTGCAGCACGTTGTAGGCGATCCAGCCCGGCAGGACCGGCAGCCAGAACGTGAGCGCCCGGTAGAGGAAGACCGCCGGGGTGGCGACCGAGGGGGACACGTCCGCGACGGTCAGGGCGCCGATCAGGGCGACCTCGACCGGGCCGATGCCGCCCGGGGTGGGGATCGCCGAGCCGGCCGCGTTGGCGGTCAGGAAGACCACCGCGACCGCCGAGAAGCTGATGTCGCCGCCGAAGGCCTGCACCGAGAAGTCCAGGCAGGCGGTGAAGGAGAGGGTCAGCAGCAGGATGCCGCCGAAGCCGGTGACCAGCTTGCTCGGCGTCTGCATCAGGTCGAGCATCCGCGGCACCACACCGAAGAACAGCGAGCGCAGCCGGCCCAGCACGAACCGGCGCAGCGGCGCGACGGCGGCCACCACCAGGGCGAGCACGGCGGCGGTCAGCACGCCGATGATCACCGCGCGGGAGGCGGAGAGGTCGCCGTTGGTCTGGCTGCCGGTGATCAGGCCGAAGCTGAACAGCAGCAGCAGGTGCCCGGCCAGGCCCGCCAGCTGGGAGGCGCCGACCGAGGCCACCGCCTGGCCGGGGCGGATGCCGGCCTTCTGCAGGTAACGGGTGTTGAGCGCGATGCCGCCGATCGCGGCGGGGGCGACCAGCTTGACGAAGGAGCCGGCCAGCTGGGCGGCGACGGTGCGCCGGAACGGCAGCCGCTCGGGGACGAAGCCGGTCAGGCTCATCGCGGCGGCGACGTAGCTGAAGGCGGCCGCGACCAGGGCGGCCGCGGCCCAGGCCCAGTTCATCTGGGAGAGCTTGAGCTGGGCCGGCTTGATGGTGGTCAGGGCCAGGTAGGCGGCGAAGGTGAGCGCGATCACCATGATCAGGCTCTTCGGCTTCAGCCGTTCCAGCTTGGCCGGCTCCATCGGCGCCTCGGGGGCGATCTGCAGGATCTGGCCGCGGATGCGGCTCAGCAGGTCCTCGCCGGCGACCGCGATGTCCTCCTCGGCCTGCTCCTGGGTGCGCTCGCCGGCCGCGACCTGCTCCAGCGCCTTGGCCCGGGCGGTGGCTTTGCGCTCCTTGCTGAGCTTCGCGAGGTCGACCCTGGTGGAGCGGCTCATCCCGACGGGTTGGAGCAGCGGAAGCGCCTGGGCGACCCGCTCGGCGCCGAGCACCGCGTTGGCGGTGGCGACGGCCCGCTCCGGGCCGATCCGCAGCGCGAAGGTGGTGAGCAGCTGGGCGACGTCGATGCGCAGGGTCAGGTCGGTGGCGGCGATGTCGCCGCCGGAGAGGTTGACCAGGCAGGCGGTCCGCTCGTCCACCACCAGCAGGGACTCGCCGGTCAGCCGGCGGTGGGCGATCCGGCGCTCGTGCAGGGCGGCCACCGACTGCCAGATCGAGGCCATCACCGGGTCGGTGACCTCGTCGTCGGCCAGCTCGTCGAGGATGCGGCCCTCGATGTTCTCGTACACCAGGATCGCGGCGTCCGGGCCGAGCTCGGAGGTGGCGACCAGCTGCGGCGCGCGGGCGCCCGAGGCGGCCGCCGCGTACGCGATCAGGGCCTCCTGCTCCAGCGCCTGGCGCAGCGACTGCGGGCTGCGGCGCACCGCGACCGAGCGCAGCCGCAGCCGCCGCCAGGCCCGGTAGAAGAAGCCGGAGGCCTGCTGCTCGCGGTCGATGATGTGGACGTCCAGGGGCGGGCCGCCCTGCTGGGTGACGTAGTAGCGGCGGGTGCCGCCGGGGGCGTCGGGGGCGCGGAGGGCGCCGTCCGGGGTGAAGCCGACCTTGCGCAGGCCGATCATCATGTGCTGACCGGTGGGCCGGATGTTCGGGGAGCCGATCGCGTACAGCGTGCCGTAGGCGACGGACCAGCCGATCAGCACGGTGAGCATCAGCGACAGCGGGGTGGTGTAGCCGCCGAGGAGCTCGGTGACGCCGCTGAAGACGACCACCACCCAGAGGGCGACCCGCCAGCGTGGTCTGCTCGACATGCCGACGGCGGTCATGTAGGCGATCACCGGGGCGAGGTAGCCGTGCACCGGGTCGGTGAGGGTGCCGTTGCTGTCCATCGGCAGCCGGGTCAGCGCGTCGCGGATGTGCTCGGAGGCGCCCTCGGCCACCCACCAGTCGATGCCGAGCGAGACGCCGTACGCGAGCACCGAGGCCAGCACGCCGTCGGCGACCCGCAGGCCGTCGCGTTTGATCAGCCGCTCGACGGCGAAGGCCAGCGGCACGGCGAGCACCGCGACGCTGGAGATCAGGCCGGTGATGGTGGAGAGCACCGCGGAGAAGTGCGGCGCGTTGGTGGCGATGTCCTGCTCGATGCCGGTGGTGGTCGAGGTGGCGATGCCGGCCAGCACGAAGACGGCGACTATCCCGAAGACGCCGACCAGGAAGCGGATCAGGTCGGACGGGCGGTGCGCGCGGGCGGCGAGCAGCGGCTCGTCGACGTCCAGGTGGGGGGCGTCCTCCGGCGGGTCCTGGTCGTCGGGCTGCGCCGGCTGCTCGGGCTGCCAGGGCTGCTCGGGCTGCCAGGGCTGCTCGGGCTGTTCGTGCTCTTCGGGTTGGCGCTGCTCGGGCGGTTCGCGCTGCTCGGGGGCCTTCGCGGGCGCGGGGGTCTTGATCGTCGGGTCCTTGATCAGGGAGACTTCCGGCGTCGGCCCCGGTTCGGGCCGGCCTTCGGTCCCGCCGCCGGGCGCCGGGGGCACGGCGGCAGCGGACTCGTCGGAGTCCTTGTCCACGCCCACGTCAGCCGTCCCGGTCATCTGGTCTTGTCCTCGTATCACCACTCACCGCCCCGAAGATGGTGGCATGCCCCGACCCCCCGTGCTGGACAGGGGGCGGATCGGGCGCGGCGTCCCGTTCGCCCGGGACCGGGGGTGCGCCCCTGTAAGGAAGAATGCCGCAGGTGACGGACGTAACAGACGACGGCCTTCCGGACGCCCTACCGCCCTTCGCCGAACTGGTGCTCGACCTGACCGAGCGGATTCCACCCGGCAGGGTGATGACCTACGGCGACGTCGCCGAGTACCTCGGCCAGGGCGGGCCGAGGCAGGTCGGCCGGGTGATGGCCCTGTACGGCGGCTCGGTGCCCTGGTGGCGGGTGATCCGCGCGGACGGCCGCTTCCTGCCCGGGCACGAGCAGCGCGCCCTCACCCACTACGGCGAGGAGGGCACCCCGCTGCGCGAGCTCGCCGACCCGCCCCGGGTCGACCTCCGGCGGGCCCGCTGGGACGGCCGGGAGATTTCCCCGAACTCCCCGCACGGACGGGATTGACGGGGGAGGATCGTAGGCTCGATGCGGGCGGGCCCCGGCGGGCCCGCCCTGCCATGCCCTGCTCGACCCCAGGACCACTCCGTGACTTCCCCCTACCGGCTCGTGCGCAGCCCGCTCGTCCAGCCCGACCCGCCCGTGCTGGACGCCTACCAGCGCGCCGTGGTCGAGCACGCCGACGGGCCGCTGCTGGTGCTGGCCGGGCCCGGCACCGGCAAGACCACCACCCTGGTCGAGGCGGTCGCCCGGCGGATCGCGGACGGCACCGACCCCGAGCGGATCCTCGTCCTCACCTTCAGCCGCAAGGCCGCGATGGAGCTGCGCGACCGGATGTCCGGCCGGCTCGGCAGCTCCGCCGCCGCCCCGCAGGCCACCACCTTCCACTCCTTCTGCTACGCCCTGCTGCGCGCCCACCAGGACCCGCAGGACTACGCCGAGCCGCTGCGGCTGCTCTCCGGCCCCGAGCAGGACGTCATGGTCCGCGAACTGCTGGCCGGCGGCGCCGAGGACGCCCGCCGCACGGAGTCGACCGGCGGCTCGGCCGCGGGCTCCCGGATCGCCTGGCCGCTGGACCTGCGGGCCTGCCTGACCACCCGCGGCTTCGCCGACGAGGTCCGCGCCGTCCTCGCCCGCAGCCGCGAGCTCGGCCTCGGCGAGGCCGAGCTGGAGCGCTTCGCCCAGGGCGTCCAGCGCCCCGACTGGGCCGCCGCCGCGCACTTCCTCGCCGACTACCTCGACGTGCTCGACCTGCGCGGCGTCCTGGACTACGCCGAACTCGTCCACCGCGCCGTCCTGCTCGCCGAGCGCCCCGAGGTCGAGGAGGAGCTGCGCCGGCGCTACGACGTCGTCTTCGTCGACGAGTACCAGGACACCGACCCCTCCCAGGTCCGGCTGCTGCGCCGGCTCGCCGGCGGCGGCCGCGACCTGGTCGCGGTCGGCGACCCCGACCAGTCGATCTACGCCTTCCGCGGCGCCGACATCAACGGCATCCTCGACTTCCCGCAGACCTTCCGCCGCGCCGACGGCGAACCCGCCGAGGTCAGGGTGCTGAGGGTCTCCCGCCGCTCCGGGGCCCTCCTGCTCGCCGCCTCCCGGGAGATCGCCCGGCGGATGCCGATGGGCCGGCTGCCCGCCGACAAGCTCGCCCAGCACCGCGCCCTGCTGCCCTCCCGCGAGGGCGGCCGGGCCGAGGTCTACACCTACCCGACCCCCGGCGCCGAGCTCGACTCGATCGCCGACCTGCTGCGTCGCGCCCACCTGGAAGACGGCGTGCCCTGGGGCGAGATGGCCGTGCTGGTCCGGGCCGGTGCCCGCTCCATACCGGGCGTGCGGCGGGCGCTCGGCGCGGCCGGCGTCCCGCTGGAGATCGACGGCGACGACCTGCCGCTGCGCGAGGAGCCCGCCGTCGCCCAGCTGCTGCTCGCCCTGCGGGTCTGCGCCCAGCAGGCGGCGTGGCAGGCGGCCCGCGACCGGCACGCCGACACCCATGCCGACACCGACAGCGACGCCGATGCCGACGCCGAGTCCGGGGGCGAGGCCGCCGACACTCCCGACCCGCTCACCACCGACCTGGCGCACGCCCTGCTCACCGGCCCGCTCGGCGGCCTCGACGGCTCCGACCTGCGCCGCCTGGGCCGCGCCCTGCGCGAGGAGGAACGCGCCGCGCTGCGCGCCGACGGCCGCCCCACCGCCGCCCTGCGCCCGGCCGGCGAACTGATCCGCGAGGCCCTCGCCGAACCCGAGCGGCTGGTCGCCCTCGACCCCGCTTACGCCCGCCGCGCCCGCGACCTCGGCACCCTGCTGCGCAAGGTCCGCGAGCTGCTGGCCGGCGGCTGCACCGCCGAGGAGGCGCTCTGGGAGCTGTGGGACGGCAGCCGCCGCTGGCGCGAGCGCCTGGAACGGGCCGCCCTGCGCGGCGGCGCCGGCGGCCGCAACGCCGACCGCGACCTGGACGCGCTGTGCGCCCTGTTCGAGACCGCCGCCCGCGCCGAGGAACAGGTCACCGGCCACCGCAGCGCCCTCGACCTGCTCGCCGAACTCGACGCCCAGGACATCGCCGCCGACACCCTCACCGTCCGGGCCGTGCGCCCCGAAGCCGTCCGGCTGATGACCGCCCACCGCTCCAAGGGCTTGGAGTGGCGCCTGGTCGTCGTCGCCGGCGTCCAGGACGGCCTCTGGCCCGACCTGCGCCGCCGCGGCTCCCTGCTGGAGGCCGACCGGATCGGCCGCGACGGCCTCGCCGAACCGCTCTCCCCGGCCGCCCTGCTCGGCGAGGAGCGCCGCCTCTTCTACGTCGCGGCGACCCGCGCCAAGGAGCGGCTGATCGTCACCGCCGTCAAGGCCCCCGCCGACGACGGCGACGAACCCTCCCGCTTCCTGCGCGAGCTCTACCGGGAGGACGTCGACCCGCGGACCGGCAAGGTGGTGCGCCGCACCCCGCCGGTCACCGTCGAGGACGTCACCCACCGCCCGCGCCGCCCGCTGTCCGTCGCCGCCCTGGTCGCCGAGCTGCGCGCGGTCACCGTCGACCCCGCCCGCACGCCCGAGCTGCGCCGCGCCGCCGCCGAACGGCTCGCCATCCTCGCCGCCGCCACCGACGAGGACGGGCTGCCGCTGGTGCCCGCCGCCCACCCCGAGCGCTGGTGGGGCCTGGACGACCCGACCGCCGCCCCCGAGCCGCTGCGCAGCGCCAACCTGCCGGTGCGGCTGTCCGGCAGCGGCCTGGAGCAGCTGGAGAGCTGCTCGCTGCAGTGGTTCCTGGACAAGGAGGTCAAGGCGCGTGCCGCCGGCTCGGCCGCCCAGGGCTTCGGCAACGTGGTGCACGCGCTCGCCGACGAGGTCGGCTCCGGCCGCACGCCCGCCGACCTCGCCGTCCTCATGGAGCGCCTGGACACCGTCTGGGACGCGCTGGCCTTCGACGCGCCCTGGAAGTCCCACCAGGAGAAGAGCGAGGCCCGGGCCGCCCTGGAGCGCTTCCTCAACTGGCACGTCCTGGAACGCGGCCGGGACGTGGTCGCCACCGAGCACGGCTTCGACGTCACCCTCGACGTCGGCGGCGTCTCGGTGCGCATCCGCGGCTCGATGGACCGGGTCGAGAAGGACGCGGCCGGGCGCGCCTACGTGGTCGACTTCAAGACCGGCAAGCAGATCCCCACCGACAAGTCCCTGCCCGAGCACAAGCAGCTCGCCGTCTACCAGCTCGCCGTCCGGGCCGGCGCCCTCAACGAGCTGCCCGGCTTCGCCGAACACCCCCCGGCCACCGGCGGCGCCGAACTGGTCCACCTGCGCGAGCCCGCCGCCAAGGCCTCCCGGGACGCCCCCAAGGTGCAGCGGCAGGAGCCTCCGGAGGGCGAGCCGTGGATCGAGGGCCTGCTCGCCGAGGCCGCCGGGAAGGTCCTCGCCGAGCGCTTCGTCCCGCAGACGGGCGGCGGCTGCGACCGCTGCGCCTTCCGCCGCAGCTGCTCGGCCCAGCGGGACGGGGCGCAGCTGGTCGAGTAGCGGGCCCGCGCGGCCTGCGGACCCTGCGGACCCTGCGGACCCGGTGAGGCGAGGCTTGTCCGTCGCTCCGGTTACGGTTGCGGGGTGACCGCCGTGCTCAGCCATCCCGACCAGCTCAAGGAGCTGCTGGGGATCCCGTTCAACCGGGAGCAGATGGCGGCCATCGGCGCGCCCCTGGAGCCGGCCGTGATCGTGGCCGGCGCCGGCTCCGGCAAGACCACGGTGATGGCCGCCCGGGTCGTCTGGCTGGTCGGCTCCGGCGCCGTACGGCCCGAGGAGGTGCTCGGCCTCACCTTCACCAACAAGGCCGCCGGCGAGCTCTCCGAACGGGTCCGCGCCGCCCTGCTGAGGGCCGGCGTCGCGGACCGGGACGGCGGCGAACCGCTCGGCGACCCGGAGATCTCCACCTACCACGCCTTCGCCGGCCGCCTCCTCAAGGAGCACGGCCTGCGGATCGGCATCGAGCCGGACGTCCGGCTGCTCGCCGACGCCACCCGCTTCCAGCTCGCCGCCAAGGTGCTGCGCACCGCCCGCGGCCCGTTCCCCGCGCTCACCGGCACCTTCGCCAACCTGGTCGCCGACCTCACCGCGCTGGACGGCGAACTCGCCGAGCACCTCGTCGAGCCACAGGCCCTGCGCGACTTCGACGAGGAGCTGCTGGACACCCTCGCCACCGTCAAGCTGACCAACGACGACCTGCGGGCCGTCCCGGCCACCGCCCGGGCCCGGCTGGAGCTGCTGCGCCTGGTCGAGGACTACCGGCGCCGCAAGCGCTCCGCCGGGCTGATGGACTTCGGCGACCAGATAGCCGCCGCCGCCCGTCTCGCCCAGCAGCGCCCCGAGGTCGGCGAGCTGCTGCGCGGCCAGTTCCGGGTCGTGCTGCTGGACGAGTACCAGGACACCTCGGTCGCCCAGCGCCTGATGCTCGCCGGGCTCTTCGGGGCCGGCCCCGAGGGTGCGGGCAGCGGCCACCCGGTGACCGCCGTCGGCGACCCCTGCCAGGCGATCTACGGCTGGCGCGGCGCCTCCGTCGCCAACCTCGACGAGTTCCCCCGGCACTTCCCCAAGGCCGACGGCCGCCCCGCCGAGCGCTACGCGCTCAGCGAGAACCGCCGCAGCGGCGGGCGCCTGCTCGCCTTCGCCAACACCCTCGCCGCGCCGCTGCGGGGGATGCACGAGGGCGTCGAGGCGCTGCGCCCGGCGCCCGGCGCCGAGCGGGACGGCTTCGTGCGGACGGCGCTGCTGCCCACCCACGCCGAGGAGGTCGACTGGCTCGCCGACTCGATCGCCCACCTGGTGCGCACCGGCACCGCGCCCGGCCGGATCGCCGTGCTGTGCCGGGGCGGCGCCGCCTTCCCGGACATCCACGCGGCGCTGGTCGCCCGCGAGGTGCCGGTCGAGGTGGTCGGCCTCGGCGGGCTGCTGCAACTGCCCGAGGTGGCCGACCTGGTGGCGGTCTGCGAGGTGCTGCAGGACCCGACCGCGAACGCCGCGCTGGTGCGCCTCCTGGTCGGCCCGCGCTGGCGGATCGGCCCGCGCGACCTCGCGCTGCTCGGCCGCCGGGCCGCCGAGCTGGTCCGCACCGACCGGCCCGAGGACGTCGAGGCGCTGGCCGCCGCCGTCGCCGAGGCCGATCCGACCGAGGTGGTGTCGCTGGCCGACGCGGTGGAGAGCTTCCTGGACTCCCCGTTCGGCGAGGAGGGGAAGCCCGACGACCTGCCGTTCTCCGCCGAGGCGCGGGTGCGCTTCGCCCGTCTCGCCCAGGAGTTGCGCGAGCTGCGCCGCTCGCTGGCCGACCCGCTGATGGACGTGCTGCACCGGGTGCTGGCGGTCACCGGCCTGGAGGTCGAGCTCGCCGCCTCCCCGCAGGCCCTGGCCGCCCGGCGGCGGGAGACCCTGCACGCCTTCCTGGACGTCGCCGCCTCCTTCGCCGACCTCGACGGCGACCCGGGCCTCGCCGCCTTCCTCGGCTTCCTGCGCGCCGCCCAGGAGTACGAGCGCGGCCTGGACAGCAGCCTGCCCGGCGGCGAGGACACCGTGAAGGTGCTCACCGCGCACAAGTCCAAGGGCCTGGAGTGGGACGTGGTCGCCGTCCCCGGCCTGGTACGGGGAGCGTTCCCCTCCTCGACCCCGCGCGAACGCTGGACCAGCGCCAAGCGTGTGCTTCCGCACGCCCTGCGCGGCGACGCGGCCACCCTGCCCGACGTGCGCGGCGGGTGGAACAGCAGGACGATGACCGCCTTCAGGAAGGAGCTGGCCGAGCACTCCGCCACCGAGGAACTGCGCCTCGGCTACGTCGCGTTCACCCGCCCCCGCTCGCTGCTGCTGGCCTCCGGTCACTGGTGGGGGCCGAGCCAGAAGACCGTCCGCGGTCCGTCCGCCTTCCTGGAGGAGCTGCGCGAGCACTGCGAGCAGGCCGGCGCGGGCGAGGTCGAGCACTGGGCCGAGCAGCCGGAGAAGGGCGCCGAGAACCCGGCGCTGACCACCTCCGTCGACCGGCCCTGGCCCCTGCCGCTGGACCCGGCCGCGCAGCACGCCCGCCGCCGGGTCGCCGGGGTGGTGCGAGCCCGCCTGGCCGGTGCGCCCGCCCCCGAACCGGAGCCGATGGCCGCCGAGGACCAGCGCCAGCTGGCCTCCTGGGACCGCGATCTGACCGCGCTGCTGGGCGAGTTGGAGCGCTCCCGGCGCACCGCGCGCGAGGTGCCGCTGCCCGCCGCGCTGTCCGCCACCCAACTGCTTCGCCTGGCCGCCGACCCGGACGGCTTCGCGCGCGACCTGGCCCGCCCGATGCCGCGCCCCCCGCAGCCCGCCGCCCGGCGCGGCACCCGCTTCCACGCCTGGGTGCAGGGCCGGATCGAGCCGCTGCTGCTGATCGAGCCCGGCGCGCTGCCCGGCGCGGACGACGACGGCATCGAGGACGAGCAGGACCTGGAGCGGCTCAAGGAGGCGTTCCTGCGCACCCCGTACGCGCAGCGCAAGCCCTACCGGGTCGAGGCGCCGTTCCAACTGGTGCTGGCGGGGCGGGTGGTGCGCGGCCGGATCGACGCGGTCTACCGTGACGGTGACGTGGTGTCAGGATCCGGTGGTGTGTCACGCTACGAAGTGGTCGACTGGAAGACCCATCGCGAGGAGACCGCGGACCCGTTGCAGCTCGCGGTCTACCGGCTGGCCTGGGCCGAGCAGATGGGCGTTGATCCCGAGCAGGTCACGGCTTCGTTCCTGTACGTCCGCAGCGGGCGGATCGTCCGTCCGGCAGGACTTCCCGACCGAAAAGAGTTGGAACGGCTCCTGATCGGGAACAGTGACTAATGAGTCACGCAGAGCATCCAAGTCATCACGCCAGTGCCCGAAACCTGTGCGTCGTGCACGTTTCGCGCCTATTGTGGGGTCGGTAACCGGTCAACCCCCGTGCTCCGGCCGCCAGCGAGGCCCGTATTCCCTAACCCTCAGTCATCACCGCAGGTGCCCCCGGCATCGGCGCCTTCTGCTGGAGAACCGAAGTTGAGCGCGACCGGATGGATCAGAGAGCGGTTCACCGGGCCGACCCCGGGTCCCGCTCCGAACACGACCGGCACCTGGCCGAGGACGGCGCTGGCGCTGCCGTTCATCGGCATGGCGCTGATCGTCGTCCTCGACTACCTCAGCGGCACCGGGGTGACGGTCGAACCCGCCCTCACCGCCGTGCCCGCGCTGGCCGCCGTGGTCAGCCGCCGCACCTGGTACCCGTTCGTCATCGGCCTGTGCGCCGAGGCGGCGGCCTTCCTGATGGCCTTCCGCAGCGACACGCTCGGCTCGTCCGTGCACGCCGCCAGCGTCATCGCCATCCTGCTCGTCGCCATGATCGGCTGGGTCAGCGCCACCCTGAGGCTGCGCCAGGAACGGGCGCTGGCCGACGCCCAGCTGGTCGCCTCGATCGCCCGCCGGGTCCTGCTGCGGCCCGTCCCCGAGCGGGTCGGCACCGTCCGGGCCGCCGTCCACTACGAGGCCGCCGCCGCGCACGCCCGCATCGGCGGCGACCTCTACGAGGTGGTCAACACCCGGCACGGCGTACGGGCCGTGGTCGGCGACGTGCGCGGCAAGGGCCTCGGCGCGGTCGAGACGGCCGCCGCCGTGCTCGGCGCCTTCCGCGAGGCCGCCCACCAGGAGCCCGCGCTGGACCGGGTGGCCGGCTGGCTGGCCGTCAGCCTCGACCGCGCCCTGCACGAGAACGACCACCCGGGGGTGGAGGAGGAGTTCGTCACCCTGGTGCTGATCGGCGTCGGGCCCGACGGCGCCGCCGAGATCGTCAACTGCGGGCACCCCGCGCCGCTGCTGCTGCGCGGCGGCGAGGTCCGCCCGCTCGAACTCGCCGAGACCGTGCCGCCGCTGGGCGTCCTCGACCCGGCCGACGTCCGCCCGCCGGTCCACCGGGTGTCGCTGCAGGGCGACGACCGGGTGCTGCTGTTCACCGACGGGGTGATCGAGGCCCGCGATCGCGCGGGCGCCTTCTACCCGCTCGCCGAACGGTTCCCGCGCTGCGCCGACGGTCGTCCCGCCGACGTCCTGCAGCGCCTGCACGAGGACGTGGTGCGGCACGTCGGACGCCAGCTCGGTGACGACGCGGCCATGCTGCTCCTGCAGTACGACCCGGCCCCGACGGCCGGCATCCACGTCCCGCAGCAGGCCGGGGTCCTGACGCGGCAGCTGCCCCAGAGAACGCTGGAGCGAGAACCCCAGGGCTTGTCTGACAAGCCCTAGAGCGACACCTCGACCAGCAGTGGCCGGTGGTCCGACACCGCCGCGCGCGGCGCCGCGGCCGGGCCCACCGCCGTGCGCGGCACGCCGATCGCCAGCACGTGGTCGAACTGCACCGCCGGCCGGTGCGAGGGGTACGTCGGCGTGCGCGCCAGGTCGTACCAGCCCTGCAGGCGGGGCCGCGGCTCGCGCACCCGCCGCCGGCGCGGCTCGGCCAGGAGCGGCCGGGCCCGCCGGCTCGCCCGCAGCTCCCGCACCCGCGCCCTGGGCGCGGTGCGCTCCAGCGCCGTCGCCCCGCCGAGCACCGTGCGCGGCACCGCGCCCACCAGGTTGAAGTCGCCCAGCACCAGGTACGGCTGCGGCAGGTCGGCGATCCACCGCCGGATGCCCGCCAGCTGCGCCATGTTCCAGCCCGGCACGAAGGACAGGTGTGCCGCGACCACGGTGAACGGCCCGCGATCGCCCTCCAGCACCGCCGCCAGCGCGGCCCGCGGCTCGTCCGGCACCGGGGTCAGTCCGCGCCGCCCGGCCACCCGCAGCGGCAGCCCGAACGGCGCCGGGGCGAAGCGCCGGGCCCGCCAGTGCCGTACCGGGAGCCGGGTCAGCAGGGCCGTCCCGTACGAGGGCGGGGCGTCGTCGCCGACTTCGCCCGGCCCGTACACCCGCAGGCCGTCGGGCCCGGACGGATCCGGCAGCCAGCCCGCCACCGGTGCCGGGCGGCCGTGCAGTGCGGCGGCGAAGCGCCAGTCCTTCGCGCCCATCGCCGCGGCCGCCACCGCCGCCTGGTCGGTGCCGCCGGAGCGCGCCTGGCGCCGGTCCACCTCCTGGAGCGCCAGTACGTCGGCGTCCAGCGCGGCCACCGCCGCGGCCAACGGCTCGCCGGCGTCGGCCGGATAGGGCCGCGGCGTGCCGTCCGGGGCGAGCGGCTGACCGTGCAACAGGTTGAAGGTGGCGATGCGCAACTGGCTCACACCGCACGACGGTACCCGGTCGCCGGGGGAGGGGGGTGCGGGTTGAGACGGCAGGGCATACCGGGTATACATACTGAGTATGTCCATCCGTCACGGTCTGCTCGCCCTGCTCGACCAGGGCCCTCGCTACGGCTACCAACTGCGCACCGAGTTCGAGGCGCGCACCGGCGCCACCTGGCCACTCAACGTCGGGCAGGTCTACACCACGCTTTCCCGGCTGGAACGCGACGGCCTGGTCGAGCCCGCCGGGGAGGACGGGGAGGGCCACCAGTTCTACGCCGTCACCGAGGCCGGCCGCACCGAGCTGCGCGCCTGGTTCGACACCCCGGTACCCCGGACCAACCCGCCGCGCGACGAACTGGCGATCAAGCTCGCCATGGCCGTCACCGTCCCGGGGGTGGACGTCTCCGCCGTCGTCCAGGGGCAGCGCCGGCACAGCATCAAGGCGCTGCAGGACTACACCCGGCTCAAGGGCCGCGCCCTCGCCGGCGCCCCTCGGCCCGGTGAGGGGGGCCGGCCGGGCGCGGTGCCCTCGGCGAGCAACGACCTCGCCTGGCTGCTCGTCCTGGACCAGCTGATCTTCCAGACCGAAGCCGAGATCCGCTGGCTCGACCACTGCGAGACCCGGCTCGCCCAGCAGGCCGAACTCCTGCAGACCCGTACCGCCGAGGCCGCCCGCGACGGCGGTGCCGCACCCGCCAAACGCGGCCGCCGCCTGCGCACCTGAGCGCCCCGGCACCGAACCACCGGCCCGGGCCCCGACCCCGGGCCCACACCCAGTACTAGGGGGGAATCGTGTCCCACACCCAAGAGTCCCGGCAGGCGCCGGTGCTGCACCTGGAGGACGTCACCCGCGTCCACGGCCACGGCGCGGCCGAGGTCCAGGCCCTGCGCGGCGTCGACCTCAAGGTCCACCCCGGCGAGTTCGTCGCCGTCATGGGCCCCTCCGGCTCCGGCAAGTCGACCCTGCTGACGCTGGCCGGCGGCCTCGACAGCCCGAGCACCGGCCGGGTCCTGGTCGAGGGCGTCGCCCTCGGCGACCTCAACCGCAAGCGGCTCGCCCAGGTCCGCCGCCGCTCCGTCGGCTACGTGTTCCAGGACTACAACCTGATACCGGCCCTCACCGCCGCCGAGAACATCTCGCTGCCGCGCGAACTCGACGGCCTGTCGGCCCGCGCGGCCCGCCGCGAGGCCCTCGCCGCCCTGGAGGAACTCGGCATCCCCGAACTCGCCGACCGCTTCCCCGACGACATGTCCGGCGGCCAGCAGCAGCGGGTGGCCATCGCCCGCGCCCTGATCGGCGACCGCCGCCTGGTCCTCGCCGACGAACCCACCGGCGCGCTCGACTCCACCACCGGCGAGGCCGTCCTCGCCGTCCTGCGCGCCCGCTGCGACGCCGGCGCCGCCGCCATGATGGTCACCCACGAGGCCCGGCACGCCGCCTGGGCCGACCGCGTCGTCTTCCTGCGCGACGGCCGGATGGTCGACGAGTCCGTCAGCCAGGACGCCGCCAGCCTCCTGGTCAGCGCCGCCACCAACAGCATGAAGGTGGACGAGTGAAGCTCAGCGCCTGGCGGGTCGCCCTGCGCATCGCCCGCCGTGACGCCCTGCGCGCCAAGGGCCGCAGCGCCCTGGTCATCGCCATGGTCGCCCTGCCCGTCCTCGGTGTCACCGGCGCCGACGTGGTCTTCCGCAGCGCCGATCTCACGCCCGTCGAACACGCGGTACGGGTCATGGGCCAGGCCGCCGGCGCACTGGAGATGGTCGAACGCGGCTCCTCGGTCCAGCAGGCGCCCGACCCGGACACGGGGTTCACCATCCAGAACCCCAAGGACACCGCCAAGGATGGCGCCGCTCCCCAGGTCACCCCCGCGCAGCAGCGCGCCCTGGACACCGCACCCGCCGACCTGGCCCGGCAACTGCTCCCGGCCGGCGCCACCCTCGTGCCCGAACGGCAGGGCCCGTACACCGCGGCGAGCAGCACCGAGGGCCTGCTCAGCACCCGCGTCAGCGAGGCCGACCTGACCGACCCGGTCTGGAACGGCCGGATGAACCGGGTCAAGGGCCGCGCCCCCACGGGCGACCGCGAGGCCGCCGTCACCCCGGACTTCCTCAGGCGCTCCGGACTCAAGCTCGGCGACCGGACCGCCGTCCGCGGGTTGGAGGGCACCCCCTTCACGATCACCGGCGTCTACGAGTACCCCGGCGAACTGAACGGCACCGAACTCATCGCCCGCCCCGGCGCCGTCATCGACCAGCTCGCCAAGACCCCCGGCGCCACCCGCGGCCCGGCCGGCGGCACCGGTGAGCCCACCCGCTGGCTGGTCAAGCTCCCCGGCGGCGCCGGCCTCGACTGGCACAAGGTCACCGAACTCAACGAGTACGGCTTCAACCTCACCTCCCGCGCCGTCCTGATCGACCCGCCGGCCCGCGCCGACGTCCCGTACTACGTCGAACAGGACCGGCACCAGGTCGGCGACACCGCGTACTTCAACCAGACCGGCGTCGTCATCCTCGCCACCGTCGTCGGCATGGCCCTGCTGGAGATCGTCCTCCTCGCGGGCCCCGCCTTCGCCGTCGGGGCCCGGCGCTCCCGGCGGCAGCTGGGCCTGCTCGCCGCCGCCGGTGGTGAGCGCGCCAACGTCCGCGCCGTCGTCCTCGGCGGGGGCATCGTCCTCGGCGTCACCGGCGCTGTGGTCGGCCTCGGTCTCGGCGTCGGCCTGGCCGCGCTGCTGCGCACCCAGGCCGAGGAGTCCTCCGGTCGGCGCTTCGGCCACTTCGCCGTCCAGCCGCTCGACCTGTTCGGCGTGCTCCTGGTCGGCCTGGTCACCGGTCTGCTCGCGGCCGTCGTGCCCGCCGTCCAGGCCTCCCGCCAGGACGTCGTATCCGCGCTCACCGGCCGGGACTCGCTCAAGCCGCCGAGCCGCAAGCTCGCCGTGCTCGGCCTGGTGATGCTCGGCGGCGGTGCCGCCCTCGCGCTGTTCGGTGCCACCAGCGGCAACCGCAGCCTCGCCGTCCTCGGCGGCTCGGCCATCGCCGAACTCGGCATGGTCGCGCTCACGCCCTACCTGGTCGGCCTCTTCGGCCGGCTCGGCCGCTGGCTCTCGCTCGGCCCCCGGCTCGCCCTGCGCGACTCGGTGCGCCACCGCGGCCGCACCGCGCCCGCCGTCGCCGCCGTCATGGCCGCCGTCGCCGGCTCCGTCGCCGTCAGCGTGTACACCGCCAGCTTCGAGGAGCAGTACCGGCGCGAGTACGTCGCCCACGGTCCCGCCGGTGCCGTCCTGCTCGGCACCGGCTGGCTGTCCGCTGCCGACACCAAGCTGCTGCCGCAGATGCGCGAGGCCGTCGAACGCGGCATCCCGGACCTCGGCCCGCGCGCCGACGTCCAGAGCGTGCACTACAAGGAGAGCTGCTCCGACGACGGGGGGTGCGGCTACATCAGCGTCGAGGTGCCCAAGGAGATGCGCTGCCCCGTCACCGACACGGACCGCGCGTTCGGTCCCGGCGAGGTCGAGCGGATCCTGCAGACAGACAAGCGCTGCCAGACCAACAACCGCCGCGGCAGCCCCTACAGCCCGCTGTCGGCCGGCGACGCCACCCTGCTGCACAACCTCTACGGCGTCACCGACCCGGCCGCCGGCCAGGCCCTCGCGGCCGGCAAGGCCGTGGTCTTCGACGCCCGGTACCTCAAGGACGGCAAGGTCGCGCTGCAGTACACCGAACCGGTCTCCTTCAGCTCGTACACCGCGGGCGGCAGCGCCGACAAGAAGCCCGTCCGGCACGAGATCGCCGTCGACGCGGTCCTCGCGGACGCCACGCTGCCCGCCCCCGGGCAGGCCGTGATCAGCCCGGACACCGCGGCCGCGCTCGGGTTCACCACCTCGGTGGCCGGCTCGGTCTGGCTGCCCGGCACCGTGCCCTCCGACGGCGCCCAGCAGAAGGCCGACGGCGCGCTCGCCAAGATCAGCGACCGCGACGTCCTCACCGTCGAGCGCGGCTACCAGTCCCAGGCCGATCTCGTCACTCTCGGCCTGAGCGTCTTCGCCGGCCTGGTCGCCCTGGGCGCCGCCGGCATCGCCACGGGACTGGCCGCCGCCGACTCCCAGCGCGACCTGACCACCCTCGCGGCGGTCGGCGCCGAGCCGCGCATCCGCCGCTCGCTGTCCGGCTTCCAGTGCGGCGTGATCGCCGCCATGGGCGCCCTGCTCGGCGTGGTCTGCGGCGTCGTGCCGGGCGTGGCACTGCGCAAGGTCGAGGGAGCGGCGCGCAGCTACCCCGGCATGAGCCCGGAGGAGATCGCCAACGGCGCGACCGTGGTCTTCCCCTGGCTGACCATCGGAGCCACCGTCGTGGTGCTCCCGCTGCTCGCGGCCGGCCTGGCGGCGGTGCTCACCCGCTCGCGGATCACGATGCTGCGCCGCTCGGGCTGAGGCCCGCACCCCCTCCGTCACCCCCGTCCGCGCCCGTGCGCGGCGGGGGTGACGGAGGTTACAGCCCCGGGAACGCCCCTGAGCCGGAGGGCCGGGGCGGGCACCCGCACGGGCGAACTACAGTCGTCGGTATGACGAGTACCCCGGACAGCGTCGTCCGCTCCTACATCGACCGGCACCAGGCCGCCTTCCTCGAAGACCTCTCCGCGTGGCTGGCCATCCCGTCGGTCTCCGCCGACCCGGCCCGGGCCGGCGACGTGCGGCGCTCCGCCGAGTGGCTGGTCGGCAAGCTGCGCGACACCGGCTTCCCGGTCGCCGAGGTGTGGGAGACCGACGGCCTGCCGGCGGTGTTCGCCGAGTGGCCCTCCGGGGACGCGTCCGCGCCGACCGTCCTGGTCTACGGGCACCACGACGTGCAGCCCGCCGCCCAGGAGGACGGCTGGGACACCGAGCCGTTCACCCCGACCGTGGTCGGCGACCGGCTGTACGCGCGCGGCGCCGCCGACGACAAGGGCCAGGTGTTCTTCCACACCCTGGGCGTGCGGGCCCACCTGGCCGCGACCGGCCGCACCGCGCCGGCCGTCAACCTCAAGCTGCTGATCGAGGGTGAAGAGGAGTCCGGTTCGCCGAACTTCGCCGACCTGGTCCGCCGCGAGGCCGACCGGCTGGCCGCCGACGTGGTCGTCATCTCCGACACCGGCATGTGGTCCGCGTCCACGCCGACCGTCTGCACCGGCATGCGCGGCCTCGCCGACGCCCAGATCGACCTGTACGGGCCGGACACCGACATCCACTCCGGTTCCTTCGGCGGCGCCGTCCCCAACCCCGCCCAGGTCGCGGCCGAGCTGGCCGCCGCCCTGCACGACGCCGACCGCAAGGTGGCGGTCCCGGGCTTCTACGACGGCGTGATCGAGCTGACCGACCGCGAGCGCGAGCTGTTCGCCGAGCTGCCGTTCGACGAGGAGCAGTGGCTGGAGGTCGCCAAGTCGTCCGGCACCCGCGGCGAGGCCGGCTACTCCACCCTGGAGCGGATCTGGGCCCGCCCGACCGCCGAGGTCAACGGGATCTGGGGCGGCTACACCGGCCCCGGCGGCAAGACCATCGTCCCCGCGTCGGCGCACCTCAAGCTGTCCTTCCGGCTGGTCGCCGGGCAGGAGGTGGAGAAGGTCCGCGAGGCGGTGCGGTCCTGGGTGGCCGAGCGGGTGCCCGCGGGCGTCCGGTACGAGTTGGTCTTCCCGGGCGCGACCCGGCCCTGCCTGACCCCGCTGGACCACCCGGCGCTGCAGTCCACCGTCCGCGCGATGGGGCGGGCCTTCGGGCAGAAGATCCTCTTCACCCGCGAGGGCGGCTCCGGCCCCGCCGCCGACCTGCAGGACGTGCTGGGCGCGCCGGTGCTGTTCCTCGGCATCTCGGTGCCCTCGGACGGCTGGCACTCGGTCAACGAGAAGGTCGAACTCGACCTGCTGGCCAAGGGCGTGGAGACGGCCGCGTACCTGTGGGGCGACCTGGCCGAGAACTTCCGGCCCGGCGCGTGAGCGAGGGGCCGCGCACCGAGGCTGTCAGATCACTCATCCGGATGATTCACCACGTGGGGATGGAACGACGTGAGCACCGTGCCTGAGACCGAGCGCCCGCTGCACCTGGTACTGGCCCGGGCCGGGGTGGACCGGGCGGCCGAGCACCGGTTCGACGAGCCCTGGCTGGCGGCGGCCTGGAGCCACCCGAACACCCGGGTGCTGCCGATCGCCGGCGGCGAGGCGTTCGTCGTCGACACCGCGCAGGGCACCGAACTGGTGCTGCTGCCCTCCTTCGAGGCGCCGCAGGGCGGCGACCGGTACTTCCTCGGCACCGACCGGGACGGCGTCTCGTACTTCGCGCTGGCCGGCGAGAGCCTGCCCGGGCGCCTGGACGGCGACGCCCGTCCGGCCGGGCTGCGCGAGGTCGGCGGGCTGCTGTCCGACCGCGACGCCGGGCTGCTGGTGCACGCCGTCGCGCTGGAGCACTGGCACCGGCTGCACAGCTTCTGCTCGCGCTGCGGGCACCCGACCGAGAAGGCCGGCGCCGGGCACGTGCGGCGCTGCACCTCCTGCGCGGCCGAGCACTACCCGCGCACCGACCCGGCGGTGATCATGGTGATCACCGACGAGGAGGACCGCTGCCTGCTCGGCCGTCAGGCGCTGTGGCCGGAGGGCCGCTGGTCGACCCTGGCCGGCTTCGTCGAGCCGGGGGAGTCCATCGAGCAGGCGGTGGCCCGCGAGGTGCACGAGGAGGCGGGTGTGCAGGTCGGCGAGGTGCACTACGTCGCCAGCCAGCCGTGGCCGTTCCCGTCCAGCCTGATGCTCGGCTTCACGGGCAAGGCGCTGCCGGGCGGCACCGAGATCACCGTGGACGGCGAGGAGCTGGCCGAGGCGCGCTGGTTCTCCCGCGAGGAGCTGCGGGCCGGGATGGAGGCGGGCGAGATCCTGCCACCGTCCGGAATCTCGATCGCGCGGCACCTGGTCGAGCTCTGGTACGGCGAGCCGCTGCCGTCGGCGGCGCGCTGGTAATTCCGTACGAAAAGGGGGCGTGCGGCCAATGCCGCGCGCCCCCTTTTTTCTTTCCGATCCCTTTCCGGATTCCTCACAACCGGATGTTCGTATCCGGACGGGCCAGGTCTGCTACCGGAAGGCGCCTGCGGATCCCCGTCGTCAACCCGCACGGACGACATTGCCGGAAACGGCTGAAACCGTGTCACCGAGCTCGCTACATTCACTCGGTGACAATCCCCCGGGGCACCGCCCAATCCCCCAAATACCAGCGCCTCGCCGCCGACCTGCGCCGTCGGATCGCCGAGGGCGAGTTCACCGCCGACGCCGCCCTGCCGGTCGAGAGCGAACTGGAGCGCCAGTACGGCGTCGCCCGCAACACCGTCCGCCTCGCCGTCGACGTCCTGGTCAACGAGGGCCGGCTGGTCCGGCTCCAGGGCAAGGGCACCTACCTGCGCGAACACCCGGTCCTGGACCACCACGCCTACGGACCCACGCCGGCCCCCGCGCCGCGCGACTGCCTGGCCGGGCCCTCCGACGTCTACCTCGGCGAGGCCGCCGAAGCCGGGCGCGAACTCAGCACCGACTTCGAGATGATGATCGTCCGGGCCCGGGTCGACATCGCCGAACGGCTCGGACTGCGCCCCGGCGAGGCCATCGTGGTCCGCCGCCAGCTGCGGCTGCTCGACCGCGAGCCGTACTCCATCGAGGAGAGCCACTACCGGGCCGGCCTGGCCGCCGGCACCCCGCTGATGGAACCCGACCCCGTCGAGGGCGGCGACGAGGCCGTGCTCGCCACCCTCGGACGCACCGAGATCGGTGCCGTCGACCACCTCGTCGCCCGGATGCCCGGCCCCGAGGAGGCCCAGTGGTTCCAGGGCGGCCCCGGCGTGCCGCTCGTGGTGCAGACCCGCGTCACCTACGACCGGCGCGGGCCCGTCCGGGTCATCGAGACCCGCTACTCGGCCGACCGCAGCCGGCTCGTCTACGGCGTCGGCGACCTCGGCGCGCGCACCACCCTGCCCGCGCCCGCCGCGCCCGTCGACCCCGCCCGGGCCGACGCGACGTGACGCGCGCCGGCCCGGGCGACCCGGCCGGATCAGGCCGCCAGGGCCTTCTTGACCTGCAACAGGCTCGGGTTGGTCATCACGACCCGCTCGCCGCCGCCCACCGGCGTCACCAGCACCGTCGGCACCGTCTGGTTGCCGTTGTTCACGGACTCGACGAAGGACGCCGAGGCCGGGTCCTCCTCGATGTTGATCTCGGTGTAGCCGATGCCTTCACGGTCCAGCTGGCTCTTGAGTCGGTTGCAGTACCCACACCAGGTCGTGCTGTACATCGTCACGGTGCCGGACATCGAGGGGGCTCCTTCGAAAGAGAGGTGCGTACGGTCTCCGGAGGGAACGTTCACCGGACGACGGGCATTCCGGACCGCCATCGACCGCACTGCGGAGTGATCATCCTGCGATCACACCGGGCCTGTGGACAACCCCGCCCCCGTTGTCCCACCGGGCTGAGAAGATGGAACGCATGCAGGAAGACCTCTTGAGCGGCAGCCCGTACGACGCCCCCCACGGCTCCCCCTGGGCCGACCCCGGCGCCGCGACGGGCCCCGACGCCGTGCTCGCCGGGCTCGACCCCGAGCAGCGCGCCGTCGCCACCGCCCTGCAGGGCCCGGTCTGCGTCCTCGCCGGCGCCGGCACGGGCAAGACCCGCGCCATCACGCACCGCATCGCGTACGGCGTGCGCAGCGGCGTCTACCACCCCCAGCAGGTCCTCGCCGTCACCTTCACCGCCCGCGCCGCCGGCGAGATGCGCGGCCGCCTGCGCCAGCTCGGCGCCGAGGGCGTCCAGGCCCGCACCTTCCACGCCGCCGCCCTGCGCCAGCTCCAGTACTTCTGGCCCCGCGCCGTCGGCGGCCCGGTCCCCCAGCTCCTCGAGCGCAAGGTCCAGCTCGTCGCCGAGGCCGCCGGCCGCTGCGGCCTGCGCGTCCAGCGCACCGAACTGCGCGACCTCACCGCCGAGATCGAATGGGCCAAGGTCACCCAGATCAGCCCCGAGGACTACCCCGTCGCCGTCGCCAAGTCCGGCCGCGAAGCCGCCCGCGACCCGGCCGAGACCGCCCAGGTCTACCGCGTCTACGAGGAGACCAAGAGCCGCCGCGGCAACATCGACTTCGAGGACGTCCTGCTCCTCACCGCCGCCATCCTGGAGGACCGCCCGGACATCGCCGACCAGGTCCGCTCCCAGTACCGGCACTTCACCGTCGACGAGTACCAGGACGTCTCCCCGCTCCAGCAGCGCCTGCTCGACCAGTGGACCGGCCCCGACGGCGGCGCCAGCCTCTGCGTCGTCGGCGACGCCAGCCAGACCATCTACTCCTTCACCGGCGCCACCCCCGACTACCTGCTGAACTTCCGCGGCCGCCACCCCGAGGCCACGGTCGTCAAACTCGTCCGCGACTACCGCTCCACCCCGCAGGTGGTCCACCTCGCCAACGGACTGCTCGCCCAGGCCCGCGGCGAAGCCGCCCGCCACCGCCTCGAACTCGTCTCCCAGCGCGAAGCCGGCCCCGAACCCGTCTACACCGAGTACGAGGACGAACCCACCGAGGCCGAGACCACCGCCCGCCGGATCAAGGACCTCCTGGCCACCGGCGTGCGCGCCAGCGAGATCGCCGTCCTCTTCCGCACCAACGGCCAGTCCGAGGTCTACGAGCAGGCCCTCGCCGACCTCGGCGTCCCCTACCAGCTCAAGGGCGCCGAACGGTTCTTCGAGCGCCCCGAGGTCCGCGACGCCGGAGTCCTGCTGCGCGGCGCCGCCCGCGCCGCCTCCGACCCGCTCACCGACGGCGCCCCCGACCTCGCCGGACAGGTCCGCGCCGTCCTCGCGACCCGCGGCTTCACCCCCGAGCCCCCGGCCGGCTCCGGCGCCGTCCGCGACCGCTGGGAGTCCCTCGCCGCCCTCGTCCGCCTCGCCGAGGAGTTCGAGCGCACCCGCACCGCCGCCGGCCAGGGCACCGACCTCGCCGCCTACGTCACCGAACTCGACGCCCGCGCCGCCGCCCAGCACGCCCCCGCCGTCGAGGGCGTCACCCTCGCCTCCCTGCACGCCGCCAAGGGCCTCGAGTGGGACGCCGTCTTCCTCGTCGGCCTCACCGAGGGCACCCTGCCGATCATCTATGCCAAGACCGACGAGCAGGTCGAGGAGGAACGCCGTCTGCTCTACGTCGGCGTCACCCGCGCCCGCAAGCACCTCAGCCTCTCCTGGGCCCTCTCCCGCTCCCCGGGCGGCCGGGCCAGCCGCAAGCCCAGCCGCTTCCTCGACGGGTTGCGGCCGGGCTCCTCCGCACCCGGCGCGCGGACCGGCGCGCGTGGCGGTCGCGGGGGCGTCGAGCCCGGCGAGCGCTCCGCCGCCCGGCGGGTCCGCGGACCGGTCACGTGCCGGGTCTGCGACCGGGTGCTCACCGAGGCCGTCGAACGCAAGCTGCGCCGCTGCGAGAGCTGCCCGTCCACGATGGACGAGGGGCTCTACGAGCGGCTGCGCGAGTGGCGGGCCCGGCAGGCCAAGGAGCAGGGCGCCCCGGCCTACGTGGTGTTCACCGACGCGACGCTGATGGCGATCGCCGAGGACGTGCCCGCCAGCCGCGGGGAACTGGCCTCGATCTCGGGGGTCGGCGCGATGAAGCTGGACAAGTACGGGGCCGCCGTGCTCTCGTTGTGTGCGGGGGAGGAGCCCGAGGAGGATCCGGACGGCGTCGAGGACGACGGTTCGGTCGATCCGGCGTGAGCCGGCACGGGCGCGGTCCAGGGGACTGCTCGGGGGACTTCGAAACCGGCTGCGGAGCGCGCCGTGGAACTCACCGCGAAAAATAGTTTGCGCGGCGTACCGGGAGCGCAATAGCCTGCCGGGGCGGTCAAGGGGACGCGATCGCACGGGGTGACACCTGTGCCGGTTCCCCTGCACCCACAGCTTCACTGCTTCACTGCTTTACCGAGACAGACATCCGAACATTCGGAGCCGGGGAAACCTGGCTCCGCGAGACGCCGAGAGGAGGCGAGCACAGTGGGAAACATCATGATCACCAAAATGACTGGCCAGACCGTTGTCGCTGCCTCCCTGCGTGCCGCCCGTCTGCGGGCGCTCGCCGAGCTCGGTGGAACCGGTCTGGGTCTCGACACCACCGGTGTCTCCGTCATCTCCGCTGTCAGTGGTCTCGGACACACTGATCTGTGCCTCACGGGCAGCAGGAGCATCGAAGGCGCCGTCGTCGAGACCGGTCTGTCCCGTGACTGGGCGCCGGTCGGCACGTCGCGCTCCCCGCGCGATGAGCGACCGACCCAGGCACCGAAGGCAGCCGTAGCCGCCGCCCTGCATGGCGGCTATGCGCAGGTCATCGGTGCCGGAAACCCCCAGAAGCAGAACGAGCAGCAGATCAACCAGGCCATGGCCGCCTTCAACGGCGCCAAGGCCATCCGGATGCGGGCCTTCCGCGGGCCTGAACCCTGGAGAGAACGAACCTGAGTCAGCCTCAGGTCGGCACCTCCAGGGCCGCGGAACCCGTCACCACCGGGATCCGCGGCCCTTCTGTTTTGTCCGGTACGCAAGACCACCCAGGCCCTCCGGGGCCTCCGGCCCAGCACCACCAGTCGACTGGGCCGGAACCACTGAGAAGACGAGGAAGACGCCACAGTGTCCACGGTCATCACACCGCCCACCCCGTCCGTACCGCCGACAAGCCAGATCACCAAGGCCGACCAGGCCGACCCCCCGGAGGTTCTTTCCATGCAGATCACCTCGATCGAGCAGGCCGAAGCGCTCGGTCTCCCCATCCCGTGCCGCGCCTTCGACCCCGAGGTCTTCTTCGCCGAGACGCCCGCCGACGTCGAGTACGCGAAGTCCCTCTGTGGTACCTGCCCGGTGAAGGACTCCTGCCTGACCGGCGCCCTCGAGCGGCGTGAGCCGTGGGGCGTCTGGGGCGGCGAGCTGTTCGTCCAGGGTGTCGTCGTGGCCCGCAAGCGGCCGCGTGGCCGCCCGCGCAAGACCGAGGTCATGGCGTGAACCCCGCCGACCAGGCCAGGGTCGTCCGCCGGGGAGAGCAGCCCCCGCTGGACAGCGCCCTCCGCCGATCCGTGCGGATCGCCGCCGCCAAGGCCGACGCCGCAGCCCGTACCCCGTTCCCGAGCACGCACCCCGAGCAGGACCACGACATGAACCCCGCCGCCGTCGATCCCACCGCCCGCGCCGAGCAGGCCACCGAACGTCAGACCCAGAACAGGATCCTCGAAATGCAACTCCTCCACGAATCCCTGGCCCGAGCCCATATGCAAGACAGGCTCCACGAGGCCGAGAACCAACGGCTCGTCAGCCGGGTCGTCCGGGCCCACAAGCTCAGGCAGCGGGCCGAGCGGGCCTCGCTGCGGGCCCGCAAGGCCCTCGCCGTGGCGCTGATGTAGTGCCAGCGGGCCCTCGGGCCATTTCGCTTGACCCCCGTCGTGCCGCAGGCCGCTCCCCGAAGGTGGGGAGCGGCCTGCGGCCGTTGGGGCCGGCGGCGGGGCCGGCGCGTTCCGTCAGCTCTTCGGGACGCGGGGGGAGCCGGTGCTCTTGCGGGCCTTCGGCTTCTCCGGAACCAGCGGCTTTTCCGGCTTTTCCGTCTTCTCCGGTCGCTGCGGCCGTCGCGGCCGGACCGCCCGGTCGGCGAACTCGGGCAGCCACTCCAGCATCTCCGCGCGGAACGGCGCCTTGGCGCCCAGCTGGCAGAGCACACCGATGGTGCTCAGCGTCACCCGGTGGATCAGCAGGTAGGCGGGCGGCAGGTTGAGCTGCTTGCCCAGGTTGTAGGCGGGCGAGCGCGGATCGGCGATCCGGGCCGCCTGGGCACGCATCCACGCCCGGGTGAAGTGGAAGTTCTCCACCGCGGCCGGCTCGATGATCGGCAGCAGGTAGTCCAGCACCGCGTCCGCGTCCAGCCGGATCGAGGGCTTCACGAAGCCCTCCTCGCGCAGCATCTTCAGGACGCCCGCCGCGTCCCCGTCCAGCGCCATCCGCAGCGAGGCCCCGATCGGCGCGGGCAGGCCGCCCGGCAGCCGGTCCACCGTGCCGAAGTCCAGCACGCCCAGCCGCCAGCCGGACACCGGGCCGTCGTCCTTCAGCAGCCGGAAGTTGCCCGGGTGCGGGTCCGCGTGCAGCAGGCCGGTCCGGGACGGGCCGGCGAACAGGAACCGGGCCAGCAGCTGCCCGGCGCGGTCGCGCTCCTCCTGGGTGCCGCGCGCGATCACCTCGGCCAGCGGGGTGCCGTCCATCCACTCGGTGACCAGCACCTGGTCGGCCTGCGCCACCACGCCCGGCACCACGATGTCCGGGTCGCCGGCGAACTCCTCGGCGTGCCGGCGCTGGGCCTGCGACTCCAGCTCGTAGTCCAGCTCCTCCGAGACCCGCTCGCGCAGTTCGGCGATCAGCGGCTTGATGTCCAGCCCCGGGATCAGCGGGCCCAGCAGCCAGGCCACCCGGCTCAGCTGCGACAGGTCCGCGAGCAGCGCGTCGCCCGCGCCCGGGTACTGCACCTTGACCGCGACCCGGCGGCCGTCGTGCCAGACCGCCCGGTGCACCTGGCCGATCGAGGCCGCGGCCGCGGGCCGGTCGTCGAACTCCCGGAACAGCTCGCGCCAGTCGTCCCCGAGCCGCTGGGCGAGCGCGGTGTGCACCTTGGCGGCGGGCATCGGGGGAGCGGCGTCCTGCAGCTTGGTGAGCGCCGCCCGGTACGGACCGGCGACCTCCTCCGGCAGTGCGGCCTCGAAGACGGACAGCACCTGCCCGAACTTCATCGCCCCGCCCTTGAGCTCGCCGAGGACCTTGAACAGCTGGTCGGCGGTGGCCTGTTGCAGCTCGGCGGTGACCACCTCGGCGGAGCGGCCGCCGATCCGCCTGCCCAGGCCGAGCGTGGCGCGACCGGCTATCCCCAGCGGCAGGGCGGCGAGCCGTGCCGTGCGGGTCACTGCCTTGCGCGGAAGATCGCTCACCCCTGGCCTCCAATCCCTGGCCCCCCGACACCGGACGGCCGACCATCACTACGCCATTGTGCCCGCTCCCCGCGCCGCGCCCGCCGGAATTCCGCGAGGTGGGGCGGGGAGCGCCGTCCCTTTGCGGGGAGTTGGGCGGCTTGGTCCGGTCGGCCGGGGTCGGCCGGGGTGGGCCGGGCAGGCCGAGGGGCGGCCGGGGTCAGCGGGGCAGGCGCAGGGCGAGGCCGTCCAGGACGACCTCCAGGCCGTAGGCGAACTTGGCGTTGCGGACCTCGGCCGGGTCGGTGAGCGCGGCGGCGGCCGCGTAGGCGTCGGCGAGATGGGCGTAGTCGGCGCTGGCCTGCTGGGCGGCGGGCATCAGGCGGGCGATGAAGTCGGCCTCGCTCTCCCCGGAGCGGGCGACGGTGGTGAGCCAGGCCGCCTCGGTCGTGCTCATCCCGACGACGTAGGAGATGAGCGTGTCGATCGCCCGGACCGGCTCGGGGAAACCGACGGCGGCGAAGAAGGCGGTCAGCCGCTCGCCGTAGGACGCCAGGTTGGGGCCGAGGTAGGCGAGGCCGGCCTGGCCCAGCACGGAGGACAGCCAGGGGTGGCGCAGGGCCGTCGTCCGGAAGGCCTCGGCGGCCTCGGTGGCGGCGGCCCGCCAGTCGGGGCTGTCGGCGGGCGGCAGGGCCATCTCGCCGAAGACCTCGTCCACCGCGAGTTCCATCAGCTCGTCCTTGGTCGCGACGTGCCGGTAGAGGGAGGTGGCGCCCGCGTTGAGGCGGGTGGCGAGCTTGCGCATGCTCAGGGCCTCGGTGCCGTCGGCGTCCAGCATGGTGATCGCCTCGCGCACGATCGAGGCCCGGCTGAGGGCGGGCTGGTCGGGCTCGCGCTGTTGGCGGGCCCACACGGACGGGATCGGGTTCGTTCGGGCGGCCATGGGCTGCTCCTCCTCCTACGTGCTGCGTACACCGTTCGCATCGAGCGTACAGGAGTCAGTGGTTGCGCACACTGTTCCGCCATGCGTACAGTGTTCGCATCGACGGAACGCAGTGCGCACCGAAGGAACGGTGTGCGCGATTGGGGAGGGGAAGCTAATGTCAGCCGACAACGTGACCGAGGCCGGGGGCCGCAACCCGCACCGCTGGTGGATCCTGATCGTGCTCTGCCTGAGCTCGCTCGTGCTGGTGATCGACAGCATGGCCCTGACCGTCGCGGTCCCCTCGATGACCACCGACCTCGGCGCGAGTGCCCAGGACACCCAGTGGATCCTCGACTCCTACGTCCTGGTCTTCGCCGGCCTGCTGCTCACCTCCGGCAGCCTCGGCGACCGCTTCGGCCGCCGGAAGGTCATGATCATCGGATTGCTGCTCTTCGGAGCGGCCTCGCTCGCCGCGACCTTCTGCGCCAGCCCTGCCGAGGTCATCGTCGCCCGGATCGCGATGGGCGTCGGCGGCGCGCTGATCATGCCCTCGACGCTGTCGATCCTCATCACCGTCTTCGACGGGGACGAGCGCAACAAGGCGATGGCCGCCTGGGGTTCGGTCTCGATGCTGGGGCTGGTCGGCAGCCCGGTGCTCGGCGGCGTGCTGATCGCCCACTTCTCGTGGCACTCGATCTTCTTCATCAACGTCCCGGTGGTGGCGCTGGCGATCCTGGCGGGCCTGCTGCTGATGCCGGAGTCCAAGGGGCCGTGGCAGAAGCCCGACCCGCTGGGCGCGGTGCTGTCGGCCGTCGGCATGACCGCCCTGATCTGGTGGATCATCGAGATCCCGCAGCACGGCGCGTTCGCAGGCCGGGCGCTGGTCACCCTGGTCGTCGCGGTGGCCGCGCTCGTCGGGTTCGTGGTGTGGGAGAACGTCACCGCCGCGCCGATGGTGCCGCTGGCGCTCTTCAAGGCCCGCAACTTCAGCGGGGGTTCGCTGTCGCTGACCCTGGTCCAGATCGGCAACGGCGGGCTGCTGCTGGTGCTCACCCAGTACCTCCAGTTCGTGCTCGGGTACTCGCCGGTCAAGGCGGGCCTCGCGTTCCTGCCGCTGGCCGTCGCGGCACTGCTCGGCAACGGGTTCGGCGCCAAGTTCGCGGCGAAGTTCGGCAACCGGCTGCTGATCCTCGCCGGGATGCTCGTCATGGCCTCCTCGTTCGCGCTGCTGACCACCGTCTCGGCCGACACCGGCTTCGCCGTCCCGTCGGTGGCGCTCGGTCTGCTCGGCCTCGGGGCGGGCCTGGCGATGCCGGCCGCGGTGGGCGCGCTGATGGGGACGATCCCGGCGGAGCAGGCCGGCGTCGGCTCGGCGCTGAACGACACCATCCAGCAGGCGGGCACCGCGCTCGGCATCGCGATCCTGGGCTCGCTGCTGTCGAGCGGCTTCGCGAACGGGATGCCGGCCGGGACGCCGGAGCAGGCGAAGCACTCCATCGCCGGGGCGCTGGCGATCGCCAACGGGGACTCCGGGCTCGTCCGGACCGCCCGGGAGGCCTTCACCGGGGCGATGACGACCACCTTCACGGTCAGCGCGATCGGTGTGCTGGCGGCGGCGCTGGTGGCCACGCTGGTGATGCGGGACCGGAAGGCGGAGGCCGGGGCCGAGGAGAACACCGAGGAGGCGGTGGTCGCCGCCTGAGTCCCGGTCGGACGGAGTCCGGTCGGCGCGTGCACCGGGAAGGCCGGCACCCTGCGGGGTGCCGGCCTCCGGCGCTCTTCGGCGTTCTTCGGCGCTGTGACTCGGCCCCTCGACCCCTCAGCCCGGCGGCCCCTCAGCCCGGTGGCAGCGGTTGCCACAGGCACCCGCAGTCCGGGTGCCCCCGCAGCCGCAGCCGCCGGGCCATCCCGTCACCCGCCGACACCTCGCACCACCCGTCCACACTCGGCGGCCGGCCACCGTCCAGGTACACCTGCACCTGCAGCGCGGCCAGTCCGGCGACCGCCGTGGCCAGGGCCGTGTCGCAGGCCGGCGTACGGGCGCGGCCCGGGCCCTCGTGGGCCAGCTGGGCCAGGACCCGAGGCCAGGCCGCGTCCTCGTCCTCCCTGCGCAGCACCAGGCAGTGCCCGCACGCCGACATCCCGGGGATCACCAGCGGCCCGACGACGCCGAACTCCTCGACCACGCCCACGTACAGGTGCGGCACCCCGGCCCGGAGCAGCAGCCGGGCCTCGTACGTCCCGCCCGCGAAGGCGGCGCTGCCGTCCCGGGGCGCGAGGACCACGAAGTCCGGTGGCGGGTCGCCGGGCCCGCGGCGCGGTGCCGGAGCCGGCGGACGGCCCGCGGCGCGCTGCACCGCCTCCCGGGCCGCCGTCGAGCGCAGCCGCCCGACGTCCCCGGGCGGCAGCCCCGCCGGGGAGCAGTCGCCCGGCGTGACCCGGCCGCCGTCCACGACGGTGACCGTGCCCGTGCCGCCGGCGGCGAGCACCGCCGCCACGGCGGCACCGACCCGGCCCGCGCCGCGTACCTCGATCCGCGCGTCGGCCCGTCGGGCCAGGATCGCCGGTGCGGCGCCCGGGCCGGAGTGGACCAGGGAGAGCGAGGCGAGGTCGGGCCCGAGCAGCTCCCGGTGCGGCTGGGGGAAGCGGGCCAGTGTCCGGTCGGCGGCCTCCGCGTCGTCCAGCAGCCCGGTCTCCGCCAGCTCGGTCAGCAGGGTGTCGGTCGGCTCGCGGCCGAGGCCGATCCGCTCGCCGGCCGCCAGGAGTTCGGGCCGGTCGCGCGTGCCGTCGAGCAGCCCGAGGAACTCGCACAGGGTCGGGTCGGCATTGCCGAGCACCCCCGCGTGGCGGGTGACGGTGCCGAACTGCAGGGTCTCGGAGTCCCGCCAACTGCGGGACAGGGCGGGCTTCAGTGCGAGGCGCACGGCGATCTTCCTCCCGATCGTTTCCGGACGGCTGACCGCAGCATGCCCCATCGGGCCGACGGGGCGTCGAAGGTTTTCCACAGGTCCGTGCACATGATCGGACCAGCGGTTCGCACGCCCTGTGGATAACCGGCCATCCTCCCCGGCGTCGGTTTCCGGACACCCGCCGTCGACATTTCGTTCCCGATCACTCCATGAAAGATTCCGGCCATGGCAGCGGACTTCTGTCCGTGCCACCGGGTAACGTCGTGTGCCATGGCAGCCGAGCGGGACTCCCATCCACCGGCGTCGCGTCGGCGTGCCCGTGCAGCGTCCGGGTCGCAGATCGCGACGCCGAACACGCGCGGCCGCCCGGACCAGCTGCACCCGGACCAGCTGCACCCGGAGCAGCAGCCGAGGTCGGCGCCGCCGCATCCGCCCGTCGGGGCGGTCTCCCCGGAGGCGCTCGACCGCAGCCGGGTCGAGGTGCGGCGCAGCGCCCGCCGCAGTCGTACGGTCTCCGCCTACCGCGAGGGCGACCGCACCGTGGTGCTGATCCCGGCCCGGATGTCGCACGCCGAGGAGCAGCGCTGGGTCGCGCAGATGCTGGAGAAGCTCGCCGCCCAGGAGTCCCGGCGGATCCCCGGGGACGAGGCCCTGATGACCCGGGCCCGTGAGCTGTCGGCCGCCTACCTGGAGGCCCGCGCCCATCCCCGCCAGGTCCGCTGGGTCACCAACCAGAACTCGCGCTGGGGCTCCTGCACCCCGAGCGAGGGCACGATCCGCCTCTCCCACCGTCTCCAGGGCATGCCGGAGTACGTGCTGGACTACGTGCTGCTGCACGAGCTGGCGCACCTGCTGGTGCCGGACCACGGTCCGGCGTTCTGGGCCCTGCTGGAGGCCTACCCCCGGACCGAGCGGGCCCGCGGCTACCTGGAGGGCGTGGTCTCGGCGGCCCGGCTGCCGCACATCCCCGGTGCCCGGCACGCCGACCAGGGGTCCGACCCGGCCACCTCCTGCGGCTGACGCGCCCCGGGGGGCGGCGGAAGCCGACCGGAGGACGACAAGAAGGGGGCGCGGGCCGTATCGGCCCGCGCCCCCTTCCGCTGTCGCACCTCAGCCGGTCAGCTGCCGCGCCCGGGCCACCAGATCGCGCACCGAGTGGTCGGTGAGCTCCGGCAGCCCGTCGTAGTCGAACCAGCGCAGGTCCAGCGACTCCTCGCTGATCAGCGCCTGCGCGCCGGCCGGGGCCACCGCGATGAACTGGACGTCGAGGTGGGTGTTCTCCGGCCGGTCCTTGCCGGTGCAGCGGACCACGTGCCGGTCCAGCTTGGCCGGGACCGGGGCGCCGTCCGCCTCCAGCAGGACCAGGTCGGGGATGCCGGACTCCTCGACGGCCTCGCGCAGCGCGGCCGAGGCGAGGTCGCGGTCGGCGGGCTCGCAGTGCCCGCCCATCTGCAGCCACATGCCGACCTTGGGGTGCAGGGTGAGCAGCACCCGCCCGGCGGCCGGGTCGACGACGGCCGCGCTCGCGGTGATGTGCGCGGGCAGGCAGGACCGGTACATGCCCTCGGGCTGCGCGGCCAGGTGCGCCAGGTAGTCGAGCCGCAGCCGCTCCTGGTCCTCCTCGGCGGGGCGCCACGCGGACAGCGTGCGGACGGCGTCCGCGTGCAAGGGGGACGCGGACGTTCCGGGGTCCGTCATGCGGTGGGCTCGCCCTTCCCGTCGGTGTCGGTGCCGTCGGTCTTCGGCTTGCCGTCGTCCTCGGAGAGGTCGTCGTCCTTGCCGAGGTCGGGGCCCTTGGTGAGGTCGGGCTTGCCGGCCGCGGCCTCGCCGAGCAGCCTGTCGATCGCGTCGAAGTCGAGCCCGCCCTCCAGGCCGTCCGCGGTGCCCCGGTGCACGAAGGCGTCCGGGTCGTCGAGGTCGGCGGCGGTGGGCAGCATGTCCGGGTGCTCCCAGAGCGCGTCGCGGCCCTCGACGCCGCGGGCGTCGGCGAGCAGCGCCCACAGCCGGGAGGCGTCCCGCAGGCGGCGCGGGCGCAGCTCCAGGCCGACCAGGGTGGCGAAGGTCTGCTCGGCGGGCCCGCCGGCCGCGCGGCGCCGGCGGACGGTCTCGCGCAGCGCGCCGGCCTGCGGCAGGTGCGGTTCGGCGGCGGCGTGCACGACGGCGTCGACCCAGCCCTCGACCAGCGCGAGCGCGGTCTCCAGGCGGGCGAGCGCGGCCTTCTGCTCGGGGGTGTCCTCGGGCTGGAGCAGGCCGCCGGCGAGCGCGTCCTGGAGCGCCTCGGGGTTGCTCGGGTCGAGCTGGCCGACGAGCTCCTCCATGCGGGAGGTGTCGACCTTGATGCCGCGCGCGTAGGCCTCGACGGCGCCCAGCAGGTGGGCGCGCAGCCACGGCACATGGGCGAAGAGTCGCTGGTGGGCGGCCTCGCGCAGGGCGAGGTAGAGGCGGACCTCGTCGGCGGGCACGCTCAGGCCCTCGCCGAACTCGGCGACGTTCTGCGGCAGCAGCGCGGCCTGGCCGGCCGGGGCGAGCGGCAGGCCGACGTCGGCGGAGCCGACCACCTCGGCGGCGAGCGCGCCGAGGGCCTGGCCGATCTGGGTGCCGAACATGGCGCCGCCCATGGAGCGCATCATGCCCATCAGCGGGCCGGCCATGGCCTGCATCTCCTCGGGCAGGATGCCGCCCATGGCGTTGCCGACGCGCTCGGCGACCGGGTCGACCAGGTCCTTCCAGACCGGGAGAGTGGCCTCGATCCACTCGGCGCGGCTCCAGGCGACGGCGGTGCCGGCGCCGGAGGGGAACTCGGTGGCGCCGTCGAGCCACAGGTCGGCCAGGCGGACGGCCTCGGCGACGGCGGAGCGCTCGGCGGCGCTGACCGAGCGGTCCTTGCTCTTGCCCTCGGCGGGCTCGGCGACGACGCTCTGGCGGGCGATGTTCTTGGCGAGGTCCCAGTTCACCGGGCCGCCCTCGAACGAGAGCATCTGCCCGAGCTGCTGGAACGCGGCGCCGAGGTCGCCGGGGTTCATGCCGCCGAACATCGCGGCGAAGGGGTTGTCGGCGCCGCCGGGGCCGCCCGGGGCACCGGGCATCCCGAACATCGCGCCGAAGGGGTTGCCGCCCCCGAAGCCGAACTGCTGCGGGCCGGAGGCGGACTGGTCCTGGTCCTTCTTCTGCGCGTCGTCGGGCTTGGCCTTGCCGTCCTCGGGCTCCTCGGGCGGAACGCCGAATCCGAAGGGAAGGTCGCTCACGGGGTCCTCGATCCGGTCGGCCGTCATGCGGGTGTGGCGGAAAAGTCTGCGCCCGGGGCGGTGGCGGAGTGGGGGACTCGGGGGCGGCTCCCGCGCGGCAGGTCCGCGCCGGGTGCACCGCCGGGCCTTCGCCTCGGGCAGGATGGACGTACGTGACACACGTCCGTACGCACATAAGCTAACCGTGGAGGATGGCCGGTGAGTTCCCCGCCCTCGGACGTTCGCTCTGGGCTGACCGGAGGAGAGGAGGCGTCGGACACCACGGCGTCGCCGCCTCCAGCCTACGGCGGACGGCCGCTGACCGTGGCGGTGACGGGCGCCGCGGGTGTGCTGGGGGAGCGGGTCGCGGCGCGACTGGTGGCCTCCCCGCACGTGAAGAAGGTCCTGGCGGTCGACGACCGGCGCGGCGAGGTCCCGGGCGTGCAGTGGCGGGTGCTGGACGTACGGGACCCGGCGGTGGCCGAGCGGCTGGTCGGGGTCGACGTGGTGGTGCACCTCGCGATGGACTTCGGCATGGAGTCCGACCCGCGGGCCCGCAGCGCCTACAACGTGCGCGGCGCCCAGACGGTGCTGACCGCGGCCGCGGCCGCCGGGGTGCAGCGGGTGGTGCTGTGCACCTCGGCGATGGTCTACGGCGCGCTGGCCGACAACGAGGTGCCGCTGGCCGAGGACTCCGAGCTGCGGGCGACCGAGGAGGCCTCGCTGGTCGGGGACCTGCTGGAGATCGAGCGGCTGGCCCGCCGCGCGCCGCGCGCCCACCCCGGGCTGCAGGTGACGGTGCTGCGCCCGGCCGTGGTGGTGGGCCCCGGTGTGGACACCGTGCTGACCCGGCACTTCGAGGCGCCCCGGCTGCTGGTGGTGGCCGGCTCCCGCCCGTGCTGGCAGTTCTGCCACGCGGACGACCTGGCGGCGGCGCTGGAGTACGCGGCGCTGGGCCTGGTCGAGGGCGAGGTGACGGTCGGCTGCGACGGCTGGCTGGAGCAGGAGGACGTGGAGCGGCTGTCGGGGATCCGGCGGATGGAGCTGCCGGCCGCGCTGGCGCTCGGGACGGCCGCGCGGCTGCACCGGCTGGGCCTGACCCCGGCGCCGGCCGGGGACCTGGCGTACACGATGTACCCGTGGGTGGTGTCCGGCAGCCGGCTGCACGAGGCGGGGTGGCGCCCGGCGCACACCAACGAGCAGGTGCTGGCCGAGCTGCTGGCCCAGGTGTCCGGCAAGCACGCGGTGGCGGGGCGCCGGTTGGGCGGCAAGGAGGCCGCGACCAGCCTGGGGGCGGCCGGGGCGACGGTGGCGCTGGTCGGTACGGCGGCGCTGGTGCGCCGGGCCCGCAAGCGGCGCCGGTTCTGAGGCGGTGCCCGGTCCGAGGCGGTGCCCGGTCCGAGGCGGTGCCGGGTCCGAGGCGCGCCGCTTCTGAGGCGTGCCGATCGACGGATCGGCGCGGTTTTCTCACGATGCGAAATTTCCACATCGTGATGCGGAAGACACTTGCCTCCGACCGGTCCGGATGAGGAATCATGGGGTCATGTCCGAGAACCACGACCCCATCCGCCTGCTCGCCATCCGCGACACCCCGCTCTCGCTGGACGAGGTGTACGAGGCGGTCGGCGACGACGCGGCCGGCGGCACCACCGTCTTCGTCGGGACGGTCCGTGACCACGACGGCGGCAAGTCGGTCGCCGCGCTGGAGTACAGCTGCCACCCCAACGCCGAGCAGGAGATGCGCCGGATCGCCGAGAAGGTCGTCGCCGACTTCCCGGTCCGGGCGCTCGCCGCGGTCCACCGGGTCGGCCGGCTGGAGATCACCGACAAGGCCGTGATCGTCGCCGTCTCCTGCGCCCACCGCGGCGAGGCCTTCGCGGCCGCCCGCCGGCTGATCGACGACCTCAAGCACGAGGTGCCGATCTGGAAGCACCAGGTCTTCGCCGACGGCGAGGAGGAGTGGGTCGGCGCCGGCAGCTGCTGACGCCGACCGCCCGCACCGCGGCGTCGCACCCGCCGTGAAGCCGCACCCGCCGTGGAGCCGCACCCGCCGTGGAGCCGCACTCGCCGTGGAGCCGCTCGCACCTGCCACGAAGCGGCTTGCGCCGCGGAACCGCCCGCATGTCCCGCGCGTCTGTCGGGTCAGGCGCGCCGGGGCCTCACTCGAACGGGTTCGCGGCGGCGCCCCGAATACTCCCTGGAAGTGAGCCGATCGGCCGTCCCGTAACCCGGACGGCGCCGGCCGCGTTGTCCGCCGGAGTGGTTAATCTGCTCATAGACACGACGAGCTGGGAGTACTGACATGGGTGCGCTCGCCTGGTTGATCATTCCGGTAGTCGCCGTCCTGGCCGCGGCCCTCTGGGCGGGCTGGGCTCAGCGGGCCCCGAGAGCCACGGGGGACCCTGCCTCGCTCGCCGAGCACCGGCGGTTCATGGCCGCCATGGAGCGCACCACAGCGGGGGCCGCCGCCCCCGGTGAGCGTTCCGGCCGGTAGCCCGCCGGGCGTCGCGTCACCCGCGTCCCGTACTGTCGAGGCATGCCACGCCGCTCCGCGACGATGCTCGCTGCCACCCTGCTGCTCATAGCACTGCTCTGCGTCTCGGTGCTGATGAAGGTGCCGTACACGGAGATGAGCCCGGGGCCGACGTACAACACGCTCGGCAACCAGGGCGGCAAGCCGGTGATCAGCGTCGCCGGCCACGACTCCTACCCGACCACCGGGCACCTCAACATGACGACCGTCCAGGTCACCGGGGCCAAGTACGAGCCCAGCCTGGTCAACGCGGTGGTCGGCTGGCTGCGCGACGACGTGCTGGTGGTGCCGCACGACAACGTCTACCCGAAGGGTCAGACGGACGCGGACGCGAAGCAGCAGAACGCCGAGGAGTTCGCCTCCTCCGAGGACAGTGCCCGCACCGCGGCGCTCAAGCAGCTGGGCATCCCGGTCGGCAGCGAGCTGATCGTCAAGTCGGTCACCGCCGGAGCGCCGGCCGAGGGCAAGCTGCACGCGGGCGACCAGATCGTCGCCGTCGACGGGACGCCGGTCGGCTCGGTCGAGCAGGTGGTCGCCGTCGTCACCAAGCACAAGCCGGGCGAGTCGGTGGTCTTCACCGTCGTGCCGCGGGTCAAGGACGCCGCCGGCAACGGCGCCGCCCCGGGGAACCGGACGGACGTGACCGTCCCGACCGTCCGGGCCAGGGACCTCGACCCGAAGGCGCCGGCCGAGCGGGCCGAGCTCGCGGTGGTCGGCATCGGCACCGGGATCCGGCACACCTACCCGTTCCAGATCGACATCGGCCTGCAGGACGTCGGCGGCCCGAGCGCCGGCCTGATGTTCTCGCTCGGCATCATCGACAAGCTGACCCCGGGCGGCGACCTCACCGGCGGCCGGTTCGTCGCGGGCACCGGCACCATCGACGACGACGGCAAGGTCGGCCCGATCGGCGGGATATCGATGAAGCTGATCGCCGCCCGGGACGCGGGGGCCCAGTACTTCTTCACCCCGTCCTCGAACTGCGCCGAGGCGACCAAGAACGTCCCGTCCGGGCTGACCCTGATCAAGACGGACACGCTGGACGGCGCGCTGAAGTCGCTGGAGCAGGTCCGCTCCGGGCAGACCTCCGCGCTGCCGTCCTGCGCCAAGTAGCGCTCGGGGGAAGGCCCCCGGCGACCGTCCTACGAGAAGGTCGCCAGCAGCGCGTCGGTCAGGCCGGGCACCAGGTCCGGGCCGGTCAGCACCTCGCGGGCGACGTCCTTGGAACGCAGCCGCAGGGCGATCTCCTTCTTGCCGTCGCGCAGGACGGCGGCGGTGATCCGCACCTCCTCGCGCTTGGGGTGGTTGGCCACCCAGTCGGCGAGCTGGGCGTCGCTGGCACCCCGCGGGCGGGACTGCTCGGCGCCCGGGGGCAGCATCAGGCGCTCGACGACCAGGGCGCAGCCGGCCACGGCGTCGGGCCAGGCGATGGTGCCGAGGAACTTGTCGAGCTCCATGCCGGCCGGCAGCTCGTCCTGCTCGACCGGGGTCAGGCCGGGCTCGTCGCTGTCGGCGAGGCCGAGCTGCTTGGCGATCCGGGGGTCGGCCTTGCGCAGGGCGGCGCTGTCCACCAGGGCGAACAGCCGGGCCGGGAGGTCCCAGCCGAGGGTGGAGGCGTACTCGTCGATCTCCAGCGCGGCCCGGGTGAGCGGGGAGGCGGCCGGGAGCTTGGAGACGTCGTCGGGGGAGTTGTTGAGATCAGACGCGTCGGACATGCCTCAATCCTCACACGCCGGGCGGGACGCGCTCGCCCGGGCGGTCCGGCGGGGGCCGGGTGGTGCGGACCGGCCCCGGGACACGGTGGGCGGAGACGGCCGGGGGCGGGGCGCCGTCGTAACCGTCTGCTAACGGTGGGAACTCGGCCAAAGCCTGGTTAAGTTGCTCTGACGACCGATCGATATCCAGACGACACAGCTGAGGTGCCACCGTGGTATTCCAGATGCCGGAACGCTCAGGGCCGGGTTTCCGGCGAAGGGTGGGCCCGCCCTCCCGGCGGGCGCGGGTCGCCCTGCTGACCCTGGGCGTACTCGCGGTGCTGTTCCTGCTGTTCGTCATGTTCGCGGGGTTCTGGACGGACTGGCTGTGGTTCAGGTCGGTCCACTACTCCTCGGTCTTCACCACCCAGCTGTGGACGAAGATCGGGCTGTTCGCGGTGTTCGGCCTGCTGATGGCGGCGATCGTCGGCTTCAACATCTGGCTGGCGCACCGGCTTCGGCCGCCGCTGTCGGCGATGTCGGTGGAGCAGCAGAGCCTGGACCGCTACCGGACGGGCCTGGCGCCGTTCAAGCGCTGGGCGCTGATCGGCATCTCGCTGGTGATCGGCCTGGTGGCGGGTGCCGCGGCGTCCGGCCAGTGGCGGACCTGGCTGATGTGGACCAACGCGACGTCCTTCGGGGAGAAGGACGCCCAGTTCGGCATGGACGTCTCCTTCTACGCCTTCGACCTGCCCTTCTACGAGTTCGTGCTGGGCTTCGCGTTCAGCGCGGTGATCGTCTCGCTGCTGACCTCGGCGCTGGTGCACTACCTGTACGGCGGGCTGCGGCTGCAGGGCCCAGGCCGGCGGGCGAGCGCGGGCGCGCAGGGGCACCTGGCGGTGCTGCTGGGCGTGTTCGTGCTGCTGAAGGCCGTCGCCTACTGGCTGGACCGGTACGCGCTGGCGGTCAAGACCGGCGCGTACAAGGGCGTCTCGGGCTGGACGGGCCTGCGCTACGTGGACGCCAACGCGTTCCTGCCGGCCAAGACCATCCTGTTCTTCGTCGCGATCATCTGCGCGGTGCTGTTCTTCCTGACCCCGATCCGCCGCACCTGGGCGCCGGCCCTGATCGGGCTGGGGCTGATGGTGCTGTCGGCGGTGCTGATCGGCGGCCTGTACCCGGCGATCGTGCAGCAGTTCCAGGTCAAGCCGAACGAGCAGGCCAAGGAGACGCCGTACATCCAGAAGAACATCGACGCGACGCGGCAGGCGTACGGGATCGCGGCCGCGCAGACCACGCCGTACAGCCCGCAGGGGTCGACCAACGGTGACGCGCTCAAGCCGGACGCGCAGACCATCGCGGACGTGCGGCTGCTGGACCCGAACATCGTGTCGCAGACGTTCCAGTCGCTGGAGCAGCAGCGCAACTACTACGCCTTCCCGAGCACGCTGGACGTGGACCGGTACGGCAGCGGCGCGGACAAGCAGGACACCGTGATCGGCCTGCGCGAGCTGGACCTCAACGGCGTGCAGCGCAACTGGATCAACGACCACTTCAAGTACACCCACGGCTACGGCGCGGCGGTCGCCAAGGGCAACCAGGTCGACGACAAGGGCGGGCCGGTGTTCACCGAGTCCGGTCTGCCGGCCACCGGCGCGCTCGGCGACTACCAGCAGCGGATCTACTACGGCGAGAAGACGACGACGTACTCGATCGTCGGCGGCGCGAACAAGGAGATCGACTACACCGACACCAAGACCGGCCAGAACGTGGAGTACACGTACGGCGGCGACAGCGGTGTCTCGCTGGACAACCCGGTCACCCGGGCCGCGTACGCGGTGCGCTTCGCCGAGCCGCAGATCCTGTACGCGGGGGCGATCACCGACGGCGCCAAGGTGATCTACAACCGCACGCCGAAGGAGCGGGTGGAGAAGGTCGCGCCGTGGCTGTCGATCGACGCCGACCCGTACCCGGTGGTGCAGAACGGCCACGTGGTGTGGGTGGTGGACGGCTACACCACCTCGGACGGCTTCCCGTTCTCCTCGAAGACGACGCTGGGCGCCGCGACCAAGGACTCGCTGACCAACCAGCGCGGTGAGCTGCTGACCGTCGCCAACCAGGTCAACTACATCCGCAACTCGGTCAAGGCCACGGTGGACGCCTACACCGGCGAGGTGAAGCTCTACCAGTGGGACGAGAAGGACCCGGTCCTGAAGACCTGGATGAAGGCCTTCCCCGGCACCGTCGAGCCCAAGGCGGACATCCCGCAGTCGCTGCTGCCGCACCTGCGCTATCCGCAGGACATGTTCAAGGTGCAGCGCGACCTGCTCGGCCAGTACCACGTGACCGACTCCAACTCCTTCTTCAACGGCAGCGACATCTGGCAGGTCCCGGTGGACCCGACCAGCGACACCAAGCAGGTCCAGCCGCCGTACTACGTGACGGTGCGCACGCCGGACGCCGCCAACGCGAGCTTCTCGCTGACCAGTACCTTCGTGCCCAACGGCCGTCCCAACCTGGCGGCGTTCATGGCCGTCAACGCGGACCCGGGCGACGACTACGGGAAGATCCGCGTCCTGAAGATGACCGGCGAGTCCGGCGCCCCCGGCCCGGGACTGGTGCAGTCGAAGTTCAACTCCCGTCAGGAGGTGGCCTCGCAGATCTACGCCCTGAAGACCGGCGGTGACACCGAGCTCGAGTACGGCAACCTGCTGACCCTGCCGGTCGGCGGCGGCCTGCTCAACGTCGAGCCGGTGTACGTGCGCGGACGCGGCGCCAAGTACCCGACGCTGCAGAAGGTCCTGGCGGTGTACGGGGACGACAACGTGGCGTTCGAGAACACCCTGGAGGCCGCGCTGACGAAGCTGTTCGCCGGGCAGGCCCCGCCGGCCACGCCGGTCGCGCCGTCCAGCCCGGGCGGCGGGACGACCCCGACCTCGCCGACGACGCCGACCTCCCCGACGTCCCCGACGTCCCCGGCGACGCCCACGCCCACCGCGCCGGCCACGCCGGCCCCGGGCGGGACGATCTCGCCGGAGCTGCAGAAGGCGCTGTCCGACGCGGCGAAGGCGTACAACGACAGTCAGACCGCGTTCAAGAACGGCGACTGGGTGGCCTACGGCAACGCCCAGAAGGCGCTCGGCGACGCCCTGAAGGCGGCCGAGGCGGCCCGCGGCGGCCCGGCGCCCACCCCGACCGGTACCCCCGCCCCGGGAGCCACCGGCGGGGGATCACCGAGTCCCCAGCCGTAAGGCCGCGGCAGTAGCCCTCAGCGGTGGCCCGCTGAGCTGCGGTAACCGTTTTCCGTTCCACCCCGCGCCCGTGCTATGGTTCAACTACCGACGCGGGGTGGAGCAGCTCGGTAGCTCGCTGGGCTCATAACCCAGAGGTCGCAGGTTCAAATCCTGTCCCCGCTACAAAGGCCAGAGGCCCGGAGGATCCTTCCTCCGGGCCTCTGGTGTTTCCCGGGGTGTTTTCGCGCAGAAGCGGTGGGAACCGCTCCGGTACTATCGACCGTCGCCAAGGAAGACGGCAGTGGGGTTTGTGAGGTCGAAGTGTCGGGAAATCGACAAAGCGTCGAAGCAATTCCGTCGGCTTCGGGTCGGCCCCACCGGAATTCGGGCGGGGCAGGTGTACGCGGGTAGCGGGTGATGCGACGATGGGACACGTGGGGGACGGTGCACGGCTGCTGATCGGCCGTCGGGTCCGGCGCCTCCCCTGGGAGTCCCCCCGGCCGCACGCCGGGGCACGATGCCGCGACACTCTGGGGGAGCGGGAGTCGGCATGAGGCTGATCGGCAAGTCAGGCGCCAAGTCAGCGGCGGCAGCCGAGGCGGACACCGACGCCTGGGCGGAGAGCGCAGAGGCCCCCGACAGCCGTCCCGGAGCCCTGCCGGCCCAGCGCACCAGCGGACTGTCCGAACGCCCCACCCCCGGCTACGGCCCCGACAGCCTGGTCCACGTGCCCACCCGTCACTTCGCCGCCGCCGTCGGCGCGTACGGGGAGCGGACCGACGAGGAGCCGGCCGCCGGCGCCGCCCTCGACCCGGCGGGCCTGGACCCCACCAGCTTCGAAACCGCGCTCGCCGCCCGCGAGTCCGCCGCGCTGGAGGCCCGGCACCGGCAGGCCGCCGACGGCGGGGACCCGGAGGCCGCCGGCCGGCTGGGCACCCTGCTGCTGCGCCGCGGCGACCTGGAGGACGCCGAACCGTACCTGCGCGCCGCCGCGGCGGCCGGGGTGCGCGCCGCCGCCAACAACCTCGGCGTGCTGCTGCACCAGCAGGGCCACCGGGCCGAGGCCGGCCAGTGGTGGCGCCAGGCCGCCGTCGCGGGCAGCGCCCCGGCCGCGCACGCGCTCGGCCTGCAACTGCGCGACCAGGGCGAGGAGGAGGCCGCCGAGTACTGGCTGCACTTCGCCGCCGACCACGGCCACCCGCTCGGTGCCTACGCCCTGGGCGACCTGATGGAGCACCGGCGGGACGTCCGGGCCGAGCGCTGGTTCAAGGTCTCCGCCGACGCCGGGCACCGGGAGGGCGCCTACCGGCTGGGCCGGATGCGCGAGGCCGCCGGGGACAAGGAGACCGCCGAGGCCTGGTACCGCACCGCCGCCGCCCGCAGCCACGCCCGCGCCGCGCTGCGCCTGGGCGTGCTGCTGGAGGAGCGCGCCCGTGCCGACCGGTCCCCGGCGGAGGAGGCGGCCCGCTGGTACCGGCAGGCCGCGCAGAACGGGGAGCCGCGCGCGGCCTGCGCGCTGGGCTTCCTGCTGCGCGACTCCGGGGACATCGAGGCCGCCGCCGAGTGGTGGCAGGAGGCCGCCGAGGCCGGGGACGGCAACGCGGCCAACGCGCTGGGCGCGCTGTACGCGAGCCGCGGCGAGGCCAAGGAGGCCGAGCGCTGGTACCGCGTCTCGCTGGACGCGGGCGACCAGAACGGCGCCTTCAACCTCGGCCTGCTCTGCGCCGGCACCGGTCGCGAGCAGCAGGCCGAGCAGTGGTACCGCCGGGCCGCGTACGCCGGGCACCGGGAGGCCTGCAACGCGCTGGCCGTGCTGCTGCTGCAGCGCGGCGACGAGTCCGGGGCCCAGCCGTGGTTCTCCAAGGCCGCCGAGGCCGGCAGCGTCGACGGCGCCTTCAACCTCGGTGTGCTGCACGCCGGGCGCGGCGAGCAGCGGCAGGCCCAGGAGTGGTACGCGCGGGCCGCCGCCGAGGGGCACGGCGAGGCGGCGCTGCAGCTCGCCGTCGTCCAGGAGCAGCGCGGCAACCTGACCGGGGCGCTGGACCGCTACCGGCAGGCGGCGGCGGGCGGCTCGGCCGAGGGCGCGTTCCGGCTGGCCTCGCTGCTGGACCGGCGCGGTGACGCGGACGCCGAGGCCGAGCACTGGTACGCGCTGGCGGCCGACGCCGGGCACCGGCGGGCGCAGGTGCGGATGGGCGTGCGGGCGGCCGAGCGCGGTGCGCTGGAGATCGCCGAGAGCTGGTACCGGCGGGCCGCCGAGGCCGGCAGCCGCAGCGCCGCGTTCAACCTGGGGCTGCTGCTGGCCCGGCAGGACAGCGAGGCCGAGGCGATGCTCTGGTACACCCGGGCCGCCGACGCCGGGCACGGGCGGGCGGCGCTGCGCCTCGCGCTGCTGGCGCTGCGCCGGGGCGAGCCGGTGCAGGCGGAGAACTGGTGCCGGCGGGCGATCGACTACGGCCCGGCCGAGGTGGCGGAGCGGGCCGGGCGCCTGCTGGGCGCGCTGCACGCCGAGCTGAGCGCGTAGCGGGCCGCCCGTTCGGGGGGCTGGGCGTTCGGGAGCTGCCCGTTCGGGGGCCGGACGTTCGGGCTGGGCGCGTAAGGGTGCGCTCAACTGTCGCGCTACGGGCGGCAGTCGGGGCACAGGCCGCGGTAGGTGACCTCGGCGGCGGTGACGGTGAAGCCGAAGCGCTCGGCGGCGGGCAGTGCGGCGAGCGGGTCGCCGTGCGGGTGGACGTCGCGGATCGCGCCGCAGCCGGAACAGACCAGGTGCTGGTGGGCGCGGTGCGCGTTGGGGTCGTAGCGCCGGGCGCGGCCGTCGGTGGCGACTTCCAGGACCTCGCCGAGGGCGACCAGTTCACCGAGCGTGTTGTAGACGGTGGCGCGGCTGATCTCGGGCAGTCGGTCCGTCGCGCGGGCGTGCACCTCGTCGGCGGTGAGGTGGACGTGCTCGCCGTCGAGGACCTCGGCCACGACCCGGCGCTGCGAGGTCAGCCGCCAGCCGCGTTCGCGCAGTCTCTCCAGCAGGTCGTTCATGGCCACCAGAGTAAGTCACAGTCCGGGATTGATTCCAGTATTGACTTGGACAAAGTCCAAGTTAGGATCGTGTCATCACGACCGACCCCGTGGAGGCACCCGTTATGACCACGCAGGACGAGCTGCGCCCGACCCTCACCACGGAGGCGGGTGCCCCCGTCGCCGACAACCAGAACACCGAGACCGCGGGCATCGGCGGCCCGGCCCTGATCCAGGACCAGCTGCTGTTCGAGAAGCTCGCGCACTTCAACCGTGAGCGGATCCCGGAGCGCGTCGTGCACGCCCGCGGCGCCGGGGCCTACGGCACCTTCACGGTCACCGCCGACGTGACGCCCTGGACCCGGGCGGCCTTCCTCTCCGGGATCGGCAAGCAGACCGAGGTCTTCCTGCGCTTCTCCACCGTGGCCGGCAACCTCGGCGCGGCCGACGCGGTGCGCGACCCGCGCGGCTTCGCGCTGAAGTTCTACACCGAGGAGGGCAACTACGACCTCGTCGGCAACAACACCCCGGTGTTCTTCATCAAGGACGCCATCAAGTTCCCCGACTTCATCCACACCCAGAAGCGCGACCCGTACAGCGGCTCGCAGGAGGCCGACAACGTCTGGGACTTCTGGGGCCTGTCGCCCGAGGCCACCCACCAGGTCACCTGGCTGTTCGGCGACCGCGGCATCCCGGCCTCCTACCGGCACCTGAACGGCTACGGCTCGCACACCTTCCAGTGGCAGAACGAGGCCGGCGAGCACTTCTGGGTCAAGTACCACTTCAAGACCGACCAGGGCATCCGCAACCTCACCCAGGCCGAGGCCAACGCGCTCGCCGGCGAGGACCCGGACAGCCACCAGCGCGACCTGCGCGAGTCCATCGAGCGCGGCGACTTCCCCAGCTGGACGGTGCAGGTCCAGATCATGCCGGCGGCCGACGCGGCGGCCTACCGCTTCAACCCCTTCGACCTGACCAAGGTCTGGCCGCACGCCGACTACCCGCCGATCGAGATCGGCCGGCTGGAGCTCAACCGCAACCCCGACAACGTCTTCGCCGAGGTCGAGCAGTCGGTCTTCTCCCCGGCGCACTTCGTGCCCGGCATCGGCCCGTCCCCGGACAAGATGCTCCAGGGCCGCCTGTTCGCGTACGCCGACGCCCACCGCTACCGGGTCGGCATCAACGCCGACCACCTGCCGGTGAACCGTCCGCACGCCACCGAGGCCCGCACCAACGGCCGCGACGGCCACCTGTACGACGGACGCCACGGGCGGCAGAAGAACTACGAGCCGAACAGCTTCGGCGGCCCGGTCCAGACCGGCCGCCCGCTGTGGGCCGCCACCGCCGTCGACGGCCTCACCGGCACCCACGTGGCGCCCGCGCACGCCGAGGACGACGACTTCGTGCAGGCGGGCAACCTGTACCGGCTGTACTCGGAGGACGAGAAGCAGCGGCTGATCGCCAACCTGGCCGGCTTCATCGCCAAGGTCTCGGCCGACCGCGAGGACATCGTGGAGCGGGCGATCGACAACTTCCGCCAGGCCGACGCCGACTACGGGCAGCGGCTGGAGACGGCGGTCCGGGAGCTGCGCAAGCAGTAGCAGCAGCCGGGCCGAGAAAGCGGCAGGCCCTGTGACCAGCTCCCACTGGTCACAGGGCCTGCAACCATGTCAGGGCGGTTCAGGCGTTCAAGCGTTCAGACGCTCAGGCGGCGCAGCGCTTCCTCGTGCAGCACGCCGTTGGAGGCGACGGCGTCGGCGCCGCCGGGGCCGGGGATGCCGTCCAGGCCGGTGAAGCGGCCGCCGGCCTCCTCCACGATGACGCAGTTGGCCGCCATGTCCCACAGCGACAGCTCGGGCTCGGCGGCGATGTCCACGGCGCCCTCGGCGACCATCATGTAGGACCAGAAGTCGCCGTAGGCGCGGGTGCGCCAGCAGGCGCGGGTGAGGTCCAGGAACGGGTCGAGGCGGCCGCGCTCCTCCCAGCCGGTGAGCGAGGAGTAGGAGAAGGACGCGTCCTCGATCCGGGAGACGCCGGAGACGTGGATCCGGGAGGCCTTGGTCAGGCTGCGGCCGGCGAAGGCGCCGAGGTCCTTGGCCGCCCACCAGCGGCGCTGCAGCGCGGGGGCGGAGACGATGCCGACCACCGGGCGCTCGACGCCGTCCGGGCCGTCCTCCAGCAGGGCGATCAGGGTGGCCCAGACCGGGACGCCGCGGATGTAGTTCTTGGTGCCGTCGATCGGGTCGATCACCCAGCGGCGCGGGCCGGAACCCTGCAGGCCGAACTCCTCGCCCAGGATCGCGTCACGCGGGCGGGCGCGCTGCAGCACGCTACGCACGAGTTCCTCGGCGGCCTTGTCGGCGTCGCTCACCGGGGTGAGGTCGGGCTTGGTCTCGACCTTCAGGTCGAGGGCGCGGAAGCGCTCCAGGGTGACCGAGTCGGCCGAGTCGGCGAGGACGTGGGCGAGTCGGAGATCGTCGTGGTAGTCGGCCATGTCCGAAACCCTAGCGAGCCCGCCCCGATCGGCACAGCGGGGCTCGCGGAGCGGGACGGGGCCGTCCGGGGGCGCGCCGTGTCGGCGAGTGGGCGAGCAACCGCTCCGAGCCGAAGGGGCGCGGGCCGGTGCCGAAAGGGAGAAGCGACAAGCCAGGCACGAGCGCCGGAGCGCCGACCGTCGGCACCGGGTCAGAGCGCCCCGGAGGCGAGCGGGCGAGTATCAGTGCGCGGTGCCGCTGAGCTGGAGGCCGATGACACCGGTGATCACCAGGGAGATCGAGACCAGTTTGAGCACCGAGGTGGCCTCGTTCAGGAAGACCATGCCGTAGATGGCGGTGCCGGCCGCGCCGATGCCCGTCCACACCGCGTAGGCGGGGCCGATCGGCAGGCTCTTCAGGGAGAGGGTGAGCAGGCCGAAGCTGCCGAGGGCGAACACGCAGAAGCTGACGGTGGGCCAGAGCTTGGTGAAGCCCTCGCTGAGCTTGAGGTTGATCGCGAAGCCGGTCTCGAGCAGGCCGGCCAGGACCACCAGGGCCCATGCCATCGCGTGCCCTCCCAGTCGATCGACGGGTCGGACCGTGCCCGGCCCGACTTTCCTATGATCGCCAGGCGGGCGCGGTCCGACACCTCGAAGGGGCCACGGATCCCGGGAGTGAGCGAAGGCTCAGTCGTCCTCGCGGGTCTCCTTGCTGGCCAGCAGACGGCGCAGCGAGTAGAGCCGGGCGGCCTCGGCGTGGCCGTCGGCGACCCAGGCGTCCAGCGCGCAGTCCGGCTCGTCGTGGCTGCACGCGCGCGGGCACTCGGCCGTGCCGGGCTCCAGGTCGGGGAAGGCGAGGATGACCCGGGACGGGTCGATGTGCGAGAGGCCGAAGGAGCGGAAGCCCGGGGTGTCGATCACCCAGCCCGGGTTCAGCGCCTTCTTGGAACCCGGCTTGGCACCGAGCGGCGGCGGCAGCCGCAGCGCGAGAGCGGAGACGGTGGTGTGCCGGCCGCGGCCGGTGACCGCGTTGACGTGGCCGGTCTGCCGCTGGCGGTCCGGGACGAGGGCGTTGACCAGGGTGGTCTTGCCGACGCCGGAGTGGCCGATGAACACCGTGGAACGCCCGCGCAGGTACGCGCGGACCGCCTCGGCGCCGGTGGTCTCCAGCTCGTCGCGGCGGGTGACCACGTACTGGATGCCGAGCGAGGCGTAGGAGTCCAGCAGTGTCGCGGCCGGGGCCAGGTCGGACTTGGTGAGCACCAGCAGCGGCTCCATGCCCGCGTCGTAGGCGGCCACCAGGCAGCGGTCGATCAGCCGGGGGCGCGGCTCCGGGTCGGCCAGCGCGGTGACGATCGCCAGCTGCTGGGCGTTGGCGACGACGATCCGCTCGTACGGGTCGTCGTCGTCCGCGGTGCGCCGCAGCACCGAGCTGCGCTCCTCGACCCGGACGATCCGGGCGAGCGTGTCGGCGTCCCCGGAGAGGTCGCCGACGATGTTGACGACGTCGCCGACGACGACGCCCTTACGGCCCAGCTCGCGGGCCTTCATGGCGACGACCTCGCGCTCCTGCTTGGTGCCCGGGTCGACCAGACAGGTGACCCGGCCGCGGTCGACCGTCAGCACCATCGCCTCGGCGGCGTCGTCGTGCTTGGGCCGGATGCGGGTCCGCGGCCGGGAGCCCCGGCGGGCGGGGCGGTTGCGGATGTCGTCTTCGTCGGCGTCCTTGCCGTAGCGGCGCATGGCTCAAGTCTCCGCTCAGGCGCCCGCCGCCGCTTCGCCGAGCAACTCGGCCCACATCCCGGGGAAGTCGGGCAGCGTCTTGGCGGTGGTGGCGACGTTCTCGACCTCGACACCGGGCACGGCCAGGCCGAGCACGGCGGCGGCGGTGGCCAGCCGGTGGTCCTCGTAGGTGTGGAAGATGCCGCCGTGCAGCGGGCGCGGGCGGATCCGCAGGCCGTCCTCGGTCTCGGTGACGTCGCCGCCGAGGTCGTTGATCTCCTTGGCGAGCGCGGCGAGCCGGTCGGTCTCGTGCAGCCGCAGGTGGGCGATGCCGTACAGGTGAGAGTCGGAGTCGGCGAGCGCGGCGACCGCGGCGATCACCGGGGTGAGCTCGCCGACGTCGTGCAGGTCGGCCTCGATGCCGTGGATCCGGCCGGTGCCGGTGAACTGCAGGCCCTCGTCGGTGAACTCGCAGGCGCCACCCATCCGGGTGTAGATCTCGCGCAGCTGGTCGCCGGGCTGGGAGGTGTGCTTGGGCCAGTCCCGCACGGTGACGCGGCCGCCGGTGACCAGGGCGGCGGCGAAGAACGGCGCGGCGTTGGACAGGTCCGGCTCCACCACCAGGTCGCGGCCGATCAGGGCGCCGGGGGTGACCCGCCAGACGTCCTTCTCGCCGCCGTCCTCCGGGGCGTCGACCTGGGCCCCGGCCAGGCGCAGCATCTCCACGGTCATCCGGATGTGCGGCAGCGACGGCACCGGGCCGCCGACGTGCCGGACCTCGATGCCGTGGTTGTAGCGGGCGCCCGAGAGCAGCAGCGCGGAGACGAACTGGGACGAGGAGGAGGCGTCCAGCTCGACCGGGCCGCCGTCCAGGGAACCGGTGCCGTGGACGGTGAGCGGGAACGCGCCCCGGCCGCCGTCGTCGATCCGGGCACCGAGCGCGCGCAGGGCGTTGATCACGCCGTGCTGGGGGCGCTCGTAGCAGCGCGGGTCGCCGTCGAAGTGCACCGGGCCGTCGGCGAGGACGGCGAGCGGGGGCAGGAAGCGCATGACCGTGCCGGCGTTGCCGACGTCGACCGAGGCGGGGCCGAGCAGCGCGGGCGCGGGGATGACCCGCCAGGCCTCGCCGCCGCCGGTGCCGCCCGCGTCGTTGTTGACCGTCTCCTCGATGGTGACCCCGAGGGCGCGCAGGCCGTCGGCCATCAGCTGGGAGTCGCGGCTGCGCAGCGGACGGCGCACCCAGCCGGGCTTCTCGGCGAGAGCCGCCAGCACCAGGGCCCGGTTGGTGACCGACTTGGAGCCGGGGATGGTGACGGTGGCGTCGACGGGGCTGGTGGCGACGGGGGCGGGCCACAGGGTCTCGGTCATGTGGCAAGTCTAGGGGCCGCCCGAGCGCCCTCTAATGCAGCGGCTGGAGCAGCCAGCTCGCGCCGAGGGCGAGGCAGGCGAGGGCGGTGAGCAGGAAGACGGTGACCCAGGCGAGGGCCGGGACGTGGGTGAGCCGGGCGAGCTGGTCGGCGTCGGAGTCGCGGGCCCAGCCGATGCGGCGCTGGTGCTGGAGCTCCAGGACGGGACGGACGGCGCCGAAGAGCAGGAACCAGCAGCCGAGGTAGGCGAAGCCGGCCTGGACCTCGGCGCTGCCGAACCAGGAGACCAAGAAGAAGGCGCCGCCGGCGACCAGGACGGTGAAGAGGCCGAAGGCGTTGCGGATGCGCAGGAGCAGGGCGAGCAGCAGGGCGATCGCCAGCCAGAGCAGCAGGGTGATCCGGTCGGCGGCGAGCAGGGCGGCGCAGCCGAGCCCGAGCAGGGCGGGAGCGGTGTAGCCGGCGGCGGCGGTGAGGATCATCCCCGGGCCGGTGGGGCGGCCGTAGGAGAGGGTCAGGCCGGAGGTGTCGGAGTGCAGCCGGATGCCGGCGAGCTTGCGGCGGGTGGCGAGCGCGATCAGACCGTGGCCGCCCTCGTGGGCGATGGTGACGGCGTTGCGGGTGACGTGCCAGAGCGGGCGGGCGAGGACGGCGAGCAGGGCGGCGGCGCCGGTGGCCAGGACCAGCCAGCCGGGCGGGGCGGGCTGGCTGCCGGTGACGTGGTCCCACAGGGCGCTCAGGGTCTGGTCGTCGGTGCTCATGTGATCTTCCCCGCCTCCGTTCGCTGCGTTGGGCCGTTCGGGGCAGCCTCCCATGCGGGGACGGGCGGGCGGGAGCGGGCGGTTCTGGTCCGGGGATGAAGAGGTGGTGAGAACGGGCGGCATGGCAAGCTGGCCCGCATGTGCGGTCGGTTCGCAGCCAGCAGTAAGCCCGAGGCCATCGTCGAGCTGTTCGACGTCGAGCAGTGGGACCCCGAGGAGACCCTGGACCCGAACTGGAACGTCGCGCCGACCGACAGCGCGTTCGTGGTCCTGGAACGGACGGGCCGGGAGCGGCCGCGGGCGGTGCGGCAGCTGCGGGTGCTGCGCTGGGGGCTGGTGCCGCAGTGGTCGAGCACCGCGGAGACGGCGGTGAAGATGATCAACGCCCGGTCGGACACGGTGCACGAGAAGCCCTCCTACCGGCAGGCCTTCGCCGCGCGCCGGTGCATCCTGCCGGTGGACGGCTACTACGAGTGGCAGACGGTGCCGGGCGAGCGGGGCAAGGCGCGCAAGAAGCCGTACTTCGTCTCCCGGGCGGACGGCACCCCGCTGGCGCTGGCCGGGCTGTACGAGTTCTGGCGCGACCGGGCCGTACCGCCCGGGCACCCGGAGGCCTGGCTGGTGACGTTCACGATCGTCACCACGGACGCCGAGGAGACGCTCGCGCCGATCCACGAGCGGATGCCGCTGTTCCTCGACCCGCAGGACTGGGACGAGTGGCTGGATCCGCGGCTGACCGACCCGGACGGGCTGCGCCGGCTGCTGATACCCCCGCCGCCCGGCGCGCTGCTGGCCACCCCGGTGTCGCCGGCGGTCGGCAGCATCCGCAACAACGGCCCGGAGCTCAAGGAGCCGTGGACCGAGGTCGAGTACGAGACCACCCTGTTCTGAGCTGTTCCTGGCAGTCCTGAACCTGTCCTGCAACCTGTCCTGCAACCTGTTCTGACCTGTGCTGAAGCGCGTTGGGAGCAAGCGGAGATGACCACCGAACCCGTCCCCACCGAACCCGTCCCCACCGAGGCCGGGGAGGCCCGGATCACCTACCACCGGGCGGCCGCGCCGAAGGCCGTCCTGGCATTGGGCCACGGCGCGGGCGGCGGGATCGGGGCCCGGGACCTGGTGGCGCTGGCCGGGAACCTGCCGGAGCGCGGGATCACCGTGGCGCTGGTCGAGCAGCCCTGGCGGGTGGCGGGCAAGAAGCTGGGCCCGGCGCCGAAGACGCTGGACCTCGGCTGGCGGCCGGTCGCCGAGCGGCTGGCCGGGCAGGGGCTGCCGCTGGTGGTGGGCGGGCGCAGCGCCGGGGCGCGGGTGGCTTGCCGGACGGGGGTGGCCACCGGGGCGGTTGGGGTGGTGGCGCTGGCGTTCCCGCTGCACCCGCCGGGCAAGCCGGAGAAGAGCCGGGCGGAGGAACTGCTGGAGTCGGGGCTGCCGACGCTGGTGGTGCAGAGCGTGGCGGATCCGTTCGGCGGGCCGGAGGAGTTCCCGGGGCTGCCGGCCGGGCACGAGCTGGTGGCGGTGCCGTACGGCAGCCACGGCTTCGAGGTGCCCAAGCGGGCGCCGGTGGGCCAGGACGAGGTGCTGGACCTGATCTGCGCGGCGGTGGGGGACTGGGTGCTGGCCCTGGTGGCCCGCGGGTGAGGCCGTGGCCGCCGCGACCGCTGTGAGCAGGGAGTTTCCGGTCGCTCACCCCTGGGAGTGAGGTCCGCGGGTGAGGCGGGAATGCGGGCGGGGCCGGTGTGGTTGACACCGTCGTCAGCACGATCACCGGTGAGAGGCAGGGCAGATGGGTTCGATCGCGTGCCCCGAACGGCCTGAGGAGCGCGAGGCCACCACGGCGTTCGTCCCCTCCTGGTCGGAGTGGATTGACGCGGGCGAGAAGCCCGTCAGCCCGATATCCTCCATTTCTGGGCGGCCCGCTGTGGGCCGTGGCCGTCATGCCGAGGAGGTGGGTCCGGTCGTCGGGACCGAGCACGAGGCCGAGCCGGGCGGTGGCCCGGAGGAGGTCCGGCCTGCGGGCGAGGCGCTCACCGGTGAGGAGCTGGCCGAGGCGATCGGTGAGGACACCTACCGGGTGTCGGCGGAGGAGAGCGAGCAGGCCCGGCGGGAGCGCTTCGAGCGCGACGCCCTGGGCTACCTGGATCCGATGTACTCGGCGGCGCTGCGCATGACGCGCAACCCGGCCGACGCGGAGGACCTGCTCCAGGAGGCGTTCGCCAAGGCGTACGCGTCCTTCCACCAGTTCCGCGAGGGCACGAACCTCAAGGCCTGGCTGTACCGCATCCTCACCAACACGTTCATCAACTCGTACCGCAAGAAGCAGCGGGAGCCCCAGCGCACCGCGGCGGAGGAGATCGAGGACTGGCAGCTGGCCAGGGCCGAGTCGCACATGTCGACCGGTCTGCGCTCGGCGGAGACCCAGGCGCTCGACCACCTCCCCGACAGCGATGTGAAGGACGCGCTCCAGGCCATCCCGGAGGAATTCCGGATCGCCGTCTATCTCGCGGACGTAGAAGGCTTTGCGTACAAGGAGATCGCGGACATCATGGGTACTCCCATCGGTACGGTGATGTCCCGACTGCACCGCGGCCGCCGTCAGCTGCGCGGCATGCTGGAGGATTACGCCCGTGAGCGCGGGCTGGTCCCGGCCGGCAGCGGGGCAGGGCAGGAAGCGAAGGGCTCGGGCTCATGAGCTGCGGCGATCCGCACGACACCGAGTGTGGCGAGGTCCTCGACCACCTCTATGAATTCCTCGACAACGAGATGGCCGAGGGCGACTGCGCCAAGTTGCGCGTGCACTTCGAGGAGTGCTCGCCCTGCCTGAAGCAGTACGGGCTGGAACAGGCGATCAAGGCGCTGATCAAGCGTTCCTGCGGGTGCGACGACACCCCGGCCGACCTGCGCAGCAAGGTGCTCGCCAGGATCGACTCGATCCGGGCCGGGCAGCGCTCGGGCGAGCCGGTGGTGGTCGCGGCGGAGAGCGCCGTCGAGGTGCACGTCGAGTCCGCCCGGCCGGCGCCCAGGCCGACGCCGAAGGCGGCGCAGGGCGGGGCCGGCGAGGAGCCGGCCGGGCGCCCCGGCGCGCCCGTCGAGGCGGGCGCCCCGGCGGAGTGACCGGCCGTCACGCCGTCCGGGCGGTCACCGGCCGAGCGCGGTAGTCAGCGAGTTCGGTCATCAGGGAGTTCAGCGGCCCCGGGAGCGTGCGCTCCCGGGGCCGCTCCCGTTCTGCTCGCATGCGCCGTCACTCGTACGGGTGAGTTGGCGGTGCGCCAACTGCGCCATTGCGCGACCATGCGTCCCCGCGCCCGGACGGCGGCCTATCCTCCTGACGGACGCTCACCGTCGGTTCGCCCGGCGCGCTGAGGCAACACGGGCCCGGACGGCGGGGAGGCCGAGATCGCTACCGACAGTGGAGGCGCGACCCTGCCGCCGGGTGCGGCGCGCTACCTGGTGGCCGTCCCGGTGGCGGCACTGTGCTGCCTGGTGCCGCTGCTGCCCGCCGGGGCCACCCCGGGGGTGCCGCGCTGGCTCGGCGAACCGGTGGACTGGCCCAAGGTCGGCCTGCTGGCCTTCCTGCACGGCTGCTGGGAGTCACTGGCCCAGGGCCTGCCGACGCCCTGCCTGGTGCTGGTGCGCCGACTGCTGCGCCGCCCGGCACTGCCCGGGCGGGTGCCCGCCCGACCGGGGGCGAACGCCTTCTTCCCGGTGCTGTTCGCCGGGGTCCTGATGCTCCCTCCGGCCGCCGCCGCCCTGGTCGCCGCCCCGGCCGCGCTGCTCGGCGGCCCGAGCGGGCCCGGCTGCCGAGGGCGGCAGCTGTTCAACGGCTCCCAGCTCGCGCTGTGCGCCTTCACCTCCTCGGTCGTGTTCCACCTGCTGTGCGGCCCGCAGCTGCTGCTGGGCTCCCGCTTCCCGGCCGCGCTGCTGCCCGGCTTCGCCGCCGTCGCCGCGTTCTGCCTGGTCAACGGCGTGGTGGTGGGCGTGATGGTGATGCTCAGCGAGGGCCGCGGGGCCGGGGTGCTGCTGCGCGGGGCCTGCTCGGTGTGCGGACTGCCGGTGCTGGTGCACGCGGCCGGCGGGCTGATGGTCGCGGTGCTGTGGCAGGGCCCGTACGGCGCGTTCGCGGCGCTGCTGGCGCTGCTGCCGCTGTCCATCTCCGCCTGGGTGTTCGCCCAGGGCCAGCGTGAGCAGGACGCCCACCAGGCCACCGTGCAGTCGCTGGTGCAGGCCGTGGAGATCAAGGACGCGTACACCCGCGGGCACAGCGAACGGGTCGGCCGGGCCTCGGTGCTGATCGCCACTCAGCTCGGCATGGAGGCCGAGCGGCTGCGCACCCTGCGCTTCTCGGGGATCCTGCACGACGTCGGCAAGCTCGGGGTGGCCACCGAGCTGCTGCGCAGAAACGGTCCCCTCAGCGAGGCGGAGCGCCGGGCCGTGGAGATCCACCCGGTGTACGGGTACGAGCTGGTGCGCGGGATCGACTTCCTCGGCGAGGCGCACGCCGGGATCCTGCACCACCACGAGCGGATGGACGGCCGCGGCTACCCGAGCGGGCTGGCCGGCGAGCAGATCCCCGAGTTCGCCCGGATCATCTCGGTCGCCGACGCCTTCGACTCGATGACCTCCACCCGCTCCTACCGGCGCGGCCGCCCGGTCGCCGAGGCGGTGGCCGAGCTGGAACGCTGCTCGGGCAGCCAGTTCGACCCGGTGATGGTGCGGGCGCTGATCGACGCGCTGGCCGTGCACGACTGGCAGCCCGTGGTGCACTCCGAGGACTGCGTGCGGGCCGTCCCGGACATCCCGCTCGGGGTGCCCGAACCCGTTCGGGCGGCTCCCTCCCGGGTGCCGTCCCAGGGCGGCGTCCCCGCGGCCGGGCAGTCGTGACGGCGCCCGGGCGCGCGGTCCTCGGCCGCAGGGCCCGCGGCCGGACGCTCCCCGGCCGGACGGCGTGCGGGCCCACCGCCCGTGCCGTGCACGTGGCCGCCGCCGCGCTGCTGGCGCTCGCGCTGGGCGCGGTCGCGGTGCGCGGGGTCGCGGAGCCCAGGGTCGCGCTGGCGTTCATCGTGCTGATCGCGCTCGGCGAATGCGTCCGCATCACCCTTCCGGGGGATCGCGAACAGGCGCCCATCGGCGCGGCCGGCGCGCTGGCCTACGCGCTGCTCGGGCCGCTGCGCGGAGTGCCGACCGCGCACGGGACGCTCCAGGTGGTCGCGGCGACCGGCGTCGGCCTGCTGCTGGCCTGGCTGCCCGGGCTCGCCCTGTCGCACCACCCCGACCGCCCGCACCGCCGCCCGCCCTGGGCCGACCCGGCCCGTCGCGACAGCGCCGCCCGTCGGCTGCTCGCCGTCGGCTTCGCGGCCGCCGTCTTCCAGCCGCTGTACAACGGCGGCCTGGTCGACCGCTTCTCGCCCGAGGGCCCGGCGTACGGGGCGTTCCTGACGGCCGTCGCCGCGCTGGCCGCGCTGTGCGACGCGACCCTGGCGGCCCTGCTGCGCCGTTCGGGGGGCGGACTGCGGTTCCCGGCGGCCCTGGAGGACGAGCTGCGCTCGCTGTTCGGCATCGGCTCGGCGATCGTCGCCACCGGCATGCTGGTCAGCCTCGCGGCCGGTGAGGTCGGACTCTGGGCGCTGCCGCTGTTCTGCACCCCGCTGCTGCTCGCCCAGGTGTCCTTCCGGCGCGCCGCGGCGGTGCGGGCCACCACCGGGCAGACCATCGCCAGCCTCGCCCGGGCCACCGAGGTGGCCGGCTACACCCCGCACGGGCACGCGCGCCGGGTCGCGGACACGGCGTGCGCCCTCGGGCGCGAGCTGGGCCTGGGCACCCGCGAGCTCGCCCTGTTGGAGTACGCCGCGCTGATGCACGACGTCGGCCAGCTCTCCCTGGTCGAACCGGTGCCGGACGGTGCCACCGCGGTGCTGCCCTGCGCCGAGCAGCAGCGGATCGCCCGGCTGGGCAGCGAGGTGATCAGCCGCACCGGGGTGCCCCGGCAGGTCGCCGAGCAGGTCGCCCGGCTGGCCGACCCCTGCGCCGGGCCGGCTGGCGGCGAGGGCCCGGTGCCGCTCGCGGCCCGGATCATCCGGGTCGCCAACGCCCACGACGACCTGCTCACCGCGGCCCGCGGCCGGGGCGTCGGCGAGGCGGTCGGGCGGCTGGAGGCGCTGGAGGTGATCCGGCTGGGCCGCGGCCGGGTCTACGACGCCCGGGTGGTGGACGCCCTGGCCCGGGTCGGCGGACAGGCCCGCGGCTGAGGTTCGGAGCTGCAGGTCAGGGCCGGGGTTCGGGGCTGCAGTTCGGGGCTTCGGCTCGGGGCCGCGGGCCGGACGTCGGGGCCGGGGCCCGTGGCCGGGGCGGGCGGGGGAGCGGGGCCGTCGGCCCGGGGTTTTCGGTCCGCCGAACGGGGTCCGCCCCGCCAGGGGTTGAGAGGGCGCGATCGGGCGGGCAGGCTGGGGAGGGGCGGCCCCAACCTCGGCGGTGGGGAGCGCGGGCGGGGGCGAGCGTGGTTGGATGCGGTCGTAGCGTGGAACACCGACCCGGGGCACCGAGCCCCGTACGCCGTCCAAGACGGTACGGGCACGGGTGGCACGGGACTTGAGCGGACGACGACGGCAGGGACGAACGTGAGGATCTTCCACCGGGCACGGCACCGGCCGTCCGCCACCTGGCGGCAGACGACCGACCGGGCCTTCACGCTGATCGGCGACGGCCGCTACGAGGACGCCGGCGCGCTGCTGGTGATGGCCGCCGACCTGGAGCCCTGGCTCTCCGACTCCTGGTTCAACCTCGCCCTCCTGCACAAGTTCCGCCGCGACTGGGAGCAGGCCCGCTCGGCCGGCCTGCGTGCCGTAGCCCTACTGGACCGCGAACACGGCGCCCCCGACTGGTGGAACCTCGGCATCACCGCCACCGCCCTGCAGGACTGGCCGCTGGCACGCCGCGCCTGGCAGGCGTACGGGCTCAAGCTGCCGGGCGGCCCCGGCGGGCAGCCCGACGGTCCGGTCAGCCTGGACCTCGGCACCACCCCGGTGCGGCTCTCCCCGGACGGCGAGTCCGAGGTGGTCTGGGGCCGGCGCCTGGACCCGGCCCGGATCGAGGTCCTCTCCATCCCGCTGCCCTCCTCCGGCCGCCGCTGGGGCGAGGTGGTGCTGCACGACGGCGCCCCGCACGGCGAGCGGGTCACCGACGGCGTCGCCTACCCCGTGTTCGACGAGATCGAGCTGTGGGCGCCCTCCCCGGTGCCGACCTACGTGGTGCTGCTGCAGGCCGCCACGGCCGGGGACCGTGACGCCCTGGAGCGGCTCGTCGCCGACGCCGGCTACGCCGCCGAGGACTGGACCTCCTCGGTGCGGCTGCTCTGCCGCGCCTGCTCGGAGAGCCGGATGGCCTCCGACGACGGGGTCGCCGCCCACCACGACCCGCACGACGACGGCGACGCCGCCCACCCCGGCCACCTCAGCCACCTCAGCCAGGGCGGCGCGGCCGGGATGTCCTGGCTGGTCGAGCGCGAGTGCGGGATCGCCGCCCCCGCCCACCTGGTGCGGGTGCTGCTGGACCGCTGGGTCACCGGCTCCCCGGGAACCCGGGCTTACCGGGATCTCGAAGAAGTCTGCTGAGTACCCTGGTGAGGTACGTGTAGACCTATGGAAGCGGAAGACATGGCGGACCAGGCCGAGCAGCACGACCACTCGCACGAGCACGAGCACGACGTGGAGGGGGCGGCGCCCGAGGCTCCCGTGAAGGTGGTCGGCGAGGAGCCCGACCTCGGCAGGGGCACCGCCCGTCCGATCACCGTCGTCGGCAACCCCGTCCTGCACCGCGAGGTCAAGGACGTCACCGCTTTCGACGACGAGCTCTCCGCGCTCATCGACGACATGTTCCAGTCCATGTACGCCGCCGAGGGCGTCGGCCTCGCCGCCAACCAGATCGGCGTGGACCTCAAGGTCTTCGTCTACGACTGCCCGGACGACGAGGGCGTGCGCCACATCGGCCACGTGATCAACCCGACGCTCGAGGAGTACCCGGCCGACCGTCGGCGCCTCCTCGACGACGGCAACGAGGGCTGCCTGTCCGTCCCCACCGCCTACGCCGAGCTGCCGCGCCCGGACTACGCGGCCGTGACCGGCGTCGACAAGGACGGCAAGCCGATCCGCGTCGAGGGCACCGGCTTCTTCGCCCGCTGCCTGCAGCACGAGACCGACCACCTGTACGGCACCCTCTACATCGACAAGCTGTCCAAGCGCGACCGCAAGGACGCCCTGAAGCAGATGGCCGAGGGCACGGCGAAGTACGCGACCGTGCCGAACGCCTGACGGCGGAGCGGCTGTCGGACTTCGACGAAGGCCGGTGCGGACCCTTCCGCGCCGGCCTTCGGCGTTCCCGGCCGACGATGTCACGTTCTCCCGCCCCGTCCGGTCCATTCCTCGGAAGTGACCGAACGGAAGGGGAACCGTCATGAAGGCCGTCATCGTGTGCGCGTCCGTGTCCCACGGAAACACGAGGAGGATCGCCGAGGCCATGGGCCGGGTGCTGTCGGCCCCGGTGGTCGAGCCCGAACAGGTCGACGCGGCCGGGCTCTCCGGCTACGACCTGGTGGGCTTCGGCTCGGGGATCTTCACGGGGCAGTTCCACCCACGGCTGCGCCACTTCGTCCGGTCGGTTCCCGAGCGGGCTCCCCAGGGGCAACGGCAGGGGCAGCGGCAGCGGGCGTTCGTGTTCGCCACCAGCGGGCTGCCGGAGCTGCCGGTCCGGCCCTTCACCCGCCCCCTGGTGCGGCAGCTCGAACGGAAGGGCTTCGAGGTGGCCGGCGCCTTCTCCTGCCGGGCCTTCGACACCTGGCTCCCCTTCAAGCTGGTAGGCGGCATCAACAAGGCGCGGCCGGACGGCGACGACCTGGCGGCGGCGCGCGCGTTCGCCGAGGGGCTGCGCGCGGACGGCCCCGGCGGCAGCGCTGGGTGAGCCGGGCTCCTCGGGCGGGGTTCCGTATCGGGTGGGTATCAACGAGCGCTCGGTCTGCCGTCGACCGGTTCCACACGGCGGGCGCGTCCGGTATCTGCCGTATCGTTCCCTTGTCCGCCGCCGAGGGAACTGGAGCCCGCCGCCCGTGTCCTCGCCCGCACCGTCCCCGCGCCCGGTCCGCGTGCTGCTGGTGGAGGACGACGACCTGATGCGCCGCTCCTTCACCGTCGCGCTGGAACGCTACGGCTACGAGATGACGGCCGCGGCCGACGGCCTCACGGGGCTGGAGCTGTTCCGGGCCGAGCAGTTCGACCTGCTCGTCCTCGACGTGATGCTGCCCGGACTCGACGGGATCGGCCTGTGCCGCCGGATCCGGGAGACCAGCCTGGTGCCGGTGCTGATGATGTCCGCGCGCGGCGACGGGCTCGACGTCGTCGCCGGACTGGAGGCCGGGGCGGACGACTACGTGGTCAAGCCCGTGGACACCTTCGTGCTGGTGGCGCGCATCCGCTCGCTGCTGCGGCGGGCGACGTACACACCCGTCCCCTCGCCCGAGGCCGCTGCCGCTGCCGAGGGCGAGGGCAAGGTCCTGGTGTTCGGGGACCTGACCGTCGACACCGCCGGCATGGAGGTGTCCGTCGGCGGACTCCCGGTCGCGCTGACCCCGACCGAACTCAAGCTGCTGCTGGAGTTCGCGGCCCACCCCGGCGTGGTGCTGGAGCGGCACACCCTGCTGCGCAACGTCTGGGAGTACGGCTGGGACGGCGACAGCCGGGTGGTGGACCTGTGCGTGCAGCGGCTGCGCCGCAAGCTCGGCCGGGAGCGGATCGAGACGGTCCGCGGCTTCGGCTACAAGCTCAAGCGCTGAACGCGATGCGTACGCTCCGTCGGCGTCGGGCCTCGCTGCGCTGGAAGATCGCCGCCCTCGCCGCCGCCACCGCCTGCCTGGTCGCGGCGGCGGTCGGCGTGCTGGTGCACCTGTGGACCGCCCAGGACATCCGCAGCCGGGCCGAGGCGCGGGCCTTCAACGCCGTGTACTCGGCCGTGGACGTCTACCGGCGCACCGGAGCACTGGCCGACGGCGCCGAACTCGACCCGGCCGACCTGCCCGCCGGCTTGCGGCACCCGGCCGACGGGAACCGGCACACCGCGTACGACGGACGCGTCGAGGGCAACGCGGGCCCGAGCGCCTGGGCCGCCCAGCGCACCGGCGGCCCGGGCAGCCCGGTGCTGGCCGTACGGATCAACATGGGCCCGGAGCTGTCCGATCTGCCCCGGCTGGACGTGGCGATGGCGGTGGCCTCGCTGCTCGCCCTCGCCGTGGCCACGCCGGCCGCGGTGTACGGGGCCGGGCTGCTCGCCCGCAGACTGCGGCGGGTCGCCGAGACCGCGGACCGCATCTCCGCCGGGGACCTCGACGCCCGCACCGGGCCCACCAAGGGCGACGACGAAGTGGCGGACATCGCGGCGACGGTGGACGCGATGGCCGACAGCCTCGGCCGACTGCTCCGGACGGAACGGCAGTTCACGGCCGACGTGGCACACGAGCTGCGCACCCCGATCGGCGGGCTGCTCGCCGCCGCCGACCTGCTGCCGCCCGGCGAGACGGAGGACCTCATCCGGGCGCGGGTGCGCGACCTGCGCGGACTGGTCGAGGACCTGCTGGAGATCTCGCGGCTGGACGCCGGGGCGGAACAGCCCGTACGGGCCCGGGTGCCGCTGGGCGCCGTCGTCCGGGAGGCCGTGGCGCGCACCGGGTTCGAGGCCGAGGTCTGCGTGGCAGCGGTTGCCGAGGCTGACACGGCGTCGGCGGCATCCTCGCCGTCGGCGTCGGTGGAGACCGACCCCCGGCGGCTGGAACGGATCGTCGGCAACCTCGTCGTCAACGCGCACCGGCACGGGGCCGCCCCGGTGCTGGTCACGGTTGAGGGACGCACCGTCGTCGTGCGCGACCACGGCCCCGGCTTCCCCGCCGACCTGCTGCGGCACGGCCCACGCCGGTTCCGGACCGGCGCCGCCGAGCGCGGCACGGGCCACGGGCTCGGCCTGACCATCGCGGCAGGACAGGCCCGACTGCTCGGCGCGGAGCTGAGCTTCGCCAACGCCGCGGACGGCGGCGCGGTGGCCACCCTGCGACTGCCGGACTGACGCGCTGCCGCACGACCGCTTGCTACGGAACTGCTTGCTGCACAACGCGTGCTGGACAGCCGCTTGCTACCGAACTGCTGCCGACTGGCGCGGGCGCTGATACACGGCGGCCCAGGGGCCTGATACGTGCACCGGACACCCTTCGACGTGCACCGATCCGCACCTCGAAGACGGAGTCCCCTCGTGACCGCCAACTCCCTCACCCTGCACACCACACCCGGGATCGCGGCCGCCACCGCCGACCTGACGAAGGTCTACGGCAACGGCGACACCCGGGTCACGGCGCTGGACCGGGTGAGCATCGCCTTCCGGGAGGGCGAGTTCACCGCGATCATGGGCCCGTCCGGCTGCGGCAAGTCCACCCTGATGCACTGCGCCGCCGGTCTCGACACCCCCACGTCGGGCTCCGTCCGGATCGGTACGACGGAACTGGGCGGCCTGGGCGACCGGCAGCTCACCCAGCTGCGGCGGGACCGGGTCGGCTTCATCTTCCAGGCGTTCAACCTGCTGCCCACCCTGACCACGCTGGAGAACATCACGCTCCCGCTGTCGCTCGCCGGGCGGCGGGTGGACCGGGAGTGGCTGGAGCGCGTGGTGTCGATGGTCGGGCTGTCCCAGCGCCTCGGCCACCGCCCGGCCGAACTGTCCGGTGGGCAGCAGCAGCGCGTCGCGGTCGCCCGGGCGCTGGTCGCGCGGCCCGCGATCGTGTTCGGCGACGAGCCGACCGGCAACCTCGACTCCCGGGCCGGGGCCGAGGTCCTCGGCTTCCTGCGGGACTCCGTACGGGAGTTGGGCCAGACGGTGGTCATGGTGACGCACGACCCGGTGGCCGCCGGCTACGCGGACCGGGTGGTGTTCCTGGCCGACGGGCGGCTGGTCGACGAGATGGCGCACCCGACGCCGGACCGGGTGCTCGACGTCATGAAGTCCTTCGCCGGCTGAGCCGGCGCCGAGTCCGCGCCCCTTCTCCTCCCGACACCTCCGAAAGCTGCTCATGCTGACCACAGCCCTGCGCAACGTACTGGCGCACAAGGCCCGTCTGCTGATGACCGTCCTCGCGGTCTGCCTCGGCGTCGCCTTCGTCTCCGGCACCCTCGTCTTCGCGGACTCCACCGCCGCCGCCCACCGGGCCGCCGCCACCAGGAACTTCGCCGACATCGCGGTCACCGTCACCGCGAAGGAGTCCCCCGCCGCGCCCGACCAGCCGAGCGTGCTGACGGACGCGCTCGCGCGCCGTCTCGCCGACGTGCCCGGGGTCGCCGCGGTCCGGCCGTCCGCCGACGGGAGCGCCGTCCTGAACGCGGCCGACGGCACACCGCTGCGGGTCAAGCCGGGGACGAACCTCGCGGCCGCGTACGACCAGGGGCGATACCCCCTGGTCGAGGGGCGCGCCCCCGCCGCCGCCGAGGAGATCGCCGTGGACCGGGGCACCGCCGCCGCGGGCCGCCTCCACCTGGGGGACACGGTCACGCTCGCGACGGACGGCCCCGCCCTCACGGCGCGCCTGGTCGGCATCGTCACGACCCGGGACACCCGGGTCACGGCCGGCGGTACGCTCACCCTCTTCGACCGGGCCACCGCACAGCGGTTGTTCGCGACCCCCGGCCACTACACCGGCATCGACGTCTCGGCGGCCCCGGGCACCGGGCCGTACGAGCTGGCGCAGCGGATCGCCGGGATGCTCCCGACGGACCGTGCCGAGACCACCACCGGACAGGCGCAGGCCGACCAACAGGCCCTCTACGTCGGGGTGTTGACCCGGGGCTACCAGAAGATGCCGATGGTCTTCGCGGGCGTGTCCCTGTTCATCGGCTCGTTCCTCGTGGTCAACACCTTCACCATGCTCGTCGCCCGGCGCACCCGGGAGCTCGCGCTGCTGCGGGCGGTCGGCGCCACCCGCCGCCAGGTGGTCCGTTCCCTGCTGGCCGAGGCCGTGCTGGTCGGGCTCGCCGCGTCGGTGATCGGATTCATCGGCGGACTCGGCATCGCGTCCGTGCTGCCCCGGCTGCTGAGCGGCGACGGGAACCGGCTGCCGGAGGGCCCACTGGTGATCGGGCCCCGACCGGTGGCGGCGGCGCTGTTCGTCGGCGTCGGGGTGACCGTGCTGGCCGCCTGGCTGCCGTCGCGCCGGGCGGCGCGGATCGCACCGATCGAGGCGCTGCGCTCCGCCGCGCAGCCCGGTGGGCGCTCGTGGCTGCGTCCGATCGCCGGGGCGGTCCTGCTGCTGCTCGGCGTCGGTCTGCTGGTCTCGCTCGCGGGCTCGGCGAAGGACGCCTCGGAGGAGAACCTGCGCCGTGCGATGCTCGGCTGCGGCGTCCTCGTCGTCGCCCTGATCGTGCTGGCGCCGGCCCTCGCCGCCCCCGTGATCCGGGTGACCGGGCGTGTGATCCGGCGATTCGGCACCCCTGGCCTCCTGGCCCAGCAGAACGCGCTGCGCGACCCGAGGCGCACGGCGGCGACCGCCGCCACACTGCTCATCAGCACCGCGCTGGTCAGCGGGCTCGCCACCATCGGCAACTCGACCGGGCAGGCCCTGGACCGGCAGGTCGCGGACGGGCTCGGCGCCGACTACGTGATCAGCACCGGCAACACCATGACCGGCATCGACCCGGCCGCCGTGCAGCGGGTGGCCGGCGCCCCGGGAGTGCGGAGCGTCAGCGCGGTCGCGGACTCCACGGCGGTCGTGGGCGGTCGCGTCCGGGAGATCTCCGGCGTCGACCCGGCGGCCCTCGACCAGGTGATGAACCTCGACTTCGTGAGCGGCTCGGCGAAGGACCTCGGGCCCGGCCGGATCGCCGTCTCCAGCAGCGTCGCCCGGGAGACCGGGGTGAGCACGGGCGGGCAGGTCGACGCGCGCATCGGGCGGAGCGAGGAGTTCGCGCACTACACCGTGGTGGGCGTCTACCGGGACAACCCCACCGCCCACGATGTGCTGGGCACCCGCGACGAGGTGCAGCGCGACAGCTACAGGCCCGGCACCGTCCAGCGGGTCCTGGTGCGCGGCGAAGGCGCGACGGAGAACGGGCTGCGGACGGCGGTGGGCAACAACCCGCTGCTCAAGGTGCAGGACCGGGCCGCGCTGGTGCGCGAGGCGGCGGGGACGATGAGCGACCTGCTGACGCTGATGTACGGGCTGCTCGCGATCGGCGTCGTGATCGCCGCGCTCGGGATCGTCAACACGCTGGCGATGTCCGTCACCGAACGGACGCGGGAGATCGGTGTCCTGCGGGCCATCGGCATGGATCGGGCCGGCGTCCGTCGGATGATCCGCCTGGAGGCCGTGACGGTCGCCGCGTTCGGCACCCTGCTCGGCCTGGCCGGCGGGCTGTTCGGCGCCTGGGCGGTCGGGGCGCTGGCGGGCGGTGCGATGGAGCAGTACGCGCTGGCGCTGCCCTGGGGGACGCTGACCCTCGTCTGCCTGGGATCGCTCGCGCTCGGCGCGGTCGCGGCGGCCGTCCCGGCCCGGCGGGCGGCGGCCCTGAGCCCGCTGGAGGCCGTCGCGGAGGCGTGACCTGTCCGCTTGCCCTGCCCCCGCTTGCCCTGCCCCCGCTTGCCCTGCCCCCGCCCGCCCGGCGTTCCGTGCCGGGCGGGCGGGGGCACGCGTCCGGTCAGTTGGCGACGAAGAGCCACTCCGGGCCGTAGACGAGGTGGGGGTCCGATGGGAGCTTGATGGCGTTGATCGTCCGTGCGGCGTCGCCCAGATCGCCCATGTGCCCGATCGCGTCGAAGAGCGAGTTCGGGTTGCCGCTCCAGGCCGAGCAGAGGGCGCGGAGCATGTCGCTGTAGGTCTTGTTGAAGTCGTGCAGCGCGGTGGCGGTGGCCTGGTCGGGCGTGTTGGCGGGGTCGTTGGCCCAGCCGCCCTCGGGGACACGGGCGACGGGGGCGGTGTCCGGGAGCGGGACGTCGGGGCCGGTGAACTCGAACCTCCCCGTGGTGGGGTTCTTGACCAGCTTCTTGCCGACGGCGATCTCCTTGAACGCGTAGTAGTGGGCGAGTTCGCCCGGGGCGCCCGGGAAGGGGTTGTCCGGGGATGCCGTGGTGCCCTCGCCCTGGGTCTGGATGATGTGGATCGCCTTCAGGACGTCGTCGATGGTGTTCATCGGGACGATGTCGTTGCCGGCGCCGTGGCTCGAGAGCGGGAAGGTCACCTGGTTCTGACCGGTGAGCAGGTGGGCGAAGTTGGGGAAGACGTCGGCGATCCGCTGGTAGAAGGCGCCGATGGTGTTGCCGTCGGCGGCGAAGGCGAGGGGGTTCTCGGGCTTCTCGATGTCGGAGAAGAGGCCCGCCGACTCCCGCGTCAGCCCGCTGAGGGAGACGACCAGCCCCGGGTTGACCCCGCCGGGCAGCTCGCCCGGGTACTTCGGGACGGTGGCGGGGTCGGTGAGGACGACGGTGCCGCCGATGCTGGTGAGCATGTTGCAGACCAGGCCGAAGTGCGACATCTCATCGAAGATGATCTCCCGGATGGTGTTGCGGACGGGTTGGGTGCTGTCCTGGCTGGTGATCGACCAGAGCGCGGTGGCGTAGGGCGGGATGGTGGACAGCTCCAGCATGATCGCCCGCTGCAGCGCGTCCTTGAGCTCCTGCTCCGTCCAGTCCTTCTCCGCGATGTTCATCAGCTGGACGATCGCGTCGCTCTCGTAGTCCAGGATTCCGGTCGTCGTCACCGTGGGCCCCTCTCGTCTCGTCGTACGGCTGTGCGCCGGACCGTAACCGGAGGTGGGCGGTACGTGTGCGTGCGGTGCCGGTGTGGCCCCGGGAGTTCAGCCGGACGGGTGGAGCACGCCGATAGCACTGCCGTGGTGCGTCGACCGGTGCGCGCATCTTCGTTGTGGCGCAGGAAGTCGAACCGGCCGACTTCCTGCGCCACCAAGGCCCGGCCGGCCGGGGTGCTCGTCGAGCGACGGCTATCGGCCCAGACCCTGAGCCGCTTCCCGATGGCGGGAAGCCCACTCCTTCAGCAGTGTCGTACCGGTACGTGACTCGAAGGACCCTGACGGGCCGGCTCTGCTCTTCCCGGCTGACGCGTGGTCCTCCTTCCTCGCCGGGGTCAAGTCCGGCGAGTTTTCTACCGACTGATACGACAGAGGTGCCCCGCACGGGCTGTGGCCGTGCGGGGCACCTCTGTCGTATCCGGCTCTTCTAGAAGTCGTCGTCGAAGGAGACCGAGCCCTCGACAGCCACCTGGTACGCCGACACCCGGCGCTCGAAGAAGTTGGTCAGCTCCTGGACGTTCTGGAGCTCCATGAAGCCGAACGGGTTGGTGGACCCGTACCGGATGGGCATGCCCAGGCGGGCCAGGCGCTGGTCGGCCACGGCCTCCAGGTACTGGCGCATCGAGTCGGTGTTCATGCCGGCCAGACCGTCGCCGCACAGGTCCTGGGCGAACTGGAGCTCGGCCTCGACAGCCTCCTCCAGCATCTCCGTGACCTGCTTGGCCATCTCCTCGTCGAAGAGGTCGGGCTCCTCCTCGCGCACGGTGTCGACGACCGACATCGCGAAGTCCATGTGCATGGACTCGTCGCGGAACACCCAGTTGGTACCGGTCGCGAGACCGTGCAGCAGGCCCCGGCTCCGGAACCAGTACACGTAGGCGAACGCGCCGTAGAAGAACAGGCCTTCCACACACGCCGCGAAGCAGATCAGGTTGAGCAGGAACGCCCGCCTGTCCTCCTTCGTCTGCAGCGAGTCGATGTGGTCGACCGCGTTCATGTACTTGAAGCAGAACTGGGCCTTCTGGTGGATGGAGGGGATGTTCTCCACCGCGGCGAAGGCCGCGTTGCGGTCCTCCGGGTCCGGAAGGTAGGTGTCGAGCAGCGTCAGGTAGAACTGGACGTGCACGGCCTCCTCGAACAGCTGCCGGCTCAGGTAGAGCCGCGCCTCCGGGGAGTTGATGTGCTTGTAGAGGCTCAGCACCACGTTGTTCGCGACGATCGAGTCGCCCGTCGCGAAGAACGCGACGAGGCGCCCGATGAGGTGGCGCTCGCCCTCGCTCAGCTTCGCCAGGTCGGCGACGTCCGAGTGAAGGTCGACCTCCTCGACCGTCCAGGTGTTCTTGATGGCGTCCCGGTACCGGTCGTAGAACGACGGGTAGCGCATCGGGCGCAGGGTCAGCTCGAAGCCGGGGTCGAGCAGCATCTTGCGGTCTTCGGGGGTGCTCACTGGCAGGCCTCGCAGGACTCGGGGTTCTCCAGGGAGCAGGCCAGCGCGGCCTCCTCCTCCGGGGTGAGGGTCGGGGTGCCCACCGGGATCGTGTTGGCCGGCACCGGCGCGGCGGCGCGGGCGGTACCCGACGCGGCCTGGGCGATGCGGGTGGCCGGGCGCGAACGCAGGTAGTAGGTGGTCTTGAGACCGACCTTCCACGCGTAGGCGTACATCGAGCTGAGCTTGCCGATGGTCGGCGCCGCCATGAACAGGTTCAGCGACTGGCTCTGGTCCAGGTACGGCATGCGGGCCGCGGCCAGGTCGATCAGCGCGCGCTGCGGCAGCTCCCACGCGGTGCGGTACAGCGACCGCACCTCGGCGGGCAGCCAGTTCAGCTCCTGCACCGATCCGTTGGCGTCGCGCAGCGCGTCGCGGGTCTGCTGGTCCCAGACGCCGAGCTCCTTGAGCTCGCGCACCAGGTACGGGTTGACCTGGAGGAACTCGCCGCTGAGCGTCTCGCGCTTGAACAGGTTGGACACCTGCGGCTCGATGCACTCGTACACGCCGGCGATGGACGCGATGGTCGCGGTCGGCGCGATGGCCAGCAGCAGCGAGTTGCGCAGGCCGGTCTCGGCGATGCGGGCGCGCAGCGCGGTCCAGCGGTCGGCCCACTGCGGGGCGGCCGTCGGGAAGTGGTCGATGTGCAGTTCGCCGCGGGCGGCGCGGGTCTCGCCGTACGCCTCGTGGCGGCCGAGCCGCTCGGCCAGGTCGGCGGAGCGCTCGTAGGCGGTGAGCATGATGCGCTCGGCGATCAGCGTGGACAGCCGGGCGGCCTCGGCGGAGTCGAAGTCGAGCCGCAGCTTGAAGAGGACGTCCTGGAGGCCCATCACGCCGAGGCCCACGGGCCGCCAGCGGGAGTTGGAGGTGCCGGCCTCGGTGGTCGGGTAGAAGTTGATGTCCACGACGCGGTCGAGGAAGGTGACGGCGGTGCGCACGGTGGCGTCGAGCCGCTCCCAGTCCATGGCGCCCAGCAGGTCGTCGGCGGACGCCCCGGGGGCCACGTGGGCGCCGAGGTTGACCGAGCCGAGGTTGCAGACGGCGGTCTCGGAGTCGTCCGTGACCTCCAGGATCTCGGTGCACAGGTTGGAGGAGTGCACCGTGCGGCCCGGCAGCGCGGTCTGGTTGGCGGCGCGGTTGGAGGCGTCCTTGAAGGTCATCCAGCCGTTGCCGGTCTGCGCGAGGGTGCGCATCATGCGGGCGTACAGGGTCTGCGCGGGGATGGTGCGCACGGCCTTGCCGGCCAGCTCGGCCTTGCGGTAGGCCTCGTCGAAGTCGGCGCCCCACAGGTCGACCAGCTCGGGCACGTCGGCCGGGGAGAACAGCGACCAGTCCGCGTTGGCGTTGACCCGGCGCATGAACTCGTCCGGGATCCAGTGCGCCAGGTTGAGGTTGTGGGTGCGGCGGGCCTCTTCGCCGGTGTTGTCGCGCAGCTCGAGGAACTCCTCGATGTCGGCGTGCCAGGTCTCCAGGTAGACGCAGGCGGCGCCCTTGCGACGGCCGCCCTGGTTGACGGCGGCGACGGAGGAGTCGAGGGTGCGCAGGAACGGCACGATGCCGTTGGACTTGCCGTTGGTGCCGCGGATCAGGCTGCCGCGCGAGCGGATGCGCGAGTAGGACAGGCCGATGCCGCCGGCGTGCTTGGACAGGCGGGCGATCTGCGCGTAGCGGTTGTAGATCGAGTCCAGGTTGTCCAGCGGGGAGTCGAGCAGGTAGCAGCTCGACATCTGCGGGTGGCGGGTGCCGGAGTTGAAGAGCGTCGGCGAGGAGGTCAGGTACTCCAGGCGGCTCATCAGGCCGTACAGCTCGGCGACTTCGCGCACGGACTGCTCGTTGTCGCCGACCGCCAGGCCACAGGCGACGCGGAGCAGGAAGTGCTGCGGGGTCTCGATCACCTTGCGGGTGATCGGGTGGCGCAGCAGGTAGCGGGACTGCACGGTGCGCAGGCCGAAGTACTCGAAGCGGTCGTCGCCCTTGGTGTCGATCAGCGCGTCCAGGGCGGCGGCGTGCTTGGCGACGAACTCCGCGGTGGTGTCGCCGATCAGGCCCTCGGCGTGGCCGACGGTGATCGAGGCGGAGAAGGACGTGGAGCCCTGGCTGTTCGCCTCGTCGACGATCTCCAGGGCGAGCAGGCGGGCGGCGAGCTTCGAGTACTGGGGGTCCTCGGCGATCATCGACGCGGCGGCGTCCACGGCCAGCCCGCGCAGCTCGGCGAAGTCCGAGCCGGCGTGGCGGCCGCGCAGCGCGGCGGCGGCGACATGGCCGGGGTCGACCTCGGTGAGGTCGACGCTGCGGTCGGTGAGCAGCCGCAGCAGGGCGCCGCCGGGGTCGGAGACCTTCGGGTCGGTGAAGGCGGTACCGGAGCCCTGGGCGGGCAGGGTGGCTGAGGCAGCGGTGGTCAAGGCGCTCTCTCCTGGCGGCGATCGTCGGCGGTGATCGGAGTACCGGGCGATCGGGGCAGGGGAGCACGCGCGCGGGCGCAAGCGGCGTCCGTGCGACGGTGGCATCCCCGGCCCGCCCGCGAGGCCCGGAAGGTACTGCTGGTGCTGGCGCGGCCTCTGCGGGAGGGCCGTGGCGCACGCTGTCGGCAGGTCATCGGACTCGCGGGCAGGGCTCTTGGAGCCGCTCGCTCACCGCTGCGGGGCAGTCCCGGATTCCCACCGGGTTCCCCTGCATCGACAGCAGGGATGAGCATACATCTAGTGGCGCGAGTCCGATGCAGCCCCACATGTAGTGTCGCGGGGCACGACTGTTCGACTCATCGTGCGATAATCTGCTCAGGCTGGAGGGTGCCATCCCTGGCCCGTACGGGCATCGCACGGGCGCATCCGCACCTGGGTGGTCCCGCCCGCGGAGGCGCTCGCAGAGGCGCCCGCGGAGGCGCTCGCAGTCCCGCTCGAGGAGGCGCTCGGACCGGCACTGGCGGCAGCGCTCGGACCCGCACTCCCGGCAGCACCCGGATTCTCGACGCAGCGCCCCGTGTCCTGGTTGGCGAGCTGTCCCGTGGGGGTCACCCGCCAGCGCTGGTCGGGCCGCGAGGTGCAGCCGGTGAGGACGGGGAAACCGAGGCCCGGGTCCTCGACGCAGCGCCCGTTCTGCCCGATCGAGCCGTTGTCCCCCATCGTCCAGGTCTGGGCCGGCGAGCCGTCGCAGGTGCCGGCGCCGACCGCGGCCGGATCGCCCGCCACCCGGCTGTCCAGACAGAGACCGGGCAGGGCCGAGGTGATCGCGCCGCTCGGCTGTCCGGCGGCGGCCTGGAACGAGAAGGAGTCGCTGCCGAGGCCGGCGCCGCCGTCCCAGATCTCGAACCCGGCCTGGACGGCGCACAGGTAGGAGCCGGCCGGGACGTAGCCGCGCTGGATGGCGTCGCGGGTGAAGGCCCGCAGGTCCAGGTCGGTGACGGAGGTCGTGCCGGTGGCCATCTCGTAGGTGATCAGGGTGTGGCTGCTCTTCTTCGGGGCCTCGTACACGCGGTAGGAGGTGCCGCCGACCTGTAGGTCGCCGGTCCGCTGGCCGAACGGGGTCTTGCCGTTGCCGCGCAGCCAGATCATCAGCTCGGCGCTCTCGGTGAAGGAGCAGCTGGTCCGGCTGTTGCTGTACCAGACGTCGTACGAGACGTTGTAGACGCCGCCGTCGACCTGGGTGGTCTGCCAACTGCTGGTCGCGTACCGCAGGTTGTCCACCGGGATGGGCAGCGGGCCGGTGCCGGGCTGGAGCTGGGTGCTGATGTGCGGGTAGGCGCCGGGGCCGCGGTCCGGGTCCGTGAGGCTGGCGGGGCTGATCCCGCTGCGGGTCACCCGGAAGTCGGTGCCGGCGCCGCTGCTGCTGATGCAGAGGCCGCCGGTGGCGTTCCACTCGTTCGGGTTGATCAGGTAGCGGCCGGAGTCGACGGCCTGGGACGGGTAGCGGTTCTGCCCGGTGGAGCAGATCTCGCCGGCGGTCGCGGCCGGCAACGGGGTGACGGCCGTGGTCGCCCGGACGGGCGCCTGCGGGTCCCGCGAGTCGTGCGGGATCAGCACCGCGCACAGGGCCAGCACGATCGCGATGGTCGGCGCGAGCCACCACCACGGGCGCAGGCCGCGGCGCCCGGTTCCGGGCACGACGGGGTGGGTCATGGGGCTCTCGCCTCCCTGCTGCGGTGTCTGCGGCCGGTGCGCGGGCCGGGGCGGTGGTGTCGTAGGCCGGTACGCGGGCCGGGGCGGGGTCGTGCTCACCCGGCGGGCGTGGAACTCGACCGGGGCTTGGTCGCGGGCGAGGTCGGCTTCTTGACCGGAGGCTTCTGGGTGGTGGCCGACGGGCTGGGGGAGGCCGGCGCGTCGGGGGAAGGGGCGGGTGCCGGGGCCGGCGCCGTGACGGTCAGGGCCGGCTCGGAGTGGACGGTCCAGGGCGTGTTGTAGCGCGGCGCGGAGACCCCGGCGGCGAACGCCTGGGCGGCGGCGGGGGACGCGGCCACCCGCCAGTCGACCTCCTTCCTCGCCTCGTACCAGATCACGCCGATGATGTCGGGGTGCTGGGCGAGCTGCGAGAACATCTCGGTGATCCACTGTGCCTTCAGCCCCGAGGTGTCGGTGGCCCCGGTCTCGGTGATCACCACGGGCTTGTGGCTGAACGCCCGGATCTGCTCGATGGTCGGCTGGAAGATCTGGTCGAACGACTTGTACTTCTCGACGCCGGTGGTGCCGTAGTAGCCGGACAGGCCGACCCAGTCGACGTAGTCGTCGCCGGGGTAGAGCGTGTTCAGGCTGGTGGCGTTCTCGTAGTCGACGTTGGGGCTCCACACCCAGGTGACCCGGGTGGCGCCGGCCTGCTTGAAGATGTCGTGGACGTGCCGCCAGGCCTGGACGTACTGGCCCTTCTTGTTGCCGTTGGACTGCTCGGCCCAGGGGTACCAGTAGCCGTTCATCTCGTGGGCGAAGCGCAGGGCGACGGGGTAGCCGAGGCCCTTGATGCCGTCGGCCCAGGTCTTGATGTAGTCGTCGAACCTGCCGTCGATGATGTTGGAGAGGGAGTACTCCGGCTGCTCGCCGCGGAGCTTGTCCTCCTTGGCTTCCTTGCGGTAGTCCCAGGGCTCCCAGGCGACCATCGGCATGATGCCGCGTTCGGCGACGGTGTCGAAGACCCGGCGGTCGAACTTCCGGTCCCACCAGCCGACCGAGAACTCCAGCACGTTCGGCTGGTGCTTGACGGCCGCGGTGAACTCGTCGAGCGGGCCGAGGTCGTAGGGGCCGGGCTTGGTCATGATGCCGGTGAACGCGCCGCCGGCCGGCGGGAACTGCGGGGGCGGGGGCGGTGTGGTGGGCGTCGCGGCCGCCGTCGGGCTCTGGCCGGCCGTCGCGGGGGTGGCGGTCGGTGACGCGGCCAGGGCGGTGGTCAGCCAACTCGGCATCGCCGTCGGGGCGGCGCCGGCGAAGGTGTACGGCTCCAGGTCGTGCGCACGGGAGAGCCGGGGCGCCAGGACGAAGGTGTACCCGACCATCAGGGCCAGGGCGACCAGGGCGGCGATCCGGGGGACGGTGATCCGCAGCATCAGCGGCTCCTCCGCTCGGTCCGGGAGCCGGCCCGGGCCGGCTCCAGCAGCTCCTCGAACTCGTCCTCGGCGAGGGCTCCTTCGACGGGTTCCTCGGATTCCTCGACGGCTTCTCCGAAGGCGTCCTCGACGTTTTCTCCGACGGGTCCTCCGACGGCTGCCCCGGTGCGCGGCGGTTCGGTCCGCTGGGAGGGCAGGTGGCCGGGCAGTCGGTCGGCGGCGGGCGCCTCGGCGGCCCGCTGGGCCCGGGCCTCGCGGCGTCCGCTGACGAAGGAGATCACCAGCGGCGCGAGACCGGTGAACAGGCTGACGCCGGCCCAGAACCGCAGGATCCAGATGTCGTGGTGGAGCGTGAAGCTCGCGCCGAGCAGCCCGCCCGCGACCGCCGCCCACAGCAGGTGCAGCCGGAAGGTCGACAGCGACTCGGCGCTGCGCAGGTCGCCCTTGGCGGTGACGGCGTAGGCGAGCGGGCGGCGCAGCAGCGCCGCGATCGCGGCGGCGACGTAGACCGGGCCGGCGAACATGGCCAGCCCCATGCCGGCCACGCCGATCTCGCGCCGCTCGTGCGCGGCCAGGTTGAAGCGGCGCAGCCACAGCCACAGCACGAACCAGCTGCCCATGCTGGCGCCCCACAGGGCCATCCAGTGGGTGCTGTTGAGGTGGATGGAGGTGACGCCGAGGGCCAGGTAGACGGAGGTGGCGAGGCTGCCGAGGACGGTGTTGATCGCCACGCTCGGGTAGTAGAACTGGACCAGGCCGTAGAGCACCCGCTGGCGCAGGCGCAGCTTGATGCCGGAGCGCAGCCGGCTCTTGAGCAGGATCTCCCAGATGCCGTACGCCCAGCGCTTCTGCTGGTTGAAGTAGTCGGTCCAGGAGGTCGGGCCCTCGCCGACGGCGAGAACGTCGGGGGTGTAGACGCCCTTCCAGTGCCGGTCGGTCTCCGGGTTGACGGAGGCCTGGACCCGCATGCTGGTGAGGTGGTCCTCGATGATCGAATCCTGGTAGCCGCCGATCTGCTGCCAGGCGACCGGCCGGTACAGGTGGTTGGTGCCGATCAGCAGCGGCGCGTCCATGCCGTTGCCGCCGCGCTCGACCAGGCCGGAGAACAGGTACTGCTGCACGGAGGCACCGTGGGCGACCCAGTTGTCGTACATGTTGCCGTACACCTGGGGGGCGACCACGAAGGCGACGTCGGGGTCGCGGAAGTATCCGAGGGTGCGCTCCAGGAAGCAGGGCAGCGGGACGTGGTCCGGGTCCATCTGGGCCACCACGTCGTAGCCGTGCTCGTGCTCGGCGCGCCAGGAGTTGTGGTTGCCGGACTTGGTCTTGGCCCGGAACTCGCCCTCGGCCTGGTTGTACTCGGGGCGTCCCTTGCGGCTGAAGTGGTGGACGCCGAGCCGGGCGGCCATCTCCTTGACCCGGTCGTCGTTGCCCTCGTCGAGGATCCAGACGTCGACCCGGCCGTCGTACTCGATCCGCAGCATGGCGGCGAGGGTCCGCTCGACGATCTCGATCGGCTCCTTGGAAGGCACGATCGTGGTCAGCACCGCGACCCGCAGCCCGGGCGGCGGAGTGACCGGCACCGGGTCCTTGGCGCGGAACGCGAAGACCCAGACGGCGAGGTTCTGAACCAGCCGGATCACTTCCACCGTAATAACGGAACAGAAGCAGATCCGCGCCAGGTTGATCCGCCAGTCCGGGGACCAGCCGACGTGGGAGCTGGGGATGTGCTCGGGGAGGAGCAGCCAGCCGACGAAGACGAGGCCGGCCAGAGCGTTGACCGCCACCAGGACGGTCATGACGAACTTGACGCCGCGCGAGGAGACCGAGCGGTAACGGACGGCGGCGCCGTCCTCGCCGGGGGTCAGCGGGCCGGCGGTCTCGGCGCACGCCACGTAGGCGCGCTGGGCGGCGCTGTTGCGCAGCTCCCTGCGGACGATGCGGCGTTCGTTCCGGGCCCGGGGCAGGACGCGCCCGTGGCGTCCGCGCGCCCGGTTGCCCTGCGTCGCCGTGTGTTCGTTGGTGGAGTCCACCGGTCAACCCCCGTACAGCTGCCCGGTCGTACCGGAGCCGCTGGTTCCCTGCTCGGTCACCGCCCGTCGACGTCCGACACCGGGCCGTCGGGTCGACGGTCGTACGGCGTGGCGGCGTCACTCATGGGCTTGGCTGATTGTCGTTCAAGCGGTCAGCATACGGGCCGTGGCCGAGCGCTCTCTGCCGGGGCCGGGAATGCCAAGGCTCCCGCAAGCCCCGCGGAAGGGCGGGGCCTACGGGAGGGACGAGCGTCAGGGCGTGATCTTGACGGAGTTCGCGATCTGGTCCATCAGCGCCAGCGGCGGAGCCTCCGCCGCCTGGTCCAGGCAGATCTGGAGCACCGGGACGGTGGTCGCCCCGGCCGCCGGCGTGACCTCGAGGACGCCGCAGTAGCTGTCCGGCGTGGACGAGGCACTGGACATCGGGACGTGCCACAGCGCGAGGTAGCCGTCCATGCCCTGGATCTTGACGGCCGACTGCTTCACCGGGTCCGGCGGCGTCGGCGCGTCCGAGCCGTAACGGGTGTTGTAGAGCAGCTGGCCCATGCCGAGCACCAGGGACTTCGGGTCGGACCAGCCGCCGTTGAACACCCGGAGGTTCTGGACGACCACGCCGCGGGTGCAGGCCCCGTTGCCGTGGCCCACGCAGGCGTACGGGTTGACCGCGTAGCGGACCTCGTTCGGGGCCTTGGCGTCGACCTGGACCTGCCAGTCCTGCGGCAGCATGAAGTTCATCTTCGAGTCCTGGCCGGTGATCTGCCGCCCGCCGGGGAGCTGCTGACCGCCGGTCAGGGCGGTGCCCATGAAGCCGTTCGGGCTCTTGGGGTCACCGGTGGGGGTCGCGGCCGTGGTCGAATCGGCCTTCGCCGAGCCGGGCTTCGCGGTCTTGTGGCCCAGGACGTAGCCGCCGCCCGCCATCACGACCGACAGCACCACGGCGCCGACGGCCACGAGTACCCGGCGCTTGGTGTTCTTCGGCTCGACGGTCTCGAACACCACCGAGGTGGGGATCGGCTTGGGCGTCGGCAGGCCGGGGGTCGGCGGGCCGGGCTGCTGCGGCGCCGGCCCGGGGGCCTGGGCCGGTCCCGGGGCCTGGCCCGGTCCGGACGTCTGGCCCGGTCCGGACGTCTGGCCCGGTCCCGAGGTCTGGGTCGGCAGGGTGGCCAGCGTCGGAGCGGCCGGCGCCGTGGGCGCCGGCGGAACCTGCACCGCCGGGCTGACGGCCGTCGGCGCGGCAGCGTTCTGGACGGCATGGCCGGGGAACGGGCTCGCGGGCATGCCGCCGCCTCCCGGCTTGGCCTGAACCTTGTCGGTCCAGGTCGAACCATCCCACCAGCGCAGCGTATTGGGCTGCCCGGAAGGGTCCTCGTACCAGCCGCTAGGCGGACTCCCCGTCGTCATGCGGCGGATACTAGCAGCGAGCCGATCGGATGGTCATTTCAAGTCATGGGCTGGGCGTACCAGTCGACGCCGCCTCAGAACGCCAAGGTGTAGACCATCAGGTCCATCCCCGGGTACGGCGCCCAGTCCCGCTCGGGGGTGCGCCGGAAGCCGACCCGCTCGTAGACGCGGTGGGCGGCGGTCATCTCCGGGCGGGTGGAGAACGCCATGCCGGCCAGGCCGAGTTCGCGGCTGCGGGCGAGGGAGGCGCGCACCAGCGCCTCGCCGACGCCGCGGCCGCGGGCGGCGGTGTCGGTGGCGAGCATCCTGATCTCGCCCTCGCGCGGGGTGGCGATGTCCGCCCACTCGGTGCCGCCGACCGCGAAGGTCACGCAGCCGAGGACCCGCCCTGCGGCCGGGTCGACCGCGACCAGGAGCTCGGCCTCCCGGGCCCGGCGGTCGGCGTCGCGCAGCAGCTCGGCGTAGCCGCTCCCGGGCGAGGTGAAGCCGCCGCCGACGAAGGCCTCGACGGTGATGCGGCCGGCGTCTTCGAGGTCCTCCGGGAGGGCCGGGCGGATGAGGTAGTCCATGCGGCCAGTGTGCCGGAGCCGTGCGGGGTGGAAAGCTCCGGGGTCGAACGGACCGGGAGGGTGGCCGGATCGGCGGAGGGGCGCAGGGAGGCGGCGGGCATGGTGCCGTACAGCCGCTCGGGGCGGGCGGGGTCGGCCGGGTAGCCGCCCGGGCGGTGGTAGTTGTCGCGGCGGGCCGCCGGGCCGCGGGAGACTTCGCGGCCGATCAGGACGCCGAGCAGGCCGAAGCCGCCGACGATTCCGGCCAGGGCGAGTGCGCCGGCAAGGGTGTCGCTGTCCATGGCCTCCACTCTGGTCGGGCGGGACGGCGCCCACGAGTGGCAGGAATGACCGATTGCCTCGAAATCCTGCCAGTCGGCGTCTTCCGCCGCGACGGACGGACCGGGCATCCTGGACGGCATGCTGAAGAACGACGGCGCGCCGAGGAGCGACGGCACGCTGAAGAACGTGGTCGCGGTGGTGCTGGAGGAGATCCACCCCTTCGAACTCGGGGTGGCCTGCGAGGTCTTCGGCCTCGACCGCACCGACGACGGGCTGCCCGGCTACGACTTCGCGCTCGCCGGCGCCCGCCCCGGGCCGCACGCCACCCATGCCGGCTTCGCCGTGGACGTCCCGTACGGCCCCGAGCGGCTGGCCGGGGCCGACCTCGCGGTGGTCACCGCGGCGAGGATCCGCCCCAGCTACCCCGAGCCGCTGCTGGAGGCGTTGCGCGGGGTGGTGGCGGACGGTGGCCGGGTGCTCTCCATCTGCAGCGGCGCCTTCGTGCTGGGCGCCGCCGGGCTGCTGGACGGCCGCCGCTGCGCCACCCACTGGCGGCACAGCGAGGACCTGGCGGCGCGCTTCCCGCTGACCACCGTCGAGCCGGACGTGCTGTACGTGGACGACGACCCGGTGATCACCTCCGCCGGGACGGCGGCCGGTATCGACGCCTGCCTGCACCTGGTACGCAAGGTGCAGGGTGCCGAGGTGGCCCGGGAGATCGCCCGCCGGATGGTGGTGGCGCCGCACCGGGAGGGCGGGCAGGCCCAGTTCGTGAACCGCCCGCTGCCGGAATGCGACGGCGACTCGCTGGCCCCGCTGCTCGACTGGATGCGCCACCACCTCGACTCGGAGGCCACCGTCGAACAGCTGGCCGTCCGGGCGCACATGTCGCCGCGCACCTTCGCCCGCCGCTTCCAGCAGGAGACCGGAACCACCCCGCACCGCTGGCTGGTCGGGCAACGGGTGCTGTTCGCCCAGCGGCTGCTGGAGTCCACCACCGAGCCGGTGGACGCGATCGCCGCCCGCTGCGGCTTCGGCAACGCGGCCGCCCTGCGGCACCACTTCGGCCGCCGGCTGGGCACCACGCCGCTGGCCTACCGCCGCTGCTTCGCCGACCCGGCCATGAAGTGACCGTGCGTCAGCCGGCTTCCACCGTCAGGTGGTCGACGGTGTTCCAGCGGTCCGGCCGCAGCCGCCCGTCCTGGGCCCGCCAGAGGCTGGTGGAGCAGTTGTGCACCGGCCCGAGCGCGGTGAGCTGCTCCTCGGTGAGCCGGTCCAGCGCGTAGCGGAGCATCAGCACCGTGCAGTCGTGCGCGACCAGCAGGACGGGCCGGCCGGCCTCCTCCTCGCAGACGTCCCGCAGCAGGCTGCGCACCCGCAGCGCGACGTCGGCCCAGGACTCGCCGCCGGGCGGCCGGTAGTACAGCTCGCCCATCTTGCGCCGCCGGGCCGCCTCCTCCGGGTGCTTGGCCTCGATGGCGGCCTTCGGCAGCATCTCGAGGATGCCGAGTTCGCGGTCGCGCAGTCGCTCGTCGTAGCGGACGGCCGGCGTGACCGGGACGGCGCCGAGTCCGGCGGCCTGGGCGAGCGCGATTCTCGCGGTCTCGGCGGTGCGCACGTACGGCGAGCACCAGACGCTGCGGGGGCGGTCGGCGCTGGGCAGGGCGGCCCACCAGTGGCCGAGCGCCTGGGCCTGCTGCCGCCCGTGCAGGGACAGCGGGATGTCGGCGTCGCGGCAGCTGATCGGGACGCTGAGCGCACCGGCGGCCTCGGCCAGCTGGAACTCGACGTTGGCGGTGGACTCGCCGTGCCGGGTGGCGATCAGCACGGACGGCAGCCGGGTGGCCGTCGCCGGGCGGTGGGCGGTGACGTGGTGGCTCTGGGCGCCGGCGTGCTGGTGCTGGTTCTGGGGCTGGTGCTGGGCGGACTGGTTCTGGGTGGACTGGTGCTGGCCGTTGAGGGTGGTACCGAGTTCTGCCATGGCCGCGAGCTCCCCGTGGTCGATCAGGTTCCGGCCGGTTGCCGGTCCGGTCTGGTGGTGCCCGGCGTGCACGCCTGTTCATACATATGATCGCGCCGCCTTCTCCAGTGTTGACGGAGAAGGCGGCGCGATCACAGGGCGCGTACCGCGCGAATCAGTGCGCCGCTACGGGCTCCGGCGCGCTCTTCAGCTCGTCGTCGCCGGCTTCGGCGCTGTAGTCGGACGGCCTGGTCTCGTCCGGGCCCTCGGGTGCCTTGACGGCCCGCAGCACCAGGGTGAGCGCCACCGCGACGACCAGGTTCAGCGCGAAGGCGGTCAGACCGATGTAGCCGATCTCGCCGATGCCGGGGATCTCCGCCGAGTTGCCGCCGAAGTGCTTGGTCGCCGGGCTGGCGATCCCGTACGCCTTCCAGGTGCCGTAGACCATGCCGGCCGCCCAGCCGGCGAACAGCGCCCAGTGGTGGAACCAGCGGGTGAACAGGCCGCCGACGATGGCGACGAAGGTCTGCAGGATCCACAGGCCGCCCAGCAGCTGGAGGTTGATCGCGGCCTGCTTGTCCATGCCGAGCACGAAGACCAGCGCGCCGACCTTCACCAGCAGCGAGACCAGCTTGGCGACCCGGGTCTCGTCGGAGGGGGTGGCGGAGGGCTTCAACCAGTCCTTGTAGACGTTGCGGGTGAACAGGTTGGCCGCCGCGATGGACATGATGGCGGCCGGCACCAGCGCGCCGATGCCGATCGCGGCGAAGGCCACGCCGGTGAACCAGTCCGGGAACATGTTCGCGAACAGCTGCGGCACCGAGAGCTGGGCGTTGTAGCCCTTGACGCCCTTGCCGACGCCCGCCGCGATCGCCATGAAGCCGAGCAGCGCGAGCAGGCCCAGCATCAGCGAGTACGCGGGCATGATCGCCATGTTGCGGCGCACGGTGTTGCGGGACTTGGAGGCGAGCACCCCGGTCACCGAGTGCGGGTACATGAACAGCGCCATCGCCGAGCCGAGGCCCAGCGTGGCGTACGTCCACTGCTTGTTGTCCGGGACGGTCATCGACCCGGCCTTGGCCTCCTTGAAGTGCTGCGCGGCCGCGTCGAAGATGTGCCCGTAGCCGCCCAGCCGGATCGGGATGTAGATCACCGCGACGATGATCACGATGTAGACCAGGGCGTCCTTGACGAAGGCGATCAGCGCCGGGGCGCGCAGGCCGGAGGAGTAGGTGTAGGCGGCCAGCACGCCGAAGGCGATGAACAGCGGCAGGTCCTTGACGAACCAGTTGGCGTTCTCCCCGCCGCCGACCCCCAGCACGTCCAGCACCGCCTGGATGCCGACGAGCTGCAGGGCGATGTACGGCATGGTGGCCAGGATCCCGGTCAGCGCGACCACCAGCGACAGCGGCCGCGAGCCGTAGCGGCCGCGCACGAAGTCGGCCGGGGTCACGTAGCCGTGCACCCGGGAGACCGACCAGAGCCGGGGCAGGAAGAGGAAGACCAGCGGGTAGGCGATGATCGTGTACGGCACCGCGAAGAAGCCGGCCGAGCCGCTCGCGTACACCGCGGCCGGGACGGCGACGAAGGTGTACGCGGTGTAGAGGTCGCCGCCGAGCAGGAACCAGGTCACCCAGGTCCCGAAGCTGCGCCCGCCCAGGCCCCACTCGTCCAGGTGCGCCGCGTCGCCCGCGCGGCGCCAGCGCGAGGCGAGGAAGCCCATCACGGTGACCAGGGCGAAGAACAGCACGAAGACCACGAGGGCCGGCACGTTGACGTCCTTCATCGCGCACCGCCCTTCCGGGCCGCCTTGCGGGCCTTCTCGTCCCGGTTGATCAGCAGGTAGGCGGCGACGGTGAAGACGGCCGACGCCGGCACCCAGAGCAGCTGGTACCAGTAGAAGAACGGCACCCCGGCCACCGCGGGGTCGGGCTTGTTGTAGGAGGACACCCACAGCATCGCCACGATCGGCACGAGCAGGGCGAGACCGGCCAGCACCCGCTCGGGGGTCACCGCCGGGACGGGTGCCCCGGCTGGCTCGGGCATGACATCTTCGAAGGTATCGGGATCAGACGGCAACTTCGGCTCCGCTCCGGAGGGTTGTCCCCGTCGGCGCCGCAGCCCGGGTGGCGTCCCTGCCCCCGCGAGCCCGCCGAGCAGCACCATCGGTGATCGGCAGTCAGTATTGGCTGCGCAATCTAGAGCATGGGGTGATCCATGTCACCGGGATTGGCGCAACTTCCCGCCATCCGGACGCATGCGGCCGTCGGGGCCCCGGAAAAGCACCCGTACGGAACGCGAAAAGCACTGTCACGGAATGCAGAAGGCACCGGCGCGCGGGTCGCGCGCGCCGGTGCCCGTGGTGCGAGGGGGGAGTGCGCCTGCCCCGAGGCGCCTGCTCCGTACGCCTCTCCGAAACGCCTACTCCGGACGCTTCAGACGGGTGATGAACTTGTAGCGGTCGCCCCGGTAGATGGAGCGGACCCACTCGACCGGGTTGCCCTCGGCGTCGAAGGAGTGCCGGGACAGCTGCAGCATCGGCAGGCCGAGGTCGGAGCCGAGCAGCCCGGCCTCGCGCGGGTCGGCCAGGGTGGTCTCGATGGTCTCCTCGGCCTCGGCCACGGTGACCCCGTAGACCTCGCGCAGCGCCGCGTACAGCGAGTTGTGCTTGGCGAGGTTGCGCCGCAGGGCGGGGAAGCGCTTGGCGGACAGGTGGGCGACCTCGATGGCCATCGGGTCGCCGTTGGCCAGGCGCAGCCGCTCGATCCGCAGGACGCGGCCGCCGGGCTTGATGTCGAGCAGCGGGGCGAGCCGGTCGTCGGCGGTGATGTAGCCGATCTCGATCAGCCGGGAGGTGGGTTCCAGCCCCTGGGCCCGCATGTCCTCGGTGTAGGAGGTGAGCTGCAGCGCCTGGGCGACCTTGGGCTTGGCGACGAAGGTGCCCTTGCCCTGGATGCGCTCCAGCCGGCCTTCGACGACCAGTTCCTGCAGGGCCTGGCGGACGGTGGTGCGCGAGGTGTCGAACTGGGCGGCCAGCGCGCGCTCGGGCGGGACCGGGGTGCCGGCCGGCTGGGTCTCGGTGAGCTGGAGGAGGTGGCGCTTGAGCCCGTAGTACTTGGGGACGCGCGCGGTCGGGTCGGTGCCGGTCTGCGTCGGGAGGTTCTTCACCTCGGGGTCGTCGGCCTGGGCGGTGGTTCCCCCGTCGCTGCTCATCGGACCTGTTCTCCCGCTTCTCGCAGGGCCTTCACAGACCCTGCCACATCGTTAACGGGTCACATCGTTGCATGTATGGCTACGGAACGAATACCTCATCACGCGATGAACGATGTGCGGTGTCGGCTTGATAACGGGTGGTCGGGATCGGTCGAACAGCCGTTGACACGCCCATTGGTCTAGGCCAAGCTCCAGGCATCTGGTCTACACCACTAGGCCGGTCACTACGAATCCCCCCACCCGTTCGACGGGGCCCGCGGCGCCATTTCCCCCGCTTTGTGTGGGTCTGCCGCTGCCACCCGACGGGGGTAACCCAGGCATCCCTCAGGAGGATGGCGTGAAGCGTCAGCTCATCGCGGCGGTCGGCGTCGCAGCAATGGTCGTCGGTCTCGCGGCTTGTGGCTCGGACGGCAAGAAGAACGACAGCAGCTCGTCGTCGTCCTCGGCCGCCGACAAGTACAAGGGCAAGACGCTCAAGGTGTGGACGATGACCGGCTCGGCCCCCAAGGGCTGGACCGACGCGGTCAAGACCGAGTTCGAGACCACCTACCCGGGCTCGAAGGTCGACTTCCAGACCCAGGAGTGGACCGACATCGGCCCGAAGGTCACCGCGGCGCTGTCCGAGGGCTCGGTCGACGTTCTGGAGATCGGCAACACCCAGACCGCCGGCTACGCCTCCACCGGGGGCCTGCTCGACATCACCAAGGACAAGGCCGGGCTGGGCGGCGACGGTTGGGCCGCCAACCAGAACGAGGCCGCGATCCTGGACGGCAAGCAGTACGCCGCCCCGTGGTGGGTCTCCAACCGCGTGGTCGCCTACAACAAGGACCTGTGGACCAAGGCCGGCCTGACCGCCGCCCCGACGACCCTGGACGAGTTCTACGCCGACCTGGACAAGCTGAAGGCCACCGACGGCGTCGTCGACCCGATCTACCTGCCGGGCCAGGAGTGGTACACCTACTTCGGCCTGCTCACCGGTGAGGGCGGCAAGATCGCCAAGAAGGACGGCGACAAGTGGGTCGGCGGCCTGTCGTCCCCCGAGGCCCAGAAGGCCTTCGAGACGTACAAGAAGCTGCAGGGCTACTCGGCCACCGGTCCGAAGGACAAGGACGAGGCCACCCCGCAGCAGAAGGACGTCTTCGCCAAGGGCAACGTCGGCACCATGATCGCCCTCGGCTGGGAGCTGCCGGCCGAGAAGGACCTGCCGAAGGACAAGATCGGCTTCTTCCCGCTCCCCGGCAAGACCGCCGACAAGCCCTCCGGCGTCTTCCTCGGCGGTTCGAACCTCGCGATCGCCGCGCAGAGCAAGAACACCGACATGGCGAAGGACTTCCTGAAGATCGCCCTCAACGACAAGAACGAGGGCCTGGTCGCCGCGTCCGGCAACATCCCGAACAAGGCCGCGCTGAACAGCCAGCTCACCGGTGACTTCGCGAAGGCCGCCCAGACGGCCGCCGCGGTCGGCGGGATCACCCCGAACACCCCGAACTGGGCCAGCGTCGAGAACAAGCCGAACCCGATCAAGGACTTCCTGACCGCGGCCCTGCAGGGCGGCGACTACGCGGCCACCGCCAAGAAGTACGACGACGAGATCGCCAAGCGGCTCAACGAGAAGAACTAAGCACTTGAGCGGCGTCGCTCACCGGTCCCCGGCGGGGGGCCGGTGGGCGGCGCCTGTCCGTCGTGGCCGGGTTGTGAGGAAGTGAGAACGATGGCTGTGCATTCGGAGCGGGTGCAGACACAGTCCCCGGAGTCAGGGAAGGCTGTTGTGGCCGAGATTGACACCAGTGCCGCCGGCGGCGGGGCCAAGGGCGCCGCGCCGAAGCGCACCAGATCCGCGGGCGGCCCCGGCCTGGGCGCCCGCTTCGCCCCGTACCTGCTGCTGCTGCCGGCCATCGTGGCGACCATCGTCCTGCTGGGCTGGCCGCTGCTGAAGACCGTCCTGCTGTCGTTCCAGAACCTCAACCGGCGTCAGCTGGTGATGCACCTCACCGAGTGGACGGGGTTCGACAACTACAAGGAGCAGCTGACCGACCCGGAGTTCTGGTCGGTCACCGGGCGCACCGTCGCCTTCACCCTGGTCAACGTGGTGCTCATCATGCTCGGCGGCACCCTGATCGGCCTGCTGCTCAACAGCCTCGGCAAGAAGATGCGCCTGGCGCTGTCGATCGCGCTGCTGATGGCCTGGGCCATGCCGGTGGTCGCCGCGACCACCGTCTACACCTGGCTGTTCGACGACCAGTGGGGTGTCGTCAACTGGTTCCTGGACCAGCTGGGTTGGCACTCGATGGCCGACTACAACTGGATGAGCGACGAGTACTCGACCTTCTTCGTCGTCATCCTGCTGATCGTCTGGCAGTCGATCCCCTTCGTGGCGTTCAACATGTACGCCGGTCTGACCACCATCCCGAAGGAGCTCTACGAGGCGGCCCGGATGGACGGCGCCGGCTCCGGCAAGATCTTCAGCTCGGTGATCTTCCCCAACCTGAAGCCGTTCTTCCTGGCCACGACCTTCCTGGAGGTCATCTGGGTGTTCAAGTCCTTCACCCAGATCTACGCGATCAACGGCGGCGGCCCCGAGAAGCTCACCCGGACCCTTCCCGTGCACGCCTTCCTGGAGGGCCAGGGCAGCCAGCACTACGGCGTCGGCGCCGCGATCGCGGTGCTCACCATCCTGATGCTGGGCGTCCTGATGGCCTACTACTTCCGCATCATGATCAAGCAGGAGGACGAGCTGTGAGGCGCTCTCTCTTCGGACGTACCTGGCCGAACGTGATCGCGGTCGTCCTCATCGTCTTCTTCATCTTCCCCGTCTACTGGATGATCGCGACCGCGTTCAAGCAGGACCGCGACGTCATCAGCAAGACGCCGGTCTTCATCCCCTTCGACGGGACGTTCGACCACTTCACCACCGCGGTGAACGCGCCGGACTTCTGGACGTACGTCACCAACAGCGTCACCGTCACCGTCGGCGCGGTGCTGATCTCGCTGGTGATCGCGACCCTGGCGTCCTTCGCCATCGCCCGGATGAAGTTCCGCGGCCGCAAGACCTTCGTGCTGGTCATCATGCTCGCGCAGATGGCCCCCTGGGAGGTCATGACCATCGGCGCCTACATCATCTCCCGCGACAACGACATGCTGAACAGCCTGCTGCCGCTGACGCTCTTCTACATGATGATGATCCTGCCCTTCACCATCTGGACGCTGCGCGGATTCATCGCCGCGGTGCCGAAGGAGCTGGAGGAGTCGGCGATGGTGGACGGCTGCACCCGCACCCAGGCCTTCACGAAGGTGATCTTCCCGCTGCTGGCCCCGGGCCTGATGTCCACCTCGCTGTTCGGCTTCATCACGGCGTGGAACGAGTTCCCGCTCGTCCTGTGGCTGAACAAGGAGCAGGGCAAGACCCTCCCGCTGTGGCTGTCGTCCTTCAAGACCGCCTTCGGCAACGACTGGGGCGCCACCATGGCGGCCTCCACGATGTTCGCCGTCCCCGTGCTGATCCTGTTCGTCTTCCTGCAGCGCAAGGCGGTCGGCGGTCTGACCGACGGCGCCGTGAAGGGCTGAGCCACCGTGAGCATCCTCGTACCCACCGCCCCGGACAGCGACCAGCTGCACCGCGACGCCCTGACCGTCCTGCAGCCCGGCTTCGTCGGCGCCGAGCCGCCGCGGTGGCTGCTGCGCCACCTCGCCGCCGGGCTGGGCTCGGTCGCGCTGTTCGACCGCAACGTGGTCGACCTCGACCAGCTGTCCGCGCTCACCCGGACGCTGCGCGCCGAGAACCCCGACCTGCTGATCGCCATCGACGAGGAGAGCGGCGACGTCACCCGGCTGGAGGCGGGCTCCGGCTCGTCCTGGCCCGGCAACCTCGCGCTCGGCGCGATCGACGACCCGGCGCTGACCCGGGACGTCGCCCGCGAGCTCGGCCGGGCGCTGGCCGCGGCCGGCGTCAACTACAACTGGGCGCCCACTGCGGACGTCAACTCCAACCCGCGCAACCCGGTCATCGGCGTCCGCTCCTTCGGCGCCGACCCCGAGCTGTGCGCGCGGCACACCGCTGCCTGGGTCGAGGGCCTGCAGTCGGCCGGCGTGGCCGCCTGCTCCAAGCACTTCCCCGGCCACGGCGACACCGCGGTGGACTCGCACCACGGCCTGCCGGTCATCGACGTCGACCTGGACGTGCTGCGGGCCCGTGACCTGATCCCGTTCCAGGCGGCGATCGCGGCCGGCACCAAGGCCGTGATGACCGCCCACATCATGATCCCGGCGCTGGACCCGAAGCTGCCGGCCACCCTGAGCCCGACCGTGCTGCGCGACCTGCTGCGCGCCGCCCCGGCCGAGGGCGGCCTCGGCTACCAGGGCCTGATCGTCAGCGACGCGATCGAGATGGGCGCGATCGCCGACACCTTCGGGATGGGCGAGGGCACCGTGCTGGCCCTGGCGGCCGGCGCGGACGCGATCTGCGTCGGCGGCGGGCTGGCCGACGAGGAGACCGTGCTGATGCTGCGCGACGCCATCGTGGCGGGCGTGCGGGCCGGCAGGCTCGGCGAGGAGCGGCTGGCGGACGCCGCCGCGCGGGTCCGGGCGCTGGGCAGCTGGGGCCGGATCTCGGCCCAGGGCGAGCGGCCGGAGCCGGACCTGGCGGTCGGCCTGCGGGCCGCGCGCCGGGCGCTGAAGGTGGTCCGGGCGCCGGGCCTGCTGACGCCTCCGGTGAGCGAGCGCCCGTACGTGGCCTCGTTCTCGGACGAGCCGAACATCGCCGTCGGCGACGTCACCCCGTGGGGCGTGGCCGGCATGCTCGCCGACCGCTTCCCCGGCACCCGCACCCGCGCGGTGTCGGCCGCCGAGGCGACCCCGGAGCTGCTGGACGCCCTGGTCGACGAGCTGGTGGCCGGCGCCGAGGGGCGCCGCCTGGTGCTGGTGGTCCGGGACGCGCACCGCTACCCGTGGATGTCCGCCGTGCTGAGCCGCCTGGTGGCGGCCCGCCCGGACGCCGCCGTGGTCGAGATGGGGCTGCCGCAGTCCGAGCCGGTCGGCGCGCTCTACATCGCCACCCACGGCGCCGCCCGGGTCTGCGGGCTGGCGGCGGTGGAGGTCCTCACCGGGCAGCCGGGAGCGGTCGGCTGAACCGACCGGCAGGACGCCACCGGCCGGGTCCGGGAAGGCGTCAGCCGACGGGCCCGTCATGCGCATGTCGCATGGCGGGCCCGTTCCGTTTTCCCGGCGTCGACCTGCGGATTCGCGGGGTGACCGTGTTCCCTCAAGTGGGCCTTAAATCCACCTTAAGTCCTACCTAGGGTGATGGTGCTGCGACTGGGTGCCACAAGCTACAACGGCTCTGCAACGGCCGTGGTGACAAAGGCTTTTGGCCGTTGACACCACCAGTGGTCTAGGCCAGAGTCCAAGCATCCGGTTCGAGTTTCAACCTCGCCGGATGTGGTATCGGCCCACCCCCAAGCACGTCGCCGCCCCCTGCCCGGACTCTCCGCTGCGGGCGCCCCTCACGCTGCCGGCGGGCATCACTTGCTCTAGAACACCCTCGGAGGACGGCGTGAAGAAGCGTCAGCTCGTCTCGGCGCTCGGGACCATGGCACTGGCGGCGGGCCTGACGGCCTGTTCCTCGTCGGGCTCACCGTCGGGCGACGGCAGGAGCGCCGCCGCCGACCCGAAGGCGGCCACCGGCATCGTCACCGTCTGGCTGATGGACGACGCCCAGAAGAACTGGCCCGACCTCGTCCAGCGGGTCAACGACGAGTTCGCCGCGAAGTACCCGAAGGTCACCCTCAAGCTCGCGTACCAGGGCTGGGCGGACAAGGTCACCAAGCTGGACAAGGCCATCGCCGAGGGCAGCGCCCCCGACGTCGTCGAGCTGGGCAACACCGAGACCATGAAGTACGTGCTGTCCGGCGCACTGGCCCCGGTGGACCGGACCACCTTCGAGAACGCCGACAGCTGGATCAAGGCGCTCGCCAACACCTGCACCTACCAGGACAAGCTCTGGTGCGTGCCCTACTACGCCGGCTCCCGGGTCGCCATCTACAACTCCACGGCCTTCCAACAGGCCACCGGCAACCCCGAGTTCCCGAAGACCGAGCCCGAACTGCTGGCCGCCCTGGACAAGATCGCGGACAAGAACAAGGCGGACAGGACCTTCTCCCCGCTCTACCTGCCCGGCCCGTACTGGTATGCGGCGATGAGCTACGTGGCCGCGTCCGGCGGCAGCATCGCCAAGTTCGACAGCGCCGGCAACTGGCACGGCACCCTGCACGACCCCAAGTCCCAGGAGGGCATCGGCCACTTCGCCGACCTGGTGCGCCGGTACAACAAGGGCGACCTGACGGTGAACGAGCAGAACCAGTACGAGGCGATGGCCCGCGGACACGCCGCCTCCTTCTACGGCAACGGCTACGAGGCGGCCGGCGTCACCGCGCCGGTCACCGGCGACGCGAGCCTCAAGGACGCCGTCAAGGTGGCCACCATGCCCGGCCCGGACGGCAAGCCGCTGCCGACCTTCATCGGCGGCTCCGACCTCGCCGTCACCGCCAAGTCCCCGTCGGTGGCGCTGGCGACCGACTGGGTCCGGATGTTCACCAGCACCAAGTCCGAGCAGGCGCTGGCCGACAAGGACATCCTGCCGAACAACCTCACCCAGCTGAACCAGCTGAAGAACAAGCCGTCCACCGCCGCCGCGGCCAACGCCGTCCCGGACGCCTGGTTCACCCCGCTGGCCCCCGGCTGGGGCGCGGTCGAGAAGCAGAAGATCATCCCCGACATGCTGACCGCGATCCTCAAGGGCAAGTCGGTGGACCAGGCCACCAAGGAGGCCGACGCCGCGATCGACCAGCTGATCAACAAGGCGTCCTGACCCGCGTGCGCCGGGGCACCGGGAGGTGCCCCGGGACAGGCGCGCCCGTAGGATTGCGGGGCACGAAGAACCGCAGCGAGTGTGCGGACTCGCCGCCGTAGAGGTCCCCCGTCGGGCAGCCGCCCGGGCGGGGTCGAACCATCTCATCGGAGGCAGACCCAGATGTCCGACCCGCAGACTGTTTCCGTCCCCGGCCGGATCATGGCGGCGGAGATGGCCGAGCAGCCGGCCGTCCTCCAGCGCATCCTCGACGAGGGCGCCCCGAAGATCCGCGAGATCGCGGCCGAGATCGCCACCCGCAACCCGCGCTTCGTCCTGCTCACCGCGCGCGGCACGTCCGACAACGCCGCGCTGTACGCCAAGTACCTGGTCGAGATCCTGCTCGGCAAGCCGGCCGGCCTGACCTCGATGTCCACCACGACCGCGTACGGCTCCAAGCCCGACCTCACCGACGTTCTGGTGATCACCGTCAGCCAGTCCGGTGGTTCGCCGGACCTGGTGGCCTCCACCAAGGCCGCCCGCGAGGCCGGCGCCATCACCCTCGCGGTCACCAACAACGCCTCCTCGCCGCTGGCCGAGGTCTCCGAGTTCCACATCGACGTGCTGGCCGGCCCGGAGAAGGCACTGCCAGCCACCAAGACCTACACCGCCGAGCTGCTGTCGCTCTACCTGCTGGTCGAGGGCCTCGCGGAGGCCTGGGGACACCCCCGGCCGAACGCCGGGGGAGACTCGGCCGCCAAGGAACTGCCGGGCCTGGCCGCCGGGGTGCTGGCCCGGCGGGCCGAGGTGAAGGCGCTGGCCGAGCGCTACCGCTTCGCCCAGCGCCTGGTCATCACCTCGCGCGGCTACGGCTACCCGACCGCCCGCGAGGCCGCGCTGAAGCTGATGGAGACCACCTACATCCCGGCCAGCCCGTTCTCCGGCGCGGACCTGCTGCACGGCCCGCTGGCCATGGTGGACAACGTCTCGCCGGTCATCGCGATCGTCCCGGACGGCAAGGGCGGGGAGGCCCTCCAGCCCGTGCTGGACCGCCTGCGCGGCCGCGGCGCGGACCTGGTGGTGGTCGGCCAGCAGGCGCAGGTCGACGCCGCCTCGGCGGGCTTCGCGCTGCCGGCCGGCGTGCCCGAGGAGGTGCAGCCGATCCTGGAGATCCTGCCGCTGCAGCTGCTGGCCTACGAGGTCACCATCGCCCGCGGCCAGGACCCGGACGCCCCACGCGCCCTGGCCAAGGTCACCGAGACGCGGTAGCAGGGGGTTACTCGGCCGCTCGCCTCCGAGCCGAGGGGCTCGGGGCGGGCCCGAGCGCGACCGGCCCCCGTCCACAGGCTGTGGACGGGGGCCGGTCCGCTGAGCGGCGGAACATGGTTCGGGGGACGGCCGGCAGCCGGAAAGCACTACGGGCCACGGCGCCGACACGGGACCCTCAACCCATGCGGCACCGCAGCCCGGAGCTGTCGTCGGGCACCGGGGACGATCGAGGACTGTGCGGGGTCCTCGCTCGGCGGCGTCCGACCGAGGAAAGGCCGCGCGCGGTCAGGGCAGTTGCGCGGGGGCCTCTCCTTGGTGCTCTTTCATTGTGGACTAGACCAATCTCGGTTGTCCAGGCCGCTCAGTGAATTGGTCTAAACAACTCAGGCCGACCCGGCACGCCCCCCGACCGGGCTCCGGCGAGCCCCCGCCGGTCCGCCCCGCCGGTCCGCCCTGCCGGTCCGCCGCGCCCCGCCCGGACCGGCGGCGCTACCCTCGCCATGTGCCCTCGCTGAACGAACTCGTCCGCCGCCACACCACCCTCACCGGGGCCGACGTGGAATGGCTCCACATGCTGGTCTCGGAGTGGCAGCTGCTCTCCGACCTCTCCTTCGCCGACCTGGTGCTGTGGATCCCCACCTGGGACGGCATCCGCTACGTCTCGGTGGCGCAGATGCGGCCCAACACCGGGCCGACCTCCTACCAGGACGACATGGTCGGCCACCTCGTCCCGCGCGGCCGGCGCCCGCTGCTGGACGCGGCCTTCGACGAGGGCCGGATCGTGCGCGAGGGCGACCCGGAATGGCGCGAGGAGGTCCCGGTCCGGGTCGAGTCGATCCCGGTCCGGCGCGAGGGCAAGGTGCTCGGGGTGATCGCCCGCAACACCAACCTGCTGACCGTCCGCACCCCCAGCCGGCTGGAGCTCACCTACCTGCAGAGCGCCTCGGACCTGGCCCAGATGATCGCGGCCGGCAGCTTCCCCTTCCCGGGCATCGAGCAGGTCGACATGGACGCCGCCCCCCGTGTCGGCGACGGCCTGATCCGCCTGGACGCGGACGGCATCGTCACCTACGCCAGCCCCAACGCGCTCTCCGCCTACCACCGCCTCGGCCTCACCACCGACCTGGTCGGCAGCCACCTCGGCCGTACCACCGCCGAACTCGCCCCGCCGTCCCGGGGTGCCGTCCACGAGGCGCTGGTGAAGGTGGCCAGCGGCTGGGCGCCCCGGCAGACCGAGGTGGAGGCGCAGGGGGGAGTGGTGACGGTGCGGGCGATCCCGCTCAAGCCCAAGGGCATCCTGACCGGTTCGCTGGTGCTCTGCCGCGACGTCACCGAGCTGCGCCGCCGTGACCGCGAGCTGATGACCAAGGACGCCACCATCCGGGAGATCCACCACCGGGTGAAGAACAACCTGCAGACCGTCGCGGCCCTGTTGCGGCTGCAGTCCCGCCGGATGGAGTCGGAGTCCGGGCGGGCCGCGCTGGACGAGGCGGTGCGCCGGGTCGGTTCGATCGCGATCGTGCACGAGACGCTCTCCCAGGCGCTGGACGAGCAGGTGGCCTTCGACGAGATCGCCGACCGGGTGCTGGCGATGGCGATGGAGCTGTCCCAGGACGGCCGGGTGGCGACCCGCCGCACCGGCAGCTTCGGCATCCTGTCCGCCGAGGTGGCCACCCCGCTGTCGATGGTGCTGACCGAGTTGCTGCAGAACGCCCTGGAACACGCGTTCGGTCCGACGGCCTCCGGGAACCTGGAGATCAGCGCGCTGCGCGGCCGGGCCCCGGCGACCGGGATGGGCTGGTCGGACAGCTGGAACGGCGGCGCCCGCCCGGAGGAGTACCTGCTGATCACCGTGCAGGACGACGGCCGCGGCGTGCCGGAGGGGTTCGACCCGCAGACCGCGGGGAACCTCGGACTCCAGATCGTCCGGACGCTGGCCACCGGCGAGCTGGGCGGCACCTTCGACATGGTGGCCGGCCCGAACGGCGGTACGAAGGTGATCCTGGAGATCCCGGTCCGCTGAGGCCCCGGTCTGCCGAGGCTCTGGTCCGCTGAGATTCTGCTGAGAATCCCGTTGCGAAGGTGCGTGGCGGGGGCGCGCGTCCGGCGGGCACGCCGGGTATGTGCTCCGCGCGCCGGTGTGCAGCAACAGAGCGCCGGTGTGCAGCAACAGGGCGCCGGAGCGCGGAAGGAGTGCGGAAACAGAAACGAGGCCCTGTCGACCGGGGGGGGGTGGGTCGACAGGGCCTCTCAACCCGTTCCGGCCGTCGGGGGGAGTCGGCCGGAACGGGGGCTCTGGGTAGTGCGACACCTCGCCGGTGCGTTGCACACGGTGAGCGCCATAGCTCCACAATATTGCTCTAAGTGAACAGTATCAAGTGCCTGGACAGGTCTGGTGTCGCCGGACCGAGTCGAGCAAGGTCCTTTGTGTGGAAGGCTTCACCAGGAGGTGCAGGGAAGCCTTTGATCATGTGTTGATCGGTACTGCGATCACTGCTGTGTCACTGCTGGTGCTACGCGGTGTGATCAGCGCGATCAGGCGGTGCGGGCGCGGTTGCGGGCGGCGCGGCGCTTCATCGCGCGACGCTCGTCCTCGCTCATGCCGCCCCAGACGCCGGCGTCCTGGCCGGTCTCGAGGGCCCACTGGAGACACTGCTCCATGACCGGACAGCGGCGGCACACGGCCTTGGCTTCCTCGATCTGCAGCAGAGCAGGACCGGTGTTCCCGATCGGGAAGAACAGCTCCGGGTCCTCTTCGCGGCAGACAGCGCGGTGGCGCCAGTCCATGGTCGTCCAACTCCTCCTGCCGACGGGGGTCACCCGACGACATAATCGATGGCTTGTGAATGTGAACGCTTTCACGAATCCCGCAACAGCAAAAGAGACCAAAGGCCTACCGGGCCCGGGTGGTCTGTGCTGGGGGGGATTCGGCGATTCGAGGGACACCCCGCGGTCGGCGCTCCGTGGTTCCGGAGTTGCCGTCGCTGCGATGTGTCCCGATCGCCATGTAGAGGTTCGCAAACCTCGGGCTCGGATACAACCCCCTTCGGGGAGGAATTTTTGATTCTTCGGTGTCGCCTAGCTCACAGCCAGTACTTCTATGGAGTGAAGGGGGCTTGTGCGTTCGAGAAGAAGGGCGAACCCCACTTCCGGTCACACAATCACACGCAGTGCCCGCCGTACGCCTGTGAAACTGACGCGACTCCTGTCCCCAAGATGGTCGCCGTCGACCTGGAACGGGGTCGGTTCCTCTGAAACCAAGGTGAAGTGTCGGACGTCGTGGTAGGAGACGACGTGCTTCCCGGACGGGCCGGCCGGCGGTGCGCCATCGCTCGAAGGGGCGTGCGACCGCAGGATCTGACGGATCGTTCGAGCTGTACCGAACGCCGTCATTCGGGTGATCCCGAAGACGTCGAGATCCGTGTCGAAGGAGGCGAGCGGTGAGGGATAGACCGGACGGTTGCCGAGGAACGTCCACGGCGAGGTGTTGCTGACTATCGACAGCACGAGCCCCGGAACGGCCTCGTGGCCCGGCAGCTCAAGGGAAACCGGGCCGGATCGGCGGTGCTCACGCTGGGTGAAGTAGTGCCGGATCGCCTGCTTGACGTAGAGGGCGTGGGTGGACCTGTGCCCGGCCCGGCGCTGCTCCTCGACCCGGCCGACCACACCGGCGTCGAAGCCGAGCCCGGCGGTGAAGGTGAACCAGCGGTCCGGCAGCCCGTCGCTCATCGCCTTGCCCAGCCCGATCGGGCGCTCCCGCTTGCCCTCCAGCGCGTGCAGCAGGGCGCCGGTGGCCTCCACCGGGTCGTTGGGCAGGCCCAGCGCGCGGGCGAACACATTGGTCGAACCGCCCGGCACCACGGCCAGTCGCGGGACCTTCTCGCCCGGGCCGTGCGCCAGCAGCCCGTTCACCACTTCGTTGACGGTGCCGTCGCCGCCCAGTGCCACCACCAGGTCGACCGTGCCGTCCTCCGCCGCCTCGCGGGCCAGGTCGCGCGCGTGCCCCCGGTACTGCGTCTCGGCCACCTCCAGCTTGAGGTCGCTGCGCAGCGCGTGGATCAGGACGTCCCTGGTCCGGCCACTGGTGGTGGTGGCCTTGTGGTTCACGACCAGGAGAGCGCGCATGGGGAAAGCCTACGGGTCGGTACGGACCAACCGGCGGCTACCCTGCTGGAGTGACCGCAGAAACCTCCGCACCCGTACCCGCGGCCGACTCCGGCCGTCCGGCGTCCCTGACCCTGGGCGCCGCCATCACCGCCCTGGAGGGCGCCGCGCTGGCCGTCGTCGGCGTCTGGGACATGGTGGCCGCACTGTCCGGCCAGTCCAAGCAGCTGGCCCTGAACGAGTTCGGCGGCGTGGTCATCGTGCTGCTCGGCGTGCTGCCGGTGCTGGCCGCCCGCGCGCTGCTGAAGGAGCGCCGCTGGGGCCGCAGCCCGGCGGTGCTGACCAACTCGATCTGCCTGCCGGTCGCCTACTACATGATCCAGAGCGGCGGCGCGATGATCGGCGTCGGCGTGCTGGTCGGCCTGCTCGGGCTGGTGGGCATCGGCTCGCTGCTGAGCCCGAAGTCGACGGCGGCCCTGTACGCCCCGTCCGAGGACTGAGCACGCAGGACCGCCGGGGGACCGGACGGCCGCGCAGCCGGAGCTGAGCGGCCGTCAGTCCTACTCCTCCACCAGGAGCTTCTCCCGCAGCTGGGCCAGCGTCCGGGCGAGCAGCCGGGAGACGTGCATCTGGGAGATCCCCACCTCGGCGGCGATCTGCGACTGGGTCATGTTCCGGAAGAACCGCAGCACCAGGATCTTCTGCTCCCGGGGCGGCAGTTGGGCCAGCAGCGGCTTGAGCGACTCGCGGTACTCGACGCCCTCCAGCGCCTCGTCGGTGGCGCCCAGGGTGTCCGCGACGGCCGGCGACTCGTCGTCGCTGTCCGGCACGTCCAGGGACAGCGTGGAGTACGCGTTGGCGGACTCCAGGCCCTCCAGGACGTCCTCCTCGGAGATCCCCAGGTGCTCGGCCAGCTCGTGCACCGTGGGGGAGCGGCCGTGCCGCTGGGAGAGCTCGCTGGTCGCCGTGGTGAGCGACAGCCGCAGCTCCTGCAGGCGGCGCGGGACGCGCACCGCCCAGCCCTTGTCGCGGAAGTGCCGCTTGATCTCCCCGACGATGGTCGGCGTCGCGTAGGTGGAGAACTCGACCCCGCGCTCGTGGTCGAAGCGGTCCACCGACTTGATCAGGCCGATGGTGGCGACCTGGGTGAGGTCGTCCAGCGGCTCGCCCCGGTTGCGGAAGCGCCGGGCCAGGTGCTCGACCAGCGGGATGTGCATCCGCACCAGCTGGTTGCGCAGCTCGACCCGCTCCGGCGAGCCTTCGGGCAGCCCGGACAGGCGGACGAACAGCGCGCGGGCGGCCTCCCGGTCCGGGGCGCCGCTGCGGTGCGCGCCCTGGGCGGGCACCGCAGGGGCGTGCGGCTCCGCCTCGGCCGTCTCCTCCGCCCGGTCCGCCGGATCCGGCGGGGGTACGGAGTCGGGCGTCGGCTCAGACGTCGGCTCGGTCGGGTGGCTCATCCGGTGGGCGTCCTTCGGGTGCGCTTCGTCGTTGGCGGCGAGGCCGGGAACGCTCGCCTGGGTCGGTACGGCAGGTCCCGCCGTCGCGAGGCCGGTACGGTCCAGATCACTCACGGCCATTCCCCCGTTCCGTTCCGGGAGCACCGGGGCCGAGGGCCCCGGAATCGTCTCGTTGGTCGTACCGCCCGGAGGCGGTACCGGGAGCCGCCCGCCGAGCCCCGGAGGGAGTGCGGTGGACGGCCCTTGCGCGGGTGCTGCTCGGTGCTGCTCGGTGCGGTTCGGCGCCCGGTCAGTGGGCGGTGGACCCGCCGCGCTTCTTGTGCAGGCTGATGGACACGGTCTTGTCCTCGCCGACCGAGGAGTCGACCTCGCCGGCCAGCGCGGAGAGCACGGTCCAGGCGAAGGTGTCCCGCTCGGGGGCCTTGCCGTCGGTGGTCGGGGCGGCGACGGTCACCTTCAGCGAGTCGCCGACCAGTCGGAATTCGCAGGACAGTACGGAGCCGGGCACCGCCTGCTGGAGCAGGATGGCGCAGGCCTCGTCGACCGCGATCCGCAGATCCTCGATCTCGTCGAGGGTGAAGTCCAGCCGGGCCGCCAACCCGGCCGTCGCTGTTCGCAGCACGGAGAGGTAGGCCCCCGCCGCGGGGAGCCGGACCTCCACGAAATCCTGAACACCGAGATCGCTGTCGATCTTGGACACCCTTGCCTCCTGGGTGACGCACTGTGCTTGCTTGGTACCCGCTTGTTACCCCTGCCGGCCACCCCCTAAAGGGGCACCTTGCCACCCCTTGTCAGGGGGCACCGGTTCGCGGGTCCGCCATCGCTCTGTCCTACCGCACCCGGTTCGGGAGTTACTGATGGTAAGGCATTGCGACGCAGGGTGGCAGACCCTTTCCCGGACTGTTCCGGTCCGTTCAGCGGCGGCCGGCGGAGGCGAGCGCCTCGTCGGTGAGCCGGTACACGGTCCACTCGTCCATCGGTACCGCGCCGAGCGACTTGTAGAAGTCGATCGACGGCTGGTTCCAGTCCAGCACCGACCACTCCACCCGGGAGTAGCCGCGCTCCACGGCGATCCGGGCGAGCTCCAGCAGCAGGGCCTTGCCGTGGCCGCCGCCACGCGCCTCCGGGCGGACGTACAGGTCCTCCAGGTAGATCCCGTGGGTGCCGCGCCAGGTCGAGAAGTTGCGGAACCAGAGCGCGAAGCCCACCGGCTCGCCGGTGCCCTCGTCCTCCGCGACCAGGCCGAACACCGCCGGGTCGGCACCGAACAGCGCCTCGCGCAGCTGCTCCTCGGTGGCCACCGCCTCGTGCGCGGCCTTCTCGTACTCCGCGAGCTCACGGATCATGGCGTGGATGACGGGGACGTCGGTGGCGACAGCGGTGCGGATCATGCCTGCGAGCCTACTGCTCGGGCACCGTCTCGTCCCAGGCCTGGATCGAGGTCTGGTCGACGATCCGCCCGTCCCGCAGGTCGGCCATCGAGGACATCAGCACCCGGACGCCGTCCGGATAGCGGCAGGACTCCAGGAAGGCGACGTGGTCGTCCTGGACGACCACCTGCTCCAGCTTGTGGGTCATCTCGCGGCCGTAGATGTCGCCCAGCATGGCGCCGATCTCCTCCCGGCCGTGCATCACCAGGGGGTGGCTGGGCTGGGTCTTGCGGTCGACCATGCGCAGTTCGGCGTCCTCCGCGTAGAGCGCCAGGAGGGCCTCGGCGTCGCAGCGCTCGATGCCCTCGCGCAGGGCGCGGGTGTCGAAGGCGGCGGGGGCCGCCATGGTGGTCATGATCTCGCTCCTCCGGTCGGGGTCCGTCGGCTCGTATCTCGAGCGTACGCCCGGCGCCGCGGACCGGAGCGGGCCGGATCCGGGCCGGTCAGCGGGCCGGTGCGGTGCGCAGGTAGTCGGCCAGGGTGGCGATCGCGGCGGGGTTGCGCGGGCTCTCCACCAGGTCGACGTAGTCCAGTACGAAGATCCGGCCGTTCCTGATCGCGGAGACGTCGGCCAGCGGCGGGAAGGACATGAGGAACTTCCGCTTCTCCTCGGCGCCCGGGGTCGCGTAGTCGTTGATCACGATCACCTCCGGGTCGCGCCGCACCACGCTCTCCCAGCCGGCGGTGACCCAGGTGTCGGCGAGGTCGCCCATGATGTTGGTCCCGCCGGCCTTGGCGATGATCTCGTCGGCGGCGGCGAACTTCCCGGCGGTGTAGGGCTTGTCCTGCCCGCTGTCGTACAGGAAGACGGACGGGCGGTGCCCGGGCTGCGGGACGGCGGCGATCCGGGCCCTGGAGTCGGCGATCAGCCGGTCGGCGCGGTCCTTGACGTCGAAGATCTCGCCGAGGTTGGCCAGGTCGGTGTAGAGCGCCTCCAGCGGGTCCATCACGCCGCGCTCGGCGCCCTTGCCGCTGCGGCAGGACTCGCTGAGCACGTACGAGTCGATGCCGAGGGCCTTGAACGCCTGCGGGGTGACGCCGGTGCCCTCGTCGAAGCCGTAGTGCCAGCCGGCGAAGACGAGGTCGGCCCTGGCGTCCAGCGCGATCTCCTTGGTGAGCCGCTGCTTGGAGAGCCACGTGGTCTGCTGGTAGCCGTCCTTCCAGGGCACCTGGTCGATCTTGCCCTTGTCGTCGGGCATGACGTAGCCGGCCATCCGGTCGGCGAGGCCCAGGGAGAGCATCAGCTCGGTGATGTTGACGTCGTTGGTGACCACCCGGGCGGGCTTCTGCGGGAAGGTCAGCCGGTCGCCGCAGTTCTCCACGGTCACCGGGTAGTGGGCGGAGCCGACGGCGGCCTCCCTCGGGGCGATCTCCGCTCCGCAGGCGGTGAGCCCGAGGACGAGCAGGGCGGCGGTGGCAACGGCCTTGGTGCGCACGGTGGTTCCTTCGGTGGGTCAGGCTTCGGTGGTTAGGGCTTCGGGCTTCGGGGGTCCGGGCTTCGGTCGTTCAGGCGTCGGGGGAGCGGTCGAGGCGGTCGAACAGCAGCTGGAGGGCGCCGGTCTCCGGGTGCCGGACCGGGGTGGCCCGGACGCCGAACACCTCGGCCAGCAGGGCGGGCCGGAGCACCTCGCCGGGCGGTCCGGAGGCGACGATCCGGCCGGCCCGCAGGACGTACAGCAGGTCGCAGTGGCTCGCCGCCAGGTTGAGGTCGTGCAGCGCGGTGAGCACCGTCGGGCCGGCCTCCCGGGCCAGCGCCAGGACCTCCAACTGGTGGGCGATGTCGAGGTGGTTGGTGGGTTCGTCGAGCACCAGCAGCCGCGGCTCCTGGACCAGCGCGCGGGCGAACAGCACCCGCTGCTTCTCGCCCCCGGACAGGCTCAGGAAGCCCCGGTCGGCGAGGTGTCCGGCCCGGACCTTGCGCAGTGCCCCGGCGCAGCGCTCCCGGTCCCCGTCGGTCGGGCCGCCGAGGCCGCGCCGGTGCGGCAGCCGGCCCATGGCGACCACCTCGGCCACCGTGAAGTCGAACTCGGCGGAGTGCTCCTGGGTCAGCGCGGACACCCGCCGGGCCGTCTCGCGGGCGGAGAGCGCGTGCAGGTCGTCGCCGGCCAGCCGGACGGCCCCGCCGGCCGGCTTCAGCACCCGGTAGACGCAGCGCAGCAGGGTCGACTTGCCGCTGCCGTTGGGTCCGACCAGTCCGACCACCTGCCCGGCGGCGGCCGCCAGGTTCACCTCGTGGACCAGCCGGGTGCCGGCCAGCTCCACCGAGACGGTGTCGACGTCGAGGTCCTGGGCCGTCGTCAGGTCGGCCGCGTCGGCCCGGTCGGTCGTGCGGGCCGCGTCGGTCACCGTCGGCCTCCGAAGGCCTGGCCGCGGCGGCGCATCATCAGCAGGAAGGCGGGCACGCCGAGCACGGCGGTGAACACCCCGACGGGCAGTTCGGCGGGCGCCAGCAGGGTGCGGGAGGCGATGTCCACCCAGACCAGCAGCAGGGCCCCGGCGAGCGGCGCGACCAGCAGCACCCGGTGGTGCCCGGCGCCGACCAGCATCCGCGCGAGGTGCGGCACCAGCAGTCCGACGAAGCCGATCGCCCCGCTGACCGCGACCACCGTGCCGGTGACGGCGGCGGTCACCACGAACAGCTCGCGGCGCAGCCGGTCCGGGTCCACGCCGAGCGAGGCGGAGGTCTCGTCGCCCATGGCGAGCGCGTCCAGCCGGCCGGCGGTGCGGGCGAGGTAGGCCAGGCCGGCCAGCACGGTGCAGGCGGCGATCGGCACCGAGCCCCAGGTGGCGCCGCCGAGGCTGCCGAGCAGCCACATCATGGCGTCCCGGGCGGCTTCGCCGCGGTCGGCGGCGAAGACCATCAGGGTGGTGGCGGCGGAGAAGCCGTAGGACAGGGCGGTGCCGGTGAGCACCAGTCGCAGCGGGGTGAGCCCGTACGCGGTACGGGCGGCGAGGTAGACCAGCGTCATCGCGGCCAGCGCGGAGCCGAAGGCGGAGGCGGAGACCGCCCACACCCCGAGCGAGGCGAAGGCGCCGAACAGAAGGACGGCGTTGGCGCCGACGGCCGCGCCGGAGGAGATGCCGAGGACGAAGGGGTCGGCGAGCGCGTTGCGCACCAGGGCCTGGACGGTGACGCCGGTGGCGGCCAGCCCGGCGCCGACCACGGCGGCCAGGACGGTGCGCGGCAGCCGGATCTCCCAGACGATGGCGTACGCGGCCGCCTCGTCCGTGTCCAGCCGACCGCCCGTCAGCCCGGCGCCCAGCAGCCGCAGCACGTGGGGGAGTCCGATCCCGGAGGAGCCGAACGCGACTCCGCAGACCACGGAGAGCAGCAGGGCGGCGGCGAGGCCGACGGCGAGCGGGAGCGCGGGTATGCGGCGGACGGGCGGGCCGCCGGTTGCGCGGTTCACGGGTGGGCGGTTCACGGGTGCGCCTTGCCTCGGGCCGCGGGTGCGCCGGGGCGGGCGCCGGCCGGAGGCGTGCCCGGGCGCCGTTCCCCTCGCAGTCCGCGGCGAGTTGTCGGGAGGTCAGCGGCCGGGGGCGATCGGGCTGGCGCGGCCGTACCGCTGGTACGGGCCGCGCTCACCGTTGCGGGTCAGCGCCGGATTCACACCGGACTTCCCCCTCGGACGCCCCGGCAGCATAACAGGCACTCATGGTCAGCAACCCTTACCGGGGTCGGGTCGGACGTGAACGCACGACCGCCCCCGTCCGGCGGTGCGGACGGGGGCGGTCAGGTGGCGACGCGTCAGGCTCAGGCCTGCTTGGTCTCCCAGAAGATCTTGTCGACCTCGGCGATCAGGTCCAGCAGGGCCTGGCCGGTGGCCGGGTCGGTGGACGCCTTGGTGGCCGAGGCGGCCTTCAGGGTGTCGTTGATCAGCTTGTGCAGCTGCGGGTACTTCTCGAAGTGCGGGGCCTTGAAGTAGTCGCTCCACAGCACCGAGATGTGGTGCTTGACGGCCTCGGCGCGCTGCTCCTTGATGATGATGGCGCGGGCGCGGAAGTGCGGGTCCTCGTTGGCCTGGTACTTCTCCTGGGTGGCCTTCACCGACTCGGCCTCGAGCCGGGCCTGCGCCGGGTCGTACACGCCGCAGGGCAGGTCACAGTGGGCGTGAGCGGTGGCACGCGGTGCAAACAGACGAGAGAACATGGGAGTCCTTCCTTAGATCGTCTTCCCGCGCCCGAGATTACCCTTCCGCCCTCGCGGTTTCGCGATCGGGCGGTGGGCCTAGGGCAAAAGGCGGACCCGGAACCGGGGTAATCCGGACATCGAACAGGTGACGGTCCGTACGGCAGACTGGGGACGGTCGGCGCGGAGGAGGAGTCGTGGCACGGAGCACGGAACCGGAGGGCCGGGCCCGGGGCGGCGCGCTGCCGTTCGGACTGGTCGACGTGGTGGGCCGGTCGATGGTCCCGACCCTGCGCGAGGGCGACCGGCTGCTGGTCCGCTACGGCGCGCCGATCCGGCCGGGGGCGGTGGTGCTCTTCCGGCACCCCTTCCAGCAGGACCTGCTGGTGGTGAAGCGGGCCGCCGAGCGCCGGTCCGGGGGCTGGTGGCTGCTCTCCGACAACCGCCCGGTGGACAGCGACAGCCGCAGCTACGGCGCGGTCCCGGACGACCTGGTGCTCGGCCGGGTGCTGCTGCGGTTGCGCCCGCGCCCGGTCTGGCTGGCGCCGGGCCGCCGGCTGGAGCGGCTGCTGCTCGCCCCGCGGCTGGCCCGGGTGCCGGGCCTGGCCCGCCGCCTCGGCGTCTGGGTGGAGGAGGTCTAGCCGCGCGCCCCACCGCTGCGCCCCACCGCTGCGCCCCGGCTGTTACGCCCCGGTGCCCAGTGCGGCCTCCGCCTCCTGACGCTTGCGGGCCCGGTAGGCGGCGACGTTGGCCCGGGTCGCGCAGCGGTCCGAGCAGTAGCGGCGGGAGCGGTTGGTCGAGGTGTCCAGGTAGGCGTTGCGGCAGGGCGCGGCCTGGCAGATGCCCAGCCGGTCGGCGCCCAGTTCGGTCAGGTGGACGGCCAGGCCCATGCAGGCGACCGCGCTGAAGTGCGCGGTGGCGGTCGGCGAGTTGTCGGCCAGGTGCAGGTGCCAGCGCGGCCGTCCGGCGTCGTCCAGGTAGTCGTGCCCGGAGATCAGCGGGCTGACGGGGTACTCCATCAGCAGGCTGTTCAGCAGGTCGACGCCCCGGATCTCGTCCCCTTCGGCGGCGGCTTCGAAGACCCCGCGCAGCCGGGTCCGGACCGCCCGCAGCCGGGGCAGGTCGGATTCGTCGGCGAGCGCGGCGGCCCGGGAGGAGTCGGAGAACAGGGCGCGCACCGCCTCCACGGAGGTCAGCGTGTCGGTGCCGCGCTCCGGCTCCTCGGTGTTCACCAGCCGAACGGCGAGGTCGGCGTACGAGGCGAGCTCCACGGCGGTCCTTCCAGAAGATCGGTAACGGGCTGGCTGCTTCCAGCCTATTACCCGAAGGGGGAAAACGTCGGCGCCCGGCAGGAGCTGCCTGCCGGGCGCCGACGGGAGGGATTCAGAGCACCTTGGAGAGGAAGGCCCTGGTGCGCTCGTGCTGCGGGTTCGTGAGGACCTCACGGGGGTTGCCGGACTCGACCACCACACCGCCGTCCATGAACACCAGCGCGTCGCCGACCTCGCGGGCGAAGCCCATCTCGTGGGTGACGACCACCATCGTCATGCCCTCCTCGGCGAGGCCGCGCATGACGTCGAGGACGTCGCCCACCAGCTCCGGGTCGAGCGCCGAGGTGGGCTCGTCGAAGAGCATCAGCTTGGGCTTCATGGCCAGCGCGCGGGCGATCGCGACGCGCTGCTGCTGGCCGCCGGAGAGCTGGGAGGGGTAGTTCTTCGCCTTGTCGGCGAGGCCGACCCGCTCCAGCAGGGCCATCCCGCGCTCGCGGGCGTCCGCCTTGCTCTCGCCCTTGACCTGGACCGGCGCCTCGACGACGTTCTCCATGGCGGTCATGTGCGGGAACAGGTTGAAGCGCTGGAAGACCATGCCGATGTCGCGCCGCTTGAGGGCGACCTCGCGGTCCTTGAGCTCGTGGAGCTTGTCGCCCCGCTGCTGGTAGCCGACCAGCTCGCCGTCCACCCAGAGGCGGCCGCCGTTGATCTTCTCCAGGTGGTTGATGCACCGCAGGAAGGTCGACTTGCCGGAGCCGGACGGGCCGATCAGGCAGAACACCTCGCCCTGCTTGACCTCCAGGTCGATGCCCTTGAGCACCTCGACCAGGCCGTAGGACTTGTGCACGTTCTCGGCGCGGACCATGGGCTCGGCCGACCCGGCGCCGTCGGCGGGGGTCTTGGTCAGATCGGTCATACGTGACCACCTCCCTCGAGCCCCGGGACGACGTCGGCGTCCGTCTTCGGGGCGGGCTTCCCGGCGAACAGGCCCCGCAGTCGCTGCAGCGGGGTGGGCGGGAGGGTGCGGTTGGAGCCTCGGGCGTAGTGGCGCTCGATGTAGTACTGGCCGATGGTCAGCACCGAGGTGAAGAACAGGTACCAGAGGCTGACCACGATCAGCAGCGGGATGTTCTGGTAGTTCCGAGAGTAGATGACCTGGCCGGCCCGGAAGATCTCCTCCAGGGAGATCACCGAGACCAGCGAGGTGGTCTTCAGCATCGAGATGGTCTCGTTGCCGGTCGGCGGGATGATCACCCGCATGGCCTGCGGCAGGACGATCCGCCGCATGGTCTGGAACCGGCTCATGCCGAGCGCGTGCGCGGCCTCGCTCTGGCCCTCGTCCACCGACTGGATGCCGCCGCGGACGATCTCCGCCATGTAGGCGGCCTCGTTGAGGCCGAGGCCCAGCAGGGCGGCGACGAAGGTCGGGATCAGGACGTTGGTCTGCCCGGACCAGAACTCCGGTCCCCACGGGACGCCGATCGACAGCTTGGCCCAGATCAGGCCGAGGAAGTTCCAGAACACCAGCTGCACCAGCACCGGGGTGCCGCGGAAGATCCAGATGTAGACCCAGGCGGTGCCGGCAAGCAGCGGGTTCGGGGACAGGCGCATCACCGCGAGGATGACGCCGCCGACCACACCCATGAGCATGGAGAGCGCGGTCAGCTCCAGCGTCACGACCATGCCGTGCAGGATGCTGTCGTGGAACAGGTACTGACCGACGATGTCCCACTTGAAAGCGGGGTTGGTGAAGAGAGCGCTCAGCAGCATCGCCGCGAGCAGGGCGATGACGACGGCGCCCGCCCAGCGTCCGGGGTGACGGACCGGGACGGCCTTGATGGTCTCAGGCCGTCCCCGTCCCTCCGTCCCCTTGTCCAAAGAGTTCACGGTGTGGCCTCGGGGGAGAGATGAAGCGTACGAGGGGTCAGCTGACGGCGCCGTTGACGGTCGACTTGTCGATCGCACCGGCCTCGACGCCCCACTTGGTGAGGATCTGCTTGTAGGTGCCGTCGTCGATCAGCGACTGGACGGCACCCTGGATGGCCGGGCTGAGCTTGGAGCCCTTGGCCAGGGCGACACCGTAGGGGGCCACGCCGTAGGTGTCGCCGACCTTCTCCAGCTGCCCGCCGGACTGCTTGATCGCGTAGTCGACGACCTGGGAGTCGGCCATCATCGCCTGGTCGCGGCCGGAGACCACGGCGTTGGTGACGTCCGTCTGGAGGTCGAACTTGTCGCCGTCGTTCTGGACGCCCGGCTTGCCGGCCTTGGCGCAGTCCGGGTTGCGGGTGTCCTTGATCTCGTCGGCCTGGGTGGTGCCGGTCTGGACGGCGACCTTCTTGCCGCAGAGGTCCTTCGGGTCGATCTTCTCCGGGTTGCCCTTCTTCACCGCGACAGCGCTGCCGGAGTTGAAGTAGGTGACCATGTCGACGATCTGCTCGCGCTCCTTGTTGTCCGTGAAGGACGACATGCCGAGCTGGAACTTGTTCGACTGGATGCCGGGGATGATCGCGGTGAAGCCGGAGTCCTGGACCTCGGCCTTCAGACCGAGCTTGGTGGCGATGGCGTTGGCCAGGTCGACGTCCATGCCGATGATCTTGCCGCTGTCGTCCTTGAACTCGTCCGGCGCGTACGAGGCGTCCGCGCCCACCACGAGCTTGCCGGCCGCCTTGATGTCGTCCGGGACGAGCGCGGCGAGATTGGGGTCGGCCTTGACCTCGTTGACGGTCGCGGAGGCGTTGGGGGCACCGCTGCCCTCGCTCTTGCTGCTGCTGCAACCGGTCAGCGCGAGGGAGACGGAGACGGCAGCCACACCGGCCGCGAAGAGCCGGTTGCGCTTGGTACGGGCGGTCATGAGGGGGATCTCCTCCTGGGAGAGAAGGTCGGGCGGACGCGCCGCGGGAGCGGCGCACCGGGGGTGCGAGCCGTACGGCGCTGTACGGGTGTGCGTCGTAGTCGTCGTACGTGCGGGCCGGGTTCTGCAGTGCCTGGACGCTGGGACCGCCCAGGGTTCTACGAGTACTGCTGCCGCCACCCTCCGCCGAGGTGGACGTGACCGAACCGCCTCGACCAGTGGTCGGCTCGATCCGAGATGGGGGGAATCCTGCCATCTGATGACGGTCAGGTGGCCCTCATCCAGATCAAAATCGGATAACGAGGGGTCGCACTGTCCGCTATTCGGACTTATTCCGGGCCCCTGTCACCCTGCGCATAAGTATGCAGATCCCTCTGTGCTCAGCCCCGGAGGCCCGCCGCCCTCCCGCTCAGATGCCCCCGTTGACCACGGCGTTCTGCGCCGCGCCGGCGCTGACGCCCCACTTGGTGAGGATCTTGTCGTACTCGCCGCCGCGGATCAGCTGGTCGACCGCCTTGGCCACCGCGTCGCGCAGGTCGGTGTCGCTCTTGCGCACCGCGATCCCGTACGGGTTGGAGGTGGACTGCCCGCCGGTCACCTCGAAGCGGCTGCCGCCGTCGGTCGTCTTCGCCGCGTAGGCGGCCACCGGGAAGTCGTTCAGCCCGGCCGCGGCGGCACCGGAGGCGACCTCGGCCAGCGCCTTGGCGTCGCTTTCCAGCCTGTGCGTGGTCAGCAGGCGGCCGGTGCGGGCGCAGACCGCCACCTGGCGGGTGACGATCTCGTCCTGCGTGGTGCCCTGCTGGAAGGCGATGGTCTTGCCGCACAGGTCGTCCAGGGTCTTGATCCCCTTGGGGTTGCCCTTCGGCACGACGATCGAGCTGCCGGCGATGAAGTAGTCCACGAAGTCCACGCCCGGGTTGACCTGCTTGCCGGTCTCGTCCAGGCCGTCGCGGCGCTGGCGGATGTCGCTGAGCGCCGACATCGCCACGTCGTACTGCTTGCCCTGCAGGTTCGGTATCAGCTTGTCGAACGTGGTGTCCACGAACTCGATCCGCACGTCGAGGATCTTGCCCAGGGCGGTGGCGAGGTCCGGGTCGAGGCCGGTCGGCTTGCCGTCCTGGCCGCGGAACTCCACCGGCGCGTAGTTGACGTCCATGCCGATGCGCAGCACCCCGGCCGAGCGCTGCGCCTTCGGCAGCTTGTCGCGGACGTCCTTGACCGGGTCGTCCGCGGCGGCCTGCCCGCCGCCTCCGCAACCGGTCAGCAGCAGGGCACCGGCGGTGGCCAGGACGGCGCCGGCCAGGACCGGACGACGGACGGGAAGGGGGTGAGGCATGAGGGCTGCTCCTGTGGGAGGGACGTGCGGTCGCCACGGTGTCGCGGTGGTGTACGCGAAATGGCGGACAAGCGATCCTGCCATCCCGGCCTGCCGGGCCCGGCGGCGGGTATGTCAGAATGCGGTACCGGGTGACCCCCGGACGCTCGAACCAGACCGCCGGGCCCTGACAGGCCCGGGGTGCTCGGGACCGGAAGTCCTCACGTGACTCCGTATCCGGAGTGCCGACTCCCCCTTGCGTCTGCGTTCACTCCTGCGGGTGCGCGTGTGCTCATGCCGTTGCCGCCGCCGGAGCCCGGCGCTTCCGAAACCGGGCCCCTGGGACGCGACAGCGCGGCGATGAACCGCACGTGACGAGGACGAAAAGGCATAGGTGCGATGCCTTCGTCCGACCTAGGCTCGGCCCGGTAGTACTGACGCCGACAAACACAAGACCCCATAAAAACCCTCATCCGAGGGCGCCGCCCGACGGCAGCGCCCCGACCCCGCCCCGGGTCCGCCTTCGCGCACCCGGTTTCCGGTTTTCGGCCGGGTCGCCCTGCCCGTCGGTCACGCGTCCTCGCCAGAACAATGACGAAGAGGTCATCGTGGCAGCGGAGATCATCAGCAGCACCCAGGACACCGACGATCCGGTCGACGCGGTTTTCGCGCTCCACCGCGGCGGCAAGATGGAGATCCGGGCGACCGTCCCGGTGCGCGACGCGGACGACCTGTCCCTCGCCTACACCCCCGGTGTCGCCCGCGTCTGCACGGCCATCGCCGAGCAGCCGGAGCTGGTCAACGACTACACCTGGAAGGCCAACACCGTCGCGGTGGTCACCGACGGCACCGCGGTGCTGGGCCTCGGCGACATCGGCCCGCAGGCCTCGCTGCCCGTGATGGAAGGCAAGGCCATCCTGTTCAAGCAGTTCGGCGGCGTGGACGCGGTGCCGATCGCGCTCGCCTGCACCGGGGTCGACGAGATCGTCGAGACCGTGGTCCGGCTGGCGCCCTCCTTCGGCGGCGTCAACCTGGAGGACATCTCCGCCCCCCGCTGCTTCGAGATCGAGCGCCGGCTCCAGGAGGCCCTGGACATCCCGGTCTTCCACGACGACCAGCACGGCACCGCGATCGTCACCACCGCCGCCCTGTGGAACGCGGCCAAGGTGACCGGCCGCGAGATCGGCTCGCTGCGGGCCGTCATCTCCGGCGCCGGCGCGGCCGGCATCGCCATCGCCAAGATGCTGGCGGCGGCCGGCATCGGCGACGTGGCGGTCTGCGACCGCAAGGGCGTGGTGTACGAAGGCCGCGGCGACCTCACCGACGTCAAGGCCGAGATCGCCGCGCGGACCAACCGCACCGGCCTCAAGGGCTCGCTGGCCGACGCGCTGGCCGGCGCCGACGTGTTCATCGGCGTCTCCGGCGGCACCGTGCCTGAGGAGGTCGTCGCCACCATGGCCGAGGGCGCGTTCGTCTTCGCGATGGCCAACCCCAACCCGGAGATCCACCCCGAGGTCGCGCACAAGTACGCGGCGGTCGTGGCCACCGGCCGCAGCGACTTCCCGAATCAGATCAACAACGTGCTGGCCTTCCCCGGCATCTTCGCCGGCGCCCTCCAGGTCCGGGCCAGCCGGATCACCGAGGGCATGAAGCTGGCCGCCGCCAAGGCGCTGGCCGGCGTGGTCGCCGACGAGCTGACGCCGCAGAAGGTCATCCCCTCGCCGTTCGACGAGCGGGTCGCGCCGGCGGTCACCAAGGCCGTCGCCGAGGCCGCCCGGGCGGAGGGCGTCGCCCGGATCTGAACCGGTGCCCGGGGGAGCGTGCCCGCCACGACGGCCGCTCCCCCGCGCCCCCGGGCCGGCCCCCCGAGCCGAAGGGCGCGCCGCTGCCGAAAGCGAGGAGCGACAAGCGAGGAACGAGTGCCGGAGCGACGAGCGTCGGCAGCGGATCCGAGCGCCCCGGAGGCGAGCGGGGGGAGTGACAGCAGGGACACGCGTCACACCTACGCGTGGTTCCCGGCCCCGGCCGTCGCCGCTATCGTCCGGATCATGTTTGCTGCCTACGCCGCACGTATCGATGCCGACGACCCGCTCAGCGGACTGGAGTTGGGCGAGCTCCCCGAGCCGCAGGCCCGCCCCGGGTGGAGCGTGGTCACGGTCAAGGCCGCCAGCCTCAACCACCACGACCTGTGGTCGCTGCGCGGGGTCGGCCTGCCCGCCGAGAAGCTGCCGATGATCCTCGGGTGCGACGCGGCCGGCGTCGACGAGAACGGCGACGAGGTGGTCATCCACTCGGTCATCGGCCAGACCGGCCACGGGGTGGGCCCCGCCGAGCCGCGCTCCATCCTGACCGAGCGCTACCAGGGCACCTTCGCCCAGCAGGTGGCCGTCCCCACCTGGAACCTGCTGCCCAAGCCCGCCGAGCTGAGCTTCGAGGAGGCCGCCTGCCTGCCCACCGCCTGGCTGACGGCCTACCGGATGCTGTTCACCAACGCCGGGGTCAAGCCCGGTGACACCGTCCTGGTGCAGGGGGCGGGCGGCGGCGTCGCGACCGCGCTGATCGTCCTCGGCAAGGCGGCCGGCCTGCGGGTCTGGGTCACCGGCCGGGACGAGGCCAAGCGCCGCCGGGCGGTCGAACTCGGCGCCGACGCGGCCTTCGAGAGCGGCGCCCGGCTGCCCGCGCGGGTCGACGCGGTGATGGAGACCGTCGGCGCCGCGACCTGGTCGCACTCGGTGAAGTCGCTGCGCCCGGGTGGCACCATCGTCATCTCGGGTGCCACCTCGGGCCCCAACCCGAGCGCCACCGAGCTGAACCGGATCTTCTTCCTGGAGCTCAAGGTGGTCGGCTCGACCATGGGCACCAAGGAGGAGCTGGCCGGGCTGCTCGCGCTCTGCGCCACCACCGGCGTCCGCCCGGTGATCGACTCGGTGCTGCCGCTGAGCGAGGCCAGGGACGGCTTCGCCCGGCTCGCCAAGGGCGATGTCTTCGGCAAGATCGTCCTCAACCCCTGACGCGAGGAGCCCGGTGCTCCTCGCGGGAGCACCGGGCCCGGATCCTTCGCACGCCGGCCGTTGCGGCCGTCAGCCGAGCAGCCGCTTCAGCCGCTCGCCCGCGGCGCCCAGCACCGAGCGGGCCTCGGCGAGCTTGTCCGTGCTCACCCCGCCGTCCCGGGCCGCGTCGCGGACCTGGTCGCGGAAGCGGTCGAGCAGCCGCTCCAGCTCGCGGGCCGGGTCCTCGGCCGGGTCGGTGCGCGCCCACGAGGGCAGGTCGGCCGGGGCGGTGCGCTCGTCCGTGTCCGGGGCGTCCTTGTCCAGGTCGATCCGGGTCACGGAGATCCGCTCGTCCGACGGGGCGGGCCCGTCCGACGGGTGGCCCCAGCGGGCCGCGTCGGCCAGGCCGGACAGGCCCTTGGTCAGCTCGGCCAGGCCCTCGGCCAGCCCGGTCGGCCAGTCGCCCTTCGCGGCGTGCTCGCGCACCTGCTGCTCGACCCGGCGCTTGATCCGCAGCGCCTCCTGCTGCGCGGCGGTGCGTGAGGCCTTGGCCTGCTCGCGCAGCCGGCGGGCCTCCTCCTCGGCGGCCTTCGCCTTGGCCTTGGCGGCCTTCTCCTGCTCCCGGGCGCGCTTGGCCTGCTCCTTGGCGTGCCGCTTGAACTGGGCGAACTCCTCCTTGGCGCGCTGCCAGGACTCGTTGTCGCCCCAGGGGCCGGCCCACGGGTCGCCCGGGCTCTCGGCGCGGTCCGGCCGGGGCGCCTGCTTGGCGGCCTTCCACAGCTCCTCGCGCAGGTCCTTGGCGCTGTCCCGGACGTCCTCGCGGATCGCCCCGGCGAGCTGCGCCACGGAGTCCCGGATCTCCAGCTCCAGCTCTTCCAACTCGGTCTGCCGGGCTTCGAGTTCGGCGCGACCGGCGTCGGTGAGCCGGTAGACCTTGCGGCCGCCCTCGGTGCTGTGGCTGACCAGGCCCTCCTGTTCCAGCTTGGCCAGCCGCGGGTAGACCGTCCCGGCCGAGGGGGCGTACAGGCCCTGGAACCGCTCCTCCAGCAGGCGGATCACCTCGTAGCCGTGCCGCGGGGCTTCGTCCAGCAGCTTCAGCAGGTAGAGCCGGAGCCGGCCGTGGCCGAACACGGGGGTCATCTCATGCCTCCTTGGTGAGGTCGGGCTTGCCGGGGGCGGCCGGAAGCTCCTTCGCCGGGCCCTCGTCCTCGGGCTCGGGGCGGCTCAGCACGGTGACCGCGCCGGAGACGGTGGTGACGTTGACGCTGCCGCGGCCCTCGCCGAGCTGGCCGGACAGCTTCTTGGCGCCCCAGCTGCCGCTCAGCTTGAGCTGCTCGAAGCTGCTGGAGATGTCGCCGCTGGTGGAGCCGGCCTCGACCCTGGCGTCGGTGCGGGAGGGGATCCGGAGCACGACCGGGCCGCTGACGGTGGTGACCTTGACGTCGGCCTCGCCGTCGACGTCGAGGTCCAGGGTGACGGCGCCGGTGACGGCGTTGGCGTGGATCCGGTCGGCGGTGCCGGCGACCACGGTGAGCTGCCCGGAGACGCTGTTGACCCGGAGCCGGCCGCCGACCGCCTGGGCGTCGATGTCGCCGGTGACGGTGTTGGCGTCGGTGCGGCCGGTCAGCCCGACCAGCGTGGTGTCACCGTTGGCGCTCTGCACCGAGACGTGCCCGGCGATGCCGGAGACGGTGGCGTCGGCGGAGACGGTGCCGACCTTGACGTCGGCGTCGGCCGGGACGGTCAGGGTGATGCCGGCGACCCGCTTGCGCTTGAGGGTGCCGAAGAAGCTCTTGACCGAGCCGACCGACTTGAGCCAGTCGCCGAACTCGCCCCAGCTGTTGATGTCCTTGTAGGTGACCGTCAGGACGCCGTCCACCACGGTCACGTGCAGCGGGTCACCCTCCAGCTCGGTGACCTCCAGACGGGCGGGGCCCTCGGCGGCCACCACGTTCACCGTGCCCTCGATGATCCGTACGTGCAGCGCGCGGACCTCCTCGTCGAAGGTGGTCCGGCCCGGCCCCTCGATCGTCCACTGGCTCATCTCTGCCGCCTCCCGTTGCCGATCGCGATGTATCGCGTTCCCTGCAAAAGACGATATATCGCGTGCCGGGAGAGTCAAGTGTGCCGGACCCCGATCCCGACCCCGAACCGCCCCCGAGGCTTCCCCTACGGGACACCGGGGGAGGACACCCGCGAAGACCGCCCGGAGACACGCGAGAGGCCCGGGAGGCGGTTGCCTCCCGGGCCTCTCGACGGCCGTCACCGGGTCACTCGTCGTCCTCGTCGTCGAGCCGGGCCAGCCAGGTGGCCAGCCGCTCGACCGGGATCTCGAAGTCCGGGTTGAGGTCGACGAACTCGCGCAGGCGCTCGGCCAGCCACTCGAAGGTGACCTCCTCCTCGCCGCGCCGGTTCGCCAGCTCCTCGATGCCTCGGTCGGTGAAGTACACGGTTCGCTCCGGTCCGATGGGGATTGACCTGGTCAGGATAGACCGGTCAGCTGGCCCGCCAGGTGCTGACGGTGACCTTGGCGGCCCCGGTGGTCGGGTCGGCCTGTTCGATCGCCGCGATGGCGATGTTGTGGGTGACCCGGTCGCGGACGCAGAGCAGGCGGCCGGGTGCCACCCGGTTGTACGAGAGGTCGGTGTCCGGCCGGGAGTCGATCGCGGCCGCGCACTGCTCGGCGGTGACGGACAGCTCGGTGATCACCGCGAAGTCCGACTTGTTGTCGCCGTAGCTGGTGAAGGAGTTGGCCTTGCTGCCGCTGCCGCCGCCGGCGTTGACCACGCCCAGGCCCCACTTGATGTCGTTGGAGCGCGGCACCACGGTGCCCGCGTCCAGGTCGATCCGGTAGGAGTCGGAGGAGTAGTCGGCCCCGGGGATCGCCAGCGACTTCTTGTCCAGCATCAGGGAGTAGCCGTTCGGCCGGGCGGGGGCCGAGACGGTGCCCGGGGCGGACTTCGAGGGCGCGGCCGTCACCGGCGAGTTGGTGAACGTGCTGCTCGGGCTGGGGGAGGTGCCGTCGCTCTGGCTGGGCGCCGGCTTCGGGCCGGACTGGCTGGTCTGGCTGGACTGGCTGCTGCTGGTGTCCTTCTTCTTGCCGTCGTCCAGCTTCTTCATGAGCACCACGCCGCCCGCGGTGCCGCCGACCGCCATCACCAGGGCGACGGTGAGCAGCACCTTCCAGGACACCCCGCCCTTGCGCTTGGGCTCCGGCTCGGGCGCCGGGTCGGCGGTCACCACCGGGCCGGGCGGCGGGGTGTCGAAGGACGGCGGCTCCGGCTGCAGGTGGACGGTCGGCGGCGAGGTCAGCACCGGGGCGGTCGGCGACTCGGTGGGCGGCTGCGGGGCGCCGTACGAGCCGAGCGGCGGCGGCGCGAAGCCCGTCGGGGGCGTCGCGGGCTGCTGCGGCGGGTGCGCGGCGTTCGCCGGGTGGATCGGGACGGTGGCCGGGTGGGTCGGCGCGACGGGCGGCGGCGGGGGAGTGGCCGGGGCGGCGGGCATCGCGGGCACCGGCGTCGGCGGGGTGGCGGGCGCGGCCGGCAGCGGGGTCGGGGGAGTCTTGGGCAGGTCCGAGCGGCGGGTGATCTCGGTGTTGACCTGGCGCGGCAGCCAGTCGTCGCCGAACCGCAGCTGGCCGCCGACCTCCGGGTGGTTGCGGGCGACCTGGATGATCTCGGCGGGCTTCGGGCGGTCCTCCGGGCTCTTCGCCAGGCAGCGCTGGATCAGTTCGCGCAGGTCCGCGGGGACGGCCGACAGGTCGGCCTCCTCGTGCACCACCCGGTAGAGCACCGCGGTGTCCGGGCCGTCGCCGAACGGCGCGGTGCCGCCGGCCACGTACGCGGCAAGGGCGCCGAGCGCGAAGACGTCGGTGGCCGGGCTGACCGGGCGGCCCTGGGCCTGCTCGGGGGACATGAAGGCGGGGGAGCCGATCCGGTAGCCGGTGCCGGTCAGCGCGGTGGCGTCGGCGGCCCGGGCGATGCCGAAGTCGATGACCCGCGGGCCGTCGCCGGCGACCAGCACGTTGGCGGGCTTGAGGTCGCGGTGGACCACCTCGACGCTGTGGATCGCCTGCAGGGCCTCGGCGATGCCGCCCATCAGCAGCAGGACGGTGCGTACCGGCAGCGCGCCGTGCTCGCGCACCACCTGCTGCAGGGACGGGCCGGGGACGTACGCGGTGACCAGCCAGGGGGCGTCGGAGTCCAGGCCGCCGGAGTCGATCACCTGCGCGGTGTAGAGCCCGTGGATCCGCTGGGCGTTGCTGACCTCCTGGGCGAAGCGGCGGCGGAACTCGCCGTCCTCGGCGAACTCCGGGCGCACCACCTTGAGCGCGACCGGGCGCCCGCCCGGGGTGTACGACAGGTAGACCCGGCCCATGCCGCCGGCGCCGAGCCGGGCGAACAGCCGGTAGCCGCCGACCTCCTTGGGGTCGTCCGGGAGGAGCGGCTGGAAGACCGGCGGGAGCTTTTCGGCGTCCCGAGGCGTGTCGGCGGTCATGTGGTGATCCCCCTGGGAGAGCGGTGAGGCGGTACGGCCGAGTCGGCGGGGCGCGATGACGGGCGTCCGGCGTCCTACTGGCGAGGCATAACCTATCGATCCGTCAGGATCCCGTGCACCGGGGCTCTGGTTTGGTTGCAGAGCTGGGACCTTGGCATGGCCCGGCGGTGAAACGGTTCTCCCCGAAACGACGCGGCCCCCGCTCTCCCGGGTGGGAGAGTGGGGGCCGCGTCGTTTCGGTGCGTCAGGGCACCGGAGCCTCAGGGCGTCAGAGCGAGAAGACCTCTTCGATCAGCGCCTGCTGCTCGGCGATGTGCCGCTTGGCCGAGCCGACCGCCGGGGACGAGGCCGTCGTGCGGGCGACGCGGCGCAGGCGGGAGCCGCCGGCGCTGCGGCCGATGGCGACCTGCAGGTGGTCGACCAGGTTCATCGCGATGAACGGCCAGGCACCCTGGTTGTCCGGCTCCTCCTGCGCCCAGACGAACTGGACGTTGTCGCCGTAGCGGGCCAGCTCCTCCTGGAGCTCGGCCACCGGCAGCGGGTAGAGCCGCTCGACCCGGACGATCGCGGTGTCGGTGACGCCGCGCTCGGTGCGGGCCGCCTCCAGGTCGTAGTAGAACTTGCCGGCGGTGATGACCACCTTGCGGACCTGCGCCGGGTCGACGGTGGTGTCGCCGATGACCGGGCGGAACGAGCCGGACAGGAACTCCTCGGTCGCACTCGCCGCGGCCTTCAGACGCAGCATCGACTTCGGGGTGAAGACGACCAGCGGCTTGTGGTGCGGGTTGTGCGCCTGCCAGCGCAGCAGGTGGAAGTAGTTCGACGGCAGGGTCGGCATGGCGACCGTCATGTTGTCCTGCGCGCACATCTGCAGGAAGCGCTCCGGGCGGGCGGACGAGTGGTCCGGGCCCTGGCCCTCGTAGCCGTGCGGCAGCAGCAGGGTGACGCCGGAGTGCTGGCCCCACTTCTGCTCGGCGGAGGCGATGTACTCGTCCACCATGGTCTGCGCGCCGTTGACGAAGTCGCCGAACTGCGCCTCCCACATGACCAGCGCGTTCGGGCGGGTCAGCGAGTAGCCGTACTCGAAGCCCATGGCCGCGTACTCCGACAGCAGGCTGTCGTAGACGGTGTAGCGGGCCTGGTCCTCGGTGAGGTACTGCAGCGGGGTGTAGTCCTCGCCGGTCTTGCGGTCGATCAGGACGGCGTGCCGCTGGCCGAAGGTGCCACGGCGGCTGTCCTGGCCGGCCAGGCGGACCGGGTGGCCCTCCATGAGTAGCGAGCCGATGGCGAGGGTCTCGCCCATCGCCCAGTCGATGGTGTTGTCCTCGACCGAGCCGGCGCGGCGCTGCAGCTGCGGCAGCAGACGCGGGTGGACCGTCAGCCAGTCCGGGTGGTTGACCTGGGAGGCGGCGATCCGCTTGACCATCTCCTGGGAGATGCCGGTCTGGATGGAGACCGGGAAGTCGGCGACCGGCTTGCCGGCGGTGGCGTCGGCCGGCGCCTGGGCCGCGTCGCGGACCTCGGCGAAGACCTTCTCCAGCTGGCCCTGGAAGTCCTGGAGCGCCTGCTCCGCCTCTTCCATGGTGATGTCGCCGCGACCGATCAGGCCCTCGGTGTACAGCTTGCGCACCGAGCGCTTCTTGTCGATCAGGTCGTACATCAGCGGCTGGGTGAACGACGGGTTGTCGGCCTCGTTGTGACCGCGGCGGCGGTAGCAGATGAGGTCGATCACCACGTCCTTGTGGAACTCCTGGCGGAACTCGAAGGCGAGCCGCGCGACGCGGACCACGGCCTCCGGGTCGTCGCCGTTCACGTGGAAGATCGGGGCCTCGATCATGCGGGCCACGTCGGTGCAGTACATCGAGGAGCGCGAGGACGCCGGGGCGGCGGTGAAGCCGACCTGGTTGTTCACCACGACGTGCACGGTGCCGCCGGTGCGGTAGCCGCGCAGCTGCGACATGTTCAGGGTCTCCGCGACGACGCCCTGGCCGGCGAAGGCCGCGTCGCCGTGGATCTGGATCGGCAGCACCGGGAAGGTGGTGCCGCCCTGGTCCAGGATGTCCTGCTTGGCGCGGGCGATGCCCTCGACGACCGGGTCCACGGCCTCCAGGTGGGAGGGGTTCGCGGCGAGCGAGACCTTGATGGTCTCGCCGTCCAGGCCGGTGAAGGTGCCCTCGGCGCCCAGGTGGTACTTGACGTCGCCGGAGCCGTGCATCGACTTCGGGTCGAGGTTGCCCTCGAACTCGCCGAAGATCTTGCCGTACGGCTTGCCGACGATGTTGGCCAGCACGTTCAGGCGGCCGCGGTGGGCCATCCCGATGACGGCCTCGTCGATGCGGTGCTCGGCGGCGGCGTCGATGGTCGCGTCCAGCAGCGCGATCAGCGACTCACCGCCCTCCAGCGAGAAGCGCTTCTGCCCGACGTACTTGGTCTGCAGGAAGGTCTCGAACGCCTCGGCCGAGTTCAGCCGGCGCAGGATCCGCAGCTGCTCCTCGCGCTCGGGCTTCGAGTACGGCTTCTCCAGGCGGTCCTGCAGCCACTTGCGCTGCTTCGGGTCTTGGATGTGCATGTACTCGATGCCGACGGTGCGGCAGTACGTGTTGCGCAGCAGGCCGAGGATGTCGCGGAGCTTCATCATCTTCTGGCCGCCGAAGCCGCCGACCGCGAACTCGCGCTCCAGGTCCCACAGGGTGAGGCCGTGCGTGGTGACGTCCAGGTCGGGGTGCTTGCGCTGCTTGTACTCCAGCGGGTCGGTGTCGGCCATCAGGTGACCGCGGACCCGGTAGGAGTGGATCAGCTCCATGACGCGCGCGGTCTTGTTGACCTCGTCGTCGTGGGTGGTGGCGACGTCGGTGGCCCAGCGGACCGGCTCGTACGGGATCCGCAGCGACTCGAAGATCTCGTCGTAGAAGCCGTTCTCGCCGAGCAGCAGACGGTGGATCTCGCGCAGGAACTCGCCGGACGCCGCGCCCTGGATGACGCGGTGGTCGTAGGTCGAGGTCAGCGTCATGATCTTGGAGACGCCCAGGCGGGACAGGGTCTCCGGGGCGGAGCCCTGGAACTCGGCCGGGTACTCCATGGCGCCGACGCCGACGATGGTGCCCTGGTTCTGCATCAGGCGCGGCACGGAGTGCACGGTGCCGATGCCGCCGGGGTTGGTCAGCGAGACCGTGACGCCGGTGAAGTCGTCCATGGTCAGCTTGTTGGCGCGGGCCCGGCGGACGATGTCCTCGTAGGCCTGCCAGAAGCCGAAGAAGTCGAGCGTCTCGGCCTTCTTGATGGCCGCGACGACGAGCTGGCGGTCGCCGTTCGGCTTGACCAGGTCGATGGCCAGGCCGAGGTTGACGTGCTCCGGCTTGACCAGGAAGGCCTTGCCGTCCTCCACCTTGTAGCTGTGGTTCATGCCCGGGGCGGCCTTGATGGCCTGGACCAGGGCGTAACCGATCAGGTGGGTGAAGGAGACCTTGCCACCGCGGGCGCGCTGCAGGTGGTTGTTGATGACGATGCGGTTGTCGATCAACAGCTTTGCCGGCACGGCGCGGACCGAGGTGGCGGTCGGCACCTCCAGCGAGGCGTCCATGTTGGTGGCGACGGCCTTCGCCGGGCCGCGCAGCTGGACCAGTTCGGGTCCGGCGGTGGCGGCGGGCGCGGCCGCGGCCGGGGCGGCGGCCTTCGGAGCCGGGGGCGCGGCGGGCGCGGCGGCGAGCGGGGCGGCAGCCGGCGCCGGAGCGGCCTGGGCGGCCGGTGCGGCGGGGGCGGTCGCGGCCGGAGCAGCGGCGGCGGGCGCGGGGGCAGCGGCAGGGGTCGGCGTGGGGCCGGCCTGGGTCGCGGCCTGGGTCACTGGGGTCACCTCGGTACCGGGCTTGTAGTCGGCGAAAAAGTCCCACCAGGCTCGGTCGACCGAGTTCGGGTCCTGGAGGTACTGCTGGTAGATCTCGTCGACGAGCCACTCATTGGGGCCGAAGCCTGTGGAGCTAGCCGAGCTGTTGGGGGTTTCAGGGGACTGTGGCGACACGGCGGCAACCGCCCTCTTCCGCTTCCTTTTGGGATGTTTGGACAGCGGGGATTAAGGCTACGCCCCTGACCGGTGATCGCGCAGTCCCCGGGGGCCAGGCGTCGTCCAGATCACAGTCCTGACCTGCACTTTGGCTGAAAAAGTGCGTTAGAAAGCCGTATCTGCAGGGAAGCGATCGGCCCCGAACTGCGTCTATATCCGGATGAAACCGGACAAAGACCTGCGGAAATCCTCTAACGATCTTCGTATGCGTCTGTGTCGGATCTGTGACAAATGTCCCGGCCGTCGTCCTGACGCTGCCCGGGCAGGCGGACCTCGATCCGGCAGCCGCTCGGCGACTCGGCCACCGCGATCCGTCCGCCGTGCAGCTCCACCGCCCAGCGGGCGATGGCCAGGCCCAGGCCGGTGCCGCCGTCCGCGCCCGCTCCGGACGCGGTCGCGGTGCCGCTGCGGCTGAACCGCTCGAAGACCCGGGTGCGGTCGGCCAGGGGGATGCCCGGGCCCTCGTCCTGGACCTCCAGCAGCAGGGCGCCGTCCTCGCCGCCGGGGCGCGCGCGCACCGTCACGGTGCCGCCGGGCGGCGAGTGCTTGCAGGCGTTGTCGACCAGGTTGGCGACCACCTGGTGGAGCCGTTCCGGGTCCGCCACGCCGGTCAGGCCGGCCGGACTGACCTCCAGGGCCAGCCGGACGTCCCCGCGCCGGGAGAAGGCCCCGCCCGCCGTCGCGCCGTCCACGGTGACCCCGCGCAGCACGCCGTCCAGGAACTCGCGCACCTCGAAGGGGCGGGCGTCCAGGTCGACCACGCCGCCGTCGATCTTGGAGAGGTCGAGCAGGTGGGTGACCAGGCGGCCGAGCCGCTCGGTCTGCTCCAGCGCGGCCCCCAGGGTCGCCGGATTGGGCTGGACGACGCCGTCGACCACGTTCTCCAGGACGGCGCGCAGCGCGGCGATCGGCGTGCGCAGCTCGTGCGAGACGTTGGCGACCAGCTCGCGGCGGTGCTGGTCGGCGGCCTCCAGGTCGGCGGCCATCCCGTTGAAGGCGGCCGCCAGTTCGCCGATCTCGTCGCGCGAGCTCACCTCGACCCGGCGGCTGTAGTCGCCGGAGGCCATCGCGCGGGCGGCGTCCGTCATCTCGCGCAGGGGGGCGGTCAGCCCGTGCGCGAGGAACTGCATGAAGAGCAGCGAGGCGATCATGGAGAAGACCATGATGATCCGGATCTGGGTCTCGGACCTGATCGCCACGACCACCATCCCGGTGGCCAGGAACACGGAGACGATCACGAGCAGGGCGAGTTTGCCCTTGATCGAGCGGACCGGGTCGAGCGGCCGGATGTCGGCCCAGACCCGGCGGGCGGCACGGACGGCCAGCGGCTGCGGCCGCGCGCCGTCGGATTCCCCGTTGCGTTGCTGTGGAAAGGTCATTGGTCCCTGTGGTCCCGCGTGTGTCCCCCGCGTGGTGGCACGGCGTCGATCGGGACACGGGCCCCCCGGTGGCCCGTCGCCCGAGGCTCGCCGTCAGGAGAGCGGGGCCTCCAGTGCGTACCCGACACCGTGCACGGTGCGGATCCAGCTGGCGCCGATCTTCCGGCGCAGTGCCTTGACGTGGCTGTCCACGGTGCGGGTGCCGGACGCGTCGGTCCAGTCCCAGACCTCGGCCAGCAGCTGCTCGCGGGTGAGCACCGCGCGCGGCTGGGCGGCCAGGCAGGCGAGCAGGTCGAACTCGGTCGGCGTCAGGTGGACGTCGCCCGAGGCCAGCCGGACCCGGCGCTGCACGTGGTCGATCTCCAGTTCACCGAAGCGCAGGCTGCCGAGCGCGGGTGTCCGGGCGGCCTGCTGGGCGCGCTCGACGCGGCGCAGCAGCACGTTGACCCGGGCGGCCAGTTCGCGCATCGAGAACGGCTTGGTCATGTAGTCGTCCGCACCGACGCCGAGGCCGACCAGCAGGTCCGTCTCGTCGTCGCGCGCGGTCAGCATCAGTACCGGGACCGGGCGTTGGGCCTGGATCCGGCGGCACACCTCCAGGCCGTCGAAGCCGGGCAGCATGATGTCGAGGACGACAAGGTCCGGCTGCCAGGTGTGGAAGCCGTCGACCGCGCCGGGGCCGTCGTGGGCCACGGCGACCTTGAAGCCCTCCGCACCCAGTCGGGCCGCGATCGACTCGGCGATCGTCGGCTCGTCCTCCACCACCAGCACTCTGCGTTGGCTGCTCACCGTGCCGCCGGTGTGGTTGTCCTGCTGAATTTCTGTCACGGTCACGCCACCGCCCCCAGGGCTGCGGGCCGGCCACCTGTGGGGATGGCGGGGCTCCGCTCGTAGTCTTGTTCCGTCGTGGACTGTGCCGGGTCCGCCGTCCCGTTGCGTGATCGGGAGGCGAGGACGGATTTGTCGGCCGCCCACTTCTCCCGCGCACTTCGCAGCGTACGGACAGCGGATGCTTTCCGGCAGGTGGACCGGACGTTTCCGGCCCGTGGGCCGGCCGTTCCGGCCGCCCGCGGACCCACTGCACGAGTGGGCACGGGCCGATACCTTACCCGGCGATTTTTCACTGCGTAACGGTACGTATGCAGTCGAGTTGACATCAAGTCGCCGGTCAGAGGCCCTACTGACGCGTTAATCGGGAGAAGGTCTGGACCAATGCCTGGAATCCGGCACTCCGCTGCGGCGACGGTCTTCACCGGCTTTTCCCAGGTGCCTCCCAGAACCTCGACGTACCGTGGGCACGACAACACCCGACCGGGCGGAATCCGTGGTGCGCGCCGGTACGTTGGGCACCGGGCGGGAGCCGGTGGCTGCGGGTGTGGAGCGGAGGCGGCATGGCGGGACTGCGGCAGGGTGCCGACGGGCGCGTGCCCGCGGGAGCGCCGTACGGAATGCTCCGGCACGGCCTGCGCGCCGGCGCCGTCCAATGGCTGCTGGACCGCGTTCCCACGCCCCGGCGCAACCCCTTCACGCTCGGATACCTCGCGGTCGTGGGCGCCACCACGACCTTCGCGAAATTCGCCGATCCGGAACTCGTGCAGCGACTGCAGGAAGCTTCCAGCTCGGACGGCCACAACCTGCTGCAGCACCCTTTGCGTGCCCTGGTCCTGAGTGGTTTCTGGGTGGCCGGCGAGGTGTGGATGCCCTATCTCTGGGGATTCGCGTTCACCCTCGCGCCACTGGAGCGCAAGGTCGGGTCCGCCCGGGCGGCGGCGGTCTTCGCGGTCGGCCACGTCGCGGCCACCCTGCTCTCCCAGGGCGTGGTGATCATCGCGGTGGAGACCGGGCGGATGGCGCCCGAGGTGATGGACCACCTGGACATCGGGGTCAGCTACGGCGTGCTCGCCTGCCTGGGCGCGGTGGCCGGGCTGCTCTCCTGGCGCGGGCGGCTGCTCGCGCTGGGCGGCGCCGGGCTGATGATCGCCGAGCAGATCGCCTCCGACAAGGACGTCGTCACCGCGGTGGGGCACCCGGCGGCGGTACTCACCGGGGTGGCGCTGTGGCGCTGGCTGCGCCGCACCGAGCGGCGCCCGCCCCGGCTCCGTCCGGCCGCGGCGACGGTCGGCGGCGCCGTGCCCGCGCCCGCGCGCGGCGGGGCCCCCGTGCGGGCCGTGCGCTGAGGTCCGCGCGCCGAAGTCCGCTCCGGGCTCCGCGGGCTCCGCGGGCTCCGCGGGCTCCGCGGGTTTCTCCGGGCTCTCCGTGCTTGACGCTCCCTTCGCGTGCCGAGGGTTTCCCAGGAATCACTCAGCGCTCTTTTCACGTTCTTTTGACGGCCCGCCCGCGGCCCCGTCCGCGGGCCTTCCCGGCCGGATCGTGTTCGCTCACGGCGAACGAAGTCCGGGGAACATCCGGCGCCCGCCAGGCCTTAGTCAGGTCGACTCAACTTCACTGACTGGGGAGAGATCATGGCATCGACGTCCACTCCGCTCACCCTGCCCGTGCTGCCGCTGGACGACGAGGTCGTCCTGCCGGGCATGGTCGTCCCGCTGGACCTGAAGGACACCGAGGTCCGCGCAGCGGTCGAGGCCGCCCGGGCCGCGGCCGCCGGCGGCACCAAGCCACAGGTCCTGCTGGTCCCGCGGGTGGACGGCTCGTACGCGGCGGTCGGCACGCTGGCCACCGTGGAACAGGTCGGCCGGCTGGCCGATGGCCCGGGCACGATCGGGCAGCCTGCCGCGCTGGTGCGCGCCGTGCGCCGGGTCCGGATCGGCGTCGGCACCACCGGCCCCGGCGCCGCCCTCTGGGTGGAGACCACGCCGTTCCGGGAGTCCTCGGTGGGCACCCCGGTGGCCGGCCGGGCCGCCGAGCTGGTCAAGGAGTACAAGGCGCTGTCCACCCAGTGGCTGCGCAAGCGCGGCGCCTGGCAGATCGTGGACCGGGTGGCGCAGATCGAGGGCGTCGGCGAACTCGCCGACAACATCGGCTACGCGTCCTTCGCCACCGCCGAGCAGAAGCTCAAGGTGCTGCTGGAGGCCGACCAGGTCGCCCGCCTGGAGTACGCGCTGACCCTGCTGCGCGACCACCTCGCCGAGGAGGAGGTCAACGACACCATCCGCAAGGACGTCGAGGAGGGCGTGGCCAAGCAGCAGAAGGAGTTCCTGCTCCGCCGCCAGCTGGACGCCGTCCGCAAGGAGCTGGCCGAGCTGAACGGCGAAGCGGCCGACGAGGAGGGCGACTACCGCGCCCGGGTCGAGGCCGCCGACCTGCCCGAGAAGGTCCGCGAGGCCGCGCTCAAGGAGGTCGACAAGCTGGAGCGCGCGTCCGACCAGTCCCCCGAGGGCTCCTGGATCCGCACCTGGCTGGACACCGTCCTGGAACTGCCCTGGAACGAGCGGAGCGAGGACGCCTACGACATCGCCGGCGCCCGCGCGGTGCTGGACGCCGACCACGCCGGCCTGGCCGACGTGAAGGAGCGCATCGTCGAGTACCTCGCCGTCCGCAAGCGCCGGGCAGACCAGGGGCTCGGCCTGATCGGCGGCCGCCGAGGAGGCGCGGTGCTGGCCCTGGTCGGCCCGCCCGGCGTCGGCAAGACCTCGCTCAGTTGGGTGAGCTACACTTTTGACCATGACACCAGGGGTGGTAACGGGCATGACCATTCACGCAGCAGGCTACGACCGGCAGTCTGAAGAGCGCGGCAACCGGAGTACGGCGTCACCGGCCACACAGCGCGCGTCCAACCGGGACGAGGTCAGCAAGCGGGCACAAAGGGGCGAGGACATTGTATGGGTGGGGCACTATTCTGAGAAGCCCGGAACTTCCGCATTCTCGGAAGTAGAGCGACCCGAATTCGATCGCCTGCTGGCCGACTGCCGCGCTGGTCGAGTGAATATGATTGTTGTTCTCTACGTCTCGCGCTTTTCGCGATTGGACCCCCTCGACGCCATTCCGGTAGTCACGGAATTGCTGAACCTTGGCGTCACTATCGTGAGCGTGACGGAAGGCGAATTCCGCCGGGGCAATCTGATGGACCTTATCCATCTGATTATGCGGCTCGACCAAGCGCACAACGAAAGCAAGAACAAGAGCACCGCCGTTCGTGGCGCGCATGATCTCGCGCGTAGTCTCGGCGGAATTGTCGGCAAGGCGCCTTACGGATTCGTCATGACGCCGGTTACCGTCCCAAACCCTGCCGACCGCGACCGCCCGGTAGTCATTCAGCGGCTCAAGATTGTGCGCACCGAAGCGCGGGTAGTCCGGCATGTCTGGGAAACCATCCGAGACCACAAGGACAAGCCGGTTACTCCTGTGCGGGGCAAGCCGTTCCCCGGGTCCCTTACGAACATCTGCCGCGAACTTGTGGCGAACAACGTGCCAACCCGTGGCAAGACCACTAACAAGCGCACCACCGGAAGCACGTGGGATCCCGCTACCCTCAAGCGCATTCTGCGCGACCCCCGCATTGCAGGCATGCAGGCGGAGACCATTTTCCGCGAGGACAAGAACGGAAAGAAGACCCGCAATGTTCAGGGCTACCGCATTCTCCGCAACCCGGAGACCATGCAGCCGCTCATGCTGGAATGCGGCGGGATTCTTACCCGGTCCGAGTGGGAAGAGCTGCAAGACTGGCTAGACGGCCGTGGCCGTGGCAAAGGCCAGTACCAGGGTCAAGCGCTGCTCACCGCAATGGACCGCCTTTACTGCGAGTGCGGCACCGTGATGGTTGGCCACCAGAAGTCGGCTGAGCCCCAGAAAAGCGCGTACCACTGCAAGCGCGGCATCAAGGTCATTCCCGGCAGCCACGCAGGCGCGTGCACCATCCAAATGGCTGGTGTAGACCAGTTCGTAGCCCGCCGCATCTTCGCCGTGATCAGCACAGCGGAAGACGACGATACGGCGGCGGAGATCATCGCGGAAGCCACGCGCCGGTTCGCACGGTCCGTGGAAGCCCCTGAGCGGGCTGGAGAGCGCCGTTCGCTGGTCGCCGAGAGGGCGGACATGGTGCGGACGCTGGAAGAGCTCTACGAGGATCGTGCGGCCGGTGGCTACAACGGCACCATTGGGCGCAAGGCGTTCCTCAAGGCTCAGCAAACGCTCACTACGCGGCTGGAAGGCGTCGAACACCGGCTAGGCCAACTGGAAGAGCTTGACTCGCCTTCCCTGCCCATCTGGGAGTGGCTGCCGGAAGACTTCCCAGATGTGGACCCGATCGGCCCGGGTTCCTGGTGGCACGGCGCAACTATCGCTGAGCGGCGAGACTTCGTGAAGCTATTCGTAGCCCGGGTAACGATCCACAAGGCCAGCATCCACGGCAAGACCAACCGGCCAGAAGACCGGGTGACGGTCGATTTCGTCCGACGTGCGGACGAGACGGAGGAAGACGAGGAGTAAGTAAGGGTAGCCTTACTGAGTCATGGGCGGTCACTTCGGTGGCCGCCTTTTGGCATTTCTGGGCTACAGCGCGGGGTGCGCGGGCAAGGAATTCCGAATTAACCCCCTTGGCCATGTAGATATGTAGTTTGGATAGTGATTCTGGTAATGCATATAGAACTCTATAAGGAAACCTGAAACGCACTTCCAACCTACATATCTACATCGGCCGGAACGCCCTGCGCGCTAGGAATGCGTTGCCCTCTAGTTACCAATGAGAGAGCGGGCTACCGCGCACCCCCGACATGGCAGGCGGTCTGAGTGCCTGCTTTCTAAGTTCCCGCTTGCGATCCCACGTTGACGCTCTCTCCCGTCCATGGTTCTGAGCGCAAGCGGGTATTCACGGCACGTAGCTCAATGGGAAGAGCGCCGGTCCTACAAACCGGATGTTGGGGGTTCAAGTCCCTCCGTGCCGACAAAGGGTCGCACCCTTGGCAGGTACGTGCGGTGGCCGCCGTTACGTTTCCTGTCGGTCTCGTCGTTCAATGAAAAGGACTCTCCGGGAGACGGGGCAATGCCGGTTCAAATCCGGCCGAGACTGCATGGCCGCTTAGCCCAATTGGTAGAGGCGCGCGCCTTAGGAGCGTGATGATTCCGGTTCGAGTCCGGAAGTGGCTACGGAGTTGATAGCGACCCCCGCACGGGGGCTACGGGTGGCATGCACTCCCCATCCGGCGAACTGCCCGGGTCTATCAACAACTTGACCACCCCCGAAATTTCGGGGGTGGTACGGCATGTGAGGGACGGTCAGCAGTGCCAACACCCTGCCTTGACTGTCTGGCCATGGCGACCCACCGGGGACGCTGTGCGGCCCATCATGCGGCCTTCCTGGCCCTCCCGACCATCCGGACGCGCCGGAAGCGCCGTGAGGCCATAGCGCGCGGAAACAACGCTGCCGCAAGACTCCGCTCGACCATCCGTAAGTCTGGGATGGTCCAATGCGCGAATTGCCCGTGCCGCGTGTTTCCCTCTGCCGCTGATATCGACCACATCACCCCGCTTGCCCTTGGTGGCGAAGACGTAGACGGGAACGTTCAAGTTCTCTGCCGCCCATGTCACAAGGCCAAGACGCGGGTTGATTTTGACTTTCAGACCACGCCGTTTTAGGGGGCCGCTTGAGTACCGCTTGCGCTGTTAGTGGCTGCGCCAATGCGCCTGTTGTGCAGTGGTCGCGCCGTCCTACGGACTCCGAACTAGCGGAAGCCGTCCATGCGGAACGGACGCGCCGTGATCTGGCTATTCAGCTTGCCGATCCGGCGGGACCTGCGCCTGTATTCGGCCCCATGCCTACGGCTGCCGATACGCTGGTGTCTGTGCTGTCGTGTGCCACCCATGCGATTTCCAAGGATGTGGCGCAGCACGTACATGCTTCGGCGTGTGCAGCTCCGCCGAAGTGCACTTGTACGCCGGAGTCTTTGCCGCCTCCTACTCCGCTGGTTAGCAATCCCGGCCCTACTATGCCCTCTAGTTGGTAGGCGTGCCGAAAAGGCCCTGCCTGGATTGCGGCAGGCTTACCAGTAATCCCTCACGCTGTGATGCGCACCATGCGCAATTCCTTGCTAGGCGTGGCAGTAGCACTGCCCGTGGATATGGTGCACAGTGGCGAGCAATAGCTAAGACAGTGCTAGAGCAACACCGCTCTGTGTATGGAGATTGGTGTAAGGGATATCGGGTAGCGTCGCATTTCAGCAATGATCTCACGGTAGACCACATCATCCCTAAGGCCAATGGTGGAGCTAGTACTAGGGATAATCTCCAAGTGCTCTGCCGACAGTGCAATGCCAGGAAGCGTGACCGGCCTGCCCGGTGAAGCTCGGCAGCGCTGTTCAGCCGCTTACCCCCTGCCACCTGCGCAGCTTACTTAGTGTGACTGCCAAAACGGACATTAGGGGGCATGGGGGGCGGTCGTAAGTCTACGTCGTAACGCTTCAGGGACCCGGCCCCCAGGAAACAAACACGGCTGCGAAATTATGACCGGGGGGTATAGGTGGTTGCTGGACGGCCGCCTCTACCGGCGGAGCGCAAGAGGAAGCTCGGGAACCCCGGACAGCGTCCGTTGGCCCCTGTAGGGGCTGTCACAGCCCTTCCTGAGCTGCCGTTTGATCCGCCTGCCGACCTAGGCGCGGCTGGTGTCGAGTTTATCCGGGGTGTGGTTGCTTCCACCCCATGGCTTGCCGGTACTGATCGCCCGACCGTGGAACTTGCCGCCCGGCTCGTTGACGAGTGCGCAGAAATGCAGCGCGAAATTGACGAGAATGGCCGCGTATTCATTACAGAAAAGGGCTACCCGGTCATTAACCCGATCGTCGGCGCGCTGTCCACCAACCGAAAGCAACTTCATTCCGTCCTAGCGTCACTCGGCTATACGCCTTCCGACCGAACCCGTATGGGGTTGGCCGAAGTAAAGGCGAAAAACGCGTTTGAGGAGATGCTAGCCAAGCGCGCAACCCGGGAGGGCTAATGATCGCCCCCTTGTGGCTGACGCCGGTTACGGCCGAGGAAATTGCCCGTGGCGACGGTGCCGACTTTGACCAGTTCACCCAATTTCTTCGGGTCACCAAGGATTCCGTAGGTGGCAGCGCCGGTGAGCCTATGGTTATGCGCCCGTGGCAAACGGAGATGACCGACCGCCTGTTTGCTCGGCGCGCTGACGGACTTCTCAAGCATCGACAGGCGCTCATTGGCATTCCCCGAAAGAACGGCAAGAGTGCGCTAGGCGCCGGAATCGCGCTGTACGGGCTTGCTTTCGGCCCCAAGGGTGGCGAGGTCTTTTCCTGCGCTGCCGACAAGGAACAGGCGCGAATTGTTTTCGGCGTAGCCAAGAAAATGATTGAGCTTGAGCCCCGTTTTGGCGGCCTATTCAAGCTTTACCGCGACGCAATCGAGTTCCCGTCAACGGGTTCGGTATACCGCGTGCTGTCGGCCGAGGCATTCACCAAGGAAGGTCTCAACCCGCATCTCGTCCTATTCGATGAGGTCCATGCGCAGCCTTCGCGTGAGCTATGGGACGTCATGGCCCTTGCTACCGGCGCCCGTCGTGAGCCGCTTCTAGTCGGCATTACGACCGCTGGTGTTAAGAGCGACAGCAGCGGCGGTGATTCGCTGTGCTACGGCATGTACCAGTACGGCTGTCGCATCGCTACCGGCGAGATTGAAGACCCGACGTTCTACTTTGAATGGTGGGGCGCTCCGGAGCAATCCGACCACCGCGACGAAAGCGTGTGGAGCGCCGCTAACCCCGGGTACGGCGACATTGTTTCGGCGGATGACTTCCATTCGGCAGTTCTCCGCACCCCGGAAGGGGAGTACCGCACCAAGCGGCTAAACCAGTGGGTTTCCACCGCGCAAGCGTGGTTCCCCGGCGGTGCGTGGGAATCCTGCGCTGACGAATCCGTGTCCATTCCGGACGGCGCAGAGGTGATCATCGGTTTTGACGGCAGTTTCAACAACGACAGTACAGCAATGGTGGTCGTTAGCGTTCCGTCTGAGAATCAGGCTCCACACGTTGACGTCGTGGCCGCATGGGAAAAGCCCGCAGGCACCGGCAATGACTGGACCGTCCCGGTAATCGACGTAGAAGAGGAAATCCGCAAGGCGTGCCGACGTTGGCAGGTTCGGGAGATCGCTTGCGACCCCTACCGCTGGTCGCGCACCTACCACATTCTTGAGAATGAGGGTTTGCCGATCGTGGAATTCCCACAGTCTCCCACCCGCATGGTTCCTGCCACGCAACGGTTCTTTGAAGCGGTCATGAACCGCACGATTACGCATTCTGGTGATCCCCGCCTAGCGCGGCATGTTGCCAACTGCGTAATCCGAACCGACGCGCGCGGTTCCCGCATCTCCAAGGATTCCAAGGGGAGCCCCCGGAAGATCGACCTTGCAGTTTCCGCAGTAATGGCGCTTGATCGCGCTTGCCAGGAACCCGAGAGGGACCCTGAGCCTCAATTCTGGTCTTGGGCCGACCTTTAGAAGCACCCCCGAAATTTCGGGGGTGGTGGGGGGTGGCGCGTGAAGCGCACTAGTTCGCCGCACGTCGTCCGCCGTGTGATATCCGAAGTCGCCGACGTGGCAGGTATTGGCTGCCTAGTTGGCGCCGCGTGGTCATGGCATGTGGCCGCTGGTGTTGCGCTGCTTGGCGTGGCGCTGCTGGTGGTTGGGTGGGTGATTGACCGGTGAGCCTGTTTCGACGCGCGCTAGAGAAGCGCGTTTACGCCCCCTCGGGCGCTGGTGATCCGTGGGCAATCCCCACCAATGGCAGCCTTGCCGCTGTGACCGCTTCCGGCGTGCCGGTTACGGATGACACGGCAATGCAGCTCATTGCCGTTGCTGCGTGCGTGCGCATCCTCTCTGACGCCGTGTCCGGCCTGCCGTTTGATGCGGTGCGGGCAAACGGCGTGGTGCGTCAGGTGATTGAGCCTCCGCCCGCCATCATTGCGGACCCGTTCGGCGGCGCGAATAACACGAGCTACCCGACGCGCCGTTCCGGGCTGTCGCAGGTAATGGTGTCGCTGCTGCTGCGGGGCAATGCGTACCTGCTGGTGGTTGCTCGGGATTCGGTAGGGCGGCCGTTCCGCCTACGGGTGCTTCATCCTGACCGCGTTGACTGTGAGTTCAACGACGCAGGGGAGCGGGTCTACAAGATTGACCGCAAGCCCGTGGATTCGGACGACATTATCCACCTGCTAGGCATGTGCTTTCCGGAGAGTCCGACCGGCATTAGCGTGATTTCTCACGCCCGGCAGGCGATCGGCCTTGGCCTTGCTGCTGAGGAATTCGGCGCCAAGTTCTTCGGTTCCGGCGCCCACATGACCGGCATTGTTCACGTCCCTGGTGACCTGGACAAGGAACGCGCAAGGCAGCTCAAGGAAACCTTTACTGCGTCTCACGCTGGGCTGCAAAACGCGCACACGGTCGGAATTTTGAGCGGCGGGGCCGAGTGGAAGCCCATTTCCGTCACGCCTGATGATGCCCAATTTCTCGGCACTAGGGCGGCGCAGAATCTCGACATAGCCACGCTCTTTGGAATTCCGCCGCACATGCTCGGCCAAGTGGATAAAACCACGAGCTGGGGAACCGGAATTGAGCAGCAGGGACTTGCATTTCTCGCCTACACGCTAAGCCCGTGGCTTGGCCGGATTGAGGATGCGTGGTCCGCCATGCTGCCCAAGCCGCATACGGCCAGATTCAACTGTGATGCGCTGCTAAGGACGGACGCCGCTGGTCGGTATGCCGTGTACGGCGCTGCCCGCTCCGCTGCCATTCTCACGACCAATGAGATTCGCGCGCTTGAGAACTACGGGCCCGTTGACGGCGGCGACGACATTTCTGCGCCGCTCAACTCGAATGTGAAACAAATGAAGGATACCGGCGCGTCTCCAAGCGCGCCCAAGGCTGACGCTCTGGGGGCGGTGCTGTGACAGATCTAGCAAGTAGGGCGCAGCGTCGGGGAGTTGTCGAGAATCGACAGACCGCTTTCAGGGACGTTGACCTACGCTCGACCCCCGACGGTACCGGCGGTGAGACGCTGACGTTTCGCGGTTACGCGTCCGTCACTGAGTCGCCGTACGAGATGTACGACTTCCTAGGTGACTACACCGAGGTAGTCCGGCGCGGGGCGTTCACGAAGACGCTCGCCGAGGGTGCCGATGTGCCGTTCAAGGTGAACCACGACGGCATCACCCTTGCGCGGACCAAGAGCGGCACTATGCGGCTCGCTGAGGACTCCGTAGGGCTCCACGTTGAGGCGGACCTAGACCCGCGCTCTCCGGCCGTTCAGACGCTCCGTAGCGCCATGGAACGCGGCGACCTTGACGAGATGAGTTTTGGTTTCCGTGTGGTCCGTCAGGAGTGGTCCCCGGACTACACGCAGCGCGACATTACCGAAGTCAACCTGAGCAAGGGTGACGTTTCGGTTGTGAACTACGGCGCTAATCCCGCTACGGGCGGTCTGACGAGCCTTCGCGGGCTCGACCTTGACCAGCTTCGGGGTATCCCGCCGGACCGTCTTCGTGAGCTGATTGCCAGCCTTGAGCAGCCCGCTGAAGACCACGCGGCCCGTGCTGCGGACCTATCGCTGTACAGTGCTCGACTTCGAGCGCTCAACGTGTGACCACCGCCCAAATTTAGGCGGTGCTGCCCGCCCGGCATCACGCCGGAGCCTACGCCGGACCCTTAGCAACACGGGGCACCACCTAGGCCACCACCTGACGTGGTGGGCATCTGTGACCATTCCAGATACCTAGGAGTATGCGTGTCCAAGCGTGACATGATTTCTGATCTAATCGCCAAGCGGGCCGAGAAGAACGCCGAGCTGACCAAGCTTATTGACGGCGCTAAGGCTGAGTCCCGCTCGCTGACCGACACTGAGTCCGGCGCATTCGACGCTGCCGAGGCTGAGATTCGCGCCATTGACGCGCGGGTTGCTGAGCTTGACGAGCAGATTCGGGCCGATGCGGCTGCCGCCGAGATGCAGAAGCGCTATGCGCCGACCGGCGTAAAGGTTTCCAGCGAGCCGGAGATTTACCGATCCGGTCTTAATGGCCGATCCTACTTCCGCGACCTTCACCTAGCCCGGAACAAGGGCGACCATGCGGCCATTGACCGTCTTGCCCGCAATGACCGGGGCCGCGCTGCCGACCCTGAGTTCCGAGCGATCAGCACCGTAAATGGGGCTGGTGGTGAGTTTGTTCCTCCGAAGTGGCTGGAAGAGAATTTCGTCCGCCTTGCTCGACCGGGCCGCATTACCGCAAACCTCACCCCGTCGTTCCCGCTTCCGCCCGGTACCGACTCGCTGAACGTTCCGAAGATCAATACCGGTACGGCCGTTGGTGTGCAGGGGACGCAGAACACCGCTGTCCAGCAGACTGACCTAACGACCAACAGCATTTCTAGCGGCATCACCACCATTGCCGGTGGCCAGACGGTTTCGCTACAGCTTATTGAGCAGTCTCCGCTAAACGTTGACGACATTGTCCTAGGTGACCTGGCCGCCGCGTACGCTGTGCAGCTCAACACCCTTGTTCTGTCGGGTTCCGGTGCAGCGGGTCAGCCGACTGGCGTGCTGACGCTGGCTGGTACCAACGCGGTTACGTTCACTTCCGGTTCGCCGACTCTCGCGCTGCTGTACAGCAAGCTAGCGGGTGCGATTCAGCAGATCCACACCAAGCGATACCTTCCGCCGGACACCATCGTTATGCACCCGTCGCGGTGGGCGTGGTGCGTGGCTCAGCTTGACAGCCAGAACCGACCGCTAGTTGTTCCGGCGGCTGCCAACCCCATGAACGCAGTTGGCAACATGGGCGAGCAGGCTTCACAGGGTTTTGTGGGCCACATCATGGGGCTTCCGGTTTACGTCGATGCGACCATTCCGACCAACGGCGGCGTCGGCACCAACCAGGACACCATCATTGTCGCGCGTCTGGCGGATCTCATGCTGTGGGAGGGCAACGTCAAGGCCGAGGCATTTGCCCAGACGTACGCCAACCAGATGTCCGTGTTCATTCGCCTGTACAACTACATGTCGTTCCAGGCGGGACGCTACCCGGCGTCCATCTCGACCATTACCGGTACCGGTCTGGTTGCCCCCACGTTCTAATCCGTAGTTGGGCCGGGCCTCGATTTAGGGGCCCGGCCTGGCCCGGCTCAGCCTTAGGGGGTTGGCGTGGCACAGATCATGTATTACCAGGGTCAGGATGTCGGTATAACCGCGACCGCCCTAGACGACACGGGAAATCCCGCTACGGGGTCTCTGACGGTCGTTCTCACGGTCACCGACCCCAACGGCGTGGTGACCCATCCCACGGCCGCTACGGGCCCTTCGGGTGCTCTCTCGGCGGTCGTCCCGTCCGTGGCTGTGACGGGTATCTGGCTGTACCGATGGACGGCTACCGGCACGGGCGTGGCGTGGGCTTACGAAGACCAATTCACGGTCCGCCCGACCGGCGTAGAACAGCTAGTCGACCTGATATCAGTTAAGAAGCATCTCAACCTTTCGCTGAACGACTCCCGGCAGGATGACGAGCTACAGGGCTTCGTTCTCGCTGCCGCTGATCTTGCGCGCGACCATTGCGGACCGTTCATCCCCGAGACTCATACGCAGTACTTCAACGGGGGAGTGCCCACCATTTCCCCCGATTGGCTTCCGCTTGCCAAGGTGCTGAGCTGCACGGAGTACTACGGGCTTTCCGGGTACGCGCTGACCGAAGAGCCGCTAGGCGCACAGACAGATGCTTTTGCGTTCACCGTCGACTACTCCACCGGCACTCTCACGCGGCGGGCGTTTGGCGGTGAGGCTGCCACGTTCGCGTTCGGTACTCAAAACATCAAAGTCGTCTACACGGCGGGCCGTTCGGGAGTTGTTCCCTACACCGTGCGCCTAGGCGTACTTGAGCTTGTCCGGCATCTTTGGCAGCAGACGCAGCAAGGCGGGCGCCCCAAGTTTGGCGGTGCGGGACTGGACGTGGATTCCACCGGCGTCCCCCTCGGCTTTGCGCTGCCCACCCGCGTGGTTGAGCTATGGGCGCCCTATCGACGTCCGCCCGGGATTGCCTAATGACCATTCCTACGTCTTCCGCGCCGGTTGTGCGGCAATGGTTCTACGACACGCTAACGGCCCAGCTGACGCCCGACCCGAACAGCACCACGTCAAGTCTGCTGGTGTGCTTCGATGAGCCGGGCCCCGGTCAGCCGGACGACATTGTCTCAATCGGCAAGACCACCAGTCAGCTTGGCGTTATGGCGCTGGTTGGTGGTGGTGGCGCAGGCTGGCTAGATGAGCGGTACACCGTGGAAATCACCGTCGACGTGTACCGAGGCGGTGACGGGGCCCAAGGGGCGTACGTGCGCTGTAGCACCCTCTGCGATGCCGTAATTGCCGCCGTTCGCACCGACCCGTCACTAGGTGGCCGGGTGATTGAAGCCCGCCCGCACTCCGTCGCTATTGACGTCGAGGAAGACGCCAACCACCTAGGCAGACGCGCGACAGGGCTTGTCGAAATCGAGTGTTTCCAGCGCATCTAGCACCCCCGAAATTTCGGGGGTGGTTTGGAGAATCCCCGTGCCCCTTTGTGCCTATATGGGCAAGGCTGATCGATACTACCCGACGCTTGGCATTCATGCGCTGCCGGGTCTGGTCATTGAGCTAGCCGAAGTGCCCGCAGATGGCCGTTGGGAAGAGGCGCCCAACGCAACCCCCACCGTTCCCGAACCACTACCGCTAGAGGGGTAATACATGGGTATTCGGCCTACAGCTCAGACCGTAATGGGCATCGCCAAGGAGGCTGTTTTTGGTACTCCCGTGGCGGCTACTGCCTTCCTGCCGATCAGTCCTCCCACGCCTAAGGACGTCGTCAAGATGTCGCAGGACAAGGGACTGCGCGGCTCTATGACCGACACTTACGGCGAGATTCAGACGGTCAAGCACTCGACCTTTGATTTCGGCGGCGACGTCTTCCCGGATACGTTCGGCTTCCTGCTGACCGGCATTCTCGGCGACCTGACTACCACTGGCGCAAGCGCCCCGTACACGCACGCTGTTGCGCTGCTGAACACTGGTGATGGGCAGCCCCCGAGCTACACGATTACCGACAACTACAGCGTCAATGCCCGACAGTACCCGGGTGCGAAGTTCAGTGACGTGGATATCAAGTTTTCGGCGGAAGGGCTGCTGACCTACACCGCCAAGACTGTTGCGCTTCCGTCGGTTACGGCGTCCGCCCCTACTCCGTCCTACACCAGCGTTCAGCCCCTGGCAAGCTGGATTGGTGCCGTGACCATCGGTGGCACCGCAATGATGAATGTGCTTGACGGCAATATCACCATTAAGCGCCCGGTGTCTGTCGTTGACACCGTGGACGGCACGCAGGCGCCGCACGCGCTGTGGTCGGGCCCGGTCACCGTTTCCGGCAAGCTCACGCTAGTCATGGAAGACGAGACGCAGCTGACCAACTACCTGAACAACACTCAGCCTTCCCTTGACGTGAATTTCCAGACCGGAACCGGCGCAGGACTTCAACAGGTAAAGCTACACATGTCGCAGGTTGCCTACCAGAATGCCGACATCTCGCGCGGCAAGGATTTTGTCGAACTGCCCATCTCTTTCACGGCGATTGCCAACACGACCGACATTGGCGCTTCGGCCGGGTATTCCCCGATCAAGGCGACCCTTCAGAACGCGATGATTGCGGGGACTTACAAGTAATGAGCCAGCACCTAACCCTACCCTCGGGCGCTACCGCTGATCTGCGAGACGTCGTGGACGTGACCGAGCGACAGCGGCGACCGATCAAGCGAATTCAGGCGCAGCTAGCGGCTATGCCCGCATTCGTGGCGGCTGTCAAGGAAGCTGAGGCAGCGCAGAACGTTGCCGGTGGCGAGCTGACCCCGGATCAGCAGCTAGCCATTGCGGGCGGCATGGGTGAGGCGTTCGACCTCCTAGAGGATCTGAACGATCATCTCATTGGCGCTGTGGTTCGCGGCTGGTCGTATCCCTTCCCGGTCACTTCGGATGCCGCGCAGGATCTTCCCGGACGAGACCTTGACGCGCTGCGAGAGGCTTGCGCGCCGTTCCTCAAGGAACTGATGCCCAACTTTGAGCCGACCACCGACCCGAATTCCCCTACCGTGCCCTCCGTCGCCTAAGCCAGCGACTAGAGGGGACATTTGATCATCCAGCCGAACGGCTGCCCGTTGAGGAATACCGGACGTGGCGACTCTGCACCCTGTTGCACTGTCGCCCGTCCGATCTTGACGACCAATCGGCCATCGAGCTGGATTGGCTACTGGCCGTAGATGATGCGGTCGCATTGGCGCGGAAGAACAAGGAAGAGGCGGCGCAGAATGGCTGACTTCCTAGGCGGAGTTGCGCATAGCACGGAGCTTGCGCGCACCGAACTGACTGCCATGCAAAAGCGGGTCGATAGAGCGACCATTGCCGCCGTGAAGCGCGTGCAGACTATGACCAAGACATCAGTCAAGGGTCAGATGCGCGGGCGCCCCCGCTGGAATCACCGGGGAAAGTCAGCGCGCACCGGACCGGGCGTCACGCTGCCGGAACTGCCGCGCAATAGCCCCCGTTCGGGCGGCCCCGGCAAGCTGACCGGCGAACTGTACAAGTCGATTAAGCAGAGCAAAAGGCCGCGCAAGCTGGTAGACGGCTACAGCGGTGTTGTGTGGTCCGGCGGTGTCGGCACACCAACGAATCTGTACAAGGCCAAGGTGGAAAAGATCGCGCCGTACTTCAAGCCCGGCGTCGACAAGGCCACGCCGAAGTTGCCCGCCGTATGGGAAGTCGCTTGGGGCAAGGCAATCAACAAGTAGCACCCCCGAAATTTCGGGGGTGGTAGGCAGAGGGGGGTAGCGCGTTGGGAAATCTGCCTCCCGTGTTTATCGAGTTCATCGGCAACTATTCGAGCCTCAAGCAGACCGTTGCGGGCGTCAAGACTCAGCTTGCCGAAGTCGAGTCCGTGGGTGGCGGCAACGTGGCCAGACTTGGCGCTGTTAGCCAGGCTGCCCTATTGGGTATTGGCGTTGCCGCCGCCGCTGCTGCGGTAAAGACCGTACACATGGCGGCGGATTTTCAAACGCAAATGACCCGCGTGCAGACCGGTGCCGGTGAGGCCGCCGGAAATATGCGGATGGTCGGCGACGGCGTGCTAGCCATGGCTGGGCAGGTGGGGCAGTCCACCGAACAGCTAACCAGCGGGCTCTACACCGTCGAGAGCGCCGGATATCACGGCGCAGACGCGCTAAACGTGCTCAAGGTGGCCGCTCAGGGCGCCAAGGTTGGTGCGGCCGATCTAGCCCCCGTTACGGACGCCGTTACCACCGCGCTGAACGCCTACTCGCTGAAAGCGAGCGACGCAACCGGTGTAATGAACGCGCTAGTTGCCACAGAAGCGGCCGGAAAGACGAACATGGAAGCCCTTGCAGGTTCCATGGCATCAATTCTTCCGGTTGCCAGCGCCGCCCACGTGGGCCTAAATGAGGTTTTGGGCGCAATGGCCACCATGACCGCTCAGGGCACCAGCGCGGACGTTGCAGCCACCTACCTACGGCAGACCATTGGGCAGCTGTCTAATCCTTCAGCAAAGGCCGCTTCGGAGATGCGCGGGCTTGGTCTCGACGCCACGCAGGTTGCAATGAACCTGGGTAAGAACGGTCTTGCGTCGACCCTGACAGAGCTAACTGACGCCATTCAGAACAAAATGGGTCCGGCCGGAACGGTCGTAATCGAGACTCTGCGCAAGGCATCCGCGAACACGAATGAATACGAAAAGGCGCTAGCGAACCTCAAGCCGAGTGAGCAAAGCTACATTGGCGCGCTGGCCACCATGGTGGGTGGCACCAAAAGCATGATGGGCGCTTTGCAGCTAACCGGCCCGCATGTGCAGACCTTCCAAGACAACGTCAAGGGCATTGCCGAGCACGTCAAGGACGGCGGCAACCAGGTTGAGGGTTGGAAGGAAGTTCAGGCGACTTTCAACCAGAAGTTGGCCGAAGCCAAGGGAAGTCTTGAAGCCGTAGGCATCGAGATTGGGCAAAAGCTCCTGCCGGTCGCGACAAAGATGATCGGCATTTTCGCTCAGGGTGTCACATGGCTAACGAAGCACAAGACCGTTGCCATGGCGCTTGGTGCCGCTATCGGCGGAATCCTGGTAATCGGCATTGCCGCCGCCACCGTGGCAGTGTGGAACTTCACAGCCGCACTGCTGGCCAACCCCATGGTGTGGATCGTGGTCGGGATCATGGCGCTAATCGCGGCTGTAGTGCTGCTAGTGATGCACTGGCGTGAGGCTTGGAAATGGGTCACAGATATCGCCAACGACGTTGGGGGTCGGGTTGTAAGTGCCTGGCACTGGGTAGCCGACGAAACGTCTAGCGTCTGGAACAACGACATTGTGCAGCCGGTTCTAGGCGCATGGCACGCCGTCGAACGCTTCTTTTCTTCTTCTTGGCATGCTGCCGCTGACAGCGTTACGGGTGCCTGGCGGTGGGTTGGGCGCGAGTCGTCTTCGATCTGGAACAACGACATTGTCTCGCCGGTGCTTGGCGCTTGGCGGGCAATTGAGCGGTTCTTTTCCGCAGCCTGGCACGCGGTTGCTGATCCGATCGTTGCGGCCTGGCGGTGGGTGGCGTCCGTAACCTCAACCATTTGGGGCGGAATCTCCGCCTTCTTTGCTAAATGGTGGCCGCTGCTACTCATCATTTTCCTTCCGGTAGTGGCCATACTGATTGCCACATGGAACCACTGCCACAAGGCCATTGAAAGTACGGCGCGGGCAGTTTGGGGCGCCATTTCCGCATTCTTTGTGGGTGCCTGGAATGCGATATCTGACACAGCCTTGTTTGCTTGGGCTTTGATCGCTAGCTACATAATCGCGCCAACAGAGGAAGCCTGGGACTGGCTTGTCAGCCTTTGGAATGGTGCCGTTCAATGGCTGGCATCAATCTGGAAGGAGATTTCTGGCGACGCTTCCGCCTCCTGGTCGTGGATCGGCAATGAGGCCGATGCGGCTTGGAAGCTTGTGGCGGACTATGTCATTCACCCGGCCGAGGAAGCGTGGGCGTACCTACAGCATCTTTGGGAGTCGGCGAGTAGCTGGCTTGCCGGGGTCTGGCGCTGGATTGGGCAAGTGGCCGCCGAAGGGTGGGGGCTGGTCAAGCAATACATTGTCCAGCCGATCCAAGATGCCTGGAACTATGTTGCCAATTTCGCTTCAAGCATCGGAACAGCACTATGGAACGGCCTCGTTGCCGCCTGGCATCAAATTGAGAATGTCGGGTCGTGGTTTGAGGGTATCGGCACAGGCATTGTGAACGGAATTATCAGTGGCGTTTCAAAGGCCGGTTCCTACCTCTTCAAGTCGCTAAAGAATCTGGCGAATGACGCGCTGAATGCGGCCAAGGATTTTCTAGGCATTAACTCTCCCAGTCGAGTTTTTGCGGCGGAAGTTGGTCAATGGATTCCGCACGGCGTTGCTGACGGTGTCGACGCGCATGCGCACGTTGCAACGCGGGCCGTGGCCAAAATGGCGAGCGGAACGCTCGGTCAGTTCGCAAGCGTCGGGGGGGCTGAGCCCGCCTTCGCTGGCGGCTCTACCGGCGCGGCAATGAGCAGCACGGGCGGGCCGGTCACAGTCGTAAACGTCACGGTCACCGGCTCGGTCACTGCCGATCGGGACCTAGCCAGCACGATTCAGCGAGTCATGGCGCAGAACGGCGCGCGCAACTCGACCACCTACACGCCCTTCCGGCGCTAACAGGGTGACCACCCCCGAAATTTCGGGGGTGGTCCCCATGGGAGACACTATGGCTCTAAACCCCAACTGGCCTACGTTTGAGCATGCTTGGGGCCCCGGCTGGTCTGCGGGTGGTGGCCTTATGCCGCAAGACAGGTTCGTAGAGGTGACCGGCCGAGCAACCGGAACGGTGTCCGCTTCGCGCGGTCGGCAGTATGAACTAGACCAGGTTCAGGCGGGCACGGCAAGCGCAACCCTGATCAACACCGATGGGGCGCTAGACCCCATAAACACCGTCGGGCCATGGTCCGGCCACATTCGCCCCTATCAGCCCTTCCGGGTGCGCGCGCAGTACCCGCCAACTCAGAACGTTTTGACGCAGGTTCAGGCGACCGGGGGCGATCTTGGCGGAGTCCCGCTGAACACCGGGATTTCGTCCATTGGTCAAGACCTGAACATTTTCTCAAACCTTGACAGCAATCACATGTTTGTCCCCAGCGCAAGCGCATTCCAGGGGTCGAACGTAATTCAGGTTAACGTGGCGGCGAACGCCCCCAACATTCCGCTTGGCAACGCGCGCCCTCTTTACAGCATGCAGACTGCTGTAAGCCCTGGTTGCCAGTACACCATGCAAATGCAGGTCCGGAACGTTACTGCGTCAACGTCAATTCAGGTGATGCCGTTTATCGCGTGGTACGACTCGACCCTAAATCCAGCGAATGCCACATGGGTGACCGGCGGCACCTCCACCCTGACCGGCTCGACCACGGCGCCATGGACTCGGCAATTCGTCACGGCAACCGCTCCGGCCAACCCGTACGGCATAGTTTACGGAATCGTGCTGGCCGCTGTCCCGTCTGCCGCGTGCACGGTTCAAGTAGATGGCTGGCAGCTTGAAAAGGCATCGGCGCCCACCACATTCACGGTGCCGGGGATCACCTACCCGCTTTACGCCGGGTACGTCGAACGTTGGCCTTCAAAGTGGGAAAAGGATGGCACTTATGGTGTCGTCACACCTACGGCAGTGGACACCTTTGCCCTACTGTCTCAGCGCACGCTCAGCGACCCGCTCACTCAGGAACTCTCGACCCGCAGCGCGAACTTTATCTACCCGCTCAACGACCCCCAGGGAACGACTACCTTTGCCGATTCGACCGGCCAGCATGGGCCCGCGCAGGTCGGCAATTCAAGCTTCGGTGCTGGCTCGCTGACGGCCGGAAATGCGATTACTTCCGTGTCGGCAGGCGGGGCATTCCTTAGCAGCAACACCGTTGTCACGATCTCCAACAGCAATCCCGGAACCAACCTGACTGGCGCGGCAAGCTTTATCAACCTAGCCACGGGTGGTGTGCGCGGCCCTAAGGACCCGGGCAACTGGACACGGGTAATTGCCTTTCGGTACACCGGCCCCGTCCCCGCTTCCAACGCGACCGCTGTTCTCTGGACGGCCATGGACGGGCAGCGCGCGAACGACTACCCGTCTGGCTCGCGAGTTGAAATCGGGATTGACAGCAATTCCCTCCTGTACGCAAAGGTGCAGGGCCCCGGCGGAACGTACGCTTACGGGTACAACTCGCACGTCAACGTGTGTGACGGGAACTGGCATCTTGGCATCATCTCTTACTCGTACACCGTTGGTTTCGGCGTAGCTTGCGACGGCGGAAGTATTGACTACTGGGCAGGCTTTTCCGCAGCCACCAACCCGACCGGAATCATTTCGGACTGTGTTGGCGGGTGGGTAGATCCGACTACGGGCAACGGCACCACGTACAACTACCAGGGTGACATTGCCTTTGCCGCCGAGTTCACCGGGTTCTTTTTTGCTTCGGATGTTTCCGCGCTCTACGGAGCATGGAAGAACGCATTCTCTGGCGACAGCACCGACGTGCGATACGCCCGAATCCTCAAGTGGGCTGGATACACCGGCAAAGCTTCGATTCAGGCCGGACAGACCCGAAGCATGGGCCCGGCTGTCGTCGCAGGACAGGACACCCTTTCCGCTCTGGCCAGCGTGGCAGAGACTGAAAACGGCGTCCACTATGTAGACCGCAACGGTACCGTCTGTTTTGCTGGCCGAGGAACCCGGTACAACAATACGGTTCCGGCGTACACGTTCGGCGAGAATGCCAGCGCGGGGGAGTGGCCCTACGAAGAGGTTGAGCTGGATTACGATTCAACCCACCTTGCAAACCTGGTGCGGGTTACACAGGGCCCCACATCGCAGGTGTTTACGGCGACTGACGCCACGTCGCAGAGCAACTATTTCCCCCGCAGCATGTCCCGAACGATCAACAGCACCAACGGACTTGAGTGCCAGGACGCCGCAAACTACCTGCTGAGCCGCTACAAGAATCCGCTCACTCGGGTGACGACGCTCAAGCTACACCCGTCGGCAAATCCTGGACTCTGGCCGGTCTGCCTCTCGCTGGAACTCAACACGCGCATTCGCATCATGCGGCGACCGTTTGGCGCCCCGGCTATCCAGATTGACGCGTTCGTTGAGCATATCCAGTGGGATTTGGACGACCAGAACGAAGCGGTTGTAACGCTGCAATGCAGCCCGGTGGACGCGACGCCCTACGGCCTGATTGCTTCCTTCCACACGACCCTGAATGTTCAGGCCAACAGCGGAACCAGCACGCTCACGCTCAAGGCGGGCGCGGACAACACGAATCCGCTCGCCGCACAGCTCGGTGTTGGCCAACAGCTTGTGTTGGAGCCAGGATCAGCGAACGCCGAAACGGTCACTGTCCAAGCGGTTGGCGCATCTTCCTCCGGCTGGTCGACCGCAACCGTCACGCTGACCGCCAATCTCACCAAGACGCACGCGGCCAACGCCGTTGTCTGTGAGCCGCTCCCGTCCGGCGTGACCGACCCGACCGCCTACGACGCAAGCGCCAAGTTCGACAGCGCTGCATTCTCCTACTAGAGGTGACCACCCCCGAAATTTCGGGGGTGGTTCCCTGACGACTCGCGAGGCGCAATGACCAACCTACCCGTACCCATTCCGGCGTCTGTGGTGCCGGGCAACTTCGCTACCGGCGCGCTGTGGAACGCAAACGTCTACAACGGCCTTACATTTTTGCTCAACCCGCCGATGTTCACCGCTGTGCAGTCGTCTGCCCAGTCAATCCCAACCACCACCGTTACCCCGATTTCGCTAGACACGACGGTTGTCGACACCTACGCCGGGCACAGCAACACGGTAAACAACTCCCGGTACACCGCGCAGGTTGCGGGGTGGTATCTGGTAATCGCAAACCTATCCTTTGCGGTCAACTCAACGAGCGCCCGTGTAATCCAGATTTGGAAGAATGGGTCAGTCATCAACCCGTGGCAGTCGGGACTTGACTGCACTCACTCCGATATCAACGCCGACTTTCAAGCTGTAGGGCTCGTTCGGTGCAATGTCGGCGACTATATCGAGATGGCTGGATATCAGGCGACCGGCGGCACGCTGCCTACCATTGCTGCTTCTACGGCGCTATCTGTCCTCTATGTGCACGCGTAAAGAAAGCGAGTAACACATGTCTCTGTTTGGCGTAGATGTTTCCAGCTACCAGGCGTCGGATTTCGACGTTTCGGGCCTGTCGTTCGCCTTTGTCAAGGCGACCGAGAGCACCGGCTATGTAAACCCCAAGTACGCGGCGCAGCTTTCCACCGCCCGCAACGCTGGCCTAGTTGTCGGCCACTACCACTTCGCGCACCCGGGCAACGTTGCCGCGCAGGTGAACCACTTCCTAGTCACCGCTGATATCCAGCCTGGCGAAATCGTCGCCTATGACTGGGAGGCGTCCGGCGTCACTCAGGCGGACCGAGACGCGTGGATTAACGCCGTCAAGGGCCGACTACCCAACAACAAGGTGGTGCTCTACTGCAACCGGTACTTTTGGGTCAACGTAGACACTGAGAATTTTGCGGGCGACGGTCTGTGGATCGCAGACCCGAACAGCCCGGCAGGGCGGCCGAACATCAGTCACGCTTGGGTCTTCCACCAGTATTCTTGGGCAGGCGGCATTGACCGCAACGTTGCTAGCTTCGGCAGCATCGGCGAACTACGCGATTGGGCAAACGTCGGCGCCCCGGCCCCTGCTCCGGACCCTACTCCGGCGCCGGATGCGAACGCCTTCCCGGGCGCTGGATACTTCGGTGCCGGTCAGTCCAACGGCTACGTGACTCGCCTTGGGCAGATGCTCATTGCGCGCGGCGCTGGGCGCTTCTACAGCGTCGGCGCGGGCCCCAACTTCGGCGCGGCAGACCAGGCAGCTACCAGGGCGTTTCAGGAGGCGCAGGGGTGGTCTGGTGGCGACGCTGACGGCATCCCGGGTCCGGCTACCTGGAACCTCCTGGTCAACGGGCAGGGCAACGACATTCCAGCGCTGCCGAATGTCAGCCTGTCCAACATCATTGACGCTTCCCGCACCGACCCGGGTGCCGCACAGGGGGCGACTTCCCACCCGGACGACGTGCGGCCGGTTGAGGCTGCCCTAGTTGCGGAGGGTCTGCTAGCGGCGCAGTACGGCTACGACGGTTCGTTTGGCTCGACCAGCGTTGCCGCGTACGCCGAGTGGCAGCGTCGATGCGGCTACAGCGGTGCCAGTGCGAACGGTATTCCGGGGCGCGACTCCCTATCCCGCCTGGGTGCCAAGTACGGGTTCGTGGTGGTTGGCTAATGACAGATGACCCCCTGTCCGTGACGATTTCGGCGCGTGAAATCTACGATGAAATTCGGGATACGCGCGCCGATATCCGATCGCTCATGGAAACCCGCCAGAACGTAGATGAGGTGCTAGACGACCACGAAAGGCGAATCCGGACGGTTGAGCGGGTGGCGTACGGTGCTTCCGCGCTGGTTGGTCTCATAGCCACCGGGACGGCGGTATACAGCGCCGTGAAATAGGAACGGATTGCGCTCTAGATGGAATGGCTAACGCAGTCATGGGCGCAGGTGTGGCCCAACCTGGTTGCGTCGGTGATGTGGTCCGTACCTTCCTGGGCATGGCATCACCGGCGCATTCAGCGAACCATAGCGCGTGAGTTTCACGCAATCTCAGAACGGATCAACGAATGACCCCCATTTCTGGCAAGGTAACCGCCTCCACCGTGGCCGCTTCTGGTACCACGCTGGTCTGTTCCATCCTCGCGCCGCACATCTTCCCGGGTGGCGTACCGTCTGACATTCAGGGTCTTGCGGAGACGGTCATCACTGCCGTGGTTACCTTCGCGTCCGGCTACATCGCCCGACACGGCATCGCAACCGTGGTTGAGCGTGAGGCAGAGCGCGTGATCCCCGCTCCGATGGTCAAGGCTGCCGAACAGGCTGCCGCTTCGGCGCTGTCGGTGCCCTCTTCGGCCGTGGCGCAGGTTCCGCCGATCGGTGGCTGACCACCCCCGAAATTTCGGGGGTGACTGGCGGACAGGGGAGAGACGTTGGAACGCCGAAGCATCGCACTCATGGGGCGGGCGCGCAGCGGTAAGGACACTGTTGCCGCCCGTCTCGTGGGTTCCCACTACTACACGCGTGTAGCGTTCGCCGACCCGCTCAAGGACGTGGCGCTGTCGCTAGATCCCATCGTTTCGCACGAACATGCGGGCGGTGGCTACCTGCCTACACGGCTCAGCGATGCTGTCCGGCGCTACGGGTGGGGGCGCGCTAAGGATCAACTGCCGGAAGTTCGCCGCACCTTGCAGTGTCTTGGGCAGGGCATCCGCGACCGTGACCCGGACTTCTGGCTACGGCTTGCGCTGGACACGGTAGACCAGTGCACAACTCCCGTAGTTGTGACGGACGTTCGATACCCCAACGAGTACGCAGCACTGAGAGAGCGCGGGTTTCACATGGTGCGGGTCATCCGCCCCAACTACACGGCGGAAACGGTCACTTCGGAAGAGATGGCCAACCGGCGACACGCCAGCGAGGTAGCCCTAGACGACTACATGCCGGATGCAGTCCTGCTGAACGCTGGCACACTCAACAACCTTGCGGCGCAAGCCGATTCACTCGTCTGACACTGAGCCCCCTACTGCCCTAACCGGCAGTAGGGGGCTTTTGCGTACCCACCCCCGAAATTTCGGGGGTGCGACACGCCGCTGACCAGCAGGTTTGGTTGGGGGTGCCGGATGCCCTACAGTTGTGCCCAGCAGCACGGCAACGGGCCGGGCAGGGGAGAGGCGAAATTGTGGTCGAGAACGTAATCAGTGTCCGGGGTGGCAAGGTGCACAGCAGTATGCCCGGGATGCCTGACGACCACGCGTTCCCGCTCTGCCGTACGGGCGACATGACCAATAGTGGCACCAAGTACCGCAAGACCGACGCTGACGTTACGTGCCGTACGTGCCTTTCGTACATTGATCGAGCTGCAACCGCTGACAGCGGGAGCATTGAAACGGGAGAGGGAACCACCATGGCCGAGAAGACCGCCGAGACCGCCGAGACCCCCGAGACGCCCGCCGCCCCGGTGGACGTGCGTTGGCAGATTGAGGCCAACGTTGAGAAGATCACGGCTTGGATGGCCGAAGGCAAGGATGAAGACGCCAAGGCGCTGGAAACGGCGACTCTCGCGCTCATCAGCACGGTGAACAAGGCGGACGGCAAGACGGACACCCCGGCGCGCAAGAAGTACCGTGACGCGCTGCGGGCCGCCATGGCCACCAAGCCTGCGGCTGAGGTTGAGGCCGCTCCGTCTGCCGATCCGGCGGAGCAGGACTACACCGAAGACCCCGCGCTGGTCGAGCTGGTCAACGCCGGAATCGAGAAGACCCTTCTCGGAGTCAAGAGTCAACTCAAGGCCAGTGCGGCGGCGCGTGAGGCAGCCGAGGTTGACCTTCAGGGTCGCATGATGGTGTTGGACAAGAACGGCGCGCCGGACCTCAAGTGCACCCGTGACCGCACGAAGAAGATGAACAGCGCGGTTCTGCGGGGGGCCGGTGACCAGCTTGACGGCACCGACCAGGAAATTCGGGATTCCGTTGCAGCCTTTGCGCGGGCCAAGGAATACCAGATGAACCACCTTTTGGTGACCACGGTCCGCGAGATTGCGGACACCGAAGAAAACCGCGCCACGTTCGCCAAGGTTCTTGAGAAGCACCCCGGCCTTGAGCTTTCTGCGGCAATTCAGGCGTACTACAAGATCGACACCAAGTCGAGCCTTGAGAAGTCGCGTGAGCGGCAGGCAGAAAAGAAGATTCTCGCTGAGGCTGGTTTGGCGGCCCTTGAGGCTGCCAAGACGGAAAGCGGTGGCGACGGTGGCAACGGTGGGGAGGGTGACGGCGAGAGCGGCGGTAGCGCGGCGCCCGAAACCACGCCGGAAGCCAAGTTCGAGAGCGACGCTGAGAAGATGGAGAAGCTGCTTGCCGAGATGATCAAGCTGGCAAATCGCTTCGAGGGTGAGCGCAAGGAAAGGGCGAAGGCGCGCCTCACGGCCTTTGGCACGGCCATCTTCAAGGCCGAGCTGTAATAGCTAGCCGGAACCGCCCCCGCACCGCCGAGAGTTAGGACGGGGGCTTTCCCCTAGGAGGGAAAGTGTTCAAGGCAATCGCGGTCAGCAAAGGCGGGCAGGTGTTCGCCGTCAAGTACGCCTCTGCAGATATGGCGGCGCGGCAGCTACTGGCGGTCCTCAAAGCCAACGGCTGGACCGGCGACCAGGAAGCGGCGGTAGCGTCTCTGAGCGCGGGGGAACCGCTAATGCACCGGGGCGCCGAATACAAGGTGGAAGAGGTCCCATAGTCGGTACCCACCCCCGAAATTTCGGGGGTGGTCTGACAGGCAGTCAGCCCCCGTCCGGGAATCAGGGCGGACGGGGCTTTCTCGTAGACAGGGGAGAGTCAATGGAGTTCGAGTTCACCGGCCGGGATCTTCTTATCGTCCGGACTGAGCCCGATAAGTGGCGGCTGTCCGCCGGATCGGCAGGCGAGCGGGGAACCGTCCGCACGGAGGATGGGGAACTGTGGGTGTTCCCCTACGGGCACGAAAAGAAGCCGGGCCGCTGGGTCGCTTCTCTCCAGGAAGCCGAACTGTACCTGTGCGGCTGGTGGGACGCTCACTATTACGGCGACTGTGACGGGTGCCCGCTGTGCGCGTGTGGGAACCCAGTAGTAGCCGGAGACAGCGAGTGCACCGACTGTCAGCACGGACGGAAGCGGCCCGACCACGTAACCGGCCCCATGGAAGCCGGAGCGCGCGTTCGGAGCAACCGCTACAAGTACACGGGGACCGTTGAGCGGAAGATCGGCGCTGACCGCTGGTTGGTCCGCACTGAGCCCAAGGGCACCCCAGTAGAGGCGGACGAAAGCACCCTTGAGGTACTGCCGCGCGACGTGAACGCGGAGCGGAAGGAAAACCTGCTTAAGGGTCTGTTGCAGCCTGGTGAAGGCGCTGTGTGTGCCTACAGCCCTAAGCATGCGGCAGCCGAGGTTCCTGCCACGCAGGTCATTCACTGCGGTAAAGCGGTTGGCTACGTGCTTGCCTGTGACGAGTGCGCGGCGCTGTACGCCCGACTGAGCGGGAAGGCGTAATCATGCTTGAGGTGACGTTTGCTTTCCCGGAGTGGGATGCAAAGCGAACCATGCCCGCCGTGCCACGGCAGGGTGAGCACCTGATGTGGACGGACGGAACAGAGTGGACCGTCTCCTACGTCACGTGGGGGCTGCACCCGGACAGCGTGACGGACGTGACTGTCACTCTGGACCCCCGAGAAGCCCGCTAGCCGCCCCGTAGCGGCCCGTTCATCCCCCGGTCGGCCGGTTGGTCGGCCGGGGTCCCTCAGCGCCTAGGAGATACCCCATGGAAGACCGCAAGGTGTGCATCCGGTGTCACGTCGAGTCGCCACCGTGGGCGCTGGATTCGCTCGGCGCCTACGGATGGCGCTGTAAGGCCCCGTGTGAGCTACCCACGGACGCTATGACCCGACAGCAGGGAGAGAACAAGTGAGCGCAGGCAAGATTGCCAAGTAGACGTCCCTAAGCGCCCCTCAGGCGCCCGTTCAACCCCTGTCTGGCCCACCGGCCCGGCAGGGGCTTTTTCGTGCCCGGAGACTGCCGTACAGGGCCTTGTCACGATCCGTCGATGGCGGCGTATCTCTGCGTAATCAGCGCAGGTCACCGGGCCCGGATGTAGTTATGTAGTTCTGAGGGCTGTTTCTGGAATCCAAAGAGAAACCTATAGCTAATCCTGGAAGTGGTCCCGAAACTACATAACTACATCAGGAATCCCTTGCGCTCTCCCTGTAATGACAGGATCACCAACCCCGCAGGGGAGAGCACATGGCAGGCGTTCGCACAATCCAGCGCGGCGGTAGTCGCTTCTATCTCGACCCGGACCGTCCGGCCGTCAAGCTCCCCGGAGTCACCTCCGTGATTTCGATGCTTCCGAAGCCTTTCCTCATGTACTGGGCGGCGAAGCTGACCGCTGAGCTTGCGGTCGACAGTTTGCCGTTCGTCGCGCAGATGGCAGAGCGCGACCGGCAAGGCGCCATTGACTATCTGAAGGGCGCAAGCCGCCGCTACACGAAGATCCGGGCCGACGTCGGCAGTAAGGCGCACGATCTCTTCGAGCGCATGATCAGGGGCGAAGAGGTCGGCAGCGTGCACCCGGACCTTGAGCCGTACAAGGTGCTGTTCGCTGACTTCCTGGCGACCGTGAACCCTGAGCTTGTCGGCGCGGAGGATGTGGCGTGGTCGGACGCTCACCGGTTCGCCGGTAGCTTTGACGCGATTCTGCGCGTGTGGCTCGACGCGGACGGCAACCCGACCCCGGACCGCTCCGGCGAACCGGTCCTACTGATCTGCGACTGGAAGACCAGCAAGGACACTTACCCGGACGTTGCCCTACAGATGAGCGCGTATGCCCACGCTGACCGCATCATCAGCCCCGACGGCACTTCGCGGCCCATGCCGGAGTTTGACGGCGCTGCGGTACTCCACATCACGCCGGAGGGTTGGGCGTTCAAGCCCGTGCGCATCGACCGCGAAGTGTTTGAGTTCTTCCTGACGCTCCGCAAGGTCTTTGATTGGGACCGGGAGGTTTCAAAGACCGTCATTGGCAGGGCAATTGCCAAGTCTTCCGGCAAGCTCGTGACCGGCACGCAGAGGCGGGGCAAGTGAGCCTTTACGTGACTGAGGAGTTGGACCCTGACGAGGACAACGGCACGATGCCGGATAACGTGGCCGCTCTCAGTGGCGCGGTGGTCGGTCACCGAATCGTCGGCGCTGTCAAGACGACGGTTCCCCGGTGGTGGGGCGGTACTGAGAGCGCGATGATCATCACGCTTGACAACGGACGGCAGGTGCAGCTAGTCGACACCGACGACTGTTGTGCCTACACCGAATTGACGTCATTCCTGCTCCACCCGGAACGCGTTGACCACATCATCACCGGAGTGGGTACAACCGACGGGTACCAGACATGGCACGTCTATGCGGACATGGGCGACGTGCTTGAACTCTCGGTCGGGTGGAGCAGCGGCAACCCGTTCTACTACGCCTACGGGTTTGACATCAGCGTCAAGGAACTGGACCAGGGAGAGAGCAAGTGACTACGACCGCGCCGAAGTTCACCCCGTGGCCCAAGACACCCCGACTGTTCCGGGACATCGTTGTTACCGAGAAGATCGACGGCGCCAACGCTGCCGTGCACATCGTCGAGAATGCGGAGTGCCCCGGCACATACGCCATTACGGCTCAGTCCCGTACCCGACTGATCTACCCGGGCGCGGACAACTACGGCTTTGCTGCATGGGTTCACCAGAACGCGTCTGCACTGGCCGAACTACTGGGCCCGGGGCTCCACTTTGGCGAGTGGTGGGGGAGTGGCATACAGCGGCGCTACGGGCTCACTGAGCGCCGTTTCTCGCTGTTCAACACGGACCGACACCAGTACACGTATGCGTTCGTTGGCGGGGTCGAGATTCAGCGCGTGCCGGTGCTCTACCAAGGCACGTTCAGTGAGTCCCGCATCCGTTCTGCGCTGGGCAGGCTGGCACAGTACGGCTCAGTCGCCGCACCGGGGTTCATGAACCCGGAGGGAGTGTGTGTCTGGCACACCCCTACTCGGCAGGTGTTCAAGGTGACCCTTGACGCGAACGACGCCGGTAAGTGGGAGACGCCTAACTAGACCTACCACCCCCGAAATTTCGGGGGTGCCAACACCCGCCCCGGGACTGTCCGGGGCGGGTCCTTGCCATGTCCGAACGGCGCAATGCGCGGCGGGAATTCGTTGCTCTCTCCTTCAAATGACAGGAAGTTCCCGCCAGTTGAAGGAGAGAGTAAGTGGAGCGAATCAAGCTGTCTGAGTCCCTGGTCATGGCCACCATGCGTGAGGTGGTGGCGGACCGTCCGGAGTATGTATACGCGGCACCGGATTACATGGTTGACCCCGAGAACCTGTCGTGCTTCTACGTGCACGTTGACGACGATGGCGGCAACGAGCGGCCCGGCTGTCTGGTGGGCGCTGTGCTCTACCGCCTTGGCGTGCCGCTGGATGTGCTGGCCACCCGCGAAGGTTCCGGCGCGTACATTGTGGCTTCCAGTCTGATTGAGACGACTGCCGACGTGGCCAATGCGCTTTCGCGGGCGCAGGATCGGCAGGACAACGGCGCCACGTGGGCGGAAGCCCTTGCCGCTGCTGAGGCTGGCATGCCTGAGGGTGTGCTGATCTAACGGGAAAGCCCCTGGTGACTTCGGTTACCGGGGGCTTTTGCCATTTCTGCCGCCGGAATTCCATGCGCTCTAGGAAAAACAGAAAGAGACAGTGAAACGACCCGGGCCGGTGACGGTAACCCCCGGGTCGTTTCAACAAAGAAGAAGAGGAGAGCGCCGGTGGCGATGCGTATTTTCGAGACCGATCCGGAGAGCAAGCCGAAGCCCCGATTCTCGGATGACACGGTAGGCCGTTTCCATTCCGGCCGCTCCGTGAACAACGTCCCGGAATCGCTGAGCGAGTGGCGCGTCTCGACCGACGATCCGGAGGTTGGCCAGGCACTGGCGCAGCTTTTTGGCGTACGGCCGGGTGAGACCCCGGATGAGCCGGACCACGATTTCGTCACGGACGCGGACAAGGTGCTGGTCATCCTTGACGGTCCGGACGCCATTACGGCGGATATGAAGTTGTGGAATCGCTCGCAGCTTGTCCACCACTGTGACGGAGTCGAGTTCCTGAGCCCCGAGGCGGACATGGGGCGCCCGTGTGGCTGCCCAGCCCTGTTTGCTGAGCGCAAGGCGGCTGCCAAGGCTTTCCGGGGCCCGTCCCCGTCGATTCACGTCCGCTTCCGTCTTGCCGACGATCCCGAGCTGGGAATGTTCCGCTTCCAGTCGGCAGCGTGGACCCTTGCCGAGGTTCTGCACGAGACCGAGAACGCCCTTGCTCGCATCGACGGGGAGGCGTTGGCCGAGCTGTCCCTTGAGCTGGTCGAGTACACCACCAAGGCGGGCCGGAACGTCTCGTACCGCAAGCCCGTGATCAAGGTTCTCAAGGCGTACGCAGACGCCATCACCGACCCCCGCTGAATTCCCCAACTTCGTTAGGAGAGTAACCAATGGCTTTCTACCTTGTTACCCGCAAGGACGCTGTCGACGCTGACCAGTACGACGCGCTGATTGTCCGCGCCAAGGGTCGCAAGCAGGCACTCGACCTTGTGACCGGCGGTGTTGACGGCACCCCGTTTGAGGGCTTCCAGAAGAACGGCGCGAATGCGTCCGTTGAGAAGCTGACCGATGGCCGCGACCACGGCAACACGGTGCTGCTGGCCTCTTACATCGCTGGCTAATGACTGACAGCGAGAAGCGCGAGCACATGCGAACTGTGTTGCGCGGCACAGAAGATGACGCAATCCGGGGTCCGCTGTGGGAGTGGGCCCCGGAGTGGCGGCTAGCTGTGATTCATGAGCGCCGCCGCCGGTTCGGTTGGGATGATGAGGGGATGGGCAATGGCTGAGGCTGCAAAGGTTGATTGGCCGGTCGTGAAGACTGAGCCGGTAGTGGTGCTGACCCTGTCTGTTAGGGAAGCCGAGTTTCTGCGCGCTGTGCTCTCCAAGGTCGGCGGATCGGAGACCAACAGCCCGCGCAAGCACCAGCGAAGCATTTCCGATGCGCTGGCACGGGCTACGATCAGCGGCGGATTCTACGCTGGTACGCGTCATGCTTACAGCCTGATTCGGGGGACTCTGATGGTCGATGATTTCCCGGCTGACTGGGATGAGAATGCCCGTGGCTAAGCGCGGCACCGTCACCGACTATGCGGGTGAGGAACTGTACCGGGGCGACATGGTGGCGTACGCCGTGCGGCAGGGAAACCGGGTCCGCATGAGTGACGCAATCGTCCTCAAGGTCACGGCAGTTCTGGAAGGCGGGCGCCTACGGCCGATGCTGCACGTGCAGCCCACCGGCACAGAGTCCGGATTTACCAAGCGCCGGTCTCTCCGAACCGAGTGGATCAGCGCTGAACACGTGCGGCTAGTCGCGTCGCAGGTGGCCTACCGAGACGAGTAGTAGCAAGGGCCGGACCGTACCCACGTGGTGCAGTCCGGCCCTTTCGCATATCACCCCCGAAATTTCGGGGGTGGGAAGGGTTTCGATGTGAGTTTCTTTGCTGTGCTCGTGTGGCTCAACGTCGTTGGAGCCGTAGCGGGTTGGCTCATTGGCCGGTACATCGGGGAGCGCTGGTGAGGTGTGAACTGTGCGGGCGCGAGAAGCCTGCTGACGCGTTCCTGGCAGGCAAGGCGCGCAAGCCTAGTCGGGCGTGCCAAACCTGCCGCAACAAGCGCCGTGCGGCCCATATTAAGAGCTATTACCGGCAGTTGTCGCCAGACAAGCGCCACACGCTGACACACAAGCGGCGGGCGGTCGCGTACGGGGTCGAGCATGTGGAGTACAGCCGTACGGAAATCTTCCGACGCTGGCGTAACCGCTGTGCCTACTGCGACGCGCGAGCAAGCCACTTGGACCACGTGGAGCCGCTGTCTCGGGGTGGCGCTGACGTTGAATCCAACATTGTTCCGGCGTGCCAGAAGTGCAACCTGTCCAAGGGTGCAAAGACTCTGGCGGAATGGGCGGTGTCATGAGGAATACGCGACGCAGCCCAGGTGTGATTCTCCGGGGACGCTCACAGGGGTTCCACCGGTACGCGGACGAAATCCACCATGACGGCGGCAAGGCGCGTGAACACCGACGTGTCCGGCGCCGTGAAGCTCGACAGTGGCGCAAGGAAGCACAAGAGGCCATCGGGGATCGTAACTCTCCGTATATTCCGCGGGGCATGCTGGCGTCGGGTGTTCCGGGTTAAAGCGGACATTCTTGTTCACGCAGCGTGAGGAATTCCCTGCTCTCAAGGGTTTAATGAGAGGAAGGAATGCCCGTGAAATTCGCTGACGTGCTTGCCCGCTTCACCGACGTCTCGGAGGAAGCAGACGGGGGCTATCTGGCGCTGTGCCCGGCACACGCTGACAGCCGCCCGTCCCTCCGCATCTGGCGCGGTGACGACCTCAAGGTGAGGCTCACTTGCCGCGCTAGTTGCGCAACTGAGAACGTGCTCAAGGCCGTTGGGTTCGAGTGGGCAGCGCTGTTCAACGCGACGGGGGAGGGGCTGACCGTGCCCAAGGAACGGCCGTCCCTGGTTGGTGCTGGCCAAACTGCCGCACTGGCCGTGTACATCGACGCCACCACGTCCGCCCTGTTCGACTACGGCAACCCCGGTAGCGTGGCTGCCCGTTCGTACTACGCGGACCGCTTCGGCCTTGACGACGATGCGGCGGCAGAGCTCGAACTTGGCTACAGCGCACCGGGGTTCGGGTTTCAGTACACGTCCCGAGCGTTCACGTCGTACCCCCGCCTTACGGTGCCATTCCGGGACTTCTCGGGCATCCCGCGTGGCATGCAGGGACGGGACCTCTCTGGGTACTGCTCTAGTCGGTGGGTCGGGCTGTCCAACCCGGAAGGGGCGAGGTGGGCCCCGTACGGCGTTTTCAGGGGCCAAGGGGGACACAGTGCCACCCTGGTCACGGAAGGCCCGGGAGACGCCCTCACAGCCGTTTCTGTGGGCTATGACGCCGTGGCCGTCCGGGGCGCCGCATTGGCGGGCAGCCCTGAGCTTGTGGCCGAGCTTGCCGCCGGTCTCAAGGGAACTCAGGTAATCGTCTGCGGGGACAACGACACGGCGGGGCAGAGCTTTACGCGCCGGTTGTCCGATGGTCTGGCCGAGCACGGCGTAGATGTCTACGCGCTGACGATCCCCAACCTGGGCGACGATCTTACGGATTGGCGGGACCGGGACCGGCCGGGGTTTCCGGCGAAGCTGCACGCAGCCGTCAAGGCTGCCCGCCCGGTGCGTGACACAGCGGAGGAAGAAGCCGAGGCATTCCGCGCTGAGCTGGAAGAACGGACCGGCGTCAACACGGTCACCAAGGCTCAAGGGCTGGAAGCGGCACGGGTGTTGGCCGATCTCATCACCCGGTACGGCGAGTCTGACGCGATGAACGCTCACGCGCTGGTGTCCTGGTGTGGCGGCCGGATCAAGTTCGCCCAGGGTCTCGGCTACTACGTGTGGAACGGCGCCGTATGGGAGCGCTCAGAGGTTCAGGTCCGACAGGAAATTCACCGCATGGGCGCGGCGCTTGTGCTTGCTGGCGAACACCAGAAAGCGCGCGGCTTTACCATGACCACGCGCATTGACGCGCTGATGACTGAGCTTCGCTCGGTTCCGTCGGTGCACGTGGACGCATCCGCATTCGACGCCCGGCCGGACTTGCTCAGCTTTCGCAACGGCACTGTGAACTTGCGCACCGGCAAGCTCAAGCCACACGACCAGCGCGACATGCTGACGTACTGCCTGACGCTGAACTACCGGCCGGATGCCGAGTGCCCTAGGTGGGAATCGTTCCTGTCGGAAATCTTCCCCAAGCTTCCCGAACTGCCGGACTACATGCGCCGGTTGATCGGATACGGCATCACGGGCCACGTGAGTGAGCAGTGTTTCGCCGTGCTATGGGGTAAGGGGGCGAACGGTAAGAGCGTTCTATGCGACACGCTGACGGCCGTCTTCCGATCCATCTCAAAGACCACACCCTTTGCGACTTTTGAGGAGAAGTCCAGCGGCGGAATCCCCAACGACGTTGCCGCGCTGAGGGCTTCGCGTCTGGTCATGGCCAGTGAGGGTGAGTCCGGCAAGCCGATGTCCGAAGCTGTTCTCAAGCGGGTGACCGGCAAGGACATGATCGCAGCGAGGTTCTTGCGCCAAGAATTCTTTGAGTTCAAGCCCAGCTTTTTGCTGCTGCTGGCCACCAATCACAAGCCCAAGTTTCGGGGGCAGGATGAGGGGCTTTGGCGCCGCGTGAAGATGATCCCGTTCCGGCGAGTGTTTGCCCCGCATGAGCGCGACTACGGCCTTGACGCGAAGCTTCTGGCGGAAGCCGAAGGCATTGCCGCGTGGGCGGTCAAGGGGGCTGTCGAGTGGTTCCGCGCCGGGCTCAACGACCCGCTCGTGATCACCGAGGCGAGCAAGGAATACCGGGAGACCAGCGACGCCCTAGCGGGCTTTTTCCCGGGCGTACTTGAGCGCTGCGACGACGGATGTAGCCTCAACGGCACCGAGGCGTTTAACCGCTATCTGGAGTGGTGCGAGGCAGAAAACCTGCCAGCGAAGGAACGGTGGACCCGACGCGCGTTCTACGACGCCATGGAAGAACGAGGGATTCACCGCAAGCGCGTACCGGCGGGCATGGCCCTAGTGGGCGTGCGCATCGCTGGCGCCGAGTCGGCCACCACGGGCCCCGGCATCTTTGCTAAGTAGCCGACCAACCTACCGGCCACCCCCGAAATTTCGGGGGTGACTGGCTTTGCATGGGAGAGACATGCGCGCGCACTTGCACACCATTGCTGGCGACCGGGTCAACGTCTACGTTCCGGAAGACGGTGCCGACCTTTCCGCGTTCCTTGAATGGGCCGAAAGCTCTGCCCGCATGGGCCCGTTGGCGCTGGATACCGAAACCACGGGCCTGGACATATTTGCCGCCCACTACCGGTTGCGCACCATCCAATTTGGCACCCGCGACACGGCCTACGTCATTCACTGGGAACGTGGCGGAGAGTTCCAGCGCGCCGCCCTCACGGTACTGCGGAATGCTCACCGGTTCCTGATTCATAACGCTGCGTTCGACTGGCTGGTGTTGGGCGAGCATGCCGGTATCCCGCTGGAATCACTTGCGCCACGGACCATGGACACGAAGATTCTTGCCGCGCTGGTTGATCCCCGCCAGCCTTCGGAGGGCGGCATTGGGACCGGTCTCAAGGCGCTTTCCGCGCACTACCTTGACCCGGCGGCGCCGGACACTCAGGGGGACCTTACGGCGGTTTTTCGGTCCCTTGGGCTGACCAAGGCAACCGGATGGGCGGGCATCCCGCTGGACCACCCAACGTACAACCTTTACGCGGGACTTGATGTCATTCTTGGCAGCCGCATCGCGCTCGTGCTAGTTGCCGAGCTTGACCGCCTTGGGGTGCGTCCCGCGCTTCGAAAGTACGAACACGAGATTGCCCGCATCTGCGCGGTAATGCAGCGGACCGGCCTGCTGGTTGACCAGGAATACACGCGAAGCCTGGCGGACCGATTGGCAGTTGAGGCGGAAAGGTTCGTGGCCACGGCCGCCCGCTATGGGGTCGCCTCCATCGGCAGTGCGCCCCAGGTGGCCCAAGCGCTCATAGGCATGGGGGAGACGCTGACGGAGCGCACCGAGAAAGGTGCCCTCAAGGTAGACAAAGCTGTACTGCTGCCGCTGGCGGACCTTGACCGGGACTGGCAGCGCATCGGCGCGCGGACGCCAAACCCCCTGGCGGATGCAGTACTTAGGGGCAAGCGAGCGTCCAAGTGGGGCGTGACCTACGCGGAGGGTTTCATGGGCAAGCTGTCGAAGAATGGGCGTCTGCACCCGTCGATATCGCCTTTGGCTGCCCGCACAGGACGTATGTCTGTGACTGACGGACTGCATCAGCTTCCGTCGTCCGACCACGTCATCCGGCGTGCGATCCTCGCTGAGCCCGATCACGTGATGATCTCGACCGACTTTCAGGCGATCGAGATGCGCGTACTGGCAGCGCTTGCCGATGTCCGCAAGATGCGGGATGGATTCTGCAACGGTGGCGCGGACTTCGACATTCACATGTACACGGCGCAGCTGATCAAGGGCCCGGACGCCACAAAGCGGCACCGCAAGATTTTCAAGGGGGCGGGGTTTGGAAAAGTTTATGGAGGCGGAGCCACCACAATTGCCCGCCAGACGGGCGCGCCAGTTTCGGAGATTCAGCAGGCAATCAGCGCGTACGACCGGGAGTTCCCGGAAATCAAGCGCGCGTCTAATCGCTGGCAGCGCGAAGCTTTCCAGACTGGCATGGTGTTCGTCTCTGCGACCGGGCGGCGACTTCCGCTCGACCGGCATCGTACGTACGCAGTGGTCAACTACGCCTGTCAGTCGGCAGCGCGTGACGTGTTGGGGCAAGCCATGCTGAACATGGAAGCAGCCGGGTTGCTCGACTACATGCGGCTACCGATCCATGACGAGGTGTTGGCGTCCGTCCCGGCTGCCGACGCTGCCGAGATCGCCCGCTCAATTGAGCAGTGCATGACGTTCGATCTGTTCGGCGTGCCGATCGTTGCCGAGGCGGAGATTGGGCGCCGGTCGTGGGGGTCGCTATACGGGGCCGACTACTGAGACATAGGTCACAATTATTGGTCACGCTCCGGAGTGGCCTGGGATGTGGCCAGTCACCCCCGAAATTTCGGGGGTGACATCTGGATCACAACCGCTAGGTAACCTGGCACTGCGTCAGATTTGAGGTTAGAGGCGCAATCCGAGCAATCTAAGGTGTTGCAAGCTGATCAACGGGGGCCGAACCGTACTACCTAAGGATGACGCGGCCCCCCGCCTTTGAATCGAATGGGTAACGGAGCATAACCTGACGTTCCGTCAGATAGAAACGCACTGGTCGGCTGTCAGTGGTCGGGCGTATGTTCTGTGTAGCGACAGCGTCCGGCCCTCACACCGCCAGCGTCTAGCCCTGCCTTGTGCTGGGCTGACCTGTGCTGCCCCCACGAATTTGGCATGCGCACCGGTCAGATCAGCCCGAGGAATTCCTTGCTCTCTCCCTAAAAACAGAGAATCCCCACAGCTTGGAAGGTGGCACGTCACATGATCGAGTTGACCGAGCAGCAGATTGCCGACGCCAAGGCGAATGACCTTGAGGCCGTCTCTGCCGTGGTGGCCGCTACTGACGAGAGAGTTGTACAGCTTGCGCGCCGGTACGCCCGGGGGGTCAACGGGCTGGATGAGGACCTTTCGGAAGACCTGGCGCAGGTAGGCCGGATGGCCGTCTGGCAGGCAATCGCTCGGTTCGACGGGACTGACGTGGCACAGTTCTTCGTGTTCATTGACCGGACGCTGAACGGCGTACTCAGCGACGAACGGCGGGCACTGACCCGTACGGGCGTCTCCCCGCAAGCGGCCAAGGATTTTGAGCGGGCACTGTCGCTGGCTGAGGGCGACCCCCACAAAGCCGAGAAGCTTGCTTGCAGCGCCGAAGCTATGGGCAAGCGAAAGATGTCCCCGGAGCACGCCTATGCGGCCCGCCTGGCGTGGCAGGGCGCTCTCTGGGCCGATGCTCCGGCAGGGTCAGAGAAGGGCGACCCGAACAACACGGGCATGACCACGATCACGATGCAGATCCACAGCACGCTCGGCATCCCGGACGATCTGCTGACCCCCGCCGACATTGAGTCAGCAAAGCGGCAAGAGACGCGCCGAATCGTTCACCTCACGCTGGACAAGCTGAGTGAGCGCATGGCGCACGTGCTCCGGGCAAGCTTCGGAATCACTCCGGCTGCCTACTACGGCGTGGGGGAGAACGATGCTGAGCTTGCCACCGACATGGGGCTGACTTCCTATCAGGTGCAGCAGGCGCGCACCAAGGGATACCAGCGCTTCGCGGCGCTCTACCCGACAGACGCATTCGCCGCGTAACTGCCCACCGCTGAACGGAACTTGAGGGGACCCGCCGTGACTGTCAACGCCTACACCACCACCTATAAGCGCTGCTTTGCCTGTGGGGAGGAGTACACGGTTTCGTTCCAGAACCGAACCACCACGCTCTACTGTGCCCCTGCCTGTGGCCGGAAGTCCCGCAAGCCGCACGAGAACGATTTCATGGTGACCCCGGAACTCTGGGAGAGTGACGCACTCCAAGCCGCGTGACACGCGTAGACGACAAGATCATGTCACAGGTCTATACCGCCAAGTAGGCCGCTGAAATGTAGCAACCACCCCCGAAATTTCGGGGGTGGTTGTTTTCGTTATGGGAAGGTGATCAATGGTTATTGAGCCGATCGAATGGGGCACCGGCGGCGACGGGGGCGAGCGGCGCCAACTGCCGCGCATGCGCCGGTTCTTGGCAACCATGGTGCTGCTGGTACTGCTCGCGCTGGGGCTGACTGCCTGTGACTTGGGTAAGCCGTGCAAGCATGAGGCGACCACTACAACATGGATGTTGGTGCCGAACGGCAAGGGCGTGGCGTACCAACCGGTCTTCTCGACCACCTGTCTGGACTGAGCCAAGCGTCTGCCCCTGCTTCGGCGGGGGCTTTCGCATGTTCAGGCACCCCCGAAATTTCGGGGGTGGTGGGGTTGTGCAGCGCAGCGCGACTGTGCTTAAGTCTTCTCAGCAGCAAGACGACGAGACAGGGGAGCGGGACAGTGAAGGTCACCACGGTTCGCAAGGCGGATGGCACCTACGACTACAAGCTTGACGGTGTCCGTGGGGGCGTCAGCACCCTGACCCCGTGGGGTGCCCGCTACCAGGGCGAGCGTGCCGCTGCGGTCGCCGAGGAGGGAAAGGACATGGTCACCGTCGAGATTGAGGGCACCGAGTACCGGGTTGAGGGGAAGATTGCTTGGGATCTTGCCCACGCGGTCCGCTTCTGGGGGAACGGCAACCGTCGCATCCGCCAGCAGTACCTCATGGGGGTGGCTGACTCCATTGGGTTGGAGCGAAAGCACTACCGCCGGATTCCCCGGGCGTGCGCGGACGCGCTGGATGTCGCTTACTAGGCTAAATGGCCCCCGCTCCGGCGGGGGCCTACCTAAGGGGTGGGCATGACTGACATGTACGACCCGACTACCGAAGCCGAAGCGCTGCAAGCGTTCAAGGCGTTTCGCATGCACGGCGGGTGCGCTGCGTGTCGGTCGAGAACGTGCGAAACCTATGAGCTGGAAGCCAAAGCCATAAAGCTTGCGGCGCAGCGCGGACTGACGCCCTATAGGGTCGTTTACGAGGATGGGACAGAACGCGGCGCGTGGGATGAAACTACGGCGCAGTTCTTCGCTCGGCGGCACGGCGGAAGTATCGTCAAGTCGCCCGAAATGGAAAGGAAATCCAAGATGCAGATCACGGAAACCATTGCGGATGTTGAGCTTTGTTGGGTCAGCGAGGATGAGGACGGCCGGTGGCTGAACATTCAGGGCAAGACCGCCGGGGGACTGGACAAGCTTTACCGGATTCCCGAGAGTGCGGCGCGCTGGCTTAGGGCCAACATGGAAGACTCGCTGCGGCCGTGGCTGCGGGACGACTCCGAGTAGAACGACTAGCCACCCCCGAAATTTCGGGGGTGGTTTTTTTGTTTGCCCTAAAGGTTGATTACCTTAACTAACAAGTCCGATCTGGTCACTTTCGTGCTGTACCGTGCGCTTGTCATACGAATAACCCGCAATGAGGAGTGATAGGTCATGCACTGCTGGGAGCGCCCAACCGTAGAGGTGGCGCTAGAGGTGCCTCGGGAGCGTGGCCCGGGTAATTGGGAGTGGGCGCCGTGTGAACGCACCCCGCCCGTACAGGATTTCGTCTACACGCAATGGGACGCCTGCCGGGTTCTGCGGATGCTAGGCGAGCTGATCGCTAAGGCCCCGGGCAGTCGGGGCTACCCACGCCTGAGGCTTCGCATGTACGGGCTGTGCTCCAAGCTAACCATTGGTACCTACGAATGGCTTTGGAACCCCGAGGGGGAGTGCTACAAACCGCAAGGCGACCCAACCATCACGCTGACGCCCATGCACATGTGGTCAGGCGAAGCGATCCGGGCATGGGCAGTGCTGCAAGGCAAGACGCGCGGCGGATATTGCGGCAGCTGCCCCGAGAGAACGCCCTGAGCGCCCCTCTGCGGTCCGTTTTGGCGCCGGTTGGGCCAGGCCCCCACTAAGCCCCTGTGAGGCCCCCTACGGGCCTTGTGGGGGCTTTGCCGTTGGGGTGTGCGCCGGGGGGCGCGCGGGCGGGCACGTGCACCCGCACTGACGGGTGATCAACTTCCTTACAGCGTGGACCAATGGCTTGAACGGGTCTACTGTGGGTTCTCCTATCAGTGCGCTGGGTGATCTTGATTGCCCGTCAGCTCTGAGGGACCAAATCCATAGACCCCAAGGTGACCGTATGTCGCAGCCAGCGACGTTTCGGAGAAGGCCACTTGATCCGAGCGCTTCGGCGGTTGGTCAAGTGGGTTCTCCGAACAGTCAGAACCCCCATCGACCGGCCGCCGCTTCTGTTGGGCGGCCCAAGAGCAAGCGAGCAACGGCAGCGGACTTCGCCGCCATGCGTGCCGCCTACCTTGAAGGTGAGGCAGAGCGGCGCAGTACGAACTTCCGGTACGTCTGTCCGGGCTGTACGCACCCCGAGCACGGCCAGACCGGGGGCGAGGTGACCCGAAGTGCTTGAGGCCCCCCAGGAAGCCCCTGAGTGCCCCGTGTGCCGCTCGTTTCGGCGCATGGCGAAGCTGTTCGCGGACTGCCTGCCGACGGCCCGTGATGCCAACGCTGAGGCCGATATTCAGGTCCTCTGGGACAAGCACAAGCGGGAGAAGTGCCGTGAGCTGGTCGGAGGTGCCGCGTGAGCATCGAAATCGCGCCCCCGCGTGTAGAGCCGGAAACGGATAACGGCTGCCCGTCGTGCGGGTGGCTCGACAGCGCAGAGGCACAGTTCCCGGCGGACATCTTTCCGACTATCGCCCGCCACCTCGCGCGTCAGCGGGTCCGGCACCTCCGAGATGAGGAGTGCTTGGCGAACGAGGGGGGCCAGTGACCGCCGAACCCACCGACGACGGGCCGGAGTTGGCCCCCGCAGACGCGCCGGACGTGAACCGGCTGAGGGCCCGGAGCGCGTTCCTGGCCTACCGAGCATTGAACGGAAGGACCCCCATGCCCGAGCGCCCCCGTGTTGGCTACTTGGACGCCCACCCGCCGCGTGAGGCGTACTTGCCCGCGCACAGTGAGTGTGAGCCCGCCGTGCCGGTGGAGCAGTCCGCCGATGACCTCCCCGCGCCGGTTGAGGAGGTGGCCGAGTAATGGTCGTCAAGTCGCGGAAGCGTTTCCGGGAATACGCGGTCACGCACAACCCGAAAACGGCCCCGGTGGGAATCGCGCGCTGTGCCGACGGTGAGGGACTGTGCATGTGGGCCACCGACAGCACTCCGGCCGACATGGCGGCGCTCACTAAGGCCATTGGTGAGCACACCGCAGAGTCGGGCCACACGGCCTTTCTGCGGACCGTGACGGACGCCGTGACGGTGGAACCCGGCAAGTGGGACGGCGAGTAGTTCCAGCCCCCTAAACGGCCCCGTCCATGCGTTGCCCCCGTGGCGCATGGGCGGGGCTTTCGGCGGTCCTAGCATGGGCGCATGTCAGTCATGAGGGTCTGCGCCACATGCAGGCAGGAAAAGCCGCTGTCAGAGTTTCCGTCCAAGGGCGGCGGGAAGCTCGCCTACCAGTGCAAGCCATGCAAAGCGGACGGCATGCAGCAGAAGCGCGCGGCACAGCGGGCGCAGGACCCGGACGCGTTCAGGGAAGCCAAGAGGCTGGACTCAAAGGCGCGCCGCGACCGGGAAAAGGAAGCGGCGCGACTCGCCATGCTGCTGGAATTCGCAGAGGCGTACGACCGGCACCGGGCGGCGGGGCTTGACCGTGAGGCGGCAGTGACGGCGGCAGCCGCCGACGTTCCGAAGTAGCACTAAGGAGCCGTTTCCGCAGGTCAGGGCAGGGTTGCAGTGGACTCACCCAACTGAAAGAATGCAAGACCTCGCTCGGCGAGTCGGTGGCCCGCGCCATGGGCCGCTCGTTCGTCCGGGTCGCGCTCGGCGGCGTCCGGGACGAGGCCGAGATCCGCGGCCACCGGCGCACCTACGTCGGCGCGCTGCCCGGCCGGGTGGTGCGGGCGATCAAGGAGGCCGGCTCGATGAACCCGGTCGTCCTGCTCGACGAGATCGACAAGGTCGGCTCCGACTACCGCGGCGACCCGGCCGCCGCCCTGCTGGAGGTGCTGGACCCGGCGCAGAACCACACCTTCCGGGACCACTACCTGGAGGTCGAGCTCGACCTCTCCGACGTCGTCTTCCTCGCCACCGCCAACGTGCTGGAAGCCATCCCCGAGCCGCTGCTCGACCGGATGGAGCTGGTCCGGCTGGACGGCTACACCGAGGACGAGAAGGTCGTCATCGCCCGCGACCACCTGCTCCCGCGCCAGCTGGAGAAGGCCGGCCTCGGCGGCGAGCAGGTCAGCGTGGACGAGACCGCGCTGCGCAAGCTCGCCGGGGAGTACACCCGCGAGGCCGGCGTCCGGACCCTGGAGCGCTCGATCGCCCGGGTGCTGCGCAAGATCGCCGCACAGGCCGAGCTGGGCGAGCGCGAGCTGCCCGCCACGGTCGGCGCGGCGGACCTGCGCGCCCTGATCGGACGCCCGCACCACGTGCCGGAGTCCGCCCAGGAACCGGCCGAGCGCCGCACCGCCGTCCCCGGCGTGGCCACCGGCCTCGCGGTGACCGGCGCCGGCGGCGACGTCCTCTATATCGAGGCCTCGCTGGCCGACGCCGAGACCGGCGGCACCGGGCTGACCCTCACCGGGCAGCTGGGCGACGTGATGAAGGAGTCCGCGCACATCGCGCTCTCCTTCCTGCGCTCGCGCGGCGCCGAGCTGGAACTGCCGGTCACCTCGCTGCGCGACCGCGGCGTGCACCTGCACGTCCCGGCCGGAGCCGTCCCCAAGGACGGGCCGAGCGCCGGCATCACCATGACCACGGCGCTGGCCTCGCTGCTCTCCGGCCGCAAGGTGCGCACCGACGTGGCGATGACCGGCGAGGTGTCGCTGACCGGGCGGGTGCTGCCGATCGGCGGGGTGAAGCAGAAGCTGCTCGCCGCCGACCGAGCCGGGGTCACCACGGTGATCATCCCCAAGCGCAACGAGGCCGACCTGGACGACGTCCCGGCCGAGGTGCTGGAGCGGCTCACCGTCCACCCGGTGGCGGACGTCCGCGAGGTGCTGAAGCTGGCGCTGGAGCCGGCCGAGGTGCTGGTCGCCGTCTGATCGGCGAACCGCTGGTCCGAGGGGCCGACGGCATCTCCGCGTGCGAGACTGCGGAGATGCCGTCCCCCACGCAGCGCGCGCTGGCCCGGGTGCCGGACCGGCTGCGCCCCTTCCTGGTGCGGCACCGCCGGCTGGTGAAGTTCCTGCTGGTCGGGGGCTCCTGCTTCGTGCTCACCATGGCGATCAACCTCCAGCTCAAGTTCACCGTGCTGCAGCACAAGCCGGTGATCGCGCTGACCATCGCGACCGTGATCGCCACCGTCGTCTCGTACGTGCTGAACCGCAGCTGGGCCTTCCGGGCCGGCGGCCGGCAGCGTGAGGCCCTGCTGTTCTTCCTGGTCAGCGTGGTGGCGATCGGCGTCAACGACGTACCGCTGGCGATCTCCCGCTACGTCCTGGACCTGCGCGAGCCGTACATCAGCTCCTTCGCCCAGGAGGTCGCGGACTTCCTCAGCGGCATGGTCGTCGGCACCTTCGTCGCGATGCTGTTCCGCTTCTGGGCGATGCAGCGGTGGGTCTTCACCCGGCTCGCCGAGCACCCCGCCGAGCACCCCGGGGCCGAGGCCGCTCTGGTGAGGGCGGTGCCCCCGGAAGCCGGTTACGCTGCACCCGAGATGCCACGGGATGTGCCGTAAGGGGCGAGGTGAGCCTGATGCACGAACCGGACGGTGTCCGGACCGGGCCCGCCAGCCAGCAGGGCATGCGCCGGGCCAACCTGGCCCTGGTGCTCGGAGTGATCGCGAGCGGCCCGCGCTCGCGCGCCGAAGTGGCCGCCGAGACCGGACTGACCAGGGCCGCGGTCTCCTCGCTCGCCGAACAGCTGATCGCCGGCGGCCTGGTGGTCGAGGAGGGCCCCGCCGCACCCAGCGGCAAGGTCGGCCGCCCCGGCACCGCGCTCGGACTCAACCCGCTCGGGCCCGGCGGCCTCGGCGCCGAGATCGGTGTCCGGCACCTGGGCGCCTGCGTGGTCGACCTGCGCGGGGAGGTCCGCGCCGTTCGGCGTCAGGAGATCTCCAACCACGGCCGGGCACCCGCCGCCGTCATGGCCGACCTCGCCCGGCTGCTGCGCTCGGCCGTCACCGAGGCGGGCCTGCGCCCGGCCGGACTCACCCTGGCCGTCCCCGGCCTGGTCGGCGAATCCGGCGCGGTGCTGCAGCGGGCCGCCAACCTGGGCTGGCAGGACGTCCCGCTGGCCGCCGAACTGCGCGCCGCGCTGCGACCGGCCGCCGACGGCCTGGCCGAGCTGCCGGTCGAGGCCGACAACGAGGCCAACCTCGGCGGACTGGCCGAGCACTGGCTGGGCGACGGGGCGGAGGACTTCCTGTACGTCTCCGCCGAGGCCGGGGTCGGCGCGGCGATCATCGTCGGCGGGCGCCTGCTGCGCGGCGCGCGCGGCCACGCGGGCGAGTTCGGCCATGTGCCGGTCCACCCCGCGGGCCGCCGCTGCGCCTGCGGGGCGCACGGCTGCCTGGAGCAGTACGCGGGCGAGGCGGCGGTGCTGCGGGCGGCCGGCCTGACCGGCGCCCGGGGCGACTGGGTGACGCTGCTCGCCGACCGCGCCGAGGTCGGCGAGGAACCGGTCCGCGCGGCCCTGGCCGGCGCCGGGTCGGCGCTCGGCATCGCGGCCGCCGGCGCGGTCAACCTGCTGGACCCGGCCGAGGTCGTGCTGGGCGGCGGCTACGCCCGGCTGGCACCCTGGCTGCTCCCCGCCATGCGCGCCGAACTGGCCGCCCGGGTCACCGTCCGGCCGTGGGCCGAGGACCGGCTGACCGTCTCCCGGCTGGGCCGCCGCGGCCCGCTGCTGGGCGCGGCGGTGCGCGTCGTCCGCGCCATCGTCGCCGACCCGGGGCTGCTCGCGGGCGGCTGACCCCCGGCTGGGACCACCCCGCCCGGAACGGGCCGCGCCCCGGTGCCCGGTGCCCGGTGCCCGGTGCCCGGAGCCCCGGTGCCGGAACGGGCCGAGCCCCCGGCCGGTGGGGCCGGGGGCTCGGTGCGATGGGGGAGGACCGGGCCTCGGTGGCGTCAGGCCTCCGCGGCGGCGGGCTCGCGCTGCTCGGCGCGGGGGCCGCGCAGGACGGCCAGGAAGGCGATGCCGATGCCGACCAGCGCCCAGAGCACCAGGACCAGGATCGGCATCCCCAGGTTGGTCGAGCCGAAGTAGGCGATCGACTTGGTGGCGCCGGTGCCGGCGCCGTTCGGGATCACCGAGCCGATGGCCCGCCAGAACGGCGGCATCATCGGTGCCGGGTAGACGCCGCCCGCGCTCGGGTTGCCCAGGACGACGAAGACCAGCACCGCGAGGCCGATGCCGATGATCCCGAACAGGCACTGCAGCGCCATGGTGAAGGCGCCGACCGAGAAGACCACCAGGGCGCCGATGGCGGACAGGGAGAGGATCGAGCCGGGCAGCGCGTCCAGCACCGGTCCGGCGATGACCGTGCCGCCGATGCCGGCCGCGATCGAGTAGAGCGCCAGGACGCCCAGGCGGATCAGCAGGCGGTTCGCGTTGGCCGGCTTGGAGCCGGCGCTGATGCCGAGGATCGAGGCGACCAGGTAGCCGCCGACGCACCAGCCGATCACCAGGTAGAAGGAGGAGAGGCCGTTGGTGTCGCCCTTGGCGAGCGGCACGACGTCCTGGACCTTGACCGTACGGCCCTGGGTCTGGTCGATCGCGGTGGTGATGCTCTCGGCGGCCTTGGCCGCGGACGGACCGCGGGCGCCGCCGACCAGCAGGGTGTCCTCGGTGCCGTTCGGGTTCACGACCCACGCGGCGTAGATCTTCTGGTCCTTGATCTGCGCGGTCGCGGTCTCGGCGTCCGGCGCGGTGACGGCCTTGACGGCGTCGTTCGGGACCCCCTCCAGTGCCCCGATCAACTTGGGGGCGACCTGCGGCGGGGCGACCACCGCGATGGAGAGGTTGTGCGGGGCGGGCTTGTGCAGCGCCCCGATGTAGGAGGTGATGAAGCCGAGCTGGAGCAGCAGCACTCCGATCACGAGCAGTGCCGCGCGCGGGGTGACCGCGCTCTTCAGTTCGGCGACGAAACCCTGCCCTGGGGCTGCCATCCACATCTCCTTGCGTATCGGGGAAAAACGGATCTTCCAGAACCAATACTTCATACCATGAAGTAGTTGGGTTGTCGTACCTCCCGTGTCGGATTCCGGCCGGTGCCGCTGGGCGATACTGGCGCGGTGAGCGACGAGGAAGCCCTGGTGGCGGTGGAGCGCGAGGTCGCGCTGATGTTCCGGCGGGGCCGGGCCGGAGTGGCCGAACTCTCACGCCGGGTGCACCCCGGACTGGAGGGCATGGCGTACAGCATGCTCGGCTACATCGAGCAGGCCGGCCGGGTCCGGGTGACCGACGTCGGCGTGCACTTCGCGGTGGGCAAGGCGACGGTGAGCCGGCAGATCCGCGCGTTGGAGGAACTCGGCCTGGTGGCCCGGGAGGCGGACCCGCTGGACCGCCGGGCCGCGCTGGTGTCGCTGACCGAGGACGGGCGACGGCGCTTCCTGGCCGCCCGGGACGTCCGGATGCGACGGGTGCGCGAGGTGATGGGCGGCTGGTCGCCGGAGGACGTGGTCCGCTTCGGGGAACTGCTGCACCGCTTCAACGACGTCCTGGGGGAGCCGGCGGCCGATTGAGCCGGGTGCCCGCTGAGCCGGGTGCCCGCTGAGTCGGGCGGCTGCGAGGGTGTGACCGGGGCCCGCGGTGCGGGCCTTTACTCGACCTTGAAGAAAGTTGCCTAATTCAACCATTTAGGCCTATGGTTGCTTAAGGCAACGAAGTTTCATGATGCGCGTATCCCGCACGCCTGCGCCGAAGGACCCAGATGACCGTGACCACCGAGGCCGCGAGCGGCACCGCCGCCGCCGCCGACAACCAACAGATGACCCACCGGCAGGTGATGGAGGCGCTCTCCGGCCTGCTGCTCGGCCTCTTCGTGGCCGTGCTCTCCTCGACCGTCGTCTCCAACGCCCTGCCGCACATCCTGGCCGACCTGCACGGCGGCCAGTCCGCCTACACCTGGGTGATCACCGCGGCCCTGCTCACCCTCACCGCCTCCACCCCGATCTGGGGCAAGCTCTCCGACCTCGCCAGCAAGAAGCTGCTGCTGCAGATCGCCCTGCTGATCTACATCGCGACCTCCGCGCTGGCCGGGCTCTCGCAGAACACCGGTGAACTGATCGCCTGCCGCGCGCTGCAGGGCGTCGGCGCGGGCGGTGTCGTCGCGCTGGGCCAGATCTGCCTGGCCGCGATGGTCCCGCCGCGCGAGCGCGGCCGGTACAGCGGCTACTTCGGCGCGGTCTTCGCGCTCGCCACCATCGGCGGCCCGCTGATCGGCGGCGTCATCGTGGACACCTCCTGGCTGGGCTGGCGCTGGTGCTTCTACGTCGGCATCCCGTTCGCGCTGGCCGCGATCCTGGTGGTCCAGCGCACCCTCAAGCTGCCGGTGGTCAAGCGCAAGGCGAAGATCGACTACCTCGGCGCGCTGGTCATCACCGCCGCGGTCAGCCTCCTGATGATCTGGATCACGCTGGCCGGCAAGAACTACGCCTGGCTGTCCTGGCAGACCGCGGCCATGGTCGGCGGCGGCCTGCTGCTGGGCGCGCTGGCCATCGTGGTCGAGCGCCGCGCCGCCGAGCCGATCATCCCGCCGGACCTCTTCAGGTACCGCACCGTCACCCTGGCCGCCATCGCCAGCGTGCTGGTCGGCGTCGGGATGTACGGCGCGACCACTTTCCTCAGCCAGTACTTCCAGCTGGCCCGCGCCAAGTCCCCGACCATGGCCGGCCTGATGACCCTGCCGATGATCCTCGGCCTGGCCGTCTCCTCCGCCGTGGCCGGCCGGCTCATCACCAAGTACGGCAAGTGGAAGGCCTACCTGGTCGCCGGCACCGCGCTGCTCGCGGTCGGCTTCGGCCTGCTCGGCACCGCCCGGGCCGACACCGACTACGTGCTGCTCTCCGTCTACATGGCGATCACCGGCGTCGGCCTCGGCCTGACCAGCCAGAACCTGGTGCTCGCGGTGCAGAACACGGTGCCCCGGCACGAACTCGGCGCGGCCAGCTCGGTGGTCACCTTCTTCCGCACCATGGGCGGCGCGATGGGCGTCTCCGCGCTGGGCGCGCTGATGACGAACAAGGTCGGCCACTACCTGGCGGAGAACCTGGCCGCCGCGCACATCCCTGCCGGACACGCGGCGGCCGGTGGCGGCATCCCGGACCTGCACAAGCTGCCGGCCCCGATCGTCCCGCTGGTCACGGACGCCTTCGGCCACGGCGTCGGAACCGTCTTCCTGTGGGCCGCCCCCTTCGCGGCACTGGCCTTCGTCACCGTGCTGTTCATCCGGGAGACCGTGCTGAAGACCACCCAGGAGAACTGACCGGCCAGGAGGACCTGCGGCGGGACAGCCGACCGGCAGTCGGGATACGCGAACGGGCCGGGGAGTGCGCAGGCACTCCCCGGCCCGTTGCGTCGGGCTTCGTACGGCCGCTAGTGGCCGGCGATCAGCATCAGTCCGTAGCCGACGGCCGCGGCGCAGACCGCGAAGCAGGCGTACGCGCCGGCCAGGGCCAGCTTGCCGCCGCCCGAGGCCGGGGCGCCGCCGTCACGGGCGGTGCTCAGCGCGGCCTCGCGGCGGGACAGCGCCAGGATGCCGAGCGCGAAGACGGCGACCACGGCGACGGTGATGCCGAAGCTGAAACCGGCGGTCTGGGCCAGGGCGTTCCACTTGATGTGCATGGTGAGTGCTCCTCAGCCGGCGGCGCTCAGGCCGCGACCGTGGTCGAGGCGGGGGTGGGGACGTTCGTGGTCGCCACGGTGGGGACCTCGACCGGCGTGACGTCGTTGACGTTGTCCGCGCCGACCGGCTGGCGGCGGGAGAGCAGCCACATCGCGCCCGAGCCGGCCACCAGCGCGGCGCCGACCACGGCGACGCCCCAGCTGCCCTGACGGGCCAGCAGGGCCGCGCCGCCGGAGACCAGGCCGGCGGCCGGCAGGGTCAGGCCCCAGGTGTAGACCATGCGGCGGACCATGCTCCAGCGCAGCTCGCCCTTCGGGCCGCCGAGGCCGGCGCCCATGATGCCGCCGGAGCAGACCTGGGTGGTGGAGAGGCCGAAGCCCATGTGCGAGGACGTCAGGATGACGGTCGCGGCGGCCGACTCGGAGGCGAAGCCCTGCGGCGGCCGGATGTCGGCCAGGCCCTTGCCCATCGAGCGGATGATCCGCCAGCCGCCCATGTAGGTGCCGAGCGCGATCGCGGCACCCGCGGAGACGATCACCCAGGTCGGGGGCAGCGCGCCGTGCGGCAGGGCGCCGACCGAGACCAGGGTCAGGGTGATGATGCCCATCGTCTTCTGGGCGTCATTGGTGCCGTGCGCCAGCGAGATCAGCGAGGACGAGAAGATCTGGCCGGTCTTGAAGCCCTTCTCGGTGGCCGCGGCGTTGCCCTTGCGGGTGATCGCGTAGGCCAGCTTGGTGGCGCCCCAGGAGGCCAGGCCGGCGACGAACGGGGAGGCGACCGCCGGGATGATGATCTTGGTGACCACGGTGTCGAAGTTGACGCCGTTCATGCCGACGCCGACGATCGTGGCGCCGATCAGGCCGCCGTACAACGCGTGCGATGAACTGGACGGCAGGCCGCGCAGCCAGGTCAGCAGGTTCCACAGGATCGCTCCGGCCAGTGCGGCGAAGATGATCTCGGGGTGGACCCCGGCCTTCTCGTTGACGATGCCGCCGGAGATGGTGGTGGCGACCTTCACGGACAGGAACGCGCCCGCGAAGTTGAGCACGGCCGCGATGGTGACCGCGACCTTCGGACGAAGGGCCCCGGTCGCGATCGCGGTGGCGGCCGCGTTGGCGGTGTCGTGGAACCCGTTGGTGAAGTCGAAGGCGAGCGCCGTGATGATCACAACGGCTACCAGGAACGAGATGTGTTCCATACCCAAACAATCGTCGTAGTTGTCGCACGGACGTTGGTGACGTTCGCGACCGTAGGTCTACTTGGTAAACGGAAGGTTAACTGAGCCGGGACTCGTGGTTCCGATGGTTGACTGATGGTGATCAGAAGCTTTCTGCAGGGTGACTTCGGCCCCGCTGAACTGGGCATTGGCGAAGAACACCCCGGTTCGACCGGGTTTGCTGAGAGCTGTCTCACACATCAATCGAGAATTAACCTCCCAGTCCGCGTGCGCCCTGTTTCCGACGAGTAACCCGTGGGAGGATCTGCGGGATCCGGGAGGCCGGGACAGGGCGCGGGGCGGGGAGGACCAACCCATGGGCGGGGCTGTACAGCGAACGGAGACGGCAGGCGTACGCCCCTGGGTGCGGGCGGCCCTGCGCTGCGGAGCCGTCCTCGCGGCAGCCGCACTCGCCCTGCCCGCCGCCGCCGGCGCCGCCTGGGCGGCACCCGACCCGGGGAGCGGCACGGTCGTCGCCGGCTCCGACCCGCTCGCCGCCGCCAAGGCCACCCTCGGCCCGCTGCTCGACCAGCTGCACACGCTCTACCAGAGCGCCGAGGCCGCCACCGAGCAGTACAACGGCACGGTGGCCAAGATCGCCGAACAGCAGGCCGCGCTCACCGACCTGCAGGGCCGGCTGGACCGCCAGCAGACCCAGGTCGACGCCGGCACCGACCTCGCCTCCCAGCTCGCCGCCGCGCAGTACCGCAACGGCGCCAGCTCCGCGTACGCCGAACTGCTGCTCGCCAAGGACCCGTACGAGGCCGTCACCATCGCCGAGTTGCTCGCCACCGCCAGCCGCTCGCAGTCGGAGTTCCTGGACCGGCTCAAGAGCGACCGGGACGCGCTCGACGGGCTGAAGAAGCAGACCGAGGAAGCGCTCAAGACCTCCCAGACCCTGGTCGCCCAGCAGGACGCCGCCAAGGCCAAGGTGGCCGCCGACCTCGCCTCGGTCGAGCAGGTGGTCTCCTCGCTGACCGGCGCGCAGCGGACCGAGCTGGAGCAGCTGGAGAAGGCGAAGGCCGACGAAGCGCAGCTCGCCTTCCTCGCCTCCGGAGCCCTCGGCAAGGGAGAGCGCACCCCCTCGCAGCAAGGGCGCGCAGCGGTGGCCTTCGCGCTGGCGCAGGTCGGCAAGCCGTACCTGTGGGGCGGCATCGGACCGGACTCCTTCGACTGCTCCGGCCTCACCTCGCAGGCCTGGCTGCACGCCGGGAAGCCGATCCCGCGCACCAGCCAGGAGCAGTGGGCGCAGCTGCCGCACGTGCCGCTGAACCAGCTGCGGCCCGGTGACCTGGTGGTCTACTTCCAGGACGCCTCGCACGTCGGGATGTACATCGGCGGCGGGCTGATCGTGCAGGCGCCGCGGCCGGGGGCGTTCATCAAGGTGTCGCCGATCGGCTCGATGGCGATCCTCGGGGCCGTCCGGCCGGACCCGTCCGGTGCCGCGGACGACGCGGGCGGCGTCTGGAAGGTGCCCGACCTGCCGGCCGGCTGGGACTCCGTGACGCCGATCGCGCCGAGCCCGGCCAAGCCCGCGCCGACTCCGCCGCCGACCGGCGGCCCGACCCCGCCGCCGGTCACCCCGGGCGAGCCCACCGGCACGCCCACCACACCGACCACACCGACCACCCCGGGCGGGACCGGCGCCCCGACCGACCCGGGGACACCGTCGGGCACCGGCACGCCGACTCCGACGCAGACCCCCACCGGCACCCCGACCGGGACGCCGACCGGCACCCCGGCCACGCCCACCCCGACCGGAACGGGCACCCCGAGCAAGACGGGCTCGGCCACCGCCTCCGCCCCGGGCAGCGCCACCGCGACGCTGCCGCTCGGCACGCCGACGCACTGACCCGGCTGCCCGACAGGCCCGACAGGCCCGACAGGAAGGCCGCCCGACGTCCGATGACGTGGGGCGGCCTTCCTGTCGTTCGTCGGGGTTACTCGCCGGTGTCGGGGGCGAAGCGGATGACGACGGCCTTGGAGGTCGGGGTGTTGCTGATGTCGGCGGTGGAGTCCAGCGGGACCAGGACGTTGGTCTCCGGGTAGTAGGCCGCCGCTCCGCCACGGGCGACGGGGTAGTGGACGACACGGAAGTGCGGGGCGCGGCGTTCGACGCCGTCCTTCCACTCGCTGACCAGGTCGACGTATCGACCTTCGGTGAGGCCCAGTTCGGCGGCGTCGGCGGGGTTGACCAGGACCACGCGGCGACCGCCCTTGATGCCGCGGTAGCGGTCGTCGAGGCCGTAGATGGTGGTGTTGTACTGGTCGTGGGAGCGCAGGGTCTGCAGGAGGAGACGGCCCGGCGGGACCTCGGGGGCGGTCAGCGGGTTGACGGTGAAGTTGGCCTTGCCGGTCGCGGTGGGGAAGGTGCGCGAGTCGCGGGGGCCGTGCGGGAGGGTGAAGCCGCCGGGGCGGCGGACCTTCTCGTTGTAGTCCGTGAAGCCCGGGACGACGCGGGCGATCCGGGCGCGCAGGGTGTCGTAGTCGGTGGCGAAGTCCTCCCACGGCACGGTGTCCCGCGGGCCGAGGACGGTGCGGGCGAGGCGGCAGACGATCGCGGTCTCGGAGAGCAGGCCGGGCGCGGGCGGGCGCAGGCCGCCGCGGGAGGCGTGGACCTGGCCCATCGAGTCCTCGACGCTGACGAACTGGGCGCCGGCGCCGGTGACGTCCCGGTCGGTGCGTCCGAGGGTGGGCAGGATCAGGGCGCGGGCGCCGGTGACCACGTGCGAGCGGTTGAGCTTGGTGGAGACGTGGACGGTCAGCCGGCAGCGGCGCATCGCGGCCTCGGTGACCTCGGTGTCCGGGGTGGCCGCGACGAAGTTGCCCCCCATCGCGAAGAAGACCTTGACCTTGCCGTCGCGCATCGCGCGGATGGTGTCCACCGAGTCGAGACCGTGCTCGCGCGGCGGCTCGAAGCCGAACTCGTTCTCCAGCGCGTCGAGGAAGGCCTTGCTCGGGCGCTCGAAGATGCCCATCGTCCGGTCGCCCTGGACGTTGCTGTGCCCGCGCACCGGGCAGACCCCGGCGCCGGGACGGCCGACGTTGCCGCGCAGCAGCAGGAAGTTGACCACCTCGCGGATGGTGGGGACGGCGTGCTTGTGCTGGGTGAGGCCCATCGCCCAGCAGACGATGATCTTCTTCGAGCTCAGCACCAGGCGGCCGAGCTCCTCGATCTGCTCCCAGGGCAGGCCGGTCGCGGCGAGCACCTCGTCCCGGTCGGTCTTCCGGGCCTGGGCCTCGACCTCCTCGAAGCCGTGGCAGTGTTCGGCGACGAAGGCCTCGTCGACGCCGTCCTGCTCCACGACGATCCGGTTGAGCGCGCGGAACAGCGCGAGGTCGCCGCCGAGGCGGATCTGCAGGAAGAGGTCGGTCAGCTTGGTGCCGTGGCCGACCAGGCCCCGGGCGTTCTGCGGGTTCTTGAACCGCTCCAGGCCCGCCTCCGGCAGCGGGTTCACGCTGACGATGGTGGCGCCGGCCCGCTTGGCGCGCTCCAGGGCGGAGAGCATCCGGGGGTGGTTGGTGCCCGGATTCTGGCCGGCCACGATGATCAGGTCGGCCTGGTAGAGGTCCTTGAGGCTGACGCTGCCCTTGCCGACGCCGAGCGTCTCGGTGAGCGCCGAGCCGGAGGACTCGTGGCACATGTTGGAGCAGTCCGGCAGGTTGTTGGTGCCGAGCCGGCGGGCGAACAGCTGGTACGCGAACGCGGCCTCGTTGCTGGTGCGGCCGGAGGTGTAGAAGGCGGCGCCGTCCGGGGTGTCCAGGGCGCGCAGCTCCTCGGCGATCAGCGCGAAGGCGTCGTCCCAGGAGACCGGCGTGTAGTGGGTGGCGCCCTCGTCGAGCAGCATCGGCTGGGTGAGCCGGCCCTGCTGGCCGAGCCAGTAGCCGGAGCGCTCGGCTAGGTCGGCGACCGGGTGGGCGGCGAAGAACTCGGCGCGGATCCGGCGCTCGGTGGCCTCCTCGGCGACGGCCTTGGCGCCGTTCTCGCAGAACTCGGCGGTGTGCGTCTTGTCCGGCTCCGGCCAGGCGCAGCCCGGGCAGTCGAAGCCGTTCGGCTGGTTGACCTTGAGCAGGGTGGCGAGGGTGCGGCGGGCGCCCATCTGCTCGGCGGCCATCCGCAGGCTGTGGCCGACGGCGGGCAGCCCGGCGGCCGCGTGCTGGGGCGCGGACACCTCGGGGGCGTCCTGCGCCGGGTCGCTCTGCGGGGCCTGCTTGGCCATGACCGGTCTCCTCGGCTCTGCTGGATCCGGCCGTACCGCCGGGGCCGCCGCTCCGTCGCGGGGCTCGGTGTCCATCCTTCCACCTGGCCGTGGGCGGGGGGAGGGGCGGTGGACGGCGTCGGTAGAGTCCTGTCCGTCATGGCGGATGGGGGAGGGGCGCGTGCGCGTGGGTGACGTCCTGGACGGCCGGTACGAGCTGGTGGAGAAGCTCGGTCAGGGCGGGTTCGGAGTGGTGTGGCGGGCCCAGGACACCCGGATGCGGCGGCCGGTGGCGGTCAAGGTCATCGGGCACCACGGCGGGGACCAGGCGAAGGCGGCCCTGCGGTTCGTGCGGGAGGCCTGCGCGGCCGGCAACCTGTCGCACCCGCACATCGTCACCGTGCACGACCTCGGCCAGTGCGAGGTCGGCGACCGGGAGGTCACCTTCCTGGTGATGGAGCTGCTCACCGGCCGCACCCTGACCGAGGTGCTGCGCGAGGGGCTGCCCGAACCCGCGCTCAGCCTGCGTTGGGGGCGGCAGATCAGCGGCGCGCTGGCGGCCGCGCACGACGCGGGCATGGTGCACCGGGACATCAAGCCGGACAACGTGATGATCACCGACGCCGGGCACCTCAAGGTGCTGGACTTCGGCATCGCCCAGCTGGACGCCGGCGCCGGCGGGCTGACCACCACCGGGACGATCGTCGGCAGCCCGGCGTACATGGCGCCCGAGCGGTGGACCGGCGGCCGGGTGGACGGCCGGGCGGACCTGTACGCGCTCGGCTGCGTACTGGTCGAACTCTTCACCGGGGCACGGCCGTTCGGCGGGGACTCGACGCCGGTGCTGATGTACCAGCACCTCAACGAGGCGCCCCCGGCGCTGGACCCGGCGCAGTTCGGGCTGCCGCCGCAGGTGGCCGGGCTGGTCGCGGAGCTGCTGGCGAAGGACCCGGCGGACCGGCCGGCGGATGCCCGGACCGTCGAGCGGCGGCTGGCGGAACTGGCCGCGGCGCCGGGTGGCGGGGCGGGCGCGGTGGTGGCGGTGCCGACGGTGGTGGACCGGGCCGTGGCCGCGGCTGCGCCTGTGGCTGAGCCGGTTGGGCCGGTCGCCGTGGTGCCGCCCGTGCCGGTCGCGGTGGGGCCGGTGGTGCCGCCCGTGCCGACCGCTCCGCCCGTCGTGCCTCCGGTTGCGCCGCCCGCCGCACCCCCGTCCGCCCCGCCCGCCGCACCGCCCGTCGTGCCGGGCGCGGCCCCGTCGGTGCTGTCGCCGCTGACCACGCCGCCGGTGCTCGCCGCGCCGCCGCCCGACGCCGTACGGGCCGCGCTGCGCGAGCGGCGGTCGGCCGCGTACCGGGCGGCGACGGCCGGGGAGTCGGCGATGCAGCTGCAGGCGGTCGCCCAGGAGTGCGTGACCGCGCTCGGCGCGAGCGACCGGGACACCCTGTGCACCTGGCGGGACTTCACCTGGTACCTCAGCCGGGCCGGGGACCTGGACGGCGCGATCCGGCTGCTGACCAGCGTGGTGGACGACATGCGCTCGGCGCTCGGCCCGCTCGACCCCGACACCCTCGGCGCCCGCTACCACTTGGTGTGGTGCGTCGGCGAGAGCGGCGCGGCGGTCACCGCGATCCGGCTGCTGAGCGGGCTGCTGCCCGATTTGCACGCCGTCTGGGGCCCGCACGACACCCGCGTCCTGAAGGCCCGGCACGACCTCGCGGTGCACCGGGCCAACCGGGACGACCTGCAGGGCGCCGTGCTCGAGCTGCACGGGCTGCTGCCCGACCTCGCCCGGGTGCTGGGCGAGCACCACCCGAGCACCGTCCAGGCCTGGCAGGACCTGGCCGGCTACCAGCAGCGGCTCGCCGGTGCGGGCCGCAGGGCCGCGGGCAGCCCGCACCGGCGCCGGGCGCCGAGGATCAGCCCGATGGAGGCGCTGGCCCTGGTGCGGCGGCTGCGGGTCTGGGACTTCGCCACCGACGAGGAGGCCCGGGCCTGCATGGACGCGCTGGACCGCGGGATCGGCCTGAAGGGCGTCGCGGACGTGGTGTTCGACGCGCCGGACCACGTCTCGGACGAGGACCTGGTGGAGGAGATCTTCGGGCCGTGACCCGTCGGCGCACGCTCGCTCACGCCGCCGCCTGGGGCCGGGTCGAGCAGCCGGCCGTCGGCGGGGCGACGGTGAGCGTACGGGCAGCTGCTCAGGCGCCGGAGCCCGGACAACGAGGCCGTGCGGTCCTCCGGGATCACCTCGCCCGGCCCGCCCGGGCCCGAGCCGTAGCGAGATCCGGAAGATCCGGCCCGGGCTCGTTCACCCGTTCGTCCCCGCCCGCCGCTATGGTGACCCCTCCGACGGTGAACGCCGAGCGGGCGCGGTCGAGTTGGGGGAGGACATGGACAAGGGCGAGGTGCTCGGCGGTCGCTTCCGACTGGAGGAGCGGCTGGGCCGGGGCGGCTTCGGCGTGGTCTGGCGGGCGACCGACACGACCATCAACCGGCAGGTCGCGGTCAAGGTGCTGCTCGCCGAGCACGCCGCCGACCGGGAGGCGGTCAGCCGGTTCGTCCGCGAGGCCAAGACGGCGGGCGGCCTCAACAACCCGCACATCGTCACCGTGTACGACTACGGGTGGACCGCGGCCGGCTCCGGGAAGATCCCGTACCTGGTGATGGAGCTGGTCCGCGGCCGGGCACTGTCCGAGGTGCTCAAGGACGGCCTGCCGGACCACGCGAAGGCGCTGCGCTGGATGCGGCACGTCTGCAAGGCGCTGGACGCCGCGCACCGCTCGGGCATCGTCCACCGGGACATCAAGCCCGAGAACGTGATGATCGTGACGGAGGGGGAGCGGGCCAAGGTCCTGGACTTCGGCATCGCCCGACTGGTCACCCAGACCGTCCGGCTCACCTCCACCGGCAACGTGATCGGCACCGTCCCGTACCTCGCGCCCGAGTGCTGGTCCGGCGGCACCGTGGACGGCCGGGCCGACCTCTACGCACTCGGCGTCATGCTGTACGAGATCTGCACCGGCGGGCGGCCGTTCCGCGCCACCTCCGCCGCCGAGTACATGTACAAGCACCTGGAGGAGGTCCCGCCCCGGGTGCGCAGCAAGGACCCGGCGGTGGCCGAACTGGTCGCCCAACTGCTCGCCAAGCGGCCCGAGGACCGGCCCTCCGGCGCCGCCGAGGTGCTGGAGCGGCTGCGCGCGGTCCGGCCGGGGGTGCTGCGCCCGGACGACCCCAGCCCGGAGCAGCTGCGCCGGCGGGCCGACCGGGCCTGGCAGCACGGCGCGGCGGGCGAGCCGGCCGAGGCGGTGGAAATCCTCACCGGTCTCGTCCCGGACTTCGCCCGGATCTGCGGCCCGACCGACCCGCGCACCCTGCGCACCTGCCACGACCTGGCCCTCTGGCTGGGCCGGGACGGCAGCCCGGGCGCGGCCGTCGCCCTGCTGGACGAGCTGACGCAGGTGCCGGGCGCCGCCCCGCAGGCCCGGGCCGACGCGCTGCGCGACCTCGCGCACTGGCAGCGGGAGGTCACCCGGCTCGGCCCGGGCCTGCCGCGCGCGCTAAGCCTGGGGGTGCTGCTCGGCGGCGACGCGCAGGGCGGCTGAGGCGCCCTCGGCGATCGGGTCGCCGTGCCCGAACACGACCGTCTCCACCGGCAGTGCGGCCAGCCGGTGGAAGGAGGCCAGCGCCCGGGCCGGGTCGGTGTGGAACACGCCGGGCCGCAGATTGCCCTGGACGTTGGACACCAGGTCCCCGGTGAACAGCACGCCGGGCCCGGGTAGGTGGAGGGCGATGCTGCCGTCGGTGTGGCCCGGCACGTGCAGGACCACCGCGCCGCCGCCGGTGTCCAGCACGTCCCCGTCCTCGACCTCGCGGTGCACCGGGCAGGGCTCGGCGGGCGGGATCGGCGGCAGGCCGTCCCACAACTGCTGCTCGAACGGACTCAGCACCGGCGGCGCGGCCGGCTGCTCGCGCCGGATCACCGGCGCCTCGATCCGGTGCGCCACCACTTCGGCGCCCCAGCGGCGGGCGAGTTCGGCGGCCGAGCCGGTGTGGTCCTCGTGGTGGTGGGTGAGCACGATCCGGCGCAGCGCGGCCGGGTCCGGCCCGACGGCGCGGACGGCCTTCTCGATGGCGTCGGCCGAGTCGGCGATGCCGGTGTCGACCAGGGTCAGGCCGTGTTCGTCCCGCCACAGGTAGGCGGTGCCGAACTCCAGGGTGATCATGTGCAACTCGTCGCGTACCCGGGTGATCTCCATGGTCCGGATCCTGCGCGCCGCGCCGCCGCGGCACGCCCGCGTTCGCCCTGGGCGTGCGGGTGTTCGCCACAGGCGAAGCCGTTCGTGGCCGCCGGGTGGGGACCGTGGGGTGGCGACCGTCTTCGGCGGCGGTCCGGCGTCAACCGTGCGTGCACCCGAGCCGGGGCCCGGGCCGCGACGGGAATCGGGAGGATTTCGCCCATCGGGACGGTCTGGTCCCCCCACCCCGCGCGTTGGTATACCTCGTTGCCAGACTCGGGAGCGGTGTCCGTACCGCCCCGGTGAGCTGCGACGAAAGGCTGGTGACGGATCGATGAAGCTCCTTCGCGTCGGACCCCCGGGCGCCGAGCGCCCGGTCGTGCTGGGTGAGGACGGCACCGCGTACGACCTCTCCGGGCGGGCCCGTGACCTCGACGGGGCCTTCCTGGCCGGGCTGGACCCGGCCGCGCTGGCCCGGGACGTGGCCGCCGGCGTCCTGCCGGTGGTGGACCTGGCCGGGCAGCGCGTGGGCGCGCCGGTGGCCCGGCCGGGCAAGGTGGTCGGCATCGGGCTCAACTACCGCGACCACGCGGCCGAGGCCGGGGCCGCGATCCCGGACGAGCCGGTGATCTTCCTCAAGCCGAGCTCCACGGTGGTCGGCCCGTACGACGAGGTGCTGGTGCCGCGCGGCGGCGAGAAGACCGACTACGAGGCCGAGCTGGCCGTGGTGATCGGCCGTACCGCCCGCTACCTGGACTCGCACGCCGAGGCGGCCGCGGTGATCGCCGGCTACACGATCGCCAACGACGTCACCGAGCGGGCCTTCCAGTTCGAGCGCGGCGGCCAGTGGGACAAGGGCAAGTCGGCGGAGACCTTCACGCCGCTCGGGCCCTGGCTGGTCACCGCCGACGAGGTGGCGGACCCGCAGGACCTGTCGCTGAGGCTCTGGGTCAACGGCGAGCAGCGGCAGCACGGCAGCACCGCCGAAATGATCTTCCCGGTGCTCGAACTGGTCCGCTACGCCAGCCGGTTCATGGTGCTGGAGCCCGGCGACGTGATCGTCACCGGCACCCCGGCCGGGGTCACCCTGGGCCGCCCCGGCACACCGTTCCTCGCCCCGGGCGACGTCGTCGAGATCGAGATCGACGGCCTCGGCCGCCAGCGCCAGGTCCTCGGCAAGGCGTAGCCCCGCGCAGCCCCGACCCTTGGCACGGGGGTCGGGCCCTACCGCGCCGCCAGCACCTCGCGCAGCCGCTCCGCCCGCGGCGCCTGCGGGCCCTCCAGCGCGAGCAGCCCCGCCAGCACCTGCGCCGTCTGCGGATCGTGCAGCGCCGTCGCCGCCGCCATCGCGGTGAACTGGTCCACCAGCCAGTCGCGCAGCCCGGCCACCGGCAGCGCGCGCCCCTCGTCCAGCCAGCTCAGCGACGCGCCCTCGACCACCGCGATCCACGAGCGCACCAGCAGCGTCAGCCGCGGACCGGCCTCCCGCACGCCCAGGTGGCGCAGCGTCCGCCGCAGCGCGGCCCGCCGGACGTCGTCCACGATCGCCGAGGTGCGGGCCGTCTCCACCACCGAGCCGCCGCGCAGCAGCGCCGAGTAGCCCGCGTCGTGCTCGGCGACGAAGGCGAAGTAGCCGTCCAGCACGGCCGCCAGCTGCTCGGACGGCGTTCCGGCCAGCGGGACGGCGAAGCGGCTGGTCAGTTCGTCGGCCGCGGTGCGCAGCGCGGCCTCGTACAACTGCTGCTTGCCGCCCGCGAAGTAGCGGTAGACCAGCGGCCGGGAGGCTCCGGCGGCTTCGGCGACGTCGTCCAGGCTCACCTCCTCGGGCGGTCGGCGGGCGAACAGCTCCAGGGCGACCGCGATCAGCTGCTCGCGCCGCTGCTGGACCGGCAGCCGCCGGTAGCCGGTGCGGCGCGGGCGCGCGTCGGGGACGGCCGGGGCGGGCACCTGGTCGGATGCCGAGGTGGGGCGGGCTTCCATGGCCGTCAGCGTAATGGGCGTCCGACCGATCGGATCCTGTCCGGCCGAACGGATTTTCGCGGGTCGTCCCCGGACATCGGTCGTCGCCGAGCGCGGCCCGTCGCCGAGCGCGGGCCGTCCCCGAGCGTCGGTCGTCCCCGAGCACGGGCTGTCCCCGAGTACGGGCTGTCCCCGAGTACGGGCCGACGGATGCCGGTGGCAAAGGGGTTGCAAACGGGCCGCACCACGAAATGATGTCCGGATGGTTGAAAAACTGATCACCGCCGACGGCAGCACCCCGCGCCGCATCGCGGACGGCTACGTCCGCGCCCTCGCCGAGCTCGACCCGCTGACCGCGGTCTACCTCGGCGTCAACCCCGAGGACGAGCGGCTGCCCGACCTCTCCCCGGCTGGTCGCGAGGCGATCGCCGACCTCGCCCGCCGCACCCTGGCGCAGCTCGACGAGGCCGAACGGGCCGGCGCCGCCGAGGACGAGGCCGAGCGCCGCTGCGCCCGGCTGCTGCGCGAGCGGCTGAGCGCCGAACTCGCCGTCCACGACGCGGGGGAGAACTTCCGCGCGGTGCGCAACCTGGCCTCCCCGGTGCACGACCTGCGGGAGTCCTTCACGCTGATGGCCACCGGCACCGAGGGTGAGTGGCAGGTGGTCGGCCGCCGGCTGGCGAAGGTCCCGGTCGCGCTGGAGCAGTACCGGCAGACCCTGGCCGAGGGCGTCGAGCGCGGCCTGCTGTCCGGCCCGCGCCAGGTGACCACGGTGGTCGGGCAGATCGGTGAGTGGCTGGAGGGGGACGTGCCCGGCGGCTGGTTCGGCCAGTTCGTCCAGGACGCGCCGGAGGGCCTGCGCGCCGAGCTGTCCGGGCACGCGGTGGCCGCTGCCGAGGGGCTGGCCGCGCTGCGCGACTGGCTGCGCGACGTGTACGGCCCGGCCGCCGCCGGCACCCCGGACGCGGTGGGCCGCGAGCGCTACCGCCGGTGGGTCCGCTACTGGGCCGGCGCCGACCTGGACCTGGACGAGGCCTACGCCTGGGCCTGGACCGAGTTCCACGACCTGCTGGCCCAGATGCGCGCCGAGGCCGAGAAGGTCCGCCCGGGCGCCGACCCGATGGCGGCGATGGCCTGGCTGGGCACCCACGGCCGGGCCGTCGAGGGCGCCGAGGGCATCCGGGAGCACCTGCAGGGCCTGATGGACCAGGCGATCCGGGACCTCCAGGGCATCCACTTCGACCTGGCCGAGCCGGTCACCCGGGTCGAGTCGAAGATCGCCCCGGCCGGCAGCGCCGCCGCGCCGTACTACACCCCGCCGTCGCTGGACTTCAACCGCCCCGGGCGGACCTGGCTGCCGCTGCTCGGCCGGGAGCGCTTCCCGCTCTGGGACCTGGTGTCGACCTGGTACCACGAGGGCGTGCCGGGCCACCACCTGCAGCTCGCGCAGTGGAACTACGTCGCCGACCGGCTCTCCACCTACCAGGTGAGCCTCGGCGGGGTCAGCGCCAACCTGGAGGGCTGGGCGCTGTACGCCGAGCGCCTGATGGACGAGCTCGGCTACCTCACCGACCCGGGCCAGCGCCTCGGCTACCTCAACGCGCAGATGATGCGGGCGCTGCGGGTCATCGTCGACATCGGCATGCACGCGGGCCTGGCCTTCCCGGCGGACTCCCCGTACAAGCCGGGCGAGCCGGTGAGCCCGGAGCACGCCCGCGAGTTCTTCGGGCAGTACTGCGGCCTGTCCGACGACTTCCTGGACAGCGAGCTGGTCCGCTACCTGGGCATGCCCGGCCAGGCGATCGGCTACAAGCTCGGCGAGCGCGCCTGGCTGCGCGGCCGGGCGGCGGCGCGGGCGGCGCACGAGGCGCGCGGCGAGGAGTTCGACCTCAAGGCCTGGCACATGGCGGCGCTCTCGCAGGGCTCGCTGGGTCTGGACGACCTGGTCGAGGAGCTCTCGGCGCTCTAGTCGGCGGTACCGGACCGGGGTTCGCGCCGGGGTCCTGGGGGGCTCGTCCCGAAGTCCCAGGGCCCTGGTTCTTTTGTCCCAAATGTCTGATTTGGCAAGATTTTTCCTTGCCATGGCGTCGGGCCGGGGTATTGGCTGGAAGGCGACTGCGTGACCTCTCCGCCCGACTCCGGAAGGTTCGACCAGTGACTGCGCAACCCGCCACCGGTCATGAGCACGCGGACAGCCGACGCTGGTGGGCGCTGGCCGTCATCGCCGTCGCCCAGCTCATGATCGTCCTCGACATCACCATCGTGAACATCGCACTGCCGTCCGCCCAGCGCGACCTGGGCATCTCCGACGCCGACCGGCAATGGGTGATCACCGCCTACACGCTCGCCTTCGGCGGCCTACTGCTGCTCGGCGGACGGTTGGGCGACCTCTTCGGCCGCAAGCGCGTCTTCACCATCGGCCTGCTGGGCTTCGCCCTCGCCTCCGCCCTCGGTGGCGCGGCGACCGACTCGGCCATGCTCTTCGGCGCCCGTGCCCTCCAGGGCGCGTTCGGCGCCCTGCTCGCCCCCTCCGCGCTGGGGCTGCTCTCCACCACCTTCTCCGACCCGAAGGAACGCAGTACGGCCTTCGGCATCTTCGGCGCGATCGCCGGCGGCGGCGCCGCGATCGGCTTCATCGCCGGCGGCCTGCTGACCGAGTACCTGAACTGGCGCTGGTGCCTGTTCGTCAACACCCCGATCGCCGTCGGCACCGCCTTCGCGGCCTTCTCCGTGCTCCAGCGCGACCACGTCGCCAAGGGGCGCCGGGTCAGGCTGGACCTGCCCGGGGCGCTGCTCGGCTGCGGCGGCCTGCTGGCGATCGTCTTCGGCACCTCCGAGGCCGTGACCCGGGGCTGGGCCGACGGCCTGGTGCTCGGCGCGCTGTTCCTGGGTGTGGCGCTGCTCGCGGTGTTCGTGCTGGTCGAGCGGCGCAGCGCGCACCCGCTGCTGCCGGTGCACATCGTCGCCGACCGCAACCGCGGTGGCGGCGCGCTCTCGGTCGGCCTGGCCATGGTCGGCATGTTCGGCCTGTTCCTGTTCCTCACCTACTACCTGCAGGCCATCAAGCACTTCTCGCCGGTGGTGTCCGGGCTGTCCTTCCTGCCCATGACGGCCGCCATCGTGCTGGCGTCGACGGGCATCGCGGCCCGGCTGATGACCAGGGTGCCGTCCCGGAACCTGATCGCACCGGGGCTGCTGCTCGCCGGGGCCGGCATGGCCTGGCTGACCCAGATGAAGGTGGACAGCCCGTGGGCCGGCATGGTGCTGCCCGCCGAGCTGCTGCTCGGCTTCGGCATGGGCCTGGTGTTCATGCCGTCGATGAGCCTGGCCACCCTCGGGGTCGCCCCGAACGAGACCGGCGCGGCCTCCGCCACCATCAACTCGGCCCAGCAGGTGGGCGGTTCGTTCGGCACGGCGCTGCTGAACACCATCGCGGCCAGTGCCACCGCGAGCTTCCTGGCCACCCGGATCGCCTCCGACCCGGCGGTACGGGCGCAGGGCGCGGTGCACGGCTACGTGACCGCGACCTGGGTGGCGATGGGCGTCCTGCTGCTGGCCGCGCTGGTCGCCTTCCTGATGATCGACCACCGGCCGGAGCCCGGTGAGGCCACCGCCGTCGTGGGCGGCGCGGAAGCGGAGGCCGCGGCAGCCACCGCCGTGCGGGCCGTGGACGGACGACCGGTGGACGGACGACCGGTGGACGGGCAGCCCGTCGACGGGCGGCCGAGCCCGCGGGAGGCCGCCATGGCCGACGTCAAGGCCAACGTCCGGGCGGGTGGCGAGGTCCGGACGGAAGCGGGGGTGGAGCGGCCACCGACCGATTGAAAGTTGCAGCAAGGTCTTGCAGTCAGCCTTCGGCGCCTGCTTGACTCCTGGCCACCGTCCGGGGATCAAGGAGGCGCCGCCGTGCTGCCCGAGTCTGAGCCATCCGAATCCGAGCCGTCCGGATCCGAGCCATCCGGATCCGAGCCGTCCGCGACCGTGCCGCCCACGACCATGGAGTCCTCGCCGCCCGAATTCGACCTGCTCGTCGTCGGCGGCGCCGGCGTGGACACCATCGTCCGGGTCGAGCGGCTGGAGATCCCGCCCGGCGACTCGCAGTTCGTCGGACCGGTGCGCGACTACGTCGGCCACACCGGCAACGGCGTCGCCCTCGGCGCCCACCACCTCGGCCTGCGCACCGCCTTCCTCGACTTCCTCGGCGACGACCCGCAGGGCGCCCTGATCCGCGCCGCCTACGCGCGCTACGGCCTGCACTTCGCGCACCTGGTGAGCCCGCACGGCACCCCGCGCGGGGTCAACCTGGTCGACGCCGCCGGCCGCCGGTTCTCCTTCTTCGACGGCCGCCACCCCGCCGACCTGCGGCTGCCGCGCGACTTCTACCTGCCGTACGCCGAGCGCAGCCGGCACGTCCACCTCTCCATCACCGGCGTCAACCGGGACATGTACGGCGACCTGCGCCGGCTCGGCCGCACCACCTCCACCGACCTGCACGACTGGGACGGCGCGAACCCGCACCACCGGGACTACGCGCTCGGCTCCGACCTGGTCTTCCTCTCGGTGGCCGGCTGCCGCGGCCGGCACGAGGAGGTGATGCGCGCGATCCTCGCCGAGGGCCGCGCACGGGTGGTCGTCGCCACCGCGGGCGCCGAGGGCTGCCACCTGCTCGCCCGGGAGGACGGCGTGCTCCGCCACCTGCCGGCCGTCGACCCGGGCCACCCGGTGGTGGACACCAACGGCGCCGGGGACGCCTTCGTCTCGGGCTTCCTGTACGCCTGGTTCCAGGGGCGCCCGGCGCTGGACTGCGCCCGGGCCGGCTCGCTGGCCGGGGCCTTCGCCTGCACCGCCGCCGGGACGCACACCGCCTTCATCGCGGCGGGGGAGCTGAACCGCTTACTCGACGCCGGGTGAGCTTTTTCTCATCAGGATCCCAGCCTTCGATAACGACCTTTCCAGGCGGAGGCGGCATAGTCGTTGACCGAACGCCGCCACCGAACCCGGCAGGAGAGCCAGGCATGGGTCAGCACCGCCTCCCGAGGTCCCGCCGCCGACGCCTGCTGGCCCCCTCCCTGTTCGCCGCGCTGTCCGCGGTCGTGGTGGCCGCCGTGGTGACCGGGACGCACATGCTGGACCTGTCCGACGCGACGGCCGCCGGAAAGGCCGCCCGCAGCACCCGCACCGCCGTTGTCGCGCCCGACCCGACCGGCACGGAGGCGGCGGCCGCCCCGGTCGCGGCGCCCGCGCCGACCGACAGCCCGACCCCGAGCGACCCGCCCGCGCCCACGGCCTCGCCCACCCCCGCGCCCGCCCCCACGAACACCGACACCCCGACGGCCGCGGCGACCGCCACCCCCGCCACCTCCGGCGCCGCCCTCGGCGCCACCGCCCCCGCCCCCGCCGACGCCCGCGAAACCGCCACCGTCGGCGCGCTGTTCAGCGGATCGGTCGCGGCCGGCAACCACTTCTGCACCGCCAGCGTGCTGCACAGCGCCACCGGCAACCTGCTGCTGACCGCCGCGCACTGCCTCACCGGCACCGACGGCGTCACCTTCGCCCCCGGCTACCGCGACGGCTCCGCCCCGTACGGCACTTGGCGGGTGACGGCGATCCACACCACCAGCGGCTGGTCCCAGAAGGGCGACGTGGACGAGGACTTCGCGATCCTGGAGACCGCCCCCAGCAACGGCCGCAAGGTCGAGGACGTGGTCGGCGGCAACCACCTGGGCGCCGACGAGCCCGTCGACGCCCCCGTCCGCCTGTACGGCTACCCCGCCGACTCCGAGACGCCCGACCTCTGCACCAACTCCACCGGCCGGCAGAGCACCTACCAGCGGGTCATCCAGTGCCCGGCCTACCCGGCCGGCACCAGCGGCGGCCCCTGGATCAACACCGCCACCGGCGACGTGGTCGGCGCCATCGGCGGCTACCAGCAGGGCGGCGACTCCGACGACGTCTCCTACAGCGCCTACTTCGACCACACCATCGCGGCCCTCTACATCCAGGCCGAGGCCACCGCGTCCTGACCCGGCCCGCCCGTCCGGCCCCCGGGCCGGAGCGGCAGGCCCGGAACATGACGAAGGCCCAGATCCGTGGATCAACTCCACTGATCTGGGCCCTGGTTACACTCTCGCGAAGAGTGCCCCCGGTAGGATTCGAACCTACGCACCCGCCTCCGGAGGGCGGTGCTCTATCCCCTGAGCTACGGGGGCCTGTCGGCCTGTCGGACGCTTCCGCGTTCCGACGGAATGAACACTACCAGGCTTCGGCAGCGGTCCGTGCACGGGTTTCCCGGAAGATCGTCGGGGCGGCGACGGGCGGCGGGGGAGCGGAAGTGTCCAAAGGCCGGACGGGGCGGTGGGGCCGCGGATAACCTCGGTGAGGTGTCGGGAGTGTCCGGGCGGGTCCTCGTGGTGGACGACAGCGAGGTGATCCGCCAGCTGATCAGGGTCAACCTGGAGCTCGAGGGCTTCGAGGTGGTGACCGCCGCCGACGGCGCCGAGTGCCTGGAGGTCATCCGCCGGGTGGAGCCCGACGTGGTGACCCTGGACGTGATGATGCCGCGACTGGACGGCCTGCGGACGGCGGCCCGGCTGCGCGCGACGCCGGACACCAGCCGGCTGCCGATCGCGATCGTGAGCGCCTGCACCCCGGCGGATCTGGACCTGGGGGACACCGTCGGTGTGGACGGCTACCTCGGCAAGCCCTTCGACCCGGCCGACCTGGTGGCGCTGGTCCGGCGCCTGATGCGGCTCACCGGCCGGCCCGACGGGTTTCGCCCTGAGCGAACAGAGCGTACGGAACGCGGCTGACACCCCGGGGCGGACGGCGCGTCGGCGCCTCCGGGCGTCTCAACCGGTAAACCGGGTGGCGGGCGGGTACCCCGTCTCGCCTACGCTTGGCGTCGTGACCCCCGCAGACCTTTCCCAGGCAATCCAGGCCGCAGTGAGCACCGCCGTCGAGGCGGGCGAGCTGGCCGTCGCCGTGCCCGAGCACGTGACGGTCGAGCGGCCCAAGAACAGGGACCACGGCGACTACGCGACCAACGTGGCCCTTCAGCTCGCCAAGGCGGCCGGCAAGCCGCCGCGAGCCGTTGCGGAGGTCCTGGCCGAGCGCCTGCGCGGGATCACCGGCGTCGCCAAGGTCGACATCGCCGGTCCGGGCTTTCTGAACATCACCCTGGACACCGCCACCGCGGGCGCGCTGGCGCGCACCGTCGTCGAGGCGGGCGAGGCCTACGGCCGCAACGAGGCGCTCAACGGCCTCAAGATCAACCTGGAGTTCGTCTCCGCCAACCCGACCGGCCCGATCCACATCGGCGGCGTCCGCTGGGCCGCCGTCGGCGACTCGCTGGCGCGCGTGCTGCGGGCCTCCGGCGCCGACGTCACCACCGAGTACTACCTCAACGACGCCGGTGTGCAGATCACCAAGTTCGCCGCCTCGCTGCAGGCCGCCGCGAACGGCCGCGAGGTGCCCGAGGGCGGGTACGTCGGCGAGTACATCGTCGACATCGCCAAGGCGCTCACCGACGCGATCCCGGGCGTGCTCGACCTGCCCGAGGACGAGCAGCTGCGGGTCTTCCGCACCGAGGGCCTCAAGCTCATGGTGGCCGAGATCAAGCGCTCGATGGACGAGTTCGGCACCCACTTCGACGTGTGGTTCTCGGAGAACACGCTGCACGAGTCCGGCGCCGTCGAGAAGGCCCTCGACCGGCTGCGCGAGCAGGGCCACGTCTTCGAGCAGGACGGTGCGATCTTCCTGCGCACCACCGACTTCGGTGACGACAAGGACCGTGTCCTGATCAAGGCCGACGGTGACAAGACCTACTTCGCCGCCGACGCCGCGTACTACCTGTCCAAGCGGGACCGCGGCGCCGAGGTCGCGCTCTACATGCTGGGCGCCGACCACCACGGCTACGTCAACCGCCTCAAGGCCATCTCGGCCTGCGCGGGCGACGACATGAACCACAACATCGAGGTGAAGATCGGCCAGTTCGTGAAGATGCTTCGCGACGGCGAAGAGGTCCGCATGTCCAAGCGTGCGGGCAACATCATCACGATCGACGACGTGGTCGAGTGGATCGGCGTGGACGCCGCCCGCTACACCCTGGCGCGCTCCTCCACGGACTCGACGATCACGCTGGACATCAACGTCCTCACCAGCCAGACCAACGAGAACCGCGTCTTCTACGTCCAGTACGCGCACGCCCGGATGTCCTCGCTGCAGCGCAAGGCGGCGGACCTGGGCATCACGCGCTCGGCGGACTTCAAACCGGAGCTGCTGAGCACGGAGTGGGAGACCGACCTGCTCGGTCAGCTCGGCGAGTTCCCGCGCGTCATCGCCGCTGCCGGCGAGCTGCGCGAGCCGCACCGGGTCGCCCGCTACCTGGAGGACCTGGCCGGCGCGTACCACCGCTTCTGGGACAACTGCCCGGTCCTGCCCAAGGGCGACGACGAGGCCACGGACCTCACGCACGCCCGCCTCTGGCTGGTCGAGGCGACGCGCACCGTGCTCGCCAACGGCCTGACGCTCCTGGGCGTCTCGGCGCCCGAGCGGATGTAGGCACCACCCCCAAGCGCGCGGCGGGGGCGGCTGACGGTCAACGGAGACCGTCGCCGCCCCTCGCCATAGGCCCCGAAGGACAGGATCGATGAGCCGTTCCGCACACCCCGCAGGCCCCCGTCACGGCGATGTCCTGCCCGAGGGCCACTACCAGGCCCCGCCCGCCGACCTGAACGCGCTCGACCCCAAGGTCTGGTCGCGCACCGTCGCCCGCGACGCCGAGGGCGTGGCCACCGTCGGCGGGATCGACGTCAGGCGGCTGGCAGCCGAGTTCGGCACCCCGGCGTACGTGCTGGACGAGGAGGACTTCCGGTCCCGGGCGCGCGCCTGGCGGGACGCCTTCGGCACCGAGGCGGACGTCTACTACGCCGGCAAGGCGTTCCTCTCCAAGGCGGTCGTGCGCTGGCTGCACGAGGAGGGCCTCAACCTCGACGTGTGCAGCGTGGGCGAGTTGGCCGTGGCGCTGGCCGCCGGGATGCCGCCGGCGCGGATCGCGCTGCACGGCAACAACAAGTCGGTGGACGAGCTCGAGCACGCGGTGAAGACCGGCGTCGGGCACATCGTGGTCGACTCCTACGAGGAGATCGAGCGGCTCGCCGCGATCGCCGCCCGCCAGGGCGTGCGCCAGCAGGTGCTGATCCGGGTCACCGTCGGCGTCGAGGCGCACACCCACGAGTTCATCGCCACCGCGCACGAGGACCAGAAGTTCGGCCTCTCCCTGAACGGCGGCGCGGCCGCCGAGGCGGTGCGCCGGGTGCTCCGCCACGACAGCCTGGAGCTGCGTGGCATCCACTCGCACATCGGCTCGCAGATCTTCGACACGGCCGGCTTCGAGGTGGCCGCCCGCCGGGTGGTCGGCCTGCTGGCGCAGATCCGCGACGAGCACGGCGTCCAGCTGCCCGAGATCGACCTCGGCGGGGGCCTCGGCATCGCGTACACCAGCGAGGACGACCCGCGTGAGCCGGCCGAGATCGCGGCCGCGCTGGCCGACATCGTCCGCCGCGAGTGCGCCGCCGCGAACCTGGACGCCCCCCGGCTGAGCGTGGAGCCGGGCCGGGCGATCGTCGGCCCGACGGCGTTCACGCTGTACGAGGTCGGCACCGTCAAGCCGCTGGAGGGCCTGCGCACCTACGTCAGCGTGGACGGCGGGATGTCCGACAACATCCGCACCGCGCTGTACGACGCCGAGTACTCGGTGGCCCTGGTGTCGCGCACCAGCGACGCCGAGCCGATGCTGGTCAGGGTGGTCGGCAAGCACTGCGAGTCCGGCGACATCGTCGTCCGGGACGCCTTCCTGCCGGCCGACCTGGCCGCGGGCGACCTGATCGCGGTGCCCGCCACCGGCGCCTACTGCCGCTCGATGGCGAGCAACTACAACCACGCCCTGAAGCCTCCCGTGGTGGCCGTCAAGGACGGCGCGGCGCGGGTGATCGTCCGGCGCGAGACGGAGGAGGATCTCCTGCGTCTCGATATCGGATGACGAAATTCTTGTCTCAGATCATGGAACGACCGTAGATCCGTACGGAAAGTCCCGGAGACTGGTACGGACCGAAGTTCCCGGCGGCCCCGGAAAACCGCCGGAAATACCGAAGCACGATGAATGCAGAGCGGAGTCGGATGATGCGTACGCGACCGCTGAAGGTGGCGTTGCTGGGTTGTGGTGTGGTGGGCTCCGAGGTGGCGCGCATCATGACGACGACGGCCGACGACCTCGCCGCTCGCATCGGTGCCCCGGTGGAGCTGGTCGGGATCGCGGTCCGCCGGGCCGGGCGGGTGCGCCCGGGCGTGCCCGAGCACCTGATCACCACCGACGCCGAGGCGCTGGTCAACCGGGGCGACATCGACGTGGTGGTCGAGGTCGTGGGCGGCATCGAGCCCTCCAAATCCCTGCTCCTGTCCGCGTTCAAGCAGGGTGCCTCGGTGGTCAGCGCCAACAAGGCGCTGCTCGCCCAGGACGGCACCGAGCTGCACGCCGCGGCCGCCGAGGCCGGGGTGGACCTGTACTACGAGGCCGCGGTGGCGGGCGCCATCCCGCTGCTGCGCCCGCTGCGCGAGTCCCTCGCGGGCGACAAGGTCGACCGGGTGCTGGGCATCGTCAACGGCACCACCAACTTCATCCTCGACAAGATGGACACCACCGGCGCCGGCTACTCGGAGGCGCTGGAGGAGGCCACCGCGCTGGGCTACGCCGAGGCCGACCCGACCGCCGACGTCGAGGGCTTCGACGCCGCCGCCAAGGCCGCGATCCTGGCCGGCATCGCCTTCCACACCAAGGTCACCGCGGCGGACGTCTACCGCGAGGGCATCACCGAGGTGACCGCCGCCGACATCGCCTCCGCGAAGGAGATGGGCTGCGTGGTCAAGCTGCTCGCGATCTGCGAGCGGGCGTCCGACGGCGAGTCCGTCACCGCGCGCGTCCACCCGGCGATGATCCCGCTCTCGCACCCGCTGGCCTCCGTCCGCGAGGCGTACAACGCGGTGTTCGTCGAGGCCGAGGCGGCCGGCCGACTGATGTTCTACGGCCCGGGCGCGGGCGGCTCGCCGACCGCCTCCGCGGTGCTCGGCGACCTGGTCGCGGTCTGCCGCAACAAGCTGGCCGGCGCCACCGGCCCCGGGGACTCGGTGTACACCCGGCTGCCCGCCAAGCCGATGGACCAGGTGGTCACCCGCTACCACGTCAGCCTGGACGTGGACGACCGTGCGGGTGTGCTCGCCCAGGTGGCGTCCGTCTTCGCCGAGCACGGCGTCTCCATCGACACCGTGCGCCAGCAGGGCCGCGACGGCGACGCCTCGCTCGTCGTGGTCACCCACCGTGCCACCGACGCCGCGCTGTCGGCGACGGTCGACAAGCTCCGCGCGCTGGACAGCGTGCGGGACGTGGCCAGCATCATGCGGGTCGAAGGGGAATAAGGAACAGCCATGAACGCCGTTGCCGAGAACGTCGTCCGAGGCGCGCACACCCACCAGTGGCGCGGCCTGATCGAGGAGTACCGGGACCGCCTGCCGGTCACCGCGGCCACCCCGGTGGTCACCCTGCTGGAGGGCGGTACGCCCCTGGTCCCCGCCCAGGTGCTCTCCGAGCGCACCGGCTGCGAGGTCTACCTCAAGGTCGAGGGCGCGAACCCGACCGGTTCCTTCAAGGACCGCGGGATGACGATGGCCATCTCCAAGGCCAAGGAGGAGGGCGCGCAGGCGGTCATCTGCGCGTCCACCGGCAACACCTCGGCCTCCGCCGCCGCCTACGCGGTGCGGGCCGGGATGGTCTCCGCGGTGCTCGTCCCGCAGGGCAAGATCGCCCTCGGCAAGATGGGTCAGGCGCTGGTGCACGGCGCCAGGATCCTGCAGGTCGACGGGAACTTCGACGACTGTCTCACCCTTGCGCGTGAACTGTCCGAGAAGTATCCGGTGGCCCTGGTCAACTCCGTGAACCCGGTGCGGATCGAGGGCCAGAAGACCGCGGCCTTCGAGATCGTCGACATGCTCGGCGACGCCCCGGACATCCACGTCCTGCCGGTCGGCAACGCGGGCAACATCACCGCGTACTGGAAGGGCTACCGCGAATACGCGGCGGACGGCCTGGCCTCGCGCACCCCGCGGATGTGGGGCTTCCAGGCCTCCGGCTCGGCCCCGATCGTGGACGGCGCCCCGGTGCTCAAGCCGCAGACCATCGCCACCGCGATCCGGATCGGCAACCCGGCCTCCTGGGACTTCGCGCTCGCCGCGCGGGACGAGTCCGGCGGCCTCATCGACAAGGTGACTGACCGTCAGATCCTGTCCGCCTACCGGCTGTTGGCCTCGCAGGAGGGCGTCTTCGTGGAGCCCGCCTCGGCCGCCTCGGTGGCCGGCCTGCTGGCCAAGGCGGAGGCCGGCCTGGTCGACCCGGGCCAGCGGATCGTCTGCACCGTGACCGGCAACGGCCTCAAGGACCCGGACTGGGCGGTGGCCGGCGCGCCGCAGCCGCAGATCGTCCCGGTCGACCCGGAGGCCGCGGCCCGTAGCCTCGGTCTGCTCGACCGGTAACGGGGTCTGACACTGCGACGGGCCGACCCTTTCGGGGGTCGGCCCGTCAAAGTTCTCCCCTGACACTTTTGTGTCAATTCTGCTTCGCATTCCGCTCCGATTTCGCCCCGCTCTTTGACAGAGAGGGGTGCGCATTCCGGCCAGAACCGGCAACACACCAGATCGAAGGCCCACGGGGTGTACCGCTCGGGAACCTCTCTTCGATACTCTGGCTTCGGCCGTGTGGCACATGCCCCGGGCTCGGCGCCGTCCGGGCCGCGCCGACGACTGTGACCGCCCGCCCCGAGGGGCCTGCGGCCCTTTCCCCCACCCTCGTATACGACGACGCGCTCCGCGCCGCCCGATTTCCCCAGGAGAGTCCACCGCATGGCCGGTCCTGCGTTCCGTGCCGCCGCCGTCCGGGTCAGGGTTCCCGCGACCAGCGCCAACCTCGGCCCGGGCTTCGACGCCTTCGGACTCGCACTGGGTCTGTACGACGACGTGGTCGTCCGGGTCGCTGATTCCGGTCTCTCCGTCGACATCGCCGGCGAGGGCGCCGAGACGCTGCCGCGCGACGAGCGCCACCTGCTGGTCCGCTCGATGCGCGCCGCCTTCGACCGGCTCGGCGGCCAGCCGCGCGGCCTCGAAGTGGTCTGTGCCAACCGGATACCGCACGGCCGGGGCCTCGGCTCCTCCTCCGCCGCCATCTGCGCCGGCATCGTGGCCGCCCGCGCGGTCACCATCGGGGGCCCGTCCGCGCTGGACGACGACGCGCTGCTGGCCCTCGCCTCCGAGCTGGAGGGCCACCCGGACAACGTCGCGGCCTGCCTGCGCGGCAACTTCACCATCGCCTGGACCGACGAGGAGTCCGCCAAGGCGGTCGCCCTGGAGCCCGCCGCGCAGGTCGTCCCGGTGGTGTTCGTCCCGGCCGGCGAGGTGCTCACCGAGACCGCCCGCGGCCTGCTGCCGAAGACCGTCCCGCTGGCCGACGCCGCGGTCAACGCCGGCCGCTCCGCGCTGCTGGTGGAGGCGCTGACCAGGCGCCCCGAACTGCTCCTCGCCGCCACCGAGGACCGCCTGCACCAGGACTACCGCGCCTCCGCCATGCCGGACAGCGCCGCACTGGTCGGCGTACTGCGTGCGGAGGGCGTCCCCGCGGTCATCTCCGGGGCCGGCCCGACCGTCCTGGCGCTCACCGACGAGGCGAACGCCGACAAGGTGCTCGCCTTCGCCGGGCACCACGGCCACGGCGGCGATCCGGCGTTCGCCGCGCACCGGCTGGACGTCGACCGGACCGGGGCCGTCGTGCTCCCACTGGACGCCTGAGCAGCACGGACGTGCCCGCCCGGGCCCGGCACCGGCCCCGCGCCGAGCCGGGGCCGCCGGACACGATTGGCAAGCACCAGGCTGGGGAATGTCTGAGGGGGTCGGTAGTGTTAACCTCATTGCTGCACCAGGTGCCCTCCGGGGCTCGGTGCGCCGCGTCCCGATCCCAGCACTCCACTGCCGTGGAGTCGCGGCGATGCACGGGGCGACGATTCTCCGGGAGCCCACCGCAGCGCGTACGCAGCCTGCCTGCGCGACATGCGGCCGCATCCCGAAGCCGTGACGGCACCTGACTCCCACCCGCGGCCTCCCACCTCGAGGCCAGGACGGGCGGAGCGCGGGCCACCGTCACGCGACGGGGGCCCGGGATTCGCAGGCAGCGTGGGGGTTACGCCCTCAGGGGAGGTCGACACACGACCGGCCCACGCGCCACTCAGCACCACCGTGCTTCACGCACCGCACCTCGCAGCCCTCCCTCGACAGGCTCCCGCCGTTCGAGGGATCACCGCCTCGGACCGACGCAGTCGAGCGTTGGTCAGGACAGCACAACCGGTCGCCGAGCCAGACAGGCCGACGTCCGCTCCAGGGAAGGACCCTTAGTGAGCGACTCCACCGATCTGATGGGCGCGCGCCCGGACGCCGACGCGTCGGACGCAGCCGCCGCCCCCGCCGCCCCGGCACGGCGCCGCCGCAGCGCCGCCGCGGGCCTGGACGGCATGGTCCTGGCCGAGCTGCAGAAGCTCGCCGCGGACCTTGGCATCACCGGTACCGGACGCATGCGCAAGAGCCAGCTGATCGAGACCATCAAGGAGAAGAGCGGCGGGGACCCGCTGCTCGCCGCCGGTGGCGCCCCGGCCGCCAAGCGCACCGCCGCCAAGGCGGACGCCGAGGCCCCGGCCGAGAAGCCCGCCCGCCGCACCAAGGCCGCCGCCAAGGCGGCGGAGGCCGAGACCCCGGCCGCCGCCGAGGCGCAGGCCCAGATCGAGATCCCGGTCCAGGCCGCCGCCGAGACCGCCGCGCCGGCCCGTACCGAGCGCACCCGCCGCCGTGCCACCTCGGCCGCCGGCGCGCCCACCGCCCCGTCCGGCGAGGCTTCGGCCGAGGCCGCCACCGTCGCGGTCGCCGAGCCGAAGCAGGCCGAGGCCCGCCCGGCCGAGACCCGCGGCTTCGAGGGCCGTGAGGACGGCCGCGAGAGCCGCCGCGACCGCCGTGAGCGCCGCGACCGCCGCGACACCGGCGAGCGCACGGAGCGCACCGAGCGCACCGACCGCCAGGAGGGCGGCGAGGCCCAGGACGGCGACTCGCGCGAGTCGCGTCGCGACCGCCGCAACCGCCGCGAGCGCACCGACCGCCAGCCCCAGCAGGGCCAGCCGCAGGGCAGTGGCCAGGGCGACCAGCCGCAGGGCCGCCAGGCCCAGCCGGCCCAGCAGCCGCAGGTCCAGCAGGGCGGCTACGACGACGACGAGTTCGGCGAGGGCCGTCGCGGCCGTCGCGGCCGTTACCGCGACCGCCGGGGCCGTCGTGGCCGCGACGGCTTCGAGGCCGGCCCCGTCGAGACGCAGATCGGCGAGGACGACGTCCTGATCCCGGTCGCGGGCATCCTCGACATCCTCGACAACTACGCGTTCGTGCGCACCTCCGGCTACCTGCCGGGCCAGAACGACGTCTACGTCTCGCTCGCCCAGGTCCGCAAGAACGGCCTGCGCAAGGGTGACGCCATCACCGGTGCGGTGCGCCAGCCGCGCGACGGCGAGCGCCGCGAGAAGTTCAACGCCATGGTGCGGCTGGACTCCGTCAACGGCATGGACCCGGAGAGCGGCCGGGGCCGCCCCGAGTTCAACAAGCTCACCCCGCTCTACCCGCAGGAGCGGCTGCGCCTGGAGACCGACCCGGGCGTGCTGACCACCCGGATCATCGACCTCGTGTCGCCGATCGGCAAGGGCCAGCGCGGTCTGATCGTCGCGCCGCCGAAGACCGGCAAGACGATGGTGCTGCAGGCGGTCGCCAACGCGATCACCCACAACAACCCCGAGTGCCACCTGATGGTCGTCCTGGTCGACGAGCGTCCGGAAGAGGTCACCGACATGCAGCGGTCGGTGAAGGGCGAGGTCATCTCCTCGACCTTCGACCGCCCGGCGGAGGACCACACCACCGTCGCCGAGCTGGCCATCGAGCGCGCCAAGCGCCTGGTGGAGCTGGGCCACGACGTGGTCATCCTGCTGGACTCGATCACCCGCCTGGGCCGTGCCTACAACCTGGCGGCGCCGGCCTCCGGCCGCATCCTGTCCGGTGGTGTCGACTCGACCGCGCTCTACCCGCCGAAGAAGTTCTTCGGTGCCGCGCGCAACATCGAGAACGGCGGCTCGCTGACCATCCTGGCCACCGCGCTGGTCGAGACCGGTTCGCGCATGGACGAGGTGATCTTCGAGGAGTTCAAGGGCACCGGCAACATGGAGCTCAAGCTCGACCGGAAGCTCTCGGACAAGCGCATCTTCCCGGCCGTCGACGTGGACGCCTCCAGCACCCGCAAGGAGGAGATCCTGCTCGGCAGCGAGGAGTTGGCCATCGTCTGGAAGCTGCGCCGGGTGCTGCACGCGCTCGACTCGCAGCAGGCGATCGAGCTGCTCCTGGACAAGATGAAGCAGACCAAGAGCAACGCCGAGTTCCTGATGCAGATCGCCAAGACCACCCCCGGCTCGGGCGACTGACCGTAGCCGGACGGCTGTCGAAGCACGGAACCCCGGATCGCGCGAGCGGTCCGGGGTTCCGTGCGTTCGCCGCCGGGTTGTTCCAGAGTTGGGACAACTTGGGGCCTTTGGATCATGTTGTCCGATTTACTCTGGACCGTATGGCCGAGCACAAGAGGATCCCGAGTCGCCGCCGCAAGGTCCTGCGGACGGCCGCATGCGCGTTCGTCGCGCTCGTCGTCCTCGGCACCGGAGCGGCCGTCTACGCGTACGTGAAGCTCAACGACAACATCAAGAGCGTCGACATCGACGGCCGCCTCGGTGGCGCCCGCCCGCCGGCCGCCACCGACGGCTCCTTCAACATCCTGGTGCTGGGCTCCGACTCGCGGAACGGCGAGAACGGCGACCTGGCCGGCGGCAACACCGGCGACACCGCCCGCTCGGACACCGCGATGGTGGTGCACGTCAACCAGGACCACTCGCGCGCGCAGATCGTCTCGATACCGCGCGACACCCTGGTCGCCCGCCCCGACTGCACCGACGCCAACGGCAGGACCGTCCCCGGCGTGAAGCGCGCGATGTACAACAGCGCCTTCGAGAGCGGCGGCGCGGCCTGCGCCGTCAAGACCACCGAGCAGCTCACCGGGCTGCGGATGGACCACTACCTGCAGATCGACTTCGCCGGCTTCGCCCGGGTCGTGGACGCGATAGGCGGGGCCACCGTGACCACCACGGTGGCCATCCACGACAAGGACAGCGGGCTCGACCTGCCGCCCGGGCAGCACCACCTGGACGGAAAGCAGGCACTGGCCTTCGTCCGGACCCGGCACGGCGTCGGCGACGGCAGCGACCTCGGCCGGATCGAGCTGCAGAAGCAGATGGTGAAGTCGCTGCTCCAGCAGGCCGGCGGGGCCGGCCTGTTCACCAACCCGGTCAAGCTGTGGTCCCTCGGCGACACCGTGACCAAGAGCATCACCACCGACTCCGCGCTCGGCTCGGTGAACTCCCTGGTGGGGCTCGTCCAGGAGCTCAAGGGGATCGGGCCGGACCAGCTCGGCATGGTCACCCTGCCGGTGGAGACCGCCCCCGGCGACCCGAACCGGGTGGTCGAGCAGCAGCCGCAGGCCGACCAGGTCTGGGCGGCACTCAAGGCCGACCGGGAGTTCCCCCCGGAGGTCGTCTCCGCGCAGCCGGAGAACCCCGCCCAGGCGGCCCCCACGGCCACTGCGTCGGCCCCCGCGCGGACCGCGGGGAAGCAGACCGCGAAGGCCGGCGCCAAGGCCACCACCGCGCGCTGAGCGGGCCCGGAATATCCCGGAACGCGACCCGGTTTGGGAAGATGCGGCCGGTCCTGGCAGACTGGTCCGTCGGTCCCGGTTCACGTGCGGCGCTCCAGCCGCCGACCCGGTGCCCTCCCGAAACCTAGGAGAACCCCTTGAAGCCCAACGTTCACCCCGAGTACGTGGTCACCCGTGTGACCTGCACCTGCGGTGCCGAGTTCACCACCCGCTCGACCGAGACCAGTGGCGAGATCCGCGCCGAGGTCTGCTCGCAGTGCCACCCGTTCTACACCGGCAAGCAGAAGATCCTCGACACCGGTGGCCGCGTGGCCCGCTTCGAGGCCCGCTTCGGCAAGCAGCACAGCGCGAAGGCCTAGCGCTCCCTCGGCGCCGGTTCCCGGCGCCCCCGTACTTCGTTGTCGGGGGCGCAGGGGGCCGGCGCCGTTCGCGTCCCCCCGCACGTTCCCCCCTCCCCAGCAGATCTCCCCAGCAGATCTCCACCCGATCCGAGCCCCCGGGAAGAAGGCCACCCCATGTTCGAGGCAGTCGAAGAGCTCCTCGTCGAGCACGCCGACCTCGAGACGAGGCTGGCCGACCCGTCCGTCCACGCCGACCAGAACAACGCCCGCAAGCTGGCCAAGCGGTACGCCGAGCTGACCCCGATCACCCGGGTCTACCGGCAGTGGCGGCAGGCCGGCGAGGACATCGAGGCCGCGCGCGAACTCGCTGCCGAGGACCCGGAGTTCATCTCCGAGGTGAAGGACTCCGAGGCGCGCCGCGACGAGCTCACCGAGGAGCTGCGGGTCCTGCTGGTGCCGCGCGACCCGAGCGACGACAAGGACGTCATCCTGGAGATCAAGGCGGGCGAGGGCGGCGAGGAGTCCGCGCTGTTCGCCGGTGACCTGCTCCGGATGTACCTGCGCTACGCGGAGCGGGTCGGCTGGAAGACCGAGCTCATCGACTCCAACGAGTCCGACCTCGGCGGCTACAAGGACGTCTCGGTGGCCGTGAAGACCAAGGGCAGCACCGAGCCCGGCCAGGGCGTCTGGGCGCGGCTGAAGTACGAGGGCGGCGTGCACCGCGTGCAGCGCGTCCCCGCCACCGAGTCCCAGGGCCGCATCCACACCTCCGCGGCGGGCGTGCTGGTCACCCCCGAGGCGGAGGAGGTCGAGGTCGAGATCCTCGCCAACGACCTGCGGATCGACGTCTACCGCTCCTCCGGCCCCGGCGGCCAGTCGGTCAACACCACCGACTCCGCGGTCCGGATCACCCACCTGCCGACCGGTATCGTGGCGTCCTGCCAGAACGAGAAGAGCCAGCTGCAGAACAAGGAGCAGGCGATGCGCATCCTGCGTTCGCGGCTGCTGGCCGCCGCGCAGGAGGAGGCCGAGCGCGAGGCCTCGGACGCGCGCCGCAGCCAGGTCCGCACGGTGGACCGCTCCGAGCGGATCCGGACGTACAACTACCCCGAGAACCGCATCTCGGACCACCGCACGGGGTTCAAGTCGTACAACCTGGACCAGGTCCTGGACGGTGACCTGAACGCGGTGATCCAGTCCTGCGTGGACAAGGACGCGGCGGCCAAGCTCGCCGCGGCCCAAGAGAACTGAGACCGGCGCGCCCCAGCCCACGCGCAGTCCGAAGCCGGAGCGCAGAAAACATGAGGTCGTACGGATGAACCTGCTGCTCGCCGAGGTGGCCCAGGCCACCCAGCGGTTGGCCGCGGCCGGCGTGCCGTCGCCGCGTTTCGACGCGGAGGAGCTCGCCGCCTACGTCCACCACGTCAAGCGCAGCCAGCTGCACACGGTGAAGGACGCCGACTTCGACGCCCGCTACTGGGAGGCCGTCTCGCGCCGCGAGGCGCGCGAGCCGCTCCAGCACATCACCGGGCGGGCGTTCTTCCGCTACCTCGAACTGGCGGTCGGCCCCGGCGTGTTCGTGCCCCGGCCGGAGACCGAGACGGTCGTCGAGTGGGCCATAGACGCGGTGCGCGACATGGACGTGGCCGAGCCGCTGGTGGTGGACCTGTGCTCCGGCTCCGGCGCGATCGCCCTCGCCCTGGCCCAGGAACTGCCGCGCTCGACCGTGCACGCCTTCGAACTGGACGAGGGAGCGCTGGAGTACACCCGGCGCAACATCGAGTCCAGCCCGGACCGCGCCCGGGTCACCCTGCACGCCGGGGACGCCACCCGGGCCTTCGAGGGCGACCACTCCTGGGACGGCCGCTTCGACCTGGTCATCTCCAACCCGCCGTACATCCCCCTCACCGAGTGGGAGTACGTCGCGCCGGAGGCCCGCGACCACGACCCGCAGATGTCGCTGTTCTCCGGCGAGGACGGCCTGGACACCATCCGCGGCATCGAGCGGGTGGCCGCGCGGCTGCTGCGCCCGGGCGGCGCGGTGGTGATCGAGCACGCCGACCAGCAGGGCGGCCAGGTGCCGTGGATCTTCAACGAGGAACGCGGCTGGACGGACACCGCCGACCACCGCGACCTGAACAACCGGCCGCGCTTCACGACCGCCCGGAGGGTCGGGTCGTGAACATCAAGCGCCGTACGACCGCCCGGAGGGTCGGGTCGTGAACATCAAGCGCCGTACGACCGCCCGGAGGGTCGGGTCGTGAACATCAAGCGCCGTACGACCGCTCGCAAGGCCGCCTTGTAACCGCCATGAGCCACTTCGGAAGGGGACCGCACCGATGAGCCGCCGCTACGACTGTGCCGATGCCGGGGACCGCGCCACCGGTCTGCGCGAGGCCGCTTCGGCCGTCCGCCGCGGCGAACTCGTCGTGCTGCCCACCGACACCCTGTACGGGGTCGGCGCGGACGCCTTCTCCCCGGAGGCCGTCGGCGAGCTGATGACCACCAGGGGCCGCGGCCGCAACACGCCGTCGCCGGTGCTGGTCGGCTCGCCGACGACGCTGCACGGCCTGGTCACCGACTTCTCCGAGCAGGCGTGGGAACTGGTCGACGCCTTCTGGCCGGGCGGGCTCACCCTGGTCGCCCGGCACCAGCCCTCGCTGCGCTGGGACCTCGGCGAGACCCGCGGCACCGTCGCGGTCCGGATGCCGCTGCACCCGGTCGCCATCGAGCTGCTGAACGTGACCGGCCCGATGGCCGTCTCCAGCGCCAACCGGATCGGCGGGGAGTCCCCGCTGACCTGTGACGAGGCGCAGGCGCAGCTCGGCGACGCCGTCTCGGTCTACCTGGACGGCGGGTCGGCCGACCACTCCGCCGCCTCGTCCATCGTCGACGTCACCGGCAAGGTCCCGGTTCTGCTGCGGGCCGGCGCGATCAGCGTCGAGCAGCTGAGGGAGGTCGTCCCCGACCTGGAGGCCGGCAGTTGACGCCCACCGCCTCGCTCCATGCCGGGCCCGGCATAGCGCCGTACCTGAGCGTGGGCCCCAGGCCGCTGGACCACTTCCGGATCCTGTTCGTCTGCACGGGGAACATCTGCCGCTCGCCGATCGCCGAGCGGCTCACCCGGCGTGAGCTGGACACCCGGCTGAGCCCCCGGGTGGCCGGGCGGATCCTGGTGGAGAGCGCCGGTACCTGGGGCCACGAGGGTGCGCCGATGGAGGACCACGCGGCGACCGTGCTCGACGAGTACGGTGCCGACAGTGGCGGCTTCACCGGCCGTGAGCTGCTGGACGAGCACGTGGTGGAGGCCGACCTGGTGCTCACCGCGACCCTGGACCACCGCGCCCAGGTGATCTCGATGGGCCACGAGGCGGGGCTGCGCACCTTCACGCTGAAGGAGTTCACCCGCCTGGTGCGGACGATCGACCCGGGCACGCTGCCCGACCCCCGGCGCGGTGCCGACGTCACCGAGCGGGCCCGCGCGCTGGTCCGGGCGGCCGCCGCGCTGCGCGGCTGGCTGCTGGCGGCCACCCCGGAGTCGGACGAGGTGGACGACCCGTACGGGGCGCCGATCGGCATGTTCCGCAACTGCGGCGAGGAGATATTCCACGCGGTCGACCCGGTGGTCACCGCGCTCACCGGCGTGTCCGCGCCGCGCTGACGCCCCGCCCCGCCCCGCGAGCGAGCCGAAGGGCCGCGCCGGTGCCGAAAGGGAGAAGGGCCAAGCCGCCGACGAAGGAGGTGGCGCAGTGCCCGCCGACCGTCGGCGCCGGGTCAGGAGCGGCCCGGAGGCGAGCCGAGCGGCAATACAGAGGGCCCGAACGGCCGCGTCCCGACGGGCCGGGCGGCGGCGGCCGTCCTACGCTGGTCTGACCGGCCCCCAGCCTCCGGCTGGGAGGTGCCCCCACCCGCAGCGCCCGGGAGCCCCGCCATGACCGTCACCGATGCCGCGACCGGTTCGACCGCGACGAGGGGGCGCCCGTGGGCGTCCGAGGCCCTGCACCGGGCGGATCCGCAGCTGGCCGACCTGCTGGCCGCGGAGGCCGAGCGGCGCGCCGAGACGATCCAGCTGCTGGCGGGGGAGAACCTCACCACCCCGGCCGTCCTGGCGGCCCTCACCGGCCCGCTGATCGACAAGTACGCCGAGGGCTACCCGGGGCGCCGGCACCACACCGGTTGCACGCTGGCGGACGCCGCCGAGCTGCTGGCGATCGACCGGGCCCGCGAGCTGTTCGCCGCCCCGCACGCCAACGTCCAGCCCCGGTCGGTGACTTCGGCGATGCTGGCGGCGTACGCGGCGCTGCTGAAGCCCGGTGACGGGGTGCTCGCGATGTCGCTGGAGCACGGCGGTCACCTCAGCTGCGGCTCGCGCGCCAACTTCTCCGGCCGCTGGTTCGCCTTCACCGGCTACGGCGTGCGCGAGAGCGACGGGCTGATCGACCTCGACCAGGTGCGCGAACTGGCCCGGCTGCACCGCCCCAAGGCGATCGTGGCGGGCTCGATCTCCTACCCCCGGCATCCGGACTGGGCGGCCTTCCGGGAGATCGCCGACGAGGTGGACGCCTACCTGATCGCCTCCGCGGCGCAGACCACCGGTCTGGTCGCGGCGGGGGTGGCGCCCTCCCCGGTGCCGTACGCGGACGTCACGGTGGCGGCCACCCACAAGCTGCTGCGCGGTCCGCGCGGCGGCCTGCTGCTGTGCACCGCGGAGCTGGCCGAGCGGATCGACCGGGCGGTGTTCCCGTTCAGCCAGGGCGGCGCGGCGATGAACGAGGTGGCCGGCAAGGCGGTCGCCCTCGCGGAGGCCTCGACGCCCGCCTACCGGGCGTACGCGGAGCGGACGGTGTCCGGGGCGCGGGTGCTGGCCGAGGGGCTCGCGGAGGCCGGAGCGCGCCCTCTGACGGGCGGGACCGACACCCATCTGGTGACGGCGGACGTGAGCCCGCTCGGCGTGACCGGCGCGGAGGCCGAGCGGCGCTGCGCGGCCGCCGGGCTGCTGCTCGGCAAGTGCGCACTGCCGTTCGACCAGGCGCCGCCCGCCGAGGCCTCCGGGATCCGGCTGGGGACGGGCACCGTGACCAGCCAGGGGATGGGCGGGGCGGAGCTGTCCGAGATCGCCGGGCTGATCGTGCGGGTGCTCGCCGGGGGAGCCGTCGCCCCGGCCGCGGTGCGGGTCCGGGAGCTCGCGCTGGCGTTCGCCGACCGGTCCTGACGGCGGTCCGTCCACGGGCATCCGGATCTCCTACCCGGGAGAGCGAACCGCGATGCACGTCCCGGGCGTCCGACTCAATAAGGTGGGTGCCGTGGCGACGCACCTCGAACCCCGGGAAGGCAGGGGAGTACCTTCGGTACTTCCCCGTTCGACAGTGATGCAGGAGGCCAGTGGTGCGTGAGTATCTGCTGGTGCTGTTCTGCACCGCCGCCGTCACCTACCTGCTGACCGGCCCGGTCCGGAAGTTCGCCATTGCGGCCGGCGCCATGCCGCCGGTGCGCGCCCGTGACGTCCACCGCGAGCCCACGCCGCGGCTCGGCGGCATCGCGATGTTCGGCGGGCTGTGCGCGGGCATCCTCGTCGCCTCGCAACTCGACAACCTGAGCAAGGTGTTCACCCAGGGCACCGACATCCGCGCGCTGCTGTCCGGCGCCGGGATCATGTGGCTGCTCGGCGTGCTCGACGACAAGTGGGGCGTGGACGCGCTGGTGAAACTCGGCGGCCAGATGATCGCCGCCGGTGTGATGGTCTGGCAGGGTGTCACGGTCATCACCCTCCCGGTGCCCGGTGTCGGCGCGGTCGCGGTGAGCCCGACCCAGGGCATGGTCATCTCGGTCACCCTGGTCGTCGTCATGGTCAACGCGGTGAACTTCATCGACGGTCTGGACGGCCTGGCCGGCGGCATGGTCTGCATCGCCGCGATGGCGTTCTTCCTGTACAGCTACCGGCTCTGGTACGGCTACGCGATCACCGACGCGGCCCCCGCGGTGCTGTTCAGCGTGCTGCTGATCGGCATGTGCCTGGGCTTCCTGGCGCACAACATGCACCCCGCGCGGATCTTCATGGGCGACTCCGGCTCGATGATGCTGGGCCTGATGCTGGCCGTCGCCGCGATCTCCATCACCGGCCGGGTCGACCCCGACCTGATCAACAACGAGACCGGTTCGCAGACCGCCACCGTGCACGCGTTGGTGCCGATCTACATCCCGCTGCTGCTGCCGCTGACGGTCATCGCGCTGCCGCTGGCCGACCTGCTGCTCGCGGTGGTGCGTCGCACCTGGGCCGGCCAGTCGCCGTTCGCCGCGGACAAGCGCCACCTGCACCACCGCCTGCTGCAGGTCGGTCACTCGCACAGCCGGGCCGTGCTGATCATGTACTTCTGGGCCGCGCTGATCGCCTTCGGCACGGTGGCCTTCTCGGTCAGCAACACCGGCCGCACCGTGGTCCTGACACTCGCCGGGCTCTGCCTGCTCGGCCTGGTGGTGCTGCTCACCCCGCGGTTCCGGCCGCGCGCCCCGCGGGCGGTGCAGTCCTTCGTCCCGCCGCGGTACCGCCGGCAGTCCTCGGGTCCGATGGCCGAACTGTCGGCGAAGGACAAGCAACTTCTGGGTGAAGCCAGCCGGGACTCGTCCGAGCGGGCCGACCACGGACCGGCCAGCGGCCGTCACTGACAAGGGAGTTGGCGATCCGTCAAATGGCTTCACCCATACGGCGGATTCGCTGAGCCGTTGGTGTGACAGGTGCCACACAATCATGGTAAAGCTCTCATCAAATAGTTTGTGATACCGTTCACGAGTACCGAGAACACGCCGAAAGTCCTGACAGGTGGATGACTTCCGTCCCTGTCGGTCTCCCTTGACGGGCCCGCCGTTCCAGCGGGCGGCCCGACGGCGATGCCTCGGTCGGTGTCACTTCACCACCGTCTGTGCCCGTCCCCCGCCACATCGACATGCCGCCGGAGCTGCCGACATGCCGTCCACCGACGCCCGGATCCTCCGAGGCGCCGCGATTCCCACTGCGGTCGCCGGGATCATCGCCATGGCGATCTCGTTCGCCGTCGCCGGCGGGAAGGGCCTGCTCGGCGCCCTCTTCGGCGCTCTGCTCGTGATGGCCTTCTTCAGCTTCGGCCAGGTCGCGCTCGACCGGCTGACCCGGTCGAACCCGCAGATCATGATGGCCGCGGCGCTCCTGGTGTACACCACGCAGATCCTGCTGGTCGGCATCGTCCTGGCCGTCTTCAAGGACACCACGCTGTTCAACCGGCAGGCCTTCGCCTTCACCCTGCTCGGCTGCGCGCTGATCTGGACGGGCTTCCAGGTGCGCGGCGCACTCAAGGCCAAGACCTTCTACGTCGACCCCGACGCCTCGGAAAAGAAGGGCGACAAGCCCTCCGACTCCGGACGTCAACAGTGACGAGGCCCGGCTGTCCCCCCAACGAGGGGGGCGGTGTTTATGCCGCACTGACGGCCTGCTATCGTCCGTCGCAACAACGGAGTACGGGAAGAGGCCTGGTCTGTCCGGACAGCGGACTGATCGCCCCCCGGACCCGCGCAGTCTTCGATGATCCCGCAGTCGCGCAGCGCGCCGTCGAGCGGGGTCGGCGAGAAACCCATCAAGTTCCAGTGCCGCTCCGTGGCCGTAGGCCACGCCGACACACCGAGGTTGCCGTATCCATGCGTCACGACGAAGGAGTCCGTGGTGAGTGCTGAACTCACGTCGTCCCTCGCCTCAGGCAGTTGCCACTTCGGGGACGCTGGCTGCGGCTTCCCGGCCCCGGGTCTGAACGAATTCGACTTCAAGCCGATCTTCACCATCGGCAGCTTTTACTTCAACAAGCCGATGCTGCTGTCGATGATCGTCGCAGTGTTGGTGGTCGTCTTCTTCTGGGCCGCCTTCGCCAAGCCGCGCCTGGTCCCCGGCAAGCTGCAGCTGGTCGCCGAGATCGGCTACGACTTCGTCAAGCGCTCCATCGTGCTCGAGACGATCGGCAAAAAGGGCGAGAAGTACGTCCCGATGCTGGTCTCGATGTTCTTCTTCATCTGGCTGATGAACATCATGTCGGTCATCCCGTTCGCACAGTTCCCGGTGACGGCGGCGATCGCGTTCCCGGCCGGCCTCGCGGCGGTCGTGTGGGTCACCTACATGACGCTGACCTTCAAGAAGCACGGCTTCGTCGGCGGTTTCAAGAACCTCTGCTGGCCCTCGGGCATCCCCGGCTGGGTCATGTTCATCCTGGTGCCGATCGAGTTCTTCTCGAACATCTTCGTGCGCCCGTTCACGCTCGCGGTCCGAGCCTTCGCGAACATGTTCGCCGGCCACCTGCTGATCGTGATGTTCTCCATCGCCTCCTGGTACCTGCTCAGCCCGACCCTGGGCGCGCTGTACGGCTCGGCCTCGTTCGTCGTCGCCGTCGCGCTGACCGCCTTCGAGCTGCTGGTCCAGTTCCTGCAGGCCTACATCTTCGTGATGCTGGCCAGCAGCTACATCGCCGGTGCCCTCGAAGAGTCGCACTGAGCCAGGGGCTCAGCCCCTCCCCAGAACCACCTCCCGGATCGCCCGGTGGCCAATCACCACCGGTTCACCACCCTGCAAAGGACAACGTCAATGAGCATCCTCGCTGAGGGCACTGTCTACGGTTCCGTCGCCTCCATCGGCTACGGCCTCGCCGCCATCGGCCCCGGCATCGGCGTCGGTCTGATCTTCGGCAACGGTGTCCAGGCGATGGCCCGTCAGCCCGAGGCTGCCGGTCTCATCCGTTCCAACATGTTCATCGGCTTCGCGCTGACCGAGGCGCTGGCCCTCATCGGCATCGTCATGCCGTTCGTCTTCGGCAACAAGTAATCCTGCCGCAGACCCTTTCGAGGAAGGTCCAGATATGAGCATGTTGGCTCAGCTCGCGGCCGAGGAGAAGATGAACCCTCTCCTCCCCAACTGGCCCGAGATCATCATCGGCCTGCTCTGCTTCTTCATCGTCTTCGGTCTGCTCGGCAAGAAGCTTCTTCCCAGCATCGAGAAGGTGCTGTCGGAGCGCCGGGACGCCATCGAGGGCGGCATGGAGCGCGCCGAGGCCGCTCAGGCCGAGGCCCAGGTCGTGCTCGAGCAGTACCGCGCCGAGCTTGCCGAGGCACGTCACGAGGCTGCCCGCATCGTCGAGCAGGCTCGTGAGCAGGGCGCTGCCCAGCTCGCCGAGATGCGCGAGGAGGGCCAGCGTCAGCGCGAGGCCATCGTCGCGGCCGGTCACGCCCAGATCGAGGCGGACAAGAAGCAGGCGACCACCGCCCTGCGCCAGGACGTGGGCTCGCTGGCCACCCAGCTGGCGTCCCGCATCGTGGGTGAGTCCCTCGAGGACCACACCCGGCAGAGCGGCGTCATCGACCGTTTCCTGGACGAGCTGGAGGCCAAGGCCGCCGTTGCTCAGGGCGCGGCCAAGTGATCGGCGCCAGTCGTGAGGCCCTCGTCGCCGGCCGGCGGAACCTGGAGAGCCTGACCGACTCCACCTCGGTGGACGCGGCCAAGCTCGCCGAGGAGCTCACCGCCGTCACGGCCGTGCTGGACCGCGAGGTGTCGCTGCGCCGAGTCCTGACCGACCCCTCGCGGTCGGGCCAGGACAAGGCCCAGCTGGTCAGCTCGCTGCTGACCGGCCAGGTCTCCGGCGAGGCCGTCGACCTGGTCTCCGGTCTGGTCCGCTCCCGCTGGTCGGGCTCGCGCGACCTGGTGGACGCGACCGAGGAGCTCGCCGCGTACGCCGAGATCATCGCCGCGGACAGGGCCGGCGCCCTGGACGACGTCGAGGACGAGCTGTTCCGCTTCGGTCGGGTGGTGAGCGGCTCGCACGAGCTGCGCGCCGCGCTGACCGAGCCGAAGGCCGGTGCCGTCGCGAAGGCCGAGCTGATCAAGAAGCTGCTCGGCGGCCGCGCCAACGCCGGCACCGTCCGGCTGGTCACCGCCGTCGTCAACGCGCCGCGTGGCCGTAGCCTGGAGCAGGGCCTGGAGTCCTACTCCAAGCTCGCCGCCGCACGCCGCGACCGCATGGTGGCCCTGGTCACCACCGCGGTGCCGCTGTCGGACACCCAGAAGGAGCGCCTGTCCGGCGCTCTGGGCCGGATGTACGGCCGCCAGGTCCACCTGAACATCGACGTCGACCCCGAGGTCGTCGGCGGTGTCCGGGTGCAGATCGGCGACGAGATCATCAACGGCACCGTGTCGAGCCGCCTTGAGGGCGCTCGCCAGTCGCTCGAAGGCTGAGCACCGAAGCAGCACATCCGACCCTCGGTCGGGAAACCGGCTCCCCAAGGAGCCGGCACATCGTACGGCCGGTTCGAAAGACCCGGCCGAGAGTCGAATACTTGCGGCCCTCAATGGCGGGCCGAGGATCGCAAACTAGGAGAGCAGGGAAGCCTGATGGCGGAGCTTACGATCCGTCCGGAGGAGATCCGGGACGCGCTGGCCGACTTTGTCCAGTCGTACCAGCCGGACGCCGCTTCTGTGGAAGAGGTCGGTACGGTCACTGACGCAGCGGACGGCATCGCGCATGTCGAGGGCCTGCCCTCGGTCATGGCGAACGAGCTGCTGAAGTTCGAGGACGGCACGCTCGGCCTCGCGCTGAACCTCGACACCCGCGAGATCGGTGTCGTCGTCCTCGGTGAGTTCGGCGGCATCGAAGAGGGCCAGACCGTGCGCCGCACCGGCGAGGTCCTCTCGGTTCCGGTCGGCGACGGCTACCTCGGCCGCGTCGTGGACCCGCTGGGCAACCCGATCGACGGCCTGGGCGACATCGCCTCCACCGGCCGTCGTGCCCTGGAGCTGCAGGCCCCCGGCGTCATGGCCCGCAAGTCGGTCAAGCAGCCGCTGCAGACCGGCATCAAGGCCATCGACGCGATGACCCCGATCGGCCGTGGCCAGCGTCAGCTGATCATCGGTGACCGCCAGACCGGCAAGACCGCGGTGGCCGTCGACACGATCATCAACCAGCGTGACAACTGGCGCTCGGGCGACCCGGAGAAGCAGGTCCGCTGCATCTACGTCGCCGTGGGCCAGAAGGGCTCCACCATCGCGTCCGTCCGCGGCGCCCTGGAGGAGGCCGGCGCGCTGGAGTACACCACCATCGTGGCTGCTCCCGCCTCCGACCCGGCCGGCTTCAAGTACCTCGCCCCGTACACCGGTTCGGCCATCGGCCAGGAGTGGATGTACGACGGCAAGCACGTCCTGATCATCTTCGACGACCTGTCGAAGCAGGCCGAGGCCTACCGCTCCGTCTCCCTGCTGCTGCGCCGCCCGCCGGGCCGCGAGGCCTACCCGGGTGACGTGTTCTACCTGCACTCCCGCCTGCTGGAGCGCTGCGCCAAGCTGAACGACGCCCTGGGCGGCGGCTCGATGACCGGTCTGCCGATCATCGAGACCAAGGCCAACGACGTCTCGGCGTACATCCCGACCAACGTCATCTCCATCACCGACGGCCAGTGCTTCCTGGAGTCCGACCTGTTCAACGCCGGCATCCGCCCGGCCGTGAACGTCGGTATCTCGGTCTCCCGCGTCGGTGGCTCCGCCCAGATCAAGGCCATGCGCTCGGTCGCCGGCCGTCTGCGTCTGGACCTCGCCCAGTACCGCGAGCTGGAGGCCTTCGCCGCCTTCGGTTCCGACCTGGACGCGGCCTCCAAGGCCCAGCTGGAGCGCGGTGCGCGCATGGTCGAGCTGCTGAAGCAGGGCCAGTACCAGCCGTTCCCGGTCGAGGAGCAGGTCGTCTCCATCTGGGCCGGCACCACCGGCAAGCTGGACGACGTCCCGGTCGCCGAGATCCGCCGCTTCGAGCGTGAGTTCCTGGACCACGTCCGCCTGCAGCACAAGGACCTGCTCGCCGGCATCGTCGAGACCGGTCTGCTCGCCGACGGCACCGTCGACGCGCTGACCACGGCGATCGACGCGTTCAAGCAGGGCTACCAGACCGCTGACGGCAAGCTGCTCTCCGAGCAGGCCTGAGTCCGGTAGCGAGGGAAAGGACGTAACGACCCATGGGAGCACAGCTTCGGGTCTACAAGCGCCGGATCCGCTCTGTCACCGCGACGAAGAAGATCACCAAGGCGATGGAGATGATCTCCGCGTCGCGCATCGTCAAGGCGCAGCGCGCGGTGGCCGCCTCCACTCCGTACGCCGATGAGCTCACCCGGGCGGTGACGGCGGTGGCCACCCGGTCCAACGCCAAGCACCCGCTCACCACCGAGAACCCGAGCGCCTCGCGCGCCGCCGTGCTGATGATCACGGCGGACCGCGGTCTGGCGGGCGGCTACTCGACCAACGCCATCAAGGCCGCCCAGGTGCTCACCGAGCGCCTGAAGGCCGAGGGCAAGGACGTGGTGACGTACATCGTCGGCCGCAAGGGCGTCTCGTACTACACGTTCCGCGGTCTCGCGATCACGGGCTCGTGGACGGGATTCTCCGACAAGCCGACCTACGGTGACGCGAAGACCGTGGCCGCCGACCTGATCGAGGCCTTCACGGCCGAGACGGGCGGCGTGGACGAGCTCCACCTGGTCTCGACCGAGTTCGTGTCGATGCTGACGCAGAACGCGGTGGAAGCCCGGCTGCTGCCGCTGAAGCTGGACGAGGTCCAGCTCAGCGACCAGACGCCGGCCAAGTCGGAGATCTTCCCGCTGTACGACTTCGAGCCGTCGGCGGAGGGCGTCCTGGACGCGCTGCTGCCGCGGTACGTCGAGAGCCGGATCTACAACGCGATGCTGCAGTCGGCTGCCTCCGAGCACGCCGCTCGTCGTCGCGCGATGAAGAGCGCGACGGACAACGCCGGCGAGCTCATCAAGTCGCTCACGCGGCTTGCCAACTCGGCCCGTCAGGCCGAGATCACCCAGGAAATCAGCGAGATCGTCGGTGGCGCCAACGCGCTGGCCGACGCTAGCCGCGGGAGCGAATGAGTATGACCACCACTGTTGAGCCGACCACGGCGACGGGCCGCGTCGCGCGGGTCATCGGCCCGGTCGTCGACGTGGAGTTCCCCGTCGACGCGATTCCGGAGATGTTCAACGCCCTGCACGTCGAGGTGGAGAACCCCGACGGTTCGGGCAAGAAGATCCTTACCCTCGAGGTTGCCCAGCACCTCGGCGACGGCATGGTCCGCGGCATCTCGATGCAGCCGACCGACGGCCTGGTCCGTGGCGCGCAGGTCACCGACACCGGCTCGGCCATCTCGGTGCCCGTCGGCCAGATCACCAAGGGCAAGGTCTTCAACGCCCTCGGTGACGTGCTGAACGTCGACCAGGAGGAGTTCGACCAGCAGGTCGAGGTCCGCTGGCCGATCCACCGCAAGGCGCCCGAGTTCAAGGACCTCGAGTCCAAGACCGAGATGTTCGAGACCGGCATCAAGGTCATCGACCTGCTCACCCCGTACGTCACGGGTGGCAAGATCGGTCTGTTCGGTGGTGCCGGTGTCGGCAAGACCGTTCTGATCCAGGAGATGATCTACCGCGTCGCCGAGAACTTCGGTGGTGTGTCGGTGTTCGCCGGCGTCGGCGAGCGCACCCGTGAGGGCAACGACCTCATCGACGAGATGGTCGACTCGGGCGTTCTGGACAAGACCGCGCTGGTCTTCGGCCAGATGGACGAGCCGCCGGGCACCCGTCTGCGCGTCGCGCTCTCCGCGCTGACCATGGCGGAGTACTTCCGTGACGTCGAGAAGCAGGACGTGCTCCTCTTCATCGACAACATCTTCCGGTTCACCCAGGCCGGTTCCGAGGTGTCGACCCTGCTCGGCCGCATGCCCTCCGCGGTGGGCTACCAGCCGAACCTGGCCGACGAGATGGGCCTCCTGCAGGAGCGCATCACCTCGACCCGCGGTCACTCGATCACCTCGATGCAGGCGATCTACGTCCCCGCGGACGACCTGACCGACCCGGCGCCGGCCACCACCTTCGCCCACCTGGACGCGACGACCGTTCTGTCGCGTCCGATCTCGGAGAAGGGCATCTACCCGGCCGTCGACCCGCTGGACTCCACGTCCCGCATCCTCGACCCGCGGTACATCGCGCAGACCCACTACGACACGGCCCTCCGTATCAAGGGGATCCTGCAGAAGTACAAGGACCTCCAGGACATCATCGCGATCCTCGGTATCGACGAGCTGTCCGAAGAGGACAAGATCACGGTGCACCGTGCCCGTCGCATCGAGCGCTTCCTCTCGCAGAACACCTACGTGGCGAAGCAGTTCACCGGTGTCGAGGGTTCGACCGTGCCGCTGTCGGAGACCATCGAGGCCTTCAACGCGATCGCGGACGGCAAGTACGACTCCGTCCCGGAGCAGGCCTTCTTCATGTGCGGTGGCATCGAGGACCTCGAGAAGAACGCCGCCGAGCTGGCGAAGAAGTAATCGCGGCCGGTAGCAGCTGAGTGACCGTGAGGGGTGGCCCCCGAGCCTGGGAGCCACCCCTCGCGTCGCATCGGCTGTGATTCCGGTCAAATCCGTGCCGCCGGTTTCATGCCGGAGGCACGGGGCCGTTATTCTTACCGAAACTCCCGAGTAATCGGGCGTTGCATGAGCCTAGGAGCCCACGTTGGCTGAGCTGCACGTCGAGCTGGTCGCAGCCGACCGCAAGGTGTGGTCCGGTGCGGCCACCATCGTCGTCGCCCGTACGGCCTCCGGTGACACCGGCATCATGCCGGGTCACACCCCGGTGCTGAGCGTGCTGGAGACCGGCCCGGTCACCATCCGCACGGTGGACGGCGGCACCGTGATCGCCGCGGTGCACGGCGGCTTCATCTCCTTCGCCGACAACAAGCTGTCTCTGCTCGCGGAGATCGCCGAGCTGGCGGACGAGATCGACGTCGCGCGTGCCGAGCGCGCACTGGAGAAGGCCCAGTCGGACCTGGACGAGCACGCCGAGCGGCGTGCGGAGGTCCGTCTGTTCGCGGCGCGCGGCCTCAAGGTCCACGCCTGAGTGTGCCGGACCCCGGCTTGGCGGGGTCGACCGACGGTCCCGGGGACGCGCGAGCGTGACCCCGGGACTGTCGTCGTAGTTGGTAGGTCAGCGCGGTCGCTTGATACGACCGCTACGGGGAACGCGGGTAGCGAGGAGGTAGGTGAGCATGGTCCTCGCGCTTGTGGTGTGTGCGGCGGTCGTGGCGCTGGGTGTGATCGGCCTGATGGCCTTCGCCGTCCGCCGCCGCTTGATCCAGCGGGTAGGCGGTACGTTCGACTGCAGTTACCGGCTCAAAATGCCCGCCGACGCCTCGACGCAGCCCGACCTCGACGAGAACGGCAAACCCACCTCCGCCCCGGTCCCCCCGACCGACGGCAAGGGGTGGGTTTTTGGTATCGGCCGGTACAGCGGCGACTCGATCGAGTGGTTCCGGGTCTTCTCCTACGCCCCGCGTCCGCGCAAGGTGCTGCCGCGCCGGGAGATCGAGGTCCTCGGCCGGCGCTACCCGGAGGGCCAGGAGGAACTGGCACTGCTCTCCGGCTCGGTGGTGCTGCGCTGTCTGCACAACGGGGCGCCGCTGGAGCTGGCGATGAGCGACGACGCGCTGACCGGCTTCCTGGCCTGGCTGGAAGCGGCCCCGCCCGGGCAGAGGGTCAACGTCGCCTAGGGTCGTTTCCGGGGTTAACGCGGCCTAACCTGCCCGGCTAGGGTGGCCGCATGGTCAATCTGACGCGCATCTACACCCGTACCGGCGATGACGGCACCACCGCGCTCGGCGACATGAGCCGCACCACCAAGACCGACCCGCGGCTGATCGCGTACGCGGACGCCAACGAGGCGAACGCGGCGATCGGGGTGGCGCTCGCGGTCGGGGCGCTGCCCGAGGACGTGGCGGCGGTGCTCGTCCGGGTCCAGAACGATCTGTTCGACGTCGGCGCCGACCTGTCCACCCCGGTGGTCGAGGACCCGAAGTACCCGCCGCTGCGGGTGCTGCAGTCCTACGTCGACCGGCTGGAGGGCGACTGCGACCACTACCTGGAGCAGGTGGAGAAGCTGCGCAGCTTCATCCTGCCCGGCGGCACGGCCGGCGCGGCCCACCTGCACCTGGCCTGCACGGTGGTGCGGCGGGCCGAGCGCTCCACCTGGGCGGCGATCGCGGAGCACGGGGACACCGTCAACCCGCTGACCGCGAAGTACCTCAACCGGCTCTCCGACCTGCTGTTCATCCTGGCCCGGGTGGCCAACAAGGAACGCGGCGACGTGCTCTGGGTGCCGGGCGAGAACCGCTAGAGCTGCTTGGCCGGGGCGTCCCCAGTCGGGGCGTGTCCGGCCGGGGCGTGCTCGGCCGGGGTCTGCTCCTTCACCACGCGGCCGTTCTCGACCCGGACACCGGCCGGCGGCTCCTTGGGCCAGCGCGAGAAGCAGCCGGCCACGATGACGTTCACGACGGCCGTGATGCCCAGCCGCCAGTACCACTGGGCGAAGGTGCCGTAGTGGGCGGAGCCCCCGGAGAGCGGGACGAGCAGGGTGATCAGGGTGAGCGTGATCGCCGCCGAGACGGTGGTGCGCCCGGCGATCTGCCACTCGTACCTGGTCCGCTCCGGGCCGTACTTCGGCGAGGGCAGCGGCTTGGGGCCGCCGGCGAAGCGGTGCTGGAAGTGCCGGTCGGCCCAGCCGACCAGCGAGGGGCCGTACCCGACGGAGAATCCGGCGTAGCTCGCGGCGAGCGCGTGCGTCCAGCTCGCCTCGGTGCCGCCGCGCAGGTCGAGCACGGTGAGCGCGTACAGGGCGAGGTCGACGGCCGGGAGGCCGAGCAGCAGCACGGTGCTGGTGCGGCGCCAACGCAGCAGGTAGCGGGCGGAGAGGGCCAGGCCGAGCACGATCCACCAGGAGATCTCGGCCGCGACGATGAGGGTGACGATCACGTTCTGCTCCCGGACATTCGGCGGTGTGTCCAGCCTGGCGCGGGGGTGCGCCGGTGTCGTCGTCGCGCGGTGCCGTCCGGGTCTGCATCTTTCGATGTAGCGGGCTCCTCCGCGGACCGGAGCCGGACGGGCCGCCGGGGATGGTGAGATGGGGGTGTGCCCGTTCCGTCCCTCTCCCCGCGCCGGCTCGACCGGCTGATCGCCCTGTGCGGGCTGCTCGGCGGCACCGTGCTCATCGTCTTCCGGGTGTACGAGAACGTCGACCGCGTGCCGCTGTGGGCCGTGGTGCTGCCGATGCTGGTGATGGCCGGGCTGGAGTTGTGCCGACGCACCAGACCGGTGCTCGCGGTGTCGCTCGGCGGGCTGGCCTTCGCGGCCAGCCTGTTCACCGGCAGCCTGCTGGCGACCCTGATCATGTACACCGATCTGCTGTACGCGGCGGTGACCTACGGCAGCCGCCAGATGTCGCGGGTGCTGCACCTGGCCGGTGGGGCCACCGTGCTGGTGCTCTCCAGCCTGGCCTGGTACGCCGGCGGCACCCCGGCCGGGCTGCTGATCGCGGTGATCAGCGCGCTGGTCTTCCTGGCCCCGGTGTGGACCGGCGACGTGGTGCGCAAACACCGGCGGGAGGCGGAGACCGAGCGGCTGCGGGCCGAACAGACCGCGCTGCTCTCGGAGATGGACCGGCGCGAGGCGGTCGGTGCCGAACGGGCCCGGATGGCACGGGAGTTGCACGACGTGGTGGCCAACCACCTGTCGGCGATCGCGATCCACGCCACCGGTGCGCAGTCCGTCGCCAAGCGCCGGAGCCTGCCCGCGGACGACCCGCTGGTGGAGGTGCTGGCGGTGATCCGGGAGAACAGCGTCCAGGGATTGGCCGAAATGCGTCGCATGATCGGACTGCTCCGGGACAGCGGCGGCGGAGAGGTCGACGAGTCGTACGCGGCGCCCGACCTGGCCGCGGTGGACGCCCTGGTGGCCAAGGCCCGGGCGGCCGGCCAGGACGTCGGGCTGGACTTCGAGCTGGCCGAGCACGGCGAGCGCGGGGAGGTGCCGGTGCCGGTCGGGCTGGCCGCGTACCGGATCGTCCAGGAGTCGCTGACCAACGCGCTCAAGCACGCCGGGCCCGGACTGGTCCGGCTGCGGCTGGAGTTCGGGGCGGAGGACCTTCGGATCGCGGTCGACAGCCCCTACCGGGGTGAGGCGGGCCGCGGACTGCCCGGCGCCCGGGCCGGGCTGGTGGGCATGGCGGAGCGGGCCGGACTGCTCGGCGGCAGCTTCCAGGCCGGGCCGAAGGACGGAAGCTGGAGCGTGCGCGCGGTGCTGCCGCGCGCCCAGGGGAGTGAGGGGCGGGCATGACGATCCGGGTTCTGGTGGCGGAGGACCAGGCGGCGGTACGGGCGGCGCTGGTGATGATCCTGCGCGCCGAGCCGGAGTTCACGGTGGTGGGGCAGGCCGCCGACGGTGAGGAGGCGGTCCGGCTGGCGCTGGAACTGCGGCCGGACGTGGTGCTGATGGACGTGCAGATGCCCCGGCTGGACGGCGTCTCGGCGACCCGCGAGGTGGTCGCCGCCGGGGCCGCCCAGGTGCTCGTGCTGACCACCTTCGACCTGGACGAGTACGTCTACGGCGCGCTGCGGGCCGGCGCGGCCGGGTTCCTGCTCAAGGACCTGGAGGCGGACACCCTGATCGAGGGCATCCGGACGGTGGCGCGCGGGGACGGCATGCTGGCACCCTCGGTGACCAGGCGGCTGATCGGCGCGTTCGCCCGCCCGGACCGGCTGGTCCTGCCCGAGGCCCGGGAGGCGGTGGCCGGGCTGACCGTCCGTGAGCGGGAGGTGCTGGCCTGCATCGGGGCGGGGCTGTCGAACGGGGAGATCGCGGCCCGGCTGACGATGGCGGAGGCGACCACGAAGACGCACGTCAGCCGGATCCTGGCGAAGCTGCGGCTGCGCAGCCGGGTGCAGGCGGCGATCCTGGCCCAGGACCTCGGTCTGACCGTCTGACCATCCGAGCGTCTGACCATCTGAGCGTCGGCCCGGCTGACCGTCTGACGAGCTGCTTGGGCAGCTGACCGGGTCGGTTGCAGATCACACTCTCGATTGCTACTGCGTGAGCGATTTGGGCACTAGAGTCCCGGAAACGAGCGATGCGGCTCCACACGGCGGTCACCCCTGCCCTGAGCCGCCTTCAGGGCCCGCCCGCGGGGCGGCGACGGCATCGGGAGACCCAGCCATGAGCAACGCGTCCAGCAAGCAGATCGCCGTCATCGGTGCCGGCCTGATGGGCGCCGGCATCGCCCAGGTGTCCGCGCAGGCCGGCCACCCGGTGGTGCTGCGGGACGTCACCGAGGAGGCGCTGCAGCGCGGCCTCGCGGGCATCCGCGCCTCGTACGAGAAGTTCGTCGCCAAGGGCAAGCTGAGCGCCGAGGACGCCGAGGCCGCGCTGGGCCGGATCACCACCACCACCGACCTGGGCGCGGTCGCCGAGGCCGACATCGTGGTCGAGGCCGTGTTCGAGAAGCTGGAGGTCAAGGAGGCCGTCTTCCGCGAGTTGGACAAGCTCGCCAAGGACGGCGCCGTGCTGGCCTCCAACACCTCCGCCATCCCGATCACCCGGATCGCCGCCGCCACCCAGCGCCCGGAGTCGGTCGTCGGCGTCCACTTCTTCTCGCCGGTCCCGATGATGAAGCTGGTCGAGCTGGTCCGCGGCTACAAGACCAGCGACGAGGCGCTGGCCACCGCCCGCGCCTACGCCGAGGGCGTCGGCAAGGAGGTCGTGGTGGTCAACCGCGACGTGGCCGGCTTCGTCACCACCCGACTGATCACCGCGCTGGTCGTCGAGGCCGCCAGGCTGTACGAGTCGGGCGTCGCCACCGCCGAGGACATCGACACCGCCTGCCGCCTCGGCTTCGGCCACGCGATGGGCCCGCTGCAGACCGCCGACCTGACCGGCGTGGACATCCTGCTGCACGCCGCCCGCAACATCTACACCGAGACCCAGGACGAGAAGTTCGCCGCCCCGGAGATCATGGCCCGCATGGTCACCGCCGGCGACCTGGGCCGCAAGAGCGGCCGCGGCTTCTACCCGTACGAAGGCAAGTGAGCCGACCGGGCTGAACGACCCCGCGGGCCGTGCGATCGGAGCATCGTACGGCCCGCTCCGCCGGGTCTGGTGAGTTTCCTCACGCCGGGTGCCGCAGACGGGTGATTTGGGCGGTAATCGAGCGTAGGTGTGGAGACTTCCTGCGTATATTCCCTCGGACGAGTGAAGTTGCTTCAGATCCGGCCGGAAGCAGCAACCTGCGGAGCAGCTACGCCGTCAGATGAGGGAACCCGGCAGTCCGACCGGGTCCGGGCGTGGGGCTGCGGCCCGCCCGGACGCACACCCCGCTCCCGCACCCGGTACGCCCGGGGCGGCCCCACCCCGCACCAGGCCGTCCAGGCGAAGGAGGAGAGCGTGCGCATCACCGGCGACCACACGGCGCTGGCCATCGAAGGCCGCCTCGACGTGCGCACCGCCGCCGACGCGCGGGCCCGGCTGCACCATGCCGTGGACGGCGGCTACGGCGACCTCGTGCTCGACCTCGCCCGACTGGAGTTCTGGGACGCCACCGGCCTCGGCGTGATCATGGGCACCCACCGACGGGCCGGCCGGATCGGCCGCCGCCTGGTGCTGCGTTCCGTCCCGGCCCAGCTCCAGCGGCTCCTGGTGGCCACCAAGCTGCACCGCATCCTGGCCGTCGACGGCGGCATCGCCGAGGCGCACGGCATCGTCCTGTAACGCGCCCGGTCAGCCAACACGCCTGGTCAGCGCTCCGGGACGGCCCCCGGCCCCGGACCGCCCTGCACGGGCGGGCCCGGATGTGCGAGAGTCTGCCCGTCAGAAGACGGCCGCCGGGGCTGCCCCCAGACCGCCCGCGGCCGCGACCGGGACGTCAGCCGGTCGGCGCGGGGCGCCGGCGGCCGAGCACGATGCGGAGCAGAACGTGGCACAGCCATCCGGGGAGATCCGGCAGGAGGCCGCCCGCACCCGCGGCGGCGAACTGGTCTCCGGCGCCCTGCTGGTGGGAGTCGGCGCCCCGGACGGCTCCGAGGCCCGGCCCTGCCCCGAGGAGTGGCGGCCCCGCCCGCGCCGGATCGAGCGCAGCGAGCCCGCCCGCGGCCCGGTCGGCGGCGTCGGCCGCGCGGTCGGCCCGCTCGCACTCGGCGCCGGACCCGCCGACCTGCCGCTGCTGGACCGCGAGGCGGACATCGCCGAGCTGCTCGGCCTGCTCGCCGAGGGCCGCTCGATACGCCTGGTCGGCCAGGCCGGCTCCGGTCGCAGCGCACTGCTGTCGGCCGTCGCCGAGGCCGCCGCCGACCTCGCCCCCGGCGGTGTCGTCCAGCTCTGCGGCCACCGCCGTACCGTCGCCGACCTGCTCCAGGACCTCTTCGCGGCCACCCACCAGGCCCCCGGCTACCGGCCCGATCCCGGCGGGCTGGCCGCCCACCTCGCCGAGGTCGGCGCCGTCGTGGTGATCGACACCGCCGAGCTCTCCGGCGACGAGCTGGAGCACCTGCTCGCCGTCGCCCCCGGCTGCGCCTTCCTGGTCTCGGTCGCCCCGGACAGCCCGCCGCTGTCGGCCGGCTCCCGGATGCAGGACCACCTCGTCGCCGGGCTCTCCCGCGCCGCCTGCCTCGCCCTCACCGCCCGGCTCGCCGGGCGGCCGCTGGACGTCGCCGAGAAGGCCTGGGCGGTGGACCTCTGGTTCGAGTCCGAGGGCCTGCCGCTGCGCTTCGTCCAGGCCGCCGCGCTGCTGCGCCAGCGGGACGTCTCGGTGGACGCGCTGGTCGCCGCCGAGGACGACCGGATGGACGTCTTCGGCGCCGTCGAGGGGCCCGTCCGCGACCCCGACCCGGCGATCCGCGAGAACGCCCTGCGCCGCACCGTCCCGCTGCCCTCGGTCGCCGAGACCGCCTCGCCCGCCGTCCGGCTCGCCGAGGGGCTGAGCGAGCCCGCGCAGGCCGTGCTGCGGCTCGCCGTCGCCCTCGGCGGGGAATGCCCCACCGCGCCGCACCTGCCCGCGCTGATCGACGTCGGCCTGGGCGAGGCCGCCCTCGCCGAACTCGCCGACGCCGGATTGGCGGTGTCCATCGGCGGGCACCACCGACTGACCGCCGGCGCGCTCGACCTGCTCCTCCCGCACTGGCCGGCGCTCGGCTGCGTGGACGGCGCCGCCCAGCACTTCGCCTGGTGGGTCGGGCACAGCTCGGTGACGCTGGACCAGATCGCCGCCGAGGCCGAGGTGCTGATCGGCGTCCTGCTCGCCGACCGGGCCGCCGGACGCCACGACGCGGTGGTCCGGCTCGCCCGGGCGGCGGCGCCCGCGCTGGCGCTGGCGCTGCGCTGGGGGGCCTGGGAACGGGTGCTGCAGCTCGGCCTGGAGGCGGCCCGCCGGGCCGGCTCGGCGAGCGACCAGGCCTGGTTCCACCACGAGTCGGGTGTGCACGCGATCTGCGTCCAGCAGCCGTCCCGGGCCGTAGCGGAGCTGGAGACCGCGCTCACCCTGCGGGTGTCCGCGGGGGAGCAGCGCGGGGTGGCCTCCGCGCGCCGGATGCTCGACCTGCTGCGCGCCGACGGGCGGCAGCTGCCGGCCGCCACGCCCACGGGGCCCGGTCGCGCGCCGGTCATCCGCAAGATCGCCGCCCGGGTGCCGGCCCGGTTGAAGTCCAGCAAGCGGCGGCGGGTGGCCGTGGTCACCACGGTCGTGCTGACCCTGGGAGTGCTCGGGACGGCGGTGGCGATGAGCCTCACCGGGCCGGACGAGCACACGTCGAAGGACCCGCACAGCGGTCGGCTGGACGAGGGCGGCGGCGCCCAGGACGCGCCGTTCCCGCAGCCCTCCGGCAGCGCCTCCCCGAGTGCGGTCGCAACCGCGCCGGGCGGCCCGGCGACGCAGAGCGGCAGCCCGGAGCCGACGGCGAGCGGCAGCGCCTCGCGCTCGGCGAGCGCCTCGCCGACGAAGAAGCCGAGCTCCTCGCCGGGGGCGACCGGGTCGCAGGCCCCGCAGCCGCCGCAGCCGCCCGTACCGGGACAGCCGCAGCCGCCGACGCCGCAGCCCCAGCCGCCCACGCCTCAGCCGACGTCGCCCAAGCCGACCGGCAGCACGCCCACGCCGACCCCGAGCGCCACGCCGACCGCGACGGCCACCCCCACCGGGGTGCCCAGCCCGTCGGCTTCGACGTCGTCGGGCTGACCGGTCAGAACAGCTTGAGCTTGTCGTCGTCGATGCCGCGCAGTTCGTCGTAGTCCAGCACCACGCAGCCGATGCCGCGGTCGGTGGCCAGCACGCGGGCCTGCGGCTTGATCTCCTGCGCGGCGAAGACGCCCTTGACCGGGGACAACAGCGGGTCCCGGTTGAGGAGTTCGAGGTAGCGGGTGAGTTGCTCGACGCCGTCGATCTCGCCGCGGCGCTTGATCTCGACGGCCACCGTGGCGCCGTCGGCGTCGCGGCAGAGGATGTCGACCGGGCCGATCGCGGTCGGGTACTCGCGGCGGATCAGCGACCAGCCGGCACCGAGCACCTCCATCCGGTCCGCGAGCAGCTCCTGGAGGTGTGCTTCGACGCCGTCCTTGATCAGGCCGGGGTCCACCCCCAGCTCGTGGGACGAGTCGTGCAGCACCTCCTCCAGCGTGATGATGAGCTTCTCGCCGGCCTTGTTCTCCACCGTCCAGACCCCGTCGGCCTCCTTGAGGGCGCACGGCGGGGACATCCAGTTGAGCGGCTTGTAGGCGCGGTCGTCGGCGTGGATGCTGACGCTGCCGTCGGCCTTGACCAGGATGAGCCTGGTGGCGGAGGGCAGATGGGCGGAGAGCCGACCGGCATAGTCGACTGAGCAGCGGGCAATTACGAGACGCACGGTCGACCACGCTAGCCCACCGGGGCCAGTTGATGCGATTCCGCGACGACGGGGTGAAGAAAGCGCGAACCCCGCGAACATTGAGGTTCGGCAATTCCGCTCCCGCTCGTCGCGGTCTGGCGCCCATCCCATCTGGTCGCTACGGTGTGTGACGGCACGCTCGCGGGATCGCTGTCAACGGGGATGGAGACTTCAGATGAACGATCCGACAGGATCCGGCCAATCTGGTGCACCGCAGCGTATTTCCGAAGCAATCCGCAGGAATGACCGGCCTGCCCCGTCGTTGACTGCCACGCTGTTCTGAGCGCGGTCGGTGTTCGGGGCGTCACGTCCCGTGCCGCCACCGCTGGTCGCGAAGGTGCCGGCAACCCCCGTCCCACGGTGTTCCGGACACCACACGCGATTTCGCTCACCCTCACCTGAGCTTGGACTACGCACGACCACCCGGGCGCCGCGCGGGTGGACCGCGAGAGGAGAATCCATGTCGCTCGACGTCTCACCGGCCCTGCTGGAGAAGGCCGAGCGGGGCGAGGTCGACGAGCGGGAATTCGTCGACTGCGTCCGCGTCTCCCTGCCGTACGCCTGGGACCTGATCAGCTCGCTGGTCGCCCAGGCGAAGGTCGACGGCACCGACTTCGCCGACAACCACGTACCGCCGCCCAGCGAGCAGGCCCGTGGCCAGCTGCTGCGCGCCTTGGCCAGCGACGCCATCCGGGGCGCCCTGCAGCGCCACTTCGGTGTACGGCTGGGCTTCCAGAACTGTCACCGGGTGGCCGTGTTCCTGCCCTCGGATGCCAACGAGGCGCGGTTCACGCGCTTCACCTCCGTCCGGGAGCAGCTGCTCAACCAGTCCGAGGAACTGCGGGACTGCTGAGTGGCGGTACCGCCGCCGCGGCGCCGGCCGCCCCCGTCCTCCGCATCGGAGGGCGGAGGCGGTCGGCGCCGCGGCGGCGCGGGGCCGGTCGGTGACGGGCCCCTTTTCGACGGGCCCCTTTTCGGCGGGCCCGCTTTCGGCGGGTCCTCAGCCCAGCTGCGGCAGCACCTCGGAGCCGAGCCGGGCGATGTTGTGCAGGGTCGCCTCGTGGTCGCCGCTGCCCTCGGCGAGCAGGGCGAACCGGCGGATGCCGGTCCGCTCGGCGGTGGCCAGCAGCCGGTCGGCGCACTGCCGCGGGGTGCCCACCGCGTGCAGGTCGCAGAGGAGTTCGGTGTACTCGCGCGGGTCGCGCATCTTGCGCTCGCGGCCGTCCACCGTGCGGTGGGCGCCGAGCCCGTACTCGAACCAGCCGGGCATCGAGCCCAGCAGGGTGGACCGGGCCGCCGCGGCGCGGTCGTCGACCTGGGCCACCCCGGCCGCCACGTGCGCGCGGCCGACCCGGCGCAGCTGCTCCTCGCTGCGCCCGGCGGCCAGCCAGGCGGTGCGGTACAGCTCCAGCATCCGCAGCTTGTCGTCGTCCCCGGAGTGCATGCCGAGCAGCATCGGCAGGCCGCGCTCGGCGGCCAGCTTCACCCCGCCCGGCGAGGTGCAGGCGACCACCACCGGCGGTCCGGCCACCGGCCGCCCGGTGGCGGTGAGTTCCTCGCCGAGGCCCTCGGCGTCCTGGCGCTGGCGCGGGAAGCGCACCGGGCCGGACTGCTCGTCGAAGCCGAGCCAGCTGCTCAGACCGGGCCGCCGCAGCGGTTCGGTGGCCCGCGGCACCACCGCCACCTCCGGGAAGGCGAACTGCGGGCCGTCCGCGCCCACCCGGGAGCCGCGCAGCCAGCGCAGCAGCAGGTCCAGCCGCTCCGGGAAGCCGTTCTCGAAGGCGCCCACGCCGTCGCCGAAGATGTCCAGGTCGATCCACGGCCCGCCGCGGCCGACCCCGAGCGTGAAGCGCCCGCCGGAGGTGAGGTGCAGCAGCGCGGTCTGCTCGCCGAGCGCCACCGGGTGGCGGGTGGACAGCACGCTGACCGCCGTGCCGACGCCGATCCGGCGGGTGCGGCCGAGCAGTAGGGCGGCCAGCGTCGCGGCGTCCGGGCAGACCCCGTACGGGACGAAGTGGTGCTCGGCCAGCCAGACGCTGTCCAGGCCCGCCCGCTCGGCCTCGACGGCGGACCGGACGGTGCGCTCCAGCGCCTCGCCGTGGCTCTGCCCGGGGAACTGCGCGGACAGCATGAACAGCCCGACCCGCACCGGCGCGGTGTTCGCCGGCAGCGCCCCCGCGCGCTGCGCGGTGGGCAGCGGCTCGCCCGCGACGGCCGTCACCGGGGGGACGGCGGTCAGCGTCGGGCTGGGGGCGGGCGGCCGGGCCCCGACGGGTCGGCGGGTCTCGGCACGGGCATCGGTCTTGGTCATCCTTGGGCCTCCTCGGGTGCGCGCAGGGTCTGCGGGCCCCGCCTGTTCCCCTTGTGGGTATCCGATGTCATGTGCCAATGGCACGCTGAACCCCGAATTTCCCCGATGATCGGGTGGATCTCGGCAAAAACACCGGAGCGTCGGGCGGGCCCGTGATAGAGGCCGTTCAGAAGGTCGGCCGGCCGTAGGCTTGAACGGCCCAGAGCCCCCGGAAGAGAGGCAGTCCACCGTGTCGCCGCGCCGCAACCGGATCAAGAGCGCCGCCCCCCGCGAGAGCGCCGCCCCGCGCGAGAGTGCCGGGCCGACCGCCCCGCTCGGTGGATCGCTGCGCCGTACCGAGAGCTACCAGGGCGACGACTGGGTGGTCCAGACGGTCGCGGGCACGGCGGGGCGGCCCTACCGCTGCCCGGGCTGCGACCAGGAGATCCCGGCGGGGGTGGGCCACGTGGTGGCCTGGCCGATGCACGGCGCCGGGGTGGACGACCGGCGGCACTGGCACCGCGCGTGCTGGGGAGCGCGGGAGCGCCGGGCCTCCAACATCCTGCGAGGCCGCGGCGCTCCGCGGTACTGAGGGTCCTTCGCGGGGGCCGGGCGGGCCGAACCGCCTTACGCGTCGCGCTTCTTGAGCACCAGCATGCCGCCGACCAGGGCCGCGGCGGTCCAGGCGAGGCAGATGGCGAAGCCGGCCCACGGCCCGTACGGCTGGCCGTGCTGCTCGTACACCAGCAGCATCCGCGAGCCCGCGTAGTCGGGGAAGTAGTGGGCCAGGGTCTTGACCTTCGGCACTGCCGAGAGGATCGGCGAGAGCAGGAAGAAGAACGGGACCAGCACGCCCAGTGCGAGCGTCTGGTTGTGCAGCATCGTGGTGACGCCCGCCGAGAACAGGCAGAGCATCGTCAGGTACAGCGCGGCGCCGAACACCGCGCGCAGCACGTGCGGTTCGCCGAGCGTGGTGGAGTGCGAGCCGAGCAGTGCCTGGCCGACGAAGAAAGTGACGAAGGCCGTCACCAGGGAGACCGCCAGGGCGAGCGCGCCGAGCACCGCCGCCTTGCCGCCGAGCAGGGTGGCGCGCTGCGGGACGGCGGCCAGGGTGACCCGGATCATGCCGCTGCTGTACTCGTTGCCGATCGCCAGCACGCCGAAGACGATGATGGCCAGCTCGCCGAGCATGATGCCGGCGAAGGCCGTCCCGGTGGCGTCGAACGGGGACTGCTCGTTGCGGCGGAACTCGGTGAAGTTGTTGTTGGTGAGCAGGGACAGCAGCGCGCCGATGCCGACGGTGACGACGAAGGCCAGCGCGAGCGTCCAGACCGTCGAGCGGACGCTGCGGATCTTCGTCCACTCGGAGCGCAGGATCGCCGGGAAGGACGTCATCTCAGTTCTCCTCCTGCCGTGCCGCGGCGGTCTGCCGGGCGCCGTCCGCCTTCCAGCCGGCGCCCCAGGCGCCGGGTGCGCCGGCCGCGTCCCGGCCCGGTCCGTCGCCCGCGTGGTACTCCACCGAGTCGGCCGTCATCTGCATGAACGCCTCCTCCAACGAGGCCTGCTGCGGGCTGAGTTCGTGCAGCACGACGCCGTGTGCCGCGGCCAGTTCGCCGAGCCGGGCGAGGTCGCCGTCGACCACCTCGTAGGAGCCGTCCGGGCCCGGTTCGTGCCGCAGGCCGGCGTCGGCCAGCACGTCGAGCAGCCGCTCGGGTTCGGGGCTGCGCAGCCGTACGGCGGAGCGGGAGTTGTGCCGGATGAACTCCGGCATCGGCATGTCGGCGAGCAGCCGGCCCTTGCCGATGACCACCAGGTGGTCGGCGGTGACGGCCATCTCGCTCATCAGGTGGGAGGAGACGAAGACCGTCCGGCCCTCGGTGGCGAGGCGCTTCATCAGGTTGCGGATCCAGAGGATGCCCTCCGGGTCCAGGCCGTTGACCGGCTCGTCGAACATGACGATCTCCGGGTCGCCGAGCAGCGCGGAGGCGATGCCCAGGCGCTGGCCCATGCCGAGGGAGAAGCCGCGGGCCCGCTTGCGGGCGACCGGGGTGAGGCCGACCAGGGCGAGCACCTCGTCCACCCGTCGCTCCGGGATCCGGTTGCTCTGGGCGAGCCAGAGCAGGTGGTCGCGGGCGGTGCGGCCGGGGTGGACGGCCTTGGCCTCCAGCAGTGCGCCGATGTACTTGAGCGGCTCGCTGAGCTGTCCGTAGCGCTTGCCGTCGATGGTGACCCGGCCGCCGGTCGGGCGGTCGAGGTCGAGGATCATGCGCATGGTGGTGGACTTGCCCGCGCCGTTCGGGCCGAGGAAGCCGGTCACCACGCCCTGGGGGACCGTGAAGCTGAGCCGGTCCACCGCGAGCGTCTTGCCGTAACGTTTCGTCAGGTCGTGCAACTCGATCATTCGCGCTCCCTTACTCTCTGTCAGGCTAGGACAAAGCGGATATCGCGGCCCGCTGAGTGGGCCCGCCGGGCGCACCGGAATACGGTGGGCCCATGACCGAGCTCCCCTCCGCAGTGTCCGTCCGCGAGAGCGGTACCGGAACACCCCTCGTGCTGCTGCACGCCTTTCCGTTGAACGCCTCGATGTGGTCGTCCCAGCTGGACGCGCTGCCCGGCCTGACCGGGGACGGAGCCCGGGTGCTCGCCCCCGACCAGAGAGGGTTCGGCGGCACCGAGCTGGGCGTCGACGAGCCCTCGCTGGACCGGGTCGCGGACGACCTCGCACTGCTGCTGGACGCCGCCGGGATCGAGCGCGCGGTGGTCGGCGGGCTCTCCATGGGCGGCTACGTGGCGCTGGCCTTCGCCCGCCGCCACCCCGGGCGGCTGTCCGGCCTGCTGCTGGCCAACACCCGCGCCACCGCCGACACCGACGCGGTACGGGCCAACCGGGAGCGGATCGCCGCCGCCGTCACCGCGCGGGACAGCGTGCGGCTGCTGCTGGACGAGCAGGTCGCGGCCGGGCAGCTCGGGCCCGACTCGCAGCACCTCGTGGAGCGGGTGGAGACGATGGTCGCCGCCGCCTCGCCGGCCGCCGTGGCCTGGGCCCAGCGGGCCATGGCGGCCCGTACGGACGCCCGGGACGTGCTGGCCGGGCTGCGGGTGCCGGTGGCGGTCGTGGCGGGCGCCCAGGACCCCCTGGTGGCGCCGGAGGAGGCCGAACTGATGGTCCGGGCCCGCCCGGACGCCGAGCTGACCGTCATCCCCGGGGTGGGCCACCTGAGCGCCCTGGAGGCGCCCGACGCCTTCGACACCGCCGTCCGCGCCCTGCTCGCCCGGGTGGCCGCCGGATGAGCCAGGAGAGCCGGGACGCGGCGGCCTGGGACTTCTCGGCGCTGGAGGTCAGCGGTCGGATGCCCGTGACCAACCGGAGCGAGGGGCTGGTCGAGCTGACCCTGGAACCGCTCGGCGAGGACTACTGGATGCGCCCGGGGGAGACCTTCATCGTCACCTCCTACGGCGACTACGGGTCCGGCCACCCCTTCGAGGTGCAGTACTGGCCCGACTCGGTGTCGGTCTGGTGCACCTCCTGGTTCGGCACCGTCTCCGACGACGAGGGCAACCAGCTCAGCAGCGGGTACCAGCGGCCGGACGGCGCCTACCCCCGGTAGAAGACCCCCGAGATGATGACGGGGCGACAGCCGACAGGCCCTCACCCGGGCGGGTGAGGGCCTGCGGTACGGCGGGGTACGGCGGGGTGCGGCGGGGTGCGGCGGGGGAGCCGGCGTCAGCGCGACTGCTGGGCGGGCACGCCCATGGTGTCGTCGTTCGGCAGCGAGGCGGCGGCCACGGCCGCGCCGGTCAGCGTCGCCAGCATCTCGCGGACGTTGGTCAGCTGGGCGTTGATGCTGTCGCGGCGGTTGGTGAGCGCCGCCAGCTCGCGCTCGGATTCGCTGCGGATGCGGTCGGCCTTGGCGTTGGCGTCCGCCACGATGTCCTCGGACTGGCGCTGGGCCGTCTCGACGGTCTGGCGGGCCCGGCGCTCGGCGTCGGTGCGCAGCTTCTCGGCCTCCAGGCGCAGCTGCTCGGCCCGGTGCTCGATCTCGGCCAGACGCTTCTCGGCCTTGGCCTGACGGGCGGCCAGGTCGCGCTCGGACTGCTCGCGGCGCTTGGCCAGGTTGGTCTCGAACTCCAGCGCGGCCTGGGCGGCCTTGGTGCGGGTCTCCTCGAAGAGGGCGTCCGCCTCCTCGCGCTTGTTCTGGGCGTCCTTGTTGGCCTCGGCGCGCAGCTGGGCGGAGTCGCTCTTGGCCTTGTCGACGATCCGCAGACCCTCGTCCTCGGCCTTGGCCTTGCGGTCCTTGGCGTAGTTCTCGGCCTCGGTGCGGACCTGCTGGGCGGCGGCCTCGGCGAGCTCGCGGTGCTGCTCGGCGGCGCGGTGCGCCTCGTCGCGCAGGTCCTTGGCCTCCTCCTCGGCGAGCCGCAGGATCTTCTCGACGCGGGCGCCGAGACCGGCGTACGAGGGCTCCTGCTCGACGACCGCCGCCTGGGCGGTCTGCGTCTCCAGGTGGAGCTCCTCGATGCGCTTCTCCAGCGCACTGATCCGGGTCAAGGCACTGTCACGGTCGGCCACCAGCTTGGTGATCCGCTCGTCGACCTGGGCACGCTCGTACCCACGGCGCACCAGGTCGAAGCCGTGAGGGGAGTGACTGTCGCTCATGGGGTTCTGGGCTTCCTGTCGTCAAACCGCTGAGGTGGTTGAGGGAATCCTGACACGGTACCGGAGTGTCGACGGCGAAATGCCGTTCTCTCGCGGACAATGTCCGCTCAATCGGGTGGCGCGTTCTTGGAACGATTGCCACCCGAACGGGGGGAGCCGACTCCGGCACCGGCCTTGGCACCCCCGTCCTTCTTGGTGTTGCTTCCCCCGTTGGCCTGGGCGACCGGTGACGGTGCCTCGAAAGCCTCCAGCGCGGACAGCACGTCCTGCACCCTGGAGATCTCGGTGTTGATGTCCTTGCGGCGGCGCACCAGCTCGTCCAGCTCGCGCCGGCCCTCGTCGGTGACCCGCTTCGCCTCCGCCTTCGCCTCGGCGAGCATCCGCTCCGCCTCCGCCCTCGCCAGCTCGACCTGCTCGTCCGCGGCCTCGTCGGCCTCCCGCAGACGCTTCTCCGCCTCGGCCGCCGCCCGGTCCAGCTGCTCCTCGGCCTCGGCCTCGGCCGACCGCAGCTTCGCCTCCGCCTTCTCGATGAGCGCCTCGGCGCGGTCGGTGGAGTTGGCGAGCTTGGTCTCCGCCTCCTTGAGCAGGCCCTCGGCCTTGCGGACCGCCGACAGACGGACCTTGCTGGCCTCGGCAGAGGCCTCCGAGGTGAGCTCGCCCGCGCGGTCCTCGGCGGCCGCGACCAGCGCCGCGGCGCGGTCCTCGGCCTCGGCGACGGTGGCCACCGCCTGCTCCTCGGCCTCGGTCAGCTGCTCCTGCGCGGCCGTCACCAGCGCGTCCACCCGCTCGCCGGCCGACTTCATGGCCGCCGCGTTCTCCTTGCGGGCACGCTCGTGCAGCGCCTCCACCTCGGCGTCGGTTCGCTCGCGCAGCTCCTCGGCGCGCTCGCGGATCGCGGTGGCGTCCCGGCGGGCCTCGGCGAGCAGCGTGTCCGCGTCGGAGCGGCCCTTCTCGACCTCGGCCTGGCCGGCCGCCTCGCCGGCGAGGACCAGCCGGTCGGCCTCCTTGCGGGCGGCGGCGACCATCGCGTCCGCCTGCTCCTCGGCGGCGGCGGTGGTGGCCAGCGCGGTGGTCTGGGCGTCCTCGCCGAGCGCCTCGGCGTCGGCGAAGGCCTTCTCCAGGACCGACTTGGCGTGCTCGCGGGTGGCCTTGTCGAACTGCTCGGCGGCCTCCCGGGTCTCCGCGTCGTACGCGTCGGCCCGGGCGTGGGCGGCGCTGTCGTACTCGTCGGCCAGCGTGCGGGTGGCGAGGGCGTACTCCTCGGCCTCGGCGCGCAGCCCGGCTGCCAGCTCCTCGGCGTCGGCGACCGTCCGGGCGCCCTGGGCCTCGGCCTCGGCCACGGTCCGGGCGGCCTGCGCCTCGGCGTCGGCGCGCAGCTGCTCGGCGGCCTCCCGGGCGGCGCGCAGCTCGGCCTCGGCGTCCGCGCGCAGGTGCTCGTCGTAGGCCTGGGCCTCGGCGCGCTGCCGGCCGAGCTCGGCCTCGACGGCCTCGCGTTCGGCGGCCAGCTCCAGCTCGGTCCGCTCGCGCAGCGCGGTGGCGTACTGCTCGGCGTCCGCGCGCTGCTCGCTGGTCTCCCGGTCGGCGAGCTCGCGCTGCTCGGCGGTCTCGCGCTCGGCGAGCTCGCGGACCTCGGTGGCGTACTGCTCGGCGTCCGCGCGCTGCTCGGCGGTCTCCCGGTCGGCCAGTTCGCGCTGCTCGGCGGTTTCGCGCTCGGCGGTCTCGCGCAGCTCGGTGGCGTACTGCTCGGCGGCCTCGCGGACCTCGGCGGCCTCCTGCCCGGCGGCGGCCTTGAGCGCGGCGATCTGCTCGGCGGCGGCCTCGTGCATGCCGGCCACCGACTGGCGGACCTCGGCGGCCTCCTCCTCGGCGACGGCGACCAGTTCGGCGCCCTCGGCCTTCGCGGCGGCGATCAGCTCCGCACGGTCGGCCTTGGCCTGCTCCAGCTCGGCCGAGGCCTCGGCGCGGATGCCGTCGGCGGTGGCGCGGGCCTCGGACAGCTCGCGGCCGGCCTCGGCCCGGACGGTCCCGGCCTGCTCGTTGGCCAGCGCCAGTTCGGCGGCGGCCTTCTCGCGGACGGCCTTGGCGTCCTTGGCGGCATCCGCCCGGCGCTGCTCGGCGGTGGCCTCGGCGCGCGCCAGCAGCTCGTCGGCGGCCTCGCGGACGTCGGTGGCGTACGCCTCGGCGGCCGTGCGGATCTCGGCGGTCTCGGCGGTGGTGCGTTCGGTGAGGTCGGTGGCGTGCTGTTCGGCCTCGGTGCGGACGCGGTCGGCGTAGGCCTCGGCGCTCTCGCGCTGCTGGGTGGTCTCGTGCCGGGCGAGGGCGCGCAGTTCGCCGGCGGCCTGCTCGGCCTCCGCCCGCACCTGCGCGGCGTAGGTGTCGGCGGCCGTGCGGATCTCGGCGGTCTCGGTGGCGGTGCGTTCGGTGAGGTCGGTGGCGTGCTGTTCGGCCTCGGTGCGGACGCGGTCGGCGTAGGCCTCGGCGCTCTCGCGCTGCTGGGTGGTCTCGTG
>NZ_JBVIRL010000002.1:78477-223002 GCF_055576085.1 Kitasatospora sp. NPDC033851 | reverse complement strand
TGCCGGGCGAGGGCGCGCAGTTCGCCGGCGGCCTGCTCGGCCTCCGCCCGCACCTGCGCGGCGTGGGCGTCGGCGACCTCGCGGACCTCGGCGGCGGCCTGCTCGGCCTGCGTGCGGGCGGTCTTGGCGGCGGCCAGCTGGTCGGCGGTCTCCTCGCGCTCGCGGCGCAGCCCGGTGGCCGCCTCCTCGCGCTCGCGGCGGCTCTCCTCGCGCAGCGCGTTCGCGGCGGCCTCGGCCTCGGCCCGGGTGCGGGCGGCCTCGGTGTCGGCCTCGGTGCGCACCCGCTCGGCGTCGGCCACCGCGGCGTCCCGCGCCGCGTTCGCCTCGGCCTGCGCCTCGGCGGTCACGGCCTCCGCGGCGGCGTTCGCCTCGGCCCGTACCCGCTGGTCGAACTCGCTTGCCTCGCGCCGGAGTTCGGCGGTCTCGCGCTCGGCGGCGGTGCGGTTCTCGGCGGCCGCGGCCTTGGCGGCGGAGAGTGCGTCCTGACCCTGCTGCTCGGCGGTGGCGGTGATCTTCCCGGCCTCGGCGCGGGCCCGGGCCAGGGTCTGCTCGGCCCGGCCCTGGGTCTCGGCAGCCTGCTCCTGGGCCTGCTCGCGCAGCCGCTCGATCTCGCCCGCCGCGCCCGCGCGCAGCTCGTCCGCGTCGGCCTTGGCCCTGGTGAGCAGTTCCTCGGCGTTCTTCGCCGACTCCTCGATCTGCAGCACCGCCTGCCGGCGGGCCTCGCTGCGGACCCGGTCCGCCTCGGCGGCGGCCTGGGCGCGCAGCTCCTCGGCCTCGGCGCGCAGCCGGGCCGCCTCGTCCTGCATCTGCTCGATCCGCTCGCGGATCGCGGCGGCGTCGTCCAGAGCGGCGTTCTGGGCCTGCTCGACGGCGGCCTGGGCCTGCTCGCGCAGGCGCTGCGCCTCGGCGGCGGCCTCGGTGCGGATCCGCTCGGCCTCGGTGGCGGCCTCGCTCCGGGCGGTCTCGGCGTCGTGGTTGGCCCGGCCGAGCACCTCCTCGGCGGTCTTGGCGGCCTTGGCGAGGTGGACGGTGGCGTCCTTGGCGCCGGCCGCCCGGCCCTCCTCCTCGGCCTCGCTGCGCAGACGCTGGGCCTCGGACTCGGCCTGCGCCCGCAGGTCGGCCACGTCCCGCTCGGCCCGGGCGCGCATGTCGGCGATCGCGGCCTCGGCCTCGGCGCGCAGCTCGGCGGCGACCGACTCGGCGGTGGCCCGCAGGCGCTCGCTCTCCTCGGAGGCGGCGGCCTTGGCGGCGTCGGCCTCGGCCTGCCGGGTGGCGGCCGTGGTCCGTACGGTCTCGGCCTCGGCGCGGATCGCGTCGGCTTCCTTCGTGGCCTGGGCCACCATCCGGGCCACCTCGGCCCGGGCGGTCTGCGAGCGCTGCTCGTTGGCGGCCTCACCGTCGGCGACCTTGCGGACGGCGGCGGCCTCGGCGTCGGCCTGGAGCTGCTCGGCGGCCTGCTCGGCCTGGGCGCGCAGCGCGGCGGCCTCGTGGCGGGTGCGCTCCGCCTCGGCGATCGCCTCGGCGCGCAGCCGCTCTATCTCGGCCTTGGCGGCGCCGAGCTGCTGCTCGGCCCGGGCCTGTTCGGCGGCGGCCTGCTCCTTGAGCCGGCCGATCTCGCCCTGTGCGACGGCCAGCTGCTGCTCGGCCGCGGCATGGGCGGCGGCCAGCTCCTGCTGGGCCTGGCCGCGGGCGGCGTCCACGTCCGCGGCGGCCTGGGCGCCGGCCTGCTGGGCCTGCTCGGAGGCGGCACGCAGCAGGCGTTCGGCGTCGGTCTGGGCCCGCTGGAGGGCGGCCTCGGCGGCGGCGTGGGCCTCGCCGCGGGCGGCGTCCACGTCGGCGGCGGTCTGGGCGCGGGCCTGGTCGGACAGGGCGACGGCCTCCGCACGGGCGGCGGCGACCATCCGCTCGGCCTCGACGCGGGCCTCCTGGAGGAGGCGCTGGGCCTCCTGCTCGGAGCCGGCCCGGGTCTGCTCGGCCCAGCCGTTGACGTGCTGCTCGGCGGAGCGGCGCAGCTCGGCGAGCTCGTCCTCCAGCTGGCGGCGGCGGGCGGTGAGCTCGGCCTCCAGACGGGCGGTGCGCTCGGCGGCCTCGGCCATGATCCGCTGGGTCGCGGCCTGGGAGTCGCGCAGCTGACGCTCGGCATCGGCGCGCAGCTGCTGGGCCTGCATCTCGGCGGTGCGGAGCATCTGCTCGGCCTGGCCGGAGACGGCGTCGAAGGCGCGCGGCTGGGCGAGCATGCGACGGGACTCGTGCAGCTTCGCCCGGAGCACCTCCACCTGGTAGGCGAGGTCTTCGGCATGCTCGGCTGCCTTGTCCCGCTCCTTCCGAGTCCGACCCATCTCGGCCTCGAACTGGGAGAGGTGATCGTCAGCCTCGTAGCGGTCGTTGCCCCGCACTCCGCGGTCCCATCCATCTCCTGGTCGCGTCCTCGACCCGGCCGGTCCGGGGCGCCCGTTTCCGGGGTGCCGGTCCGACTGGTCCTTGCATCCGCGGCAGGTGGACGACCCCTCGCCAATCCGGGGCCGCCCGCCGCGGTCGTCGGAGTCCGGGGCGCGGAAGCGCGGCGGTGCCGCGTTCCCCCGTCCGAGTGGACTCCTGGGCGAACTCTTGCCTTGTGGAGAATGGTGACAGATCCGTCTTGCGACTGTTCAGCCGTGCCCGCGTAATGGACTCCCCTTGCGACGGGCCGACCGCTGGAGGGCGAACGGGCCTGTCTTCGGCCGTGCCCGTCGCCTCCGTCCCCCGGAGTCGTCGCGCACCTGGGCATTGTAGTGGGCGCGCACGGCGGGGGAATGGCCGCATGGGGGTTTTCCGGCTGTTCCGGCCAGGTTACTGACGGGTCATGACCGTGAGGCCGTCGGATGCCGCCCGGGCGCGCGACACCCTGGGGGCACTCCGGTGGACGATCAGTGCTCCTCGTCGGCGCTCTCGCCGCCCTGGGCGCTGTGGGCGTTCTGCGCGGACGTGACCAGCTCGGTCAGCACGCCGCCGCAGTCCTTCGGGTGCAGGAAGGTGATCCGCGAGCCCATCGAGCCGATCCGCGGCTCGTCGTAGAGGACCCGGACACCCTTGCCGCGGATGGCCTCGGCGTCGCCGTCCACGTCGGCGGTGCCGAAGGCGATGTGGTGCACGCCCTCGCCGTTCTTCTCCAGCCACTTGGCGACGGTGGAGTCGGGCCGGGTGGGCTCCAGCAGCTGGAGGTAGGAGGCGCCGCCGTCGTCGGTCCCGTTGATCCTGAGCATGGCCTCGCGGACGCCCTGCTCCTCGTTGACCTCGGAGTGGAAGACCTCGAAGCCGTAGGTGGCGCGGTAGAACTCGACCGTCTTGTCGAGGTCTCGGCAGGCGATGCCGATGTGGTCGATTCGGGTCAGCACGGCAACCTCCGGGTGGTTGGGGACAAGGGTGGCACCAAGTGCAGCGCATGGCCCGCGGCGGACGCCAGTGTCGGACGTGCGAGCCTGCTCACACGCTGCGGGGTTCACCCGGACCGCATCGGCACGGTGTTGACTGGAGGGTGCCAGTGCGCTCGATCACACCGTCGCTCCGGTGACGGGCGGGTAACAGGTCAGTACATTGAGCGCATCCTCACCTGGCCACGACGTGCGAAGGGGCCCGTCCCATGACCAACACCACCTCTGTGATCGTTGCCGGTGCACGGACCCCGATGGGGCGCCTGCTCGGATCCCTCAAGGGCTTCTCCGGCGCCGAGCTCGGCGGCGTCGCCATCAAGGCCGCCCTGGAACGGTCCGGCATCACGGGGGACCAGGTCCAGTACGTGATCATGGGCCAGGTGCTGCAGGCCGGCGCGGGCCAGATCCCGGCCCGCCAGGCCGCCGTCAAGGCCGGCATCCCGATGAACGTGCCCGCCCTGACCATCAACAAGGTCTGCCTCTCCGGCCTGGACGCCATCGCGCTGGCCGACCAGCTGATCCGCGCCGGCGAGTTCGACATCGTCGTGGCCGGTGGCCAGGAGTCGATGACCAACGCCCCGCACCTGCTGCCCAAGTCCCGCGAGGGCTTCAAGTACGGCGCGATCGAGATGCTGGACGCCATGGCGTACGACGGCCTCACCGACGCCTACGAGAACATCCCGATGGGCGAGTCCACCGAGAAGCACAACACCCGCCTGGGCATCCCGCGCGACGTGCAGGACCAGATCGCGGCCGCTTCCCACCAGCGGGCCGCCAAGGCGCAGGCCGACGGCGTCTTCGACGCCGAGATCGCCCCGGTCGCCATCCCGCAGCGCAAGGGCGAGCCGGTCCTGTTCACCCAGGACGAGGGCATCCGCGCGGACACCACCGTCGAGGGCCTGGCCAAGCTGCGCCCGGCCTTCACCAAGGACGGCACGATCACCGCCGGCACCTCCTCGCAGATCTCCGACGGCGCCGCCGCGGTGGTCGTGATGAGCAAGGCCAAGGCCGAGGAGCTGGGCCTGACCTGGATCGCCGAGATCGGCGCGCACGGCAACGTGGCCGGCCCAGACAACTCGCTGCAGTCGCAGCCGTCCAACGCGATCAAGCACGCGCTGGCCAAGGAGGGCCTGGAGGTCGCCGACCTCGACCTGATCGAGATCAACGAGGCGTTCGCGGCCGTCGCGTACCAGTCGACCAAGGACCTGGGCGTCTCCTCGGACATCGTCAACGTCAACGGCGGTGCCATCGCGCTCGGCCACCCGATCGGCATGTCCGGCGCCCGCGTGGTGCTCAGCCTGGCGCTGGAGCTGCAGCGCCGCGGCGGCGGGGTCGGCGCGGCCGCGCTGTGCGGCGGCGGCGGTCAGGGCGACGCGCTCATCGTGCGCGTCCCGAAGGCCTGATCAGCTGATCTGAACTTCGGGGCTGCGGACCGCCACAAGCGGTCCGCAGCCCCTTCGGCATCCGCATCCGCGCTAGGAGCTCCTGATGATCGATGTCGCCACGCTGGTCGAGCAGGCCCGGCAGGGCCGGCCGCGGGCCGTCGCCCGGCTGATCACGCTGGTCGAGAACGCCGCCCCGCAGCTACGGGAGGCCATGGCCGCGCTCGCGCCGTACACCGGCCAGGCCTACACCGTCGGCCTGACCGGCTCGCCGGGAGTCGGCAAGTCCACCTCCACCTCGGCGCTGGTCTCCGCCTACCGGCGGCTCGGCAAGCGGGTCGGCGTCCTGGCCGTCGACCCGTCCTCGCCGTTCTCCGGCGGCGCGCTCCTGGGCGACCGGGTCCGGATGCAGGACCACGCCACCGACCCCGAGGTGTTCATCCGCTCGATGGCCACCCGCGGCCACCTCGGCGGGCTCTCCTGGACGGCCCCGCAGGCGCTGCGAGTACTCGATGCGGCCGGCTGTGAGGTCATCCTCGTCGAGACCGTCGGGGTCGGGCAGTCCGAGGTCGAGATCGCCGCCCAAGCCGACACCACCGTGGTGCTCCTCGCCCCCGGAATGGGCGACGGCATCCAGGCCGCCAAGGCCGGGATCCTGGAGATCGGCGACGTCTTCGTCGTCAACAAGGCCGACCGGGACGGCGCCGACGCCACCGCCCGGGAACTCAACCACATGCTGGGCCTCGGCGAGGCCCGCGAGGCGGGCGACTGGCGCCCGCCGATCGTGAAGACCGTCGCCGCCCGCGGCGAGGGCGTGGACGAGGTGGTCGAGGCGCTCGAGAAGCACCGCGCCTGGCTCGAGGAACACGGCGAACTCGCGGTCCGGCGCCGCCGCCGGGCCGCCGAGGAGATCGAGGCCATCGCCCTGGCCGAACTGCGCGCCCGCATCGGCGACCTGCGCGGAGACCGACACCTGGCCGCCCTGGCCGAACGCGTCGCCAACGGCGAACTGGACCCGTACGGCGCAGCCGACGAACTCGTCGCGGGCCTGACCACGAGCTGAGCCGGTCCTTTCGCCGCGGTTTCACGTCGCCGCCCCGCCGGACGGGTCCGGCGGGGCGGCGGGGCGGCTGTGGAGCCTACGGGCGGCCGCGGAGGCCGCGGAGGTGTTCGGCGATGGGGGCGAGGGCCGCGAACATGGCGTCCAGCTGGTCCGGGGTGAAGCGGTCGATGAAGTGGGCCCGGACGCTGCGTACGTGGTCCGGGGCGACGCGCTGCATGGTTTCCCAGCCCTGCTCGGTGAGGTGGGCGTAGAGGCCGCGGCGGTCGCCGGGGCACTCCTGGCGGAGGACCAGGCCGGCGTTCTCCATGCGGGTGATCTGGTGGGAGAGGCGGCTCTTCGACTGCAGTGTGGCGGTCGCGAGGTCGGTCATCCGCATGCGGCGGTCGGGGGCCTCGGAGAGCACGACCAGGATCTCGTAGTCGTTGATCGCCAGGTTGTGGGGCTGGAGTTCGCGGCTGAGCTGGTAGTCGAGCAGCTTGGCGACCTCCAGATGGGCGCGCCACATCCGCTGCTCCCTGGCGGTCAGCCAGGGAGTCTCCTCCTCGGGCTGCGACGGAGGGTTGTCCGCAGTGTCGATTGTGTGCGTATCCATGGGATCCAGCATAGCCGATTTAGTTCAATCTTGTACAAGTTTACAGGCCGAAACGCCGACCGAGGTCGCCCAGGTTACCCAGACCCGGCATGTTGGGGTTGCCGCCGCCGTGGCCGGCCGTGCCCGGCTGGGACGGCACCCCGCCGACCGGGACGCCCGCCTCGGCGCCGACGTGGCCGACCGCCCGATCCGCCATCAGTTTCTCGCTGGACTGCAGCAGTACCTGCCCGGCGCCGATGAACTCGAACTGGTGCTCCTCGCCGGAGGCGCCGCCGATGCCGGTCAGCCGCCGGATGCCGCCGATCAGTCCGTGCATGTAGTTGTGGTCGTAGTGGTGGCACGGCGCCGGGCAGTCCGCCCAGCCGACCAGGGCCTGCGGGTCCACCCGGATCGGCGGCTCGACGAAGTGCACCGGCCCGTTGGAGGCGGCGACGAAGCGGCCGGTGCCGAGCAGGGTCAGGAAGCCCGGGATGATCGACTGCTTGAGCCGCAGCGTCGGGTCGAAGGCGAGCAGGTTGCCGGAGCGGACGGTCAGGTTGCCGTCCTCCAGGTCGTACGAATTGAGGTCGAACGCCCGGTCGGCCAGCAGCAGCTTGCCGCGGCCCTCGGCGACCACCCAGTCCGACGCGTGCATCGGCGAGTTGAAGTGCTGCCCGAGCATCCGGTCGACCATTCCGGCGCCGACGCCCTTGAAGGTGATGTCGCCGTAGTAGGCGATCATCTTGCCCTTCTGCAGGAAGTAGGACCCGTTCAGCTCAACCGAGAAGGCGTACGGGTTGACGTTGTCGTTGACCGGCAGGCTGTACACGTCGTGCACCACCGGGCCGTCGCCGCCCTGGGTGGTCGGCAGCGGGGCGATCGGGCCGCCGAACTGCTCCTGGGCGTACGGCTGGTGGGGCGGCTGCGGGGGCTGGTTCGGCTGCCCGGGCGGGGGCGTCGGGTACCCGCCCTGCTGCGGGTGGCCGCCCGGCGCCGGGTAGCCCTGCTGCGGGCCGTGGTTCGGCGGGGGAGGCGGCGGCATGACGAAGCCGGGCTGGGTGGGCTGGTCGTGCGGCGACGACCCGTACGGGGGCTGCGGCGGGTAGGACATCAGAGCTTCTCCTCGCTCGCCTGGACGTACACCGCGCCCTGCCCGGACAGCTCCAGCTGGAACGCCTCGCCCGAACCGCGGCCGATCATGTCGCGCCAGCCGAGCGCAGTGGACAGCTTGTTGCGCACGTCGCCGCGGTGCGCCACGTACGCCTGCGGGTCGACGTGCACCGACTGGCCGGGGACGATCGGCAGCTCGAAGACGCCGCCGTGGGCCATCACCGCGACGGAGCCGTTGCCCTCCAGCTTGGTGGTGAACAGGCCCTGCCCGGTGACCTGGCCGCGGACCATGCCCATCACGCCGCCCTGCGCGCCCATGAACATGGTGGACTGCCGCAGCGTGCCCTCGAAGGCGAGCAGCCGGTCCGCCTCGACGTACAGGGTGTCGCCGAACAGGTCGATCACGTGGACGTGGTGGCCGCCGTGGCCGAACATCACCCGGCCCTGGCCCTCGACGCTCATCAGCGGGGTGTCCTCGTTGGCCACCCGGCGGCCGATCATCGACATCACGCCGCCCTGCCCGCCGGTGATGTTCGGCGTGAAGCGGACGTCGCCGCTGTACGCGAGCATCGCGCCGCGCTGGCTGAACAGCCGCTGCCCGGGCACCACCTGGGCCTCGATCATCTTGCCGTTGATCTTCGTGAAGCCCATCAGACGTCACCACCGATGGTGATCTTCTCGGAGGGCTGGACGTACACCAGGCCGTCGCCGGTGAACTCGACCTGGACGGCCTCGCCGCCGCCCTCGCCGATCACCGTGGTCCAGCCCGCGCCCGATTTCAGGCTGCGGTGCAGGTTGCCGGTGTGCGCCACGTACGCGCCCGGGTCCACGCGCAGCGGCATGCTCTTGTCGACCCGCAGGATGATGGCGGGCCCGTTGGAGGTGAGGGCGGCCCAGCCGTGGCCCTCCACCTTGGTGGTGAAGAGGCCGTTGCCGGAGGACATGCCGTTCAGGCCGGTGAAGCTGGTGCCGGTGTGCAGGGTGGACTCGGTGCAGAGCAGGTTGTCCGCCTCGACGTACAGCGCTTCGCCGTTCAGCCTGACCAGGTTGATCTCGGTGGCCTTGTCGGCGAAGTAGCAGGTGCCCTGGCCCTTCACCTCCATGACGGTCATCTTCTCGCCGGTCAGCCGGCGCGCGACCATGCCGCGCAGGCCGTCCCCACCGCCGGTCAGCTTCTTGAAGGTCATCTGCCCGGTGTAGGCGACCATCGAGCCGTGTCTGGCCTTGACGGCGTCGCCGCCCAAGTCGACGGCGAGCACTCGCGATCCCTGGAGTCTGAACTGTGCCACGGCCGCAATCTAGCCGCTGCGGCCGTGGCCCGGGGAGGGTTCGGGGCCAAACCGGTACGGGGCTGCGACAAACGGGCCCGGTCAGCGCCGGGCGTGCGCCCCGTGCCGGTCAGCTCCGCGCGTGCGCCCCGTGCCCGGCGCGCGGGATCGTGCCGGCCGACTGCTCGACCTCCAGCAGCGAGGCCGAGTGGCGCTCCGCCTCGAAGGCCACCACGCCGCCGCGCAGCCCGAACAGGCGCTTGGAGAGCATGATCCAGAGGACCGCCGCGATGTTCAGCAGCAGGGTGCAGATCTTCACCGCGCTGACGTGGTGGCTCAGCTCGTAGCCCTCCAGCGGCAGGAAGGCCGCGGTGGCGACCACCGTCAGGTACTCGGCCCAGCGCTTGTTCAGCCAGAGGCCGACCGCCTCGACGATCTCGATCAGGGCGTACGCCAGCAGCGCGCCCGCGACGATCAGCAGGGTGCTCTTCTTGAAGTCGAAGGTCTTGCGGATCGTCTCGACGATCGGGGCGTGCTCGAGGTCCCAGTGGAAGTGGTCGGTGACCGGCCTGAAGACCGTCAGGTTCTGGTCGAAGACCCGGTGCACCGCGTCCTGGCTGTTGGAGAACTTCCACACGGCCCAGGCGATCACGATGATCAGCAGCCCGCGCAGCACCCGCTCGATGGCGAGGAAGCGCAGGATGAAGAGGTCCCGCAGCGCCTTGCCGCGCGGCACCAGCGGCGCGTTCCCGGCGGGGCCGGAGCCGTGCGGGGCGCCCAGTGCGAAGTCGCCGCAGCGCAGGCAGCGCCAGGCGTCGCCGAGGGCGGTGGCGGCGTGCAGCCGGGAGGCCAGCTCGGGCTCGGTGGGTGCGTAGGTGACGTGGCCGCGCTTGGCGCAGGTCCGGCGGTCCCAGTCGCGCTTGAACATGTGGTGACTACCCCCGTGGCGTGATGCTTCCGGCGCCCGGATCGGTGGGCGCGCGGGCAGCAGGATAGGGGTTCCCGGTGACGGGCGGTCGCGCTCGGTCGTGTTCCGGCACACAGCTGTGACAACGCGGCGGGGCCGCGGCGCCGGTGGGGGCGGGTGCGGTGGCGGCGGCGTGGGCGGGGGCTGTGAGATCGGGCACGGAGTTCGCCCCCGGCCGGGGACTCGGACATGTGCTCGGTGATAATGACCGGAAGGCTTGTGAGTCGCTTCACAAGCGCGCCCGCGCCTCCGACCCCCGTATTGAGGTATCCCACGTGAACAGCAGCGCCGTCCACCGCCTGCGCCTGGTCTCCGGCCCCGAAGGGGTCTCGTTCATCCTGCTGCTGATCTGCTCGGTGCTGAAGCGGACGACCTCCTTCGACGCCGTCCCGGTGATGGGCATGGTCCACGGGATCCTGTTCATCCTGTACGCGATCTTCTGGATCCAGGCCTGGCAGACGCAGAAGTGGGACGCCAAGCGCGGCATCCTGCTGTTCGTCCTCTCGGTGCTGCCCACCGGCGGCTTCTTCGCCGAGCGGATGCTCGGCCGCGAGGAGCGCGGAGAGCTGAAGCCGGCCACCGCCTGAGCCCAGCCTTGAGTCGCAGCCCTGAGCCGCAGCCGCGATCCGCAGTCGTGATCCGGGGCGCGGACGGTCGACAGGCTGCCACGGCCTCCTCTCCCAAAGGGCCGCGGCAGCCTGTCGCCGTTTCTTACCGGGGGTGGCTCGCGCCGGGTGCGGCTAGTTGACGTTCACGCCGCTCCAGGCCGCCGCGACCGCCTTGTACTCGGTGCTGGTCGCGCCGTACAGGTCGGTGGCGGCCTTCAGGGTCGCCGTGCGGGCGGCCTTGTAGTTGGTGGTGGAGGTCATGTAGACGGTCAGGGCGCGGTACCAGATGGCCGCCGCCTTGGTCCGGCCGATGCCGGTCACCGTCGAGCCGTTGGAGGTCGGGCTGTTGTAGCTGACCCCGTTGATCACCTTGGCGCCGCTGCCCTCGGCGAGCAGGTAGAAGAAGTGGTTGGCGACGCCGGAGGAGTAGTGGACGTCCTTGTTGCCGACGGTGGAGGACCAGTAGTCGGCCGAGGCGCCGTCCTTGGACGGCTTGTCCATGTAGCGCAGCGGGGTGCCGTTGCCGTTGATGTTGAGCTTCTCGCCGATCAGGTAGTCCGGCGGGTCGGAGGGCAGGTTGGCCGACCACTCGACCATGGTGCCGAAGATGTCCGAGGTGGCCTCGTTGAGGCCGCCGGACTCGCCCGAGTAGTTCAGGCCGGCGGTGGCGGAGGTGACGCCGTGGCTCATCTCGTGGCCGGAGACGTCGATGGCGGTCAGCGGGTGGGTGTTGCCCGAGCCGTCGCCGTAGGTCATGCAGAAGCAGGAGTCGTCCCAGAACGCGTTGACGTAGTTGGTGCTGTAGTGGACCCGGCTGGCGGCGCCGACGCCGTTGTTCTTGATGCCGCTGCGGCCGAAGGTGTTCTTGTAGAAGTCCCAGGTGGCCGCGGCGCCGAACTGGGCGTCCACGGCGGCGGATTCGCGGTTGGACGGCGAGCCGTTGCCCCAGGAGTTCGTGGTGTTGGCGAACAGCGTGCCGCTGCCCGAGGTGCCGCCCTTGAGGTCGGTGGTGGACTGGTTGCCCCGGGTGGCGTCCTTGAGCTGGTAGTTCGAGCCGCTCTGGGTGGTGGTCAGCGTGACGGTGCCGACGTTGACGCCCTTGCCGGTGCCGGTCGCGGTCTGCACGTGCTCCTGGCTGGAGAGCACCTGGCCGGTGGCGGCGTCGGTGACGACCTCCTGGCGGCTCGGGGTGCCGTCCGCCCGCTCGCCCGTGACCGTCGTGCGGTGGGCCAGGCGCGGGGCGCCGTCGGTGGCCCAGACGACCAGCTCGGTCGCGTCGGCGCCGTCGACCCGGGTGAGCGCGGCCTCGTCCTCGTCGGCGGCGGTGCCGACCGTCGCGCGCACCGCGGCGGTGGCCCGCTCGGCGGCCTGGCCCGCGGCGAGGCCCGGGGTCAGGTCGGGCACGGACAGCCGGCCGGCGAAGGCGCGGTCGACCGAGCCCACCGAGCCGTCGGCCTTCTGGTGGACGACCAGGTCGCCGCCGATCACCGGCAGGCCGGCGTAGGTCCGCTCGTACCGAAGGTGGCGGGTGCCGTCCCGGTCCACCACCACGTCCTTGGGGACCAGCTTCTCCTGGCCGCCGAGGGCGAGGGCCTGGGCGACCGGGGCGCTCTGGCCGGCGGCCAGCGCGAGCAGCGCGGACTGCTGCTGCTCCGGTGCGGGGGCGGCGGCCTGGGCGGCGGGGACGGCGGCGATCTGGACGACGCCGGCCAGCAGGGCGGTGGCGGAGAGTACGGCTCCGACAGTCAGCTTTCGCTTCACGTACGGGGGTTCCTTCCACGAGACCCGCGGGTGCGTGCGGGTGCGCCGCGTACCGGGGCGCCGGGGTTGGCACCGTGGGGCGGTAGGGCGCGGACGTGCCGGTCCCGTGCGGTTCCTGACGCTCCGCCGGAATGGGTGGGGGTGGCGGAGGTCGGACGGGACTTGGTCAGAAGCATGACAATTTCCGGCAGGGATGGACAGGCCGCGTCCGGGGATTGGCCAGGAACCGCCAGTCCCGGTACGGATGGTTCGGCTGCCGTCGGTTGCCCGGTATGGGCGGTTCGTCCTGCCTGGCGGAACCCCGCCAACCGGACCGACGTGGCAGCTCAACGGCCCTGGCCCGGAACGAGCGGACGCCCGGGGCCTGTCCTCCGACGGGCCCCGGGCGTCCGGATCGCTTGCGCGGTACGTCAGTTGACGTTGACCGCGGTCCAGGTCGCGGCGACGGCGCTGTACTCGGCGCTGCTCGCGCCGTACAGGTCGGTCGCCGCCTTGAGGGTGGCGGTGCGGGCGGCCGCGTAGTCGGTGCTGGAGGTCATGTAGGTGGTCAGCGCCTTGTACCAGACCTGAGCGGCCTTGTCCCGGCCGATGCCGGCGAGGGTGGAGTTGTTGTAGGTCGGGCTGTTGTAGTTGACGCCGTTGATGGTCTTGGCGCCGCTGCCCTCGGCGAGCAGGTAGAAGAAGTGGTTGGCCACGCCGGAGGAGTAGTGGACGTCCAGGTTGCCGACCGAGGACGACCAGTAGTCGGCCGAGGCGCCGTCCTTGGACGGCTGGTCCATGTAGCGCAGCGGCTTGCCGTCACCGTTGATGTTGATCAGCTCACCGATCAGGTAGTCCGGCTTGTCGGCGGGCAGGTTGGCGTAGAACTCGACCATGGTGCCGAAGATGTCCGAGGTGGCCTCGTTGAGGCCGCCGGACTCGCCCGAGTAGTTCAGGCCGGCGGTGGCGGAGGTGACGCCGTGGCTCATCTCGTGGCCGGCCACGTCCAGCTCGGTCAGCGGGTGGGTGTTGCTGGTGCCGTCGCCGTAGGTCATGCAGAAGCAGGAGTCGTCCCAGAACGCGTTGACGTAGTTCTTGCCGTAGTGGACCCGGCTGGCGGCGCCGACGCCGTTGTTCTTGATGCCGCTGCGGCCGAAGGTGTTCTTGTAGAAGTCCCAGGTGGCCGCGGCGCCGAACTGGGCGTCCACGGCGGCCGACTCCGCGTTGGAGGCCAGGCCGTTGCCGAAGCTGTCGGTCGAGTTGGCGACCAGGGTGCCGGAGCCGGAGGTCCTGCCCTTCAGGGTGTAGGTGGCCTGGCCGCCGCGCGAGGCGTCCTTCAGCTGGAAGCTGGTGCCGCTCTGGGTGGTGGTCAGCGGGACGGTGCCGACGAAGACGCCCTTGCCGGTGCCGGCGGCGGTCTGCACCTCCTCGTGGGTGGAGAGCACCTGGCCGCTCGCCGCGTCGGTGACCAGCAGCTGGCGGCTCGGGGTGCCGTCGGCGCGCTCGCCCTCGACGGTGGTGCGGTACGCCAGGCGCGGGTTGCCGTCGGTGGCCCAGACCACCAGCTCGGCCTTGCCGGTCTGGTGCACCGCCGTCAGCGGCGCCTCGTCCGCGTCGGCGGTGATGCCGACGGTGGCCTGCACGGCGCCGGTCGCCTGGGCGGCGGCCTTGTCGGCGGGGATCTGCGGGGTGAGGCTCGGCGGGGCGATCGTCGCGCCGGTGGCCTTGTCGACGGAGGTGGTCGAGCCGTCCGCCTTCTGGTGCACGACGAGGTCGCCGCCCAGGACCGGGAGTCCGGCGAAGGTGCGCTCGTAACGGAAGTGACGGGTGCCGTCGGCGTCCACCAGGGCGTCCTTGGCGACGAGCTGCTCCTGGCCGCCCAGGGCCAGGGCGTGCGCCACCTTGCCGGCCTGGCTGTTCGCCAGGGCGATCAGGTCGGCGGTCCGGGAGTGCGGGGCCGGGTCCGCGATGGCCGCGGTACCGGCCTGGACAACGCCGGTGAGCAGGGCGGTGGCGGAGAGTACGGCGACTGCGGCGAGCTTTCGCTTCACGGACGAGTCCTTCCGGGAAACCGCGCGTGGGCGCGGTCGCGCCGCGTCCCGGGGGCCGGGGTCGGCACCTGAGGGGCAGGACGGGCACTGACGTGCAGGACCCCGAGCGGTCGAGCGGCTGGCCACCGGTGGGTGGGGGTGGTGGCTGCCGGACGGGGTTGGCGGAAAGCATGACAATCGAGCAAATCAAATGACAGGTCTTGCTCATGAATTGGCCAAGTCCCGCCAGGATGAAGGATTGTGAACGGACGGACGAAAGGGATGAATCACCCCGCCTTTCGGCGGGTTACGGTCCGAATCGAGGCCCGCCGGCCCGGGGTTGACGCGATCGGCGGTCAACCCCGGTGTGCCGCACGCGTGTTGCCGCCAGTTCACACTGGCGCAATGTCCTGGTATGGACCTGGCAGTCCGATTGGCGGGATCCCGCCACGTGTTGCGCTTGTCCACCATCAGGACGGCTGGTAGCACGCGTCCCATCCGCCGGTACGGTAAGGAGGTGGCCAAGCCCCTCGCTCTCGACTTCGACCCGATCGCCCGCGCCGACGAGCTGTGGACCCGCCGCTGGGGCGGAGTCCCCTCGATGGCGGCGATCACCTCGATCATGCGCGCCCACCAGATCCTGCTCTCCCGGGTGGACGCGGTGCTCAAGCCGTACGGGCTGACCTTCGCCCGCTACGAGGCGTTGGTGCTGCTGACCTTCAGCCGGACCGGCGAGCTCTCGCTCTCCAAGATCGGCGAGCGGCTCATGGTCCACCCGACCAGCGTGACCAACACCGTCGACCGCCTGGAGCGGGCCGGCCTGGTCGCCCGCCGCCCCAACCCGCTGGACGGCCGCGGCGTGCTGGCCGCGATCACCGAGCGCGGCCGCGAGGCGGTCGAGGAGGCCACCCGCGAGCTCATGGCGATGGAGTTCGGGCTGGAGGAGTACGGCCCCGAGCAGTGCCGCCAGGTGTTCGAGCTGCTCAAGCCGCTGCGGATCGCGGCCGGCGACTTCTCCGAGCCGGACGAGGGGGCTGCGAAGGAGCAGGCGTGAGGGCGGCTACCCTCGTGGGAGCGGTGCGCGGATCCGGGCGTACCGGCCGAAAAAGCCGAGCGAGGCGAGGAAGAGTATGAAGGCGACCCCCCTGCTGGGCTGGTACCGGGCCCTGGCCATTGCGACCGGTGTGGCCCTGCTGGTGTTCTGCGGCTTCATGGTCGCGAAGTACGGCTTCAGCACGGCCGAGGACGTGACCACCTACGTCGCGATGCTGCACGGCTACCTGTACATCGGGTACTTCGTGGTGACCTTCCTGCTCGGGCAGAAGCTGAAGTGGCCGCTCGGCCGACTGGTGCTGACCCTGGCGGCGGGCTGCATCCCGTTCCTCTCCTTCGTCTTCGAGCGCAAGGTGGCCGGCGAGGCCGCCGCGAAGCTGGCGGCGGGCACCGGCGCCCGCCAGCCGGCCGGCGTCTGAACCGGGAGCCCGCACGAGGGCCCCTCCCCCCGCCGCGGGGGAGGGGCCCTCGGCGTTTCGCGGGGCGGGCCCTCGGCGGCCGTGGGCCTCGGCCGTTCGCGAGGCCCTCGGCGTTCGTGGGCCACCGGGGCGGTTTCCCGGTCTTTCGCGGCCGTCATCCGTCGACAAGTACTAGGACGTCCGAGTAAATTAGTAGGACGTCCTAATAGCTGTGCCGCCCCGTCGCCGTGGCGGCCGTACGGAGCGGAGTTCGGGCCATGGACGCCGAGGAGATCGAGCGCGGACGGCAGCGCTGGCAGCAGCGGTACGACAAGGCCCGCCGGCGGGACGCGGACTTCACCACGCTCTCCGGCGACGAGGTCGAGCCGGTCTACGGCCCGCCCGCCGGGCAGGCCTACGAGGGCTTCGAGCGGATCGGCTGGCCGGGCGAGTACCCGTACACCCGCGGCCTGCACCCGACCGGCTACCGGGGCCGCACCTGGACCATCCGCCAGTTCGCCGGCTTCGGCAACGCGCAGCAGACCAACGAGCGCTACCGGATGATCCTGGACGCGGGCGGCGGCGGCCTCTCGGTCGCCTTCGACATGCCCACCCTGATGGGCTACGACTCGGACGACCCCAAGTCGCTCGGCGAGGTCGGCCACTGCGGCGTGGCCATCGACTCGGCCGCCGACATGGAGGTGCTGTTCAAGGGCATCCCGCTCGGCGAGGTCACCACCTCGATGACGATCAGCGGCCCGGCCGTCCCGGTCTTCTGCATGTACCTGGTCGCCGCCGAGCGCCAGGGCGTCGACCCGGCGGTGCTCAACGGCACCCTGCAGACGGACATCTTCAAGGAGTACATCGCGCAGAAGGAGTGGCTCTTCGCCCCCGAGCCGCACCTGCGTCTGATCGGCGACCTGATGGCCTACTGCGCCGAGGGCATCCCCGCGTACAAGCCGCTGTCCGTCTCCGGGTACCACATCCGCGAGGCCGGGGCGACGGCCGCGCAGGAGCTGGCGTACACCCTCGCGGACGGCTTCGGCTACGTCGAGCTGGGCCTGTCCCGGGGCCTGGACGTGGACGTCTTCGCGCCCGGCCTGTCCTTCTTCTTCGACGCGCACCTGGACTTCTTCGAGGAGATCGCCAAGTTCCGCGCCGCGCGCCGGATCTGGGCCCGCTGGATGCGCGACCGCTTCGGCGCGAAGACCGACAAGGCGCAGTGGCTGCGGTTCCACACCCAGACCGCCGGCGTCTCGCTCACCGCGCAGCAGCCGTACAACAACGTGGTCCGTACCGCCGTCGAGGCGCTGGCCGCGGTGCTCGGCGGCACCAACTCGCTGCACACCAACGCCTTGGACGAGACCCTGGCGCTGCCCTCCGAGCAGGCCGCCGAGATCGCCCTGCGCACCCAGCAGGTGCTGATGGAGGAGACCGGCGTCGCCAACGTGGCCGACCCGCTGGGCGGTTCCTGGTACGTCGAGGCGCTGACCGACCGGATCGAGCAGCAGGCCGAGGCGATCTTCCAGCGGATCCTGGACAAGGGCCGCGAGGACCACGAGATCGGCCCGATCACCTCCGGCATCCTGCGCGGCATCGAGGAGGGCTGGTTCACCGGCGAGATCGCCGAGGCGGCCTTCCAGTACCAGCAGTCGGTGGAGAAGGGCGACAAGCGCGTGGTCGGCGTCAACTGCCACCCGGGCAGCGTCACCAAGGAGCTGGAGATCCTGCGGGTCAGCCACGAGGTCGAGCGCGAGCAGGTGCGCGTGCTGGGCGAGCGCAAGGCGGCCCGGGACGAGGCGGCCGTGCGGGCCGGGCTGGACGCCATGCTGGCGGCGGCGCGCTCCGGCGAGTCGATGATCCCGCCGATGCTGGACGCGGTGCGCGCCGAGGCGACGCTGGGCGAGATCTGCAACGCGCTGCGGTCGGAGTGGGGGACGTACCAGGAGAACGCGACGTTCTGACCGCGCTCACCGCCCCGAGCACGCTGGAGCGCCCCGAGCCGCAGCCGCCCGTACGGAGTCGTCCGTACGGGCGGCTGCGTCGTGTCCTCAGCAGGTGGTGAGCGGTCCCAGCAGCAGGTCGGTGAAGCGGCGGGTCCAGTCGGGGGTGATCGGCTCGCCGCTGACCAGGACGCGGTGTTCGACGGTGCCCGCGATGGTGTCGAAGATGATGTCGACCTCCTCGCGGGCGGACTCGGCGTCGGTGTCCGCCTCGAGTTCGCCGCGCGCCTGTGCGGCCGCCCGGCCCTGGCGGACCAGCCGCTTCTGCGGGTCCACGATGGCCTCGCGGATCCGGCGGTGCAGCTGCCGGTCGCGGATGCCCTCGGCGAACAGCGCGAGCAGTGAGGCCTGGGTCTCGGGGCGGGCCAGCAGGTCGGCGAACTGGGCCACCACGGCCTCGATGTCGGCCCGCAGGCTGCCGAGGTCGGGCATCACCAGGTCGTCGAAGAGGGTGGCGACGGCGTCGACCACGAGCTCGTTCTTGGACGGCCAGCGGCGGTAGAGGGTGGTCTTGGCGACTCCGGCCCGGCTCGCCACGTGGCCCATGGTCATTCCGCCCCAGCCGAGTTCGGCGAGGGCCTCGCGGGTGGCGTCGAGGATCGCGCGGTCGGCGGCGGCACTGCGCGGGCGGCCCTTGGCGCGGGCGGCGCCGGCGGCCTCGGGGGCCGGGCTCGCCGGGGCCGTGCACGGGGGGACCGTGCTCTCCGGGCTCGGGTGGGGCTGGGGGGCCGGCACCGGGCCTCCTTGCGCTTTACTGGTAAGTAACTTGGGTGGGGCTGGTAACGGTAGCGACTGTTGGCCGATTCGGGCAGCCGGGCCACCCGGGAAAGTGGGGCAGCTCACGTCCCCGAACCGCCGGTGGGGCTTGCGGCCGGGGCACCGGATCCAGTTACGCTACGACTCGTAGCGAAAGAGCAGGAAAGCCAGTGACAACCAGGCGCCGCAACCGTGGGACGGGAGCGGCGCGGGCGCGGGTGGGGATCCGCGCCGAACGGTCCAGGCTACCGGGGGACGGGTACGACGCCCGGGAACCCGCGCCGCGCGGCCCGCGCGGAGCGACTTTCCCGAGGATGGTGCCCGCGAGCAGTGCGGACGGGGGAGGATGGTGCCATGCAGCCACGGAATTCGCGTCCCAACAGCTCCGCCCTGCGCGGCGCGGTCGACCTCGCCGCAGTGAAGGCGGCCGGCGAGGCCGCCCAGAAGGCCGAGCAGGCCCGGGCCGAGCGGGCCCGCCAGACGGCCGCCGCCGAAGCGGCCGGTGTCGCCCCCGCCCAGCCCGCGCACCCGCTCGTCATCGACGTCACCGAGGACACCTTCGAGACCGAGGTCGTCCAGCGCTCCACCGAGGTGCCGGTCGTCATCGACTTCTGGGCCGAGTGGTGCGGCCCCTGCAAGCAGCTCAGCCCGGTCCTGGAGGACCTGGCCGAGGAGTACGCCGGCCGCTTCGTGCTCGCCAAGATCGACGTGGACTCCAACCAGCTGCTCGCCCAGCAGTTCGGCATCCAGGGCATCCCGGCCGTGATGGCCGTGGTGGCCGGCCAGCTGGTGCCGCTGTTCCAGGGCGCGGAGAGCGCCGCCAACATCCGCAAGGTGCTGGACCAGCTGATCCTGGTCGCCGAGCAGCGCTTCGGCGTGGCCGGCGGCGCGGCCGCCCCGGGCGAGGCCCCGGCCGCCGCCCCGCAGCGCCCCGAGGACCCGGCGCTGGCCGCCGCGCACGACGCGCTGGACGCCGGCGACCTGGGCGGCGCCATCCAGGCGTACAAGAACGTGCTGACCGAGGAGCCGGGCAACACCGAGGCCAAGCTGGGCCTGGCCCAGGCCGAGCTGCTGCAGCGGATCGAGGGCCTGGACCTGCAGGCCGTCCGGGCGGCGGCCGCCGCCGACCCGAAGAACGTCGGGATCCAGCTCCAGGCGGCCGACCTGGACCTGGTCGGCGGCCACGTCGAGGACGCCTTCGGGCGTCTGGTGGACACCGTCGGGCGGACGGCCGGCGAGGACCGGGACACCGCCCGGCTGCGCCTGCTGGAGCTGTTCGAGGTGATCGGGTCGGACGACCCGCGGGTCACCGCGGCTCGTACGGCGCTGGCGCGCGTGCTGTTCTGAGCCCGGTTCGGGCGCGGCGCGCGTCCGGTTCGGGTCTGGTTCGGGCCTGATGCCGGCCCGGTTCGGGCGCGGTTTCGGCCGCCGGCTGGCACGGTGGATGACCTGCGGTGTCGCCAGGTGATTTGCCGACAATCCGGTCAACCGGACAGAGGTTTACCAAATCTTGATTTCACCCGTGGGTGGTCACCGTACGTGACCACCCACGGGTGTTTCGTTAGTGTTTCCGGCAAATTTCGCCGTCACGTTTCCTTCAAGGCGTCACACACGGTGCAAATCGGGCTCAGTTCATGATCGACGCCACTCAATGTTGCATTACCCGTCAGTAAGGCACCCCTTGTGCTTCGCCCGGGATTCAAGCAGCATCGGCGTCGCCCGGTCCCAGACTCCACACCCTCCGACAGTCCGTCGGTGACGCGGAGCGCGGGATCCCCACCGGGCGATCCGCCGACCCCGGTCGGCGGTAGGGAGGGCAGGGGGGTATCCGCGGTCCCACGGCGGTTCCTGTCCTTCGACCGGCCGCGCGGCCCTGCGCGGTCGCTGGTTGTCGCTCGGGGGTGATCGCCGATGTCGTCGGTCCTGCCCGCCGCCCCACAAGGTCGGCCGGCGCTTGGCCGGGAGGGCCGCTGTACGCGGGCCACTCCCGCGTCCGCCGACGCCCGAGGCGCTCTCCGCTACCGAGGACGTAGCTCTCTCCCATCCCAGGCCCCCACCGGCGCGGGACGCGCCGCCGGGGAGCCGGAGATGTACGTCCTAGAAGGAGGACTCGCATGTCCAAGACCTACGGCAAGACCCGCTGGAAGCGCTTCGCCCTGGTGATGGTGCCGAGCGTCGCGGCCACCGCGATGGTCGGCGTCTCGATCGCCAACAGCGCGCTCGCCGCCTCGTTCAGCATTTCCGGCCAGCAGTTCAAGGTCAGCACCGACCAGCTGCACGGCACCAACTTCGCCCAGTTCGGCTCGGTCGACATCGAGGCGAACGGCAAGCCGCACCCGGTCGCGGTCTCGGCCTTCGACCACGCCGACATCACCAACCTGTGCCAGTCGGTGGTGACCGACCTGTCCGCGTTCGGCCTGGGCAAGATCACCCTGCAGCTGCACGCCGGCACCGAGGCGGGCAAGCCGGTTCAGGCCGACAACCTGCTGATCGACCTGGAGCAGCTGAAGGCGGACGCGACCTTCACCGACATCAACATCGGCCAGGACGCCTCCACCCTCTCCGGCTCGGCCACCCAGGGCTGGACCCCGCACCCGGGCGTCACCAAGGCGGGCGGCGGCGCCGGCCTGCCGACCGGTGCGGTCGGTTTCGCCCAGGCCGCCAAGAAGGCCGACCTGAGCGGCGTTCAGCAGGTCGCCCGGGCCACCTCGGCCGGAACGTTCAAGCTGAACGGCCTGAACCTCGCGCTGAAGAGCGGCGACGGCGCGGGCAACGAGTGCTTCTGAGCCTCGCCTGACGGCACGGCCGCCCGGCGCGCCTGACGGCGTGCCGGGCGCAGTGCCCGATCGACGGGTCCACCCGGAGCCGGGGGCGGCGGACCACCGCCGTCCCCCGGCCCACCCCCAATTGTTCGTCCCTCGTAGCGACATCGAGGAGCTGCACCATGTCCAGCGCAACGGTCGAACCCCGGACCGGCCACCAGAACCCGATCGGGTGGCTCTGGCGGCACTTCCGTGATTTCCGCCGCACCAGGCCCTTCTGGGGTGGCCTGCTGGCCATGATCGCCGGCGTCCCGATCCTCTACTTCCCGTACGCGCACCTGACGTTCGGTGGCCTGACCATCGCGATGTCCACCACGGCCGGCGCCGGATCGCTGATCATCGGCGTCCTGATGATCATCCTCGGTCTGACCGCCTGGTTCCAGCCCGCCGTGCGGGTCTTCAGCGGCATCGCCACCATCCTGCTGACCCTGGTCTCGATCCCGGTGTCCAACCTGGCGGGCTTCGGGCTGTCGCTGCTGCCGGGCCTGATCGGCGGCGGGCTGATGGTCTCCTGGGCGCCGATGCCGGAGCCGAAGGACGATTCGGCGGCCAGGGGCGGACGCCGCCGGGCCAAGGGCGCCGACGTGGCTACGGCGGGTAACGCGGTGGCGGAGAGTGTCGCCACCGAGCAGGCCACCGAGCAGGCCGTCGAGCAGGCCGTCGAGGCGCCCGCAGCGGCGCCCGCCGAGACCGTGGCTGAGACCGCCGCCGAGGCGCCCACCGCCCAACTGCCCGCCCAGGGCGCGCCGCAGGAGCCGGCCGCCGAGGCCGCCGAGCCGACCGCCAAGCCCACCGTCCCGAAGCAGACCGGCGCCGCCGATCCGGAGGGGGCGCGGTGACCGGCCCGGCCGAGCAAGCCGACGGTACGGCCGTCCCGGCGCAACGCTCAGGCCGGCACGCGGCCCCGCGCACGCCCGTACGGGTCCGGCTGAGAGGCCGCGCGCTGGCGATGGCCGCGGTGCCGACCGCGCTGCTGATGGCCGCCGCCTACACGCCCAACCCGGCGCTGGCCGAGTCCGCGGCGGGCAAGCCGTGCGGCAACGCGCCGGTCGCCGTGCCGGACGTCGCGCCGGTCGAGACGCCCGTCCCCAAGACCGAGTTGCCCGAGCCGCCGCCGGGCCCGACCGCCGCGCCGACCACGGCACCGGGGGCGCCCACCTCCGGTCCCTCGACCGGGCCGAGCTCGGTGCCGACCCAGGCCCCGACCCAGGCCCCGACTCACGCTCCGACCGCCGCGCCCACCCCGCAGCCCACCTCGCCGGTCAAGCCGCCGTCCGCCGCGACGCCCGCCACCCAGCCGCCCGCCGCCCGCGCGGCCGCGCAGCCGCAGGCCGCGGCCGCCACCACAGACGCGGTCGCGCCGAGCACGGTCCAGCAGGGCGCCGGAAGCGGTCCGGGCCTGGCGACCCAGGCCGGGCTGATCGACGACATCGTCGGCGGCATCAACCACCTGCTGAACCCGAGCGCCTCGCCGAGCCCGAGTCCGACCCAGGCCCCCAAGCCCGGCACCACCCCGGCCCCGGCCACCACCCCGGCGCCGGCCACCACTCCGGCCCCGCGCGACGGCACCCCGGCCCAGCCCGCGCCCGTCCAGCCGCAGGCCCAGGGCGCCGCGTCGCCGGCAGCCCAGCCCTCGGGCGGCGCGGCCTCGCCGACGGCGACGCCGAGCGGGAAGGCGAGCCCCAAGGCGACGCCCTCCACGGGTGCGTCGCCCTCAGCGGGCGCCTCCGGTACCGCCTCGCCGACCGCGGGCGCCACCGGCACCCCGTCCGCCTCGCCCACCGCCAACCCCAACTGCGCTGTGGACGCCAGGAGTCTGACCGCCGGCGCGGCCGCCGCGGGGCAGGTCGTCCCGGAGCAGAACTGGACGCTGCAGACCAGCCGGCTCGCCCTGCACGGCGCGGTCTTCCACGGCGTCTACGACGTGAAGACCCCGACGAGGACCAAGCGGGTGCTGAAGTTCGTCGTCGACAGCGTGGACATCGACGATCTCGACATGTCGACCCTGGAAAGCAACGGCGTGACCTTCCACGTCCAGGGCGCCAAGGGGTCCACCTCGACCATGCGCAACGGCCCGGTCACCATGTACGTGGAGCGGCTGTCCGGCCACCTCTCCAAGCTGCTCGGCCTGCCGATCCCGATCGACCTGGGCGAGATCACCCTCACCCCGGACACCCTGCCGCGCTGGCTGTACGACCTGATCGGCGCCATCCCGATCCCGCTGGACCTGGAGCTGACCGGCGTCACCGCCAAGCAGGCCGGCCAGTTCGGCGGCACCCTGCACATCCCGGGGATGCACTTGTTCAACGACGACGCGCCCTACAGCGACAAGTAGCCGACGCCGTAACGCCCGTGGGGCGGCCCTCCGCACAGGAGGACCGCCCCACGGGCGTTCTTGCGGCCTACGGCCCGACGCTCACTCGCCCCGGCTGCCCAGGTGGTGCACCTGCACCATGTTGGTGGTGCCCGGGATGCCGACCGGGACACCGGCGGTGACGATCACGGTCTCGCCCTCGGCGAGCCGGCCCAGCCGCAGCAGCTCACGGTCGACCTGGGCGACCATGGCGTCGGTGGTGGCGACCTGCTCGGTCACGTACGCCTCGACGCCCCAGCTCAGCGAGAGCTGGTTGCGGGTCGCGGAGTCGGGGGTGAACGCGATCACCGGGATCGGCGAGCGGTAGCGGGACAGCCGGCGCGCGGTGTCGCCGGACTTGGTGAACGCGACCAGGGCCTTGCCGTCGAGGAAGTCGCCCAGCTCGCACGCGGCGCGGGCGACCGAGCCGCCCTGGGTGCGCGGCTTGCGGCCAGGGTTGAGCGGCTGCAGGCCCTGGGAGACCAGCTCCTCCTCGGCCTTCTCGCAGATCCGGCTCATGGTGCGGACGGTCTCGACCGGGTACTTGCCGACGCTGGACTCGGCGGAGAGCATGACCGCGTCGGTGCCGTCCAGGATGGCGTTGGCGACGTCGGAGACCTCGGCGCGGGTCGGGCGCGAGGCGTGGATCATCGACTCCATCATCTGGGTGGCGACGATGACCGGCTTGGCGTTGCGGCGGGCCAGCGTGACCAGCTGCTTCTGGACCAGCGGCACCCGCTCCAGCGGGTACTCCACGGCGAGGTCGCCGCGGGCGACCATGATGGCGTCGAAGGCGAGGACGATCTCCTCCATGGCCTCGACGGCCTGCGGCTTCTCGATCTTGGCGATGACCGGCACCCGGATGCCGACCTCGTCCATGACCTCGTGGACGTCCTTGATGTCGTCCGCGTTGCGGACGAAGGACAGCGCGACCATGTCGACGCCCAGGCGGAGCGCGAAGCGCAGGTCGTCCTTGTCCTTCTCGGACAGGGCGGGCACGTTCACGGCCGCGCCGGGCAGGTTGATGCCCTTGTTGTTCGAGAGCACGCCGCCCTCGACCACCACGGTCTTCACCCGCGGGCCGTCGACGCTGACGACCTCCAGGGCGATGACGCCGTCGTTGATCAGGATCGGGTCGCCGGGCTTCACGTCGCCGGGCAGGCCCTTGTAGGTGGTGCCGCAGATGTACTGGTCACCGGGGACGTCCTCGGTGGTGATGGTGAACTCGTCGCCGTTGTCGACGGTCACCGGGCCGTTGGCGAAGGTCGCCAGACGGATCTTCGGACCCTGGAGGTCGGCAAGGACGCCGATGGCCTTGCCGGTGTCCTCCGAGACCTGGCGGACCTTGCGGTACCGCTCCTCGTGGTCCGCGTGGTTGCCGTGGCTCATGTTCAGTCGGGCGACGTTCATGCCCGCTTCGACGATGGCCTTCAGCTGTTCGTAGGAGTCCGTCGCCGGACCCAGGGTGCAGACAATTTTCGCTCGGCGCATATCGATCAGTCTATCCGTTCGTGTTATGCGTGCATTCGGTGCGGACCGGGAGGAATCGCCAGCGAATCGTTTCGAGGAGTGAGACGATTTCGTGTCATTCCTCGGACTGTCGGTGTTCCCGGTACACCAGCGCGAAGGCCTGCCGGGCGATCTCCAGCTCCTCGTCGGTGGGCACCACGGCGACCGTCACCCGGGCGTACGCGGGCGAGATGATCCGGGCCTCGCGGGAGCGCACCGAGTTCAGCTCCGGGTCCACGGCGATGCCCAGTTCGTCCAGCCCCGCGGTGGCCGCCGCGCGCACCGGCGCCGCGTTCTCCCCGACGCCCGCGGTGAACGCGATCGCGTCCACCCGGCCGAGCACCGCGTAGTAGCCGCCGATGTACTTGCGCAGCCGGTGGATGTAGGTGTCGAAGGCGAGCTTCGCGTCCGCGTCGCCCTCGTCGGCGCGGCGCATGATCTCGCGCATGTCGTTCTCGCCGCACAGACCGCGCAGGCCGCTGCGGCGGTTGAGCAGGTCGTCGATCCCGTCGATCGACAGTCCGCCGACCCGGTGCAGGTGGAACACCACGCCGGCGTCGATGTCGCCCGAGCGGGTACCCATGACCAGGCCCTCCAGCGGGGTGAGGCCCATCGAGGTGTCCACGCAGCGGCCGCCGCCGACCGCCGAGGCGGAGGCCCCGTTGCCCAGGTGCAGCACGATCACGTTGACCTCGGCCGGATCCTTGCCGAGCAGCCGGGCGGTGGCCCGCGAGACGTACTGGTGCGAGGTGCCGTGGAAGCCGTAGCGGCGCACCCGGTGCTGGTCGGCGACGTCCTTGTCGATCGCGTACCGGGCCGCGAACTCGGGCATCGAGGCGTGGAAGGCGGTGTCGAACACGGCCACCTGCGGCAGGTCGGGGCGCAGTGCCCGGGCCACCTCGATGCCGGTGATGTTGGCCGGGTTGTGCAGCGGCGCGACCGGGATCAGCCGGCGGATCTCCTTGAGCACCTCGTCGGTGATCACGGTCGGCTCGGTGAACCGCAGGCCGCCGTGCACCACCCGGTGGCCGATCGCGGCCAGTTCGGGGGAGTCCAGCCCGAGGCCGTCGGCGGCCAGTTCCTCGGCGACGGCCTTCAGCGCGGCGGCGTGGTCGGGGAAGACCTGCGCGGCCTCGCGCGGCTCACCCCCGCGCGGGGTGTGCACCAGGCGGCCGGCGCCCTCGCCGATCCGCTCGACCAGCCCGGCGGCCAGCCGGGCTCCGTCCAGCATGTCGATCAGCTGGTACTTCACCGACGAGGATCCGGCGTTCAGAACCAGAACGCGGGTGCCTTCACTCATGCGCCGGGCTCCTTGTGGTCCTGGGACTGGATGGCGGTGATCGCGACGGTGTTGACGATGTCCTCGACCAGCGCGCCGCGCGAGAGGTCGTTGACGGGCTTGCGCAGCCCCTGCAGCACCGGGCCGACCGCGACCGCGCCGGCCGAGCGCTGGACGGCCTTGTAGGTGTTGTTGCCGGTGTTGAGGTCCGGGAAGATCAGCACGGTCGCCCGCCCGGCCACCGGCGAGCCCGGCAGCTTGGTGGCCGCGACGTGCTCGTCCACCGCCGCGTCGTACTGGATCGGGCCCTCCACCAGGATGTCCGGCCGCAGCTCGCGGACGAGCTCGGTGGCCTTGCGCACCTTGTCGACGTCCGCGCCGGAGCCGGAGGTGCCGGTGGAGTACGAGAGCATCGCGACCCGTGGCTCCACCCCGAACTGGGCGGCGGTGGTGGCGGCCTGGATGGCGATGTCGGCCAGCTGCTGGGCGTCCGGGTCGGGGTTGACCGCGCAGTCGCCGTACACCAGCACCTTGTCGGCCAGGCACATGAAGAAGACGGAGGAGACGATCGAGGCGCCCGGCGAGGTCTTGATCACCTCGAAGGCGGGCCGGATGGTGGCCGCCGTGGAGTGCACCGCGCCGGACACCATGCCGTCCGCGATGCCCTCCTGGACCATCAGGGTGCCGAAGTAGGACACGTCGGTGACCACGTCGAGGGCCAGCTCGACCGTCATGCCCTTGTGGGCCCGCAGCTTCGCGTAGAGCTCGGCGAACTGGCGGCGCAGCGGGCTGGTGGCCGGGTCGACGATCCGGAGCTGCGCGCGGTCGGCGCCCGGCTCTCCCCCGGCCCGGCGGCCGGGAGGTGGCCCCGCCTCCGGCAGCTCGATGCCGAGCCCCGCGGCCTTGCGGCGCACCGCGTCCGGCTCGCCGAGCACGGTGAGGTCGCAGATGTTGCGGCGCAGCAGGATCTCGGCCGCGCGGAGCACCCGCTCCTCGGTGCCCTCGGGCAGCACGACGTGCCGGCGGCCGGCCCGGGCGCGCTCCAGCAGCGCGTGCTCGAACATCATCGGGGTGACCCGCTCGGACCGGCCGACCTCGATCCGATTGGTCAACTCGGCCGTGTCGACGTGCAGTTCGAACAGGCCGAGGGCGATCTCGGCCTTCCGGGGGCTGGCCGAGGTGAGCTTGCCCTCCAGGTGGGTCAGGGTGGCGGCGGTCGGCCAGCTGCCCTCGGGGACGACCGCGACCGGGGTGCCCGGGGCGAGCCGGGCGGCCAACGCCAGCACGTTCGGGCCGGGGTGCTGGCCGAGCGTCAGCAGCACGCCGGCGATCGGCGGGGCGCCGGCGGCGTGCGCGGCCAGCGAGCCGATCACCAGGTCGGCACGGTCCCCTGGGGTGACGACCAGCGCGCCCTCGGTCAGCGCGTCCAGGAAGGTCGGCAGCATCGCGCCGCCGAAGACGTAGCCGCGCACGTCCCGGGCCAGGCCGGCCGCGTCCCCGAGCAGCACCTCGGCGCCGGTCGCCTCGACCAGCTGGGCGACGGTCGGCGCGGCCAGCGCCGGCTCCTCCGGGATGACGTAGGCGGGGATCGGCAGCTTCTCGGTGAGCGTGCGCTGGATCCGCTGCTTGCCGCCGGGGGCGACCCGGTTGGCGATCATCGCCAGGGTCTCGCAGCCGAGGTCGGTGTACGCCCGGTGCGCGTTGCGCACCTCGGCGATCACGGCCTCCGGGTCCTCGGCGTGCCCGCCGACCACCGGCAGCACGGCGGCGCCGAACTCGTTGGCGAGGCGGGCGTTGAAGGCCAGCTCGTCCGGGATGTTGGTGTCGGCGAAGTCGGTGCCGAGGACCAGCACCGCCTGGCAGCGCCGCTCCATCGCGCGGAACCGGTCGACCAGGACGGAGACCAGTTCGTCCTGTCCCTGGGCGGCCTGCAGCGCGGCGGCCTCCTCGTAGGTGAGGCCGTACAGCTCGGCGCCGGGCTGGTCGATCCGGTAGCGGCCGCGCAGCAGCTCGACCACGTGGTCCGTGCCCGGCTGCCCGGGCGCGGCGGCGTGCACCAGCGGGCGGAAGACCCCGACCCGGTCCACCTGGCGGGTGAGCAGTTCCATGACCCCGAGTTCGACCGCCTGCCGGCCGTCCCCCCGGTCGATCCCGGTCACGTACACGCTGCGCGCCACGCGGATGTCTCCGTCCCGTCGTCTCGGTGGGTGGTCATCTCGACCATACCTTCGCACCCCGAACGGACGTCGGCGAGCAGAGGCGCTGAGCGGTGGCAAGCGGCCGAAGGTCACCGTGGGAGGAGTCGGAGGTCAGGGCCGGACCATGGCGAGCTCCGAGCCGGACAGCTCCACCGTCATCCCGCTGAAGTGCAGCTCCGACACGCGTCGGTCCACCAGCCAGCCGTGCGGCCGTTGCAGGAAGGTGTCGCGGCCGGGGGTCCAGCCGTCGGCGGCGAGCGCGGCCTGCAGCCGGGCCTGCACCTCGGCGGGCGACAGGCCGGTGCTGCTGCCGATCGTGAGGGTCCGGGAGCAGAAGTTCGTGCCGCAGTAGCCCTCGTCGGCGTGCTCGATGGTCACCCCGGGTGGCAGCGGCACCTCGGCGAGGCTCGGGATGAAGGGCTCGTAGACGGCGAGCTGGTAGAGGAGGGCGATGGCCGCTCCGGCGACGGCGTGAGCGCAGACCACGACGGCCGCTCCGGTCTCGGGGTCGATGCGCCCCTTCGGCCGGGGGTCGCGCAGCCGCTTCTCGCCCAGCACGCCCGCCAGGATCGCCAGGCTCGCCACGAACGGGTACCCGGCCTCCAGCTCGGCCATGGGCCGGATGAAGAACCACTCGTACTCCAGGCCCACGATGGCGGTGGCCAGGCCGGCCAGGACGGCGAAGACCGCCGCCCCGACCGCCCGGGTGCGGACCACCGCCGCCCAACAGGCGAAGGGCACCAAGAGGTAGATCCACCCCAGCACCGTCCACAGCCACATGTGCAAGCCCCCCGCCTGCTGACGATCACTCTCAGGCGGGGAGCCTAGGTGCTCAGGCCGGGCGGAGCCAGAGGGTGGCGAGCGGGGGGAGGATCAGTTCGGCGGAGCGGGGCTGGCCGTCCCACTCCACGGGGTCGGCCTTGACCGGGTGGGAGTTGCCGATGCCGCCGCCGCCGTACTCCTCGGCGTCGGTGTTCAGCACTTCCTCCCACAGCTGGTCGCGGCCGGCGAGGCGGGGCAGGCCGACCCGGCGGGCGTGCCGGACGACCGGGGAGAAGTTGCAGACCGCGACGAGCGGGGTGCCGTCGGCCGCGTAGCGGACGTAGGAGAGCAGGTTGTCGTCGGCGGCGCCGCCGTCGAGCCAGCGGAAGCCGTCCGGGGTGGTGTCCAGCTCCCACAGGGCCGGGGTGTCGAGGTAGTGCCGGTTGAGGTCGCGGACCAGGCGGCGCACCCCGAGGTGGTCCCGGTGGGCCGGCCACTGTTCGTCGAGCACCCACCACTGCGGGCCCTGCTCGTGGTCCCATTCCGCGCCTTGGGCGAACTCCTGCCCCATGTACAGCAGTTGCTTGCCCGGGTGGGACCACATGAAGCCCAGGTAGGCGCGGTGGTTGGCGCGCTGCTGCCACCAGTCGCCGGGCATCTTGGAGACCAGGGACTGCTTGCCGTGGACGACCTCGTCGTGCGAGATCGGCAGGATGTAGTTCTCCGAGTAGGCGTACACCATCGAGAAGGTGATCTCGTTGTGGTGGTACTTGCGGTGCACCGGTTCCTTGGACATGTAGACCAGGGAGTCGTGCATCCAGCCCATGTTCCACTTCAGCCCGAAGCCGAGGCCGCCGGCGTCGGTGGGGCGGGTGACCCCGTCCCAGGCGGTGGACTCCTCGGCGATGGTGATCACGCCGGGGCAGCGCCGGTAGACGGTGGCGTTCATCTCCTGCAGGAAGGAGGCAGCGTCCAGGTTCTCCCGGCCGCCGTACTGGTTGGGCGTCCAGGCGCCGCCCTCGCGGGAGTAGTCGAGGTAGAGCATCGAGGCGACGGCGTCCACCCGCAGGCCGTCGATGTGGAACTCCTCGCACCAGTAGACCGCGTTGGCGACCAGGAAGTTGCGCACCTCCTTGCGGCCGTAGTCGAACTCCAGCGTCCCCCAGTCGGGGTGCTCGGCGCGCAGCGGGTCGGCGGGCTCGTACAGCGGCTCGCCGTCGAAGCGGGCGAGCGCGAAGTCGTCCTTGGGGAAGTGCGCGGGCACCCAGTCGACGATCACGCCGATGCCGTGCCGGTGCAGGGCGTCCACCAGGTACCGGAAGTCGTCCGGCCCGCCGAGCCGGGCGGTGGGGGCGTAGTAGCCGGACACCTGGTACCCCCAGGAGCCGCCGAAGGGGTGCTCCATCACCGGCATCAACTCCACGTGGGTGAAGTTCAACTCCTGGAGGTAGCGGGGGAGTTCCTCGGCGATGGCGCGGTAGTCGGTGAGGTCCGGGCGCCAGGAGGCCAGGTGCAGCTCGTACACCGACATCGGCGCCCGGTGGTGCGTGGTGCGGGCCCGGCGGGCCATCCACTCGTCGTCCTGCCACACGTAGGCGGAGGAGGTGACCACCGAGGCGGTGCCGGGCGGGCACTGGGCGGCCCGGGCCAGCGGGTCGGCCTTGTCGAGCACCCAGCCCTGCCGGGTGTGCACCTCGTACTTGTACGTGGTGCCCTCGGCCAGGCCCGGGACGAACAGCTCCCAGATGCCGGACGAGCCGAGCGAGCGCATCGGGTGCCCGGTGCCGTCCCAGTGGTTGAACTCGCCGATCAGCCGCACCCCGGAGGCGTTCGGCGCCCAGACCGCGAACGCGGTGCCGGCCACGCCGTCGACGGTGCGCACGTGCGAGCCGAGCGCCCGCCACAGCTGCTCGTGCCGGCCCTCGGAGATCAGGTGCAGGTCCAGGTCGCCGAGCGTGGGCGGGGTGCGGTAGCCGTCCTGCTGGCGCAGCGGCTCGCCGTCCGGGTAGGTCACCAGCAGGGAGTAGTCGGGCAGTTCGCGGCCGGCCACCAGGCCGGTGAACAAGCCGCCCTGCTGGTGGGTGAGTTCGGCCGGGCCCTGGGGGGTCTCGACGACCACCCGCTCGGCGAACGGGCGCAGCACCCGGATCGCCGTGCCGCCGTGCACCGGGTGCGCGCCGAGCAGCGCGTGCGGGTCGTGGTGGTGCCCGCTCACCAACCGGTCCACCTCGGACGGCGGCAGCGGCGCCTCGGGCAGGCGCAGGACTGTGATTCGCCCGCTCGCCTCCGGGCGCTCTTGATCCGGCGCCGACGGTCGGCGCTCCGTCGCTCCTGCGTCGCTCCCTCGCTTCTCCCTTTCGGCGTCGGCGCGCCCTTCGGCTCGGGGCAGGTCGGAGGCGCCGGCCAGGAAGGTGGCCGGAACTGTGCGGTTGGGGCGGCCGGTCGGGTCGAGCGGCGTCACGGCGTGGTCCTCCTGCGGCGGGGGGTGGGCGAACTCGTGGCGGGCGGGCGGGCGGGCGGGACGGGGAACGCGGGGTCAGACGGACAGGGCGAGCCGGTTGATCGCGGCCAGCGGGATCGGCAGCCAGCTCGGCCGGTGCCGGGCCTCGTACACCACCTCGTACACCGCCTTGTCGATCTCCAGCGCCCGCATCAGCTCCGGCGAGGCGGCCGGGTCGGCGCCGCCCCCGGCGGTGTAGCCGGCGCAGAAGGCGGTGCGGTTGCGCTGAGCCCAGGCGGCGGCGAGATGGGCCAGTTCCGGGTCGACCGGGCCGCCGGCCAGCAGGTGGGCGGCCGCGTAGTCGAAGGACCGGAGCATCGCGGCGACGTCGCGCAGGGCGGGCTGCGGTTCGCGGCGCTCGTTGACCGACTTGGCCGGCTCGCCCTCGAAGTCCAGCAGCACCCAGCCGTGCGGGGTCCGCATCGCCTGCCCGAGGTGCAGGTCGCCGTGGATGCGCTGGACCGGCAGGCCGTCCGGGTGGGCGTCGGCGAGCTGTTGGAAGGCGGCGCGCAGCGCGGACCGGAAGCGCAGTAGTCCGGGGACGGCGGCGACGGCGCTGTCCAGCCGGTCGGCCATCGTGGTGGCCAGCCGACCGGTCTGGGCGCGGTCGAGCCGGGCGACCGGCATCGAGCGGGCCAGTACCCGGTGCACCTCGGCGGTGGCCCGGCCGAGCCGGTGCGCCTCGATGGCGAAGTTGCCGGGGGAGCGGTCGCCCTTGAGCCGGCCGACCTGGTCGAGGGCGAGTTCCCAGCCGTCCTCGGCGTCCGGCAGGTAGCGCTGGAGCAGGCCGAGGGTGGCGGGTTCGGCGCGTTCCATCCGGCTCTCGAACCAGGCGGCGACCCGGGGGATGCGGGTGGAGCCGGCCCGGGAGAGGGCGAGCGAGAGTTCGAGGTCGGGGTTGGTGCCGGGGTGGATGCGGCGGAACAGCTTGAGGATGTACGAGGTGCCGAAGATGACCGAGCTGTTGGACTGCTCGGCGGTGGAGGCGCGGCCGGGGAGGTTGGCGGGCAGACCGGAGCCGGGGGTGCGGCGGAAGGACAGCGAGCCGAAGCGGTCACCGGTGGCGAGGTGCTCCAGCAGGCGCCCGGTGAGTTCGGCGTCGTGTACCGCGTCGTAGAGGGTCGCGCCGTCGTACGGGCCCTGGCTGAGTCGGCCGAGCACCGCGCCGGGCCCGATGTCCCCGAGCCCCTGGGAGCGGATGCCGAGCAGCAGCTGGTAGATGTCGCCGTGCGGGGCGCCGGCCGTGGTGGCGTGCTCGACCCGTAGCAGCAGGTGCAGCAGGGCCGGGTCGCCGACCTGCAGCGGGGTGCCGACCACCGGCGTGAGGCCGGTGATGGGCCGTCCCTTCCCGGCGTACCAGCGCTGGGTGGGCAGCCACGCGGCGATCAGCGGCAGTGCTGCCTGGACGAGCTCGCTGACCCCCAGGGTGGTTCTCCGGGCCCCGGAGCCCCGCGCGCCGGTCGGCGCGGTGGAGCCGGCCGGGGCGTCGTGCTGCACATGGGCTTGAGAGCGGGAGGTTTCGGACATGACTCCCTTTCCCCGGAAGCACGCGGACTGCCCGACGGGTCGTGGCCGGGTCCGTCAGTCTTCCGGATTTCGGCGGCGCGGCGGTCGCGGCACGCGAGTTTGGCTCGGGTGTCACGCCTTCGTGTGGGTGGCCGTTGGGCTGTTCTCCGTACGCGGTGGTGCAGAGAACTCCGGGGGCGCTGGGGTTCAACTGGCGCCCCCGGAGGGTCTGGTGGTGCTGACGTGGTGCGTGCGGCGAGGCGCGGCGGATCGTTACTTCGACCGCCTGGTCCCGCTCAGGCGCGGGGGCTGCCGGAGCTGGAACCAGTAGAAGCCGTGCCCGGCCAGGGTGAGCAGGTAGGGCCACTCACCGATCGACGGGAAGCGCACCCCGCCGATCAGCTCGACCGGGTACCGCCCGCCGTACTGCCGCAGGTCCAGCTCGGTCGGCTGCGCGAACCGCGAGAAGTTGTTCACGCACATGACCAGGTCCCCCTCGTACTCGCGCACGAAGGCCAGCACGGCGGGGTTGCTGGACGGCAGTTCGGCGTAGCTGCCGAGGCCGAACGCCGGATTGAGCTTGCGGATCTCGATCATGCGACGCGTCCAGTGCAGCAGCGAACTCGAACTGCTCTGCTGCGCCTCGACGTTGGTCACCTGGTAGCCGTACACCGGGTCCATGATGGGCGGCAGACTGAGCCTGCCCGGGTCGGCGGAGGAGAAACCCGCGTTGCGGTCCGGGGTCCACTGCATCGGCGTGCGCACGCCGTCCCGGTCGCCGAGCCAGATGTTGTCGCCCATGCCGATCTCGTCCCCGTAGTAGAGGACCGGCGAGCCGGGCAGGGAGAACAGCAGGGCGGTGAACAGCTCGATCTGGTTGCGGTCGTTCTCCAGCAGCGGGGCGAGCCGGCGGCGGATGCCCACGTTGGCGCGCATCCGGGGGTCCTTGGCGTACTCCGCGTACATGTAGTCGCGCTCCTCGTCGGTGACCATCTCCAGGGTCAGCTCGTCGTGGTTGCGCAGGAAGATGCCCCACTGGCAGCCGTTGGGGATCTGCGGGGTCTTGGAGAGGATCTCGGACACCGGGTAGCGGGACTCGCGGCGCACCGCCATGAAGATCCGCGGCATCACGGGGAAGTGGAACGCCATGTGGCACTCGTCGCCGCCCGAGGTGAAGTCGCCGAAGTAGTCGACGACGTCCTCCGGCCACTGGTTGGCCTCGGCGAGCAGCACGGTGTCGGGGTAGTCGGCGTCGATCTCCTTGCGGACCCGCTTGAGGAACTCGTGGGTCTCCGACAGGTTCTCGCAGTTGGTGCCCTCGCGGGCGAAGAGGTACGGCACCGCGTCCAGCCGGAAGCCGTCGATGCCGAGGTCGAGCCAGAACCGCAGCCCGGCGATCATCTCGTCCTGGACCCGGGGGTTGTCGTAGTTGAGGTCCGGCTGGTGCGAGAAGAAGCGGTGCCAGTAGTACTGCTTGCGGACCGGGTCGTAGGTCCAGTTGGAGGTCTCGGTGTCGACGAAGATGATCCGGGCGTCCGGGTACTGCTTGTCGTCGTCGGCCCACATGTAGAAGTCGCCGTACGGCCCGTCCGGGTCCGTCCGGGAGGCCTGGAACCACGGGTGCTGGTCGCTGGTGTGGTTCATGACGAAGTCGATGATGATGCGCATGCCGCGGGCGTGCGCGGCGTCGACGAACTCCATGAAGTCGGCGAGGTCGCCGAACTCCGGCAGCACCGAGGTGTAGTCGGACACGTCGTACCCGCCGTCGCGCAGCGGCGAGGCGAAGAACGGGGGGAGCCAGAGGCAGTCGATCCCGAGCCACTGGAGGTAGTCGAGCTTGGCCGTGAGCCCCTTGAGGTCCCCGACCCCGTCGCCGTTGCTGTCCTGGAAGGACCGCACCAGCACCTCGTAGAAGACCGCACGCTTGAACCACTCGGGGTCGAGCTTCTTCTTGGAGGTCTCGGGGAAGGTGTCGGGGACGGGCTCGTTCACTGTCACGCTGGGTTCCTCCGAACCGTGAGGAGGTGAGCCGGCTCGGCTGAGGGATCGAGCCGGACGTAGTTGCGCCGGCCCCAGGTGTAGACGGCGCCGGTGAGCTCGTCGTGCACCGCGTACGGGCCGTCGCCGTCGAGCGTGACGGTGGCCTCCTGCACGTGGTGCGGGTCGAGGTTCACCACGGTGATGACCTGGTCGGTGAGGCCCTCGGGGGTGGTCGCGGTCTTGGAGTAGGCGAGCACCTGGTCGTTGTCGGTGGGGTGGAAGCGCAGGTCGCGCAGCTGCTGCAGGGCGGGGTGGCGCCGGCGCAGCCGGTTCAGCACGGTCAGCAGCGGGGCGAGGGTGTCGGTGCGGTTCCAGTCGCGCGGGCGCAGCTCGTACTTCTCCGAGTGCAGGTACTCCTCGGAGCCCGGGTGGGCCGGCTCGTTCTCGTACAGCTCGTAGCCGGCGTAGACGCCGTAGCTGGGGGAGAGGGTGGCGGCGAGCACGGCGCGGATCGCGAAGGCGGCGCGGCCGCCGTGCTGCAGGTAGGCGTGCAGGATGTCCGGGGTGTTGGCGAAGAAGTTGGGGCGCATGTAGGCGGCCGCGTCACCGGTGAGCTCGGTGAGGTACTCGGTGAGTTCCTGCTTGGTGGTGCGCCAGGTGAAGTACGTGTACGACTGGTGGAAACCGATCTTCGCCAGGGTGTGCATCATCGCCGGGCGGGTGAAGGCCTCCGCCAGGAACACGACATCCGGGTCGGTTCGGGCGATGTCGGCGAGCACCTTCTCCCAGAACAGCACCGGTTTGGTGTGCGGGTTGTCGACCCGGAAGATCCGCACGCCGTGGGACATCCAGAATCGGAGGAGCCTGAGGGTTTCCTTGACGATTCCATCCATGTCCTGATCGAAGTTGATCGGATAGATGTCCTGGTACTTCTTCGGCGGGTTCTCGGCGTAGGCGATGGTGCCGTCCGCGCGGTGGCTGAACCATTCCGGATGCTTGTTCACCCAGGGGTGGTCGGGGGAGCACTGGAGGGCGAAGTCGAGCGCCACCTCCAGGTGCAGCGCCTGGGCCTCGGCGACGAAGTGGTCGAAGTCCTCGATGGTGCCGAGGTCGGGGTGGACCGCGTCGTGGCCGCCCTCGGGGGAGCCGATAGCCCAGGGCGAGCCGACGTCGTGCGGACCGGTCGTCAGGGTGTTGTCCGGGCCCTTGCGGAAGGCTCGGCCGATCGGGTGGACCGGCGGCAGGTAGACCACGTCGAAGCCCATCGCGGCGATGGCGGGCAGCCGTTCGGCGGCGGTGCGCAGGGTGCCCGGGCGCGGCGCCTCGACGCCGCTCGGGTCCACCGCGGCGCCCTCCGAGCGGGGGAAGAACTCGTACCAGGAGCCGAACAGCGCGCGCTCCCGGTCCACCTGCAGCGGCAGCGGGCGGGAGGCGCTCAGCAGTTCGCGCAGCGGGTGACGGGCCAGCAGCTCCAGCACCTCGGGGGCCAGGGCGGCGGCCAGCCGGGACAGCGGCGGCATGGTCGAGTCGCGCAGCGCGTCGGCGGCGGCCAGGACGTCGGCGCGGCCCTCCTTCTTCGGCACGCCGGCCGCGGCCTGCTCGAACAGCCGGGCGCCCTCCTCCAGGACCAGCGCGGTGTCGATCCCGGCGGGCAGCTTCACCGAGGCGGTCCTGCGCCAGGTGGCGATCGGGTCGCTCCACGCCTCCACCAGGTACGACCAGCGGCCGGGCGCGGTCGGCGTGACGTACGCGCCCCAGCGGTCGGTGCCCTCGGCGAGCTCGCGCATCGGCGTCCAGGGGCCGCTGCGGCCGCGCGGGTCGCGCAGCACCACGTTGGCGTTGACGGCGTCGTGGCCCTCGCGGAAGACGGTCGCGGTGACCAGGAAGGTCTCGCCGGCGACCGCCTTGGCCGGGCGGCGGCCGGCGTCGACGAGGGGACTGACGTCCAGGACGGGGATGCGGCCGATCACGGTGTCGCTCTCTGTCTTGCGGGCGGAGGGCTTGGCAGCGGACTTGGCAGCGGGTTTGGCGGCACCCTTCGCGGCGGTCGCCTTCGGGGCGGTCGCTTTCGCAGCGGTCGCCTTCGGAGCGGCCGCCTTCTTCGCGGCGGTCGTCCGGCGCGGTGCGGGGTCGGCCCCGTCGCCGGCCTTCGGGGTGGCGGCCGACGCGGTGGCGGTGGTGCGGCGCGTGGTGGTGCGCCTGCGGGGTGCCGCGGTCCGGTCCTCCTCGGCCCCGGGTTGTGGGGCCGCTGCGGAGGGCTGTACCGCTGAGGGCTGTGCTGCTGAGGGCTGCTCTGCGGGGGGTTGGGATTCGGAGGATCCGGTACGGACCGCCCCGGCCGCCCTGGGTGCGGGCATCGCCGGATCTGTCCGAGTGTCAGAATCCATCCGTCCGGCGGATTCCGCGACCGCTGTGTCGAGGGTTTCGGCCACAGGTGTGGACTGGTCCCGCGTGTCGCCGTGCATGCCAAGCTCCTGCCCGAGATCGGCGGCAGCTCCCGCGGGCCGGGGTCGGGCCAGGGGAGTACCGGGAGGACTGCTGGGTGGGGAGGACGTGCGACCGGAGCCTGCCCGCGCCGCTGTCCCCGGCAACCTGCCCGGCGCCCGCCGAGTCGGTGGCGGGACGCCCCGGAGCCCGTGCGCGTCCCGGCGCGCGCCTCCGGGGGCACGCCCCCGGGCGGCCCGGTCCACCCGTGAACGAGCAGGCCGGGCACAAGGACACGCGTCGACGAGCGGTGATCGCCGAATGGGCTAAAGCGGACGGGAACAGCCAACGCGAAAAAGGATTCGGACGTGCTGCTTCGAGGGGGACGCCACCCGTCGCCGTACTCCCCACAGCATCAACGACCTTCGGTCATCCTCGCATCGGCGACAAGGTTTTTGCACCGGTACGACAGGAGTTTCGGACCTTCTCCCGAGCGGATGCGCCATCGGAAATGGATTCGTACCGCAGAGTTCACGTATTGGTAGCGCGGCCCCCGGAAAAGTGCGCCTCGCGCGCCCCCCGTGCAGACCAATGCGCCGAATGCGATCTCATCAATAGGCCGAACGGATGCCCAATAGCCCACTTGACGCACTGTCGGGCCGACCGCCGCGGCTACGCTTCACGCCGTGAAGGCAATCCGCAGATTCACCGTCCGCACCGTCCTGCCCGAACAACTCCAGCCGTTGCACGAGCTGGCCCTCAACCTGCGCTGGTCCTGGCACCCCGAGACCAGGGACCTCTTCCGGTCCGTGGACCCGGAGGTCTGGGCCGCGACCGGCGAGGACCCGGTGCGCCTGCTCGGGGAGGTCCCGGCCGCCCGGCTCGCCGCGCTCGCCGCCGACCGGCGGTTCCTGCGCAGACTCGGCGACCTCGCCGACGACCTGCGCGACTACCTGACCGGCCCGCGCTGGTACCAGGCCCGGCAGCAGGAGACCGGGGCCGCCCCACTGCCCGCCGCGATCGCCTACTTCTCGCCCGAGTACGGCATCGCCGCCGCGCTGCCCCAGTACTCCGGCGGGCTCGGCATCCTGGCCGGCGACCACCTCAAGGCCGCCAGCGACCTCGGCGTCCCGATCATCGGCGTCGGGCTGTTCTACCGGCACGGCTACTTCCGGCAGTCCCTCGGCCGGGACGGCTGGCAGCAGGAGCGCTACCCGCTGCTGGACCCGGACGAGCTCGCCGTCAGCCCGCTCCGGGAACCCGACGGCACCCCCAGCCGGGTCGACCTCGTCCTGCCCGGCGGCCGCACCCTGGCCGCCCGGATCTGGAAGGCCCAGGTCGGGCGGGTGCCACTGCTGCTGCTCGACTCCGACATCGAGGCCAACTCGCCCGCCGAGCGCGACGTCACCGACCGGCTGTACGGCGGCGGCAGCGAGCACCGGCTGCTCCAGGAGATGCTGCTCGGCATCGGCGGCGTACGGGCGGTGCGCGCCTACTGCCGGCTCACCGGGCACCCCGCCCCCGAGGTCTTCCACACCAACGAGGGCCACGCCGGCTTCCTCGGCGTCGAACGGATCCGCGAGCTGGTCGCCGAGGATGCGGCCGGCCTCGACTTCGCCGCCGCCCTGGAGTCCGTCCGGGCCGGCACCCTCTTCACCACCCACACGCCCGTCCCGGCCGGCATCGACCGCTTCGACCGCGAGCTGGTCGCCCGCCACTTCGGCGGCGACACCGCGCTGCCCGGCGTCCCGGTCGACCAGGTGCTCGCGCTCGGCGCCGAGACCTGGCGCGGCGGGGACCCGAAACTGTTCAACATGGCCGCCATGGGCCTGCGGCTCGCCCAGCGCGCCAACGGGGTCTCCACCCTGCACGGCGAGGTCAGCCGCTCGATGTTCAACGGCCTCTGGCCCGGTTTCGACCCCTCCGAGGTGCCGATCACCTCGGTCACCAACGGCGTGCACGCCGCCACCTGGATCGACCCGGCGGTGGTCCGGCTCGGCGCCGCCGGGATCGGCGCCGAGCGCGCCGAGGAGGCGATGACCACCGGCGAGGCCACCCGCTGGACCGGCCTGGAGGCGATCGGCAACACCGAGATCTGGGACCTGCGCCGCACCCTGCGCGCCCAGCTGGTGGACGAGGCCCGCCGCCGGCTGCGCGCCTCCTGGCACCAGCGCGGGGCCGGCGAGGCCGAGCTCGGCTGGGTCTCCTCGGTGCTCGACCCCGACGTGCTCACCATCGGCTTCGCCCGCCGGGTGCCCTCGTACAAGCGGCTCACCCTGATGCTGCGCGACCCGGAGCGGCTGCGCGCCATGCTGCTGCACCCCACCCGGCCGGTGCAGATCGTGGTGGCCGGCAAGGCTCACCCGGCCGACGACGGCGGCAAGCGGCTGATCCAGCAGATGGTCGCCTTCGCCGACGACCCGGCCGTCCGGCACCGGATCGTCTTCCTGCCGGACTACGACATGGCGATGGCCCGGCACCTCTACCCGGGCTGCGACGTCTGGCTCAACAACCCGCTGCGCCCGCTGGAGGCCTGCGGCACCTCCGGGATGAAGGCCGCGCTCAACGGCTGCCTCAACCTGTCCGTCCTGGACGGCTGGTGGGACGAGTGGTACGACGGCCGCAACGGCTGGGCGATCCCCACCGCCGACGAGAGCGGCGGGGTGCCCGACCCGGACAGCGGCGAGGCCGAGCGGCGCGACGACATCGAGGCGGCCGCCCTCTACGACCTGATCGAGGACCAGGTCGCCGCCCGGTTCTACGACCGGGACGCGGACGGGCTGCCGCACCACTGGATCGCCATGGTCCGGCACACCCTGGTCACCCTCGGGCCCAAGGTGCTCGCCGGGCGGATGGTCCGCGAGTACGTCGAACGGCTGTACGCCCCGGCGGCGCTGGCCCAGCGGGAGCTGGCGGCGGGCGGGCGCGCGGCGGGCGAGCGCCCGGAGGTGAGCGGGCGAATCACCGCGCGGGAGCTGGCGGGGTGGAAGGCGAAGGTCCGGGAGGCCTGGTCGGCCGTCCGGGTCGAGCACGTCGAGGCGGACTGCCCGGCCGAGGCCCAGGAGCTGGGCAGCTCGCTGGCGCTGCGGGTGCAGGTCGCGCTCGGCACGCTGGATCCGGATGACGTCGAGGTCCAGGTGGTCTCCGGCCGGGTGGACGAGTCGGACGGCATCTCGGACGCCTGCCTGCTCGCCCTCAAACCGGTCGGCGGGCCCGACCTCGACGGCCGCACCCGCTACGAGGGCGCGCTGGAGCTGTGCCGGACCGGCCCGTTCGGCTACACGGTCCGCGTGCTGCCCGCGCACCCGCGGCTGGCCTCCCCGGCCGAGCTCGGGCTGGTCGCCCTGCCGGCCGAGTCGGCCGGGATGGACGCGGGGCTGCTGCGCTGACGGCGCGCCGGATGACTGCCGCCCGTCCGCCACGGACGGCAGTCATCCGGTTGCCCCGCGTGTCGGGCGGGGGGAGCGTGATGCTCCTGATGCGAACCGTCCGCGCGGCCGCCCTCGCCGCGCTCTCCGTCGTCCTCGTGGCGTGGCCGGCCCAGGCCGCCACCGGCCCGCTCGCGGCGCCCCCGGCGACCGCGCGGCTGTCCGTCGAACTCTGCCCGCCGCAGGGCCCGGTGGTCCCGGGCGAGACCGGGATCCTGGAGGTGCAGGTCACCAACCGGGGCCCGGCGGCCACCAGCGACACGACCCAGGTGGTCGTGCACTTCCCGTCGCCGGGCGTGGTGCAGTCGGCCGACCCGCCGGTCACCCTGACCTACTTCGGCACCGGCAGCTCCTACGGGATCCCGGCCGGCCTCGACGCGACCTTCATCGACCCGGCCGTGGTGATCGACCCGGCGGCCGTCGCCGGGCAGGTGCTGCCCGGCGGAACGCTGGACGTGGTGGCCGCGCAGGAGGACTGCCCCTCGCCCGACTGGCACACCGCCTACGCGGTGACCGTGGACTGACGGTTCCACCGGGGGGCGGCCCGGCCGGGTGCGTAACGGCGCACCCGGACGGGCACATTCATGGGTCGGGGACCGGGTCCCCTCGGACCGGCCGGGTCCCCTCAGACCAGGCTGTCCCGCCAGGCCCGGTGGAGGGTGGCGAAGCGGCCGGCGCCGTCGATCAGCTCCTGCGGGGAGCCGTCCTCCACGATCCGGCCCTGGTCCATCACCAGGACGCGGTCGGCGATCTCCACGGTGGAGAGGCGGTGCGCGATGATCACCGCCGTCCGGCCGGCCAGCACCGTGCGCATCGCCCGCTGGACGGCCTGCTCGCCCGGAACGTCCAGGGAACTGGTCGCCTCGTCCAGGATCAGCACCGCCGGGTCGGCCAGCAGGGCGCGGGCGAAGGCCACCAGTTGGCGCTGGCCGGCCGAGATCCGGCCGCCGCGCTTGCGCACGTCGGTGTCGAAGCCGTCCGGCAGCTCGGCGATGAACCCGTACGCGCCGATGTCACGGGCGGCCTGTTCGACCTCCTCGCGGGTGGCGCCGGGGCGGCCGATCGCGATGTTCTCGGCGACGGTGCCGGAGAACAGGAAGGACTCCTGGGTCACCATCACCACCCCGCGCCGCAGCTCGGGGGTGGCCAGCTCGCGCAGGTCCACGCCGTCCAGCCGGATCCGGCCGTCGCTCGGGTCGTAGAAGCGGGCCAGCAGCTTGGCGAGCGTCGACTTGCCCGCGCCCGTCGCGCCGACCACCGCGACCGTCTGCCCGGCCGGGATCAGCAGGTCGAAGGGCGCCAGCACCTCCCTGCCGGTGGGGTAGGCGAAGCGGGTCCGCTCGAAGGACACCTCCCGGCCCTTGACCGTGATTCGCCCGCTCGCGGCCTGCGGCAGCTCCTTCGGCTCGGCCGGTTCGGCGACGGTCGGCTCGTGGGCGAGCAGGCCGGCGATCTTCTCCAGCGCGGCGGCGGCCGACTGGTAGCTGTTCAGGAACATCGCCAGCTGGTCGATCGGGTCGTAGAGGCGGCGCAGGTAGAGCACGAAGGCGGTGAGCGCGCCCACCTCCAGCGTGTCGTCCACGACCAGGTAGGCGCCGAACAGCACCACGCCGGTGACCCACAGGTTGGCGGTGGCCCGGGAGAGGCCGACGTAGCGGGCGATCTCCAGCAGGCCGTCCGCGGTCGCGGTGGCGGACTGCCGGTTGACCAGCGCGAACGCGGCGTCGTTGGCCTTCTCGCGGCGGAAGGCCTGCACCGGGCGGATGCCGTTCATCGTCTCGGTGAAGCGGACGATCAGCGAGGCGGCCGAGGTGCGGGAGCGGCGGTAGACCCGGCGCGAGCGGCTGCGGAAGGAACGGGCGATCAGGGCCAGCGGCACGGCCGACACCAGCGAGACCAGGCCGAGCCGCCAGTCCAGCACCAGCAGGAGCACCGAGATGTAGCAGACCGACAGGAAGACCGTCAGCAGCTCCTGCAGACCCTCGGAGAGCAGCTCGCGCAGCGCGTCGATGTCGCTGGTCGCCCGGGAGATGATCCGGCCCGAGGTGTAGCGCTCGTGGAAGTCCAGGCTCAGCCGCTGGGCGTGCCGGAAGATCCGGCCGCGCAGCTCCAGCAGGATGTCCTGGTTGACCCGGGCGCTGATCTTGATGAACGCCCACTGCAGCACCGGGCTGAGCAGCGCGCAGAACAGGTACGCGGCGATGACCGCGACGAGCGGGCCGGAGTCGTGCTCGCGCAGCGCCGGGATGGCGCGGTCCATGGCCACCGCGACCAGCAGCGGGCCGGACTGCAGGGCGGCCTGCTGGACCAGGATCACCACCATCGCGACGGTGATCCGGGCCCGGTGCGGGCCGAGCAGCGAGCGCAGCAGCGCCCGGGGCGCGCCGGGCGGGACGGGGATGTCCTCCTCGTCGGCCGGGGGCGGGGGCAGTTCCTCCTCGGCGGACCGGGCGGCCTTCGTGGGATCGGCCGTCGCGGGCTCGCCCTTCGCGGGGTCGGCCTTCGTGGGATCGGCGGTCGTGGTCACGGGGCTGCACTTCCTTCGGGCACGAGGGCGGCCTCGCCCGACATCAGTTCGCGGTAGTGCGCGCAGTCGCGCAGCAGCTCCTGGTGGGTGCCGACGGCCTCGATCCGGCCGTCCGCCAGCACCGCGACCCGGTCCGCGAGCAGCACGGTGCTGGGGCGGTGGGCGACCACCAGGGCGGTGGTGGTGCCGAGGACCTCGCGCAGTGCCCGCTCGACCAGGGCCTCGGTGTGCACGTCCAGGGCGGAGAGCGGGTCGTCCAGCACCAGGAAGGCCGGGTCGCCGACCACTGCGCGGGCCAGCGCGAGGCGCTGGCGCTGTCCGCCGGACAGGCTCAGGCCCTGCTCGCCGACCTCGGTGTCCGCGCCCTCGGGGAGCTTGTCCACGAAGCCGGCCTGGGCGGTGGCGAGCGCGGAGCGCAGCTGCTCCCCGCTCGCGCCCGGGGCGCCCATCAGGACGTTCTCCCGGACGGTGGCGGAGAACAGGGTGGGCTCCTCGAAGGCGACCGCGACGAGTTCGCGCAGCCGCTCCCGGGGCAGGTCGCGCAGGTCCCGGCCGTCCAGCGTGATGGTGCCGGCGGTGGCCTCGTACAGCCGGGGGAGCAGCGCGGTGAGCGTGGTCTTGCCGCTGCCGGTGGCGCCGACCAGGGCCATCGTCTCGCCGCTGCGGATGTGCAGGTCGATGCCGGTCAGCAGGTCGGGGCTGCCGGCCGGGGCGTCGGGGTAGCGGAAGCGGACGCCGGTGAAGCGGATGCCGTCCCGGGCGCCGAGCCCGGTGGCGGTGCCCGGGTCCGGGGTGTCCGGCTCGTCCAGCACCTCGAAGAAGCGGTCGGTGGCGGTGGCGGCCTCGTTGGCGTAGGCGAGCAGCCAGCCGAGCGACTCCACCGGCCAGCGCAGTGCGAGCGCGGTGGAGAGGAAGGCGACCAGGGCGCCCGCGCTCAGCTCGTCGTGGGCGACCAGGTAGGCGCCGGCGGCGAGGGCGCAGCCGAGGGCGATCTCGGGCAGACCGATGATGACGGACCAGAGGTTGGCGAGCAGGTGGGCCTTGTGCAGCTCGGTGCGGCGCAGCTCCTGGGACTGGGCGCGGAAGCGCTCGGCCATCGAGCGGTGACGGCCGAAGGCCTTGAGGATCCGGATGCCGAGGACGGACTCCTCGACCACGGTGGCGAGGTCGCCGTTCTGGTCCTGGGCGAGGCGGGAGGCGCCGGAGTAGCCGGACTCGAAGCGCCGGGTGAGCAGGAACAGCGGGACGACGGGCACCAGGGCGATCAGCGCGAGCCGCCAGTCCTGGGTGAACATCACCACCGCGCCGGCCAGGAACATCACCGAGTTGACGATCAGGAAGACCAACGGGAAGGCCAGGAACAGCCGCATGGTGTACATGTCCGCGGTGGCCCGGGAGAGCAGCTGGCCGGAGCCCCAGCGGTCGTGGAAGGAGACCGGCAGCCGCTGGAGCTTGGCGAAGAGGTCGCCGCGCATGGCCGTCTCCAGCCCGGCCAGCGGGCGGGCCAGCACCACCCGGCGGGTGTAGAAGAGTCCGGCCTCGAAGAGCCCAAGGAGCAGCAGCAGGCCGACCAGCGGCCGGAGGGCGGCCAGGTCGTGCGTGGCGAGCGGACCGTCCACGATCCGGCCGAGGAGCACCGGGACGGCGAGCGTGCTCAGCATGCCGAGCGTGGCGGCCGTCACCGAGACGGCCAGCCGGCCGCGGACGGCGCGCGCGTACGGCCACAGGCGCAGCAGCGAGCGGACCGTGGAGCGGGGGCGCGCGGTCACGGTCCCGTCGGCGGGCGGGTTGTCGGTGTCATGTCGGTTCTCGGCCATCGCGGTGAGGGTAGGCGGAGAGGCCGTCACTTCTCATCCGGTTTTTCGCCCCTGTCGGTGCTGTCCGGCGAGAACCGGCCACTCGGACGGGTGGTGCGCGGGCGGGCGCGGGGCGTGTGCGGCGGTTCGTGCAGGGACGAATGCGCCGGGCGCCTCTTGCGAGCCCCACCCGATCGGCCGATGGAATCTCCTGACGGATGTTCATTGATACGTGAGTGACAGGAGTGTGCACATGACGGTGGAAACCGAACCCACCGCGGCCCCCGGCCCAGGCCGCGCGACCGTGGAAGTCCGGGCCCAGCTCAGCCTCAGCACGACCGCGGCGCGGAACCTGGCGACCACGACCAAGTCGAAGCCGCAGATGCAGGAGATCACCTCCCGCTGGCTGCTGAAGATGCTGCCCTGGGTGCAGGTCAGCGCGGGTACCTACCGGGTCAACCGCCGCCTCAGCTTCGCCGCCGGGCGCGGCCGGGTGGGCTTCGCCAAGGCCGGTTCCACGGTGAGCGTGGTCGCCCCCTCGCTGCGCGAGGTGCCGGCGCTGCACGGTTACGAGGACGACGCGGTCCTGGAGGAGCTGGCCCGCCGGTTCGTGCAGCGGGACTTCGCGGTGGGCGACGTGCTGGTGCAGGAGGGTGCGCCGATCGAGGAGGTGTTCCTCGTCGCGCACGGCAAGGTGGACCGGATCGGCACCGGCAAGTACGGCGAGCAGACCGTGCTCGGCTCCCTCGCGGACGGCGACCACATCGGCGACGAGGCGCTCACCGAGCCGAACGGCACCTGGCCGTACACCGTGAAGGCGGCGACGTCGGGTGTCGCGATGGCGTTGCCCTGGGCGGTCTTCCAGGAGCTGGTCGACCGCTCGGACTCACTGCGCGAGCAGCTGCTGGGCTTCGCCGCCGACGCCGCGCAGGCCCAGAACGAGCACGGCGAGGCGCGGATCGACCTGTCGGCCGGCCACGAGGGCGAGTACGAGCTGCCCGGCGCGTTCGTGGACTACGAGCTGAGGCCGCGCGAGTACGAGCTGAGCGTCGCGCAGACCGTCCTCAAGGTGCACACCCGGGTCGCGGACCTCTACAACAAGCCGATGAACCAGACCGAGGAGCAGCTGCGGCTGACCATCGAGGCCCTGCGGGAGCGGCAGGAGCACGAGCTCGTCAACAACCCGGAGTTCGGCCTGCTCGGCAACACCGACTTCGACCAGCGGATCCAGACCCGCTCCGGGGCGCCCACCCCGGACGACCTGGACGAGCTGCTGAGCTTGCGCCGGGACACCGACTACCTGTTCGCCCACCCGCGGGCGATCGCCGCCTTCGAGCGGGAGTGCAACAAGGTCGGTGTCTACCCGGCCACCGTCGACGTCCTCGGCAAGCGCCGGCCGACCTGGCGCGGGGTGCCGATCTTCCCGTGCAACAAGATCCCGGTGTCCGACCAGCAGACCAGCGCGTTCATCGCGATGCGGGTCGGCGAGGACAACCAGGGCGTGGTCGGGCTCACCCAGATCAACATCCCGGACGAGGTCGAGCCGGGTCTGAACGTCCGCTTCATGGGCATCGACGAGAAGGCGGTCGCCTCCTACCTGGTCAGCACCTACTACTCGGCGGCGGTGCTGGTGCCGGACGCGATCGGCGTGCTGGAGAACGTCGAGCTCGGGCACGCCCGGGGCTGAGCCGGGCCCCTAGGCCCCGGGGGCGGGCGCGCGCAGCAGCTGCAGTGAGCGCCCGCCCAGGACGACGGCGCCGTGCGGGTACGGCTCGCCCGTGCCTCCCGCCGCCCCGGCCGTGCCTCCCGCCGCCCCGGCTGTGCCGACTGCCGCCCTGGCCGTGCCGACTGCTGCCCCGGCCGTGCCGACCGGAGTCTCGGCCGTGTCGATCACCGTCTCGTACGGGGCCTCGGGCGCCGCCCAGGGCTCACCGGGCAGGGTGAACACCGTGGCCTGGTGGCCCGCGTTGAGCAGCAGCAGGAAGCTGTCGTCCCGCAGCGGCCGTCCGGTGTCGTCCCGTTCGGACATCGCGGTGCCGGACAGCAGCATGCCCAGGCAGGCGGTCGGCGCGAACCAGTCGGCCTCGGTCATCTCCTTGCCCAGCGGGGTGAACCAGGCCAGGTCGGGCTGGCCGCCGGGGGTGGCGGCCCGGCCCGAGAAGAACGCCCGCTGCCGCAGCACCGGGTGGGAGCGGCGCAGCCGGATCAGCCGGGCGGTCAGCTCGGTCAGCTCCCGCCAGCCGGGCTCCGCCAGCAGTGACCAGTCCAGCCAGCTGACCTCGTTGTCCTGGCAGTAGGCGTTGTTGTTGCCGCCCTGGGTGCGGCCCAGCTCGTCCCCGGCGGTGAGCATCGGGACGCCGGTGGAGAGCAGCAGGGTGGCCGTCAGGTTGCGCAGTTGGCGCAGCCGCAGCGCGCGGACCGCCGGGTCGGCGGTCTCGCCCTCGACGCCGTGGTTCCACGAGCGGTTGTCGTCGGTGCCGTCGCGGTTGGCCTCGCCGTTCGCCTCGTTGTGCTTTCGGTCGTAGGAGACCAGGTCGCGCAGGGTGAAACCGTCGTGCGCGGTCACGTAGTTGACGGAGGCGTACGGGCGGCGGCCGCCGCGCTGGTAGAGGTCGGAGGAGCCGGAGAGGCGGTAGCCGAGCTCGCGCACGTCGGGGCGGGCGCCGCGCCAGAAGTCCCGTACGGTGTCGCGGTACTTGTCGTTCCACTCGGCCCACAGCGGGGGGAAGCCGCCGACCTGGTAGCCGCCCGGGCCGACGTCCCACGGCTCGGCGATCAGCTTCACCCGGCTGAGCAGCGGGTCCTGGGAGACGGCGGCGAGGAACGGGTGGTCCATGTCCACGTCGTCGCCGCCGCGCGGGCCGCCGCGGGCGAGGGCGGCGGCGAGGTCGAAGCGGAAGCCGTCCACGCCCATCTCGGCGACCCAGTAGCGCAGCGAGTCGGTGATCAGCCGGATCACCTGCGGGCGGCGGGTGTCCAGGGTGTTGCCGCAGCCGGTGTAGTCGGCGTAGCCGCGCGGGCGGTTCGGCGGGAGGCGGTAGTAGGCGGCGTTGTCGATGCCGCGCAGCGAGAGCATCGGGCCGAGCTCGCCGGCCTCGGCGGTGTGGTTGAACACCACGTCCAGGATCACCTCGATCCCGGCGGCGTGCAGGGCGCGGACCATCCGCTTGAACTCGCCGACCTGGCCGCCGCGCGAGCCGGAGGCGGAGTAGCCGGCGTGCGGGGCGAAGTAGCCGACCGTGTTGTAGCCCCAGTAGTTGACCAGGCCGCGCGCCTGGAGGTGGTCCTCGGTGGCGTACTGGTGGACCGGCAGCAGCTCGACGGCGGTCACGCCGAGGCGGGTGAGGTGGGCGATCGCGGCGGGGTGGGCGAGGCCGGCGTAGGTGCCGCGCAGGTGCGGCGGGATCTCGGGGTGGCGCATGGTGAAGCCGCGCACGTGCAGTTCGTAGAGGACCGTCTCGGCCCACGGGGTCTTCGGGCGGTGGTCGTCGTACCAGTCGTCGTCATCGTGGACGACCACGGCTCTGGGCACGTAGGGCGCGGAGTCGCGGTTGTCCCGGACGGTGTCGGCGACGTCGGCCTCCGGCCAGTTGCGGACGGCGGCGCAGGCGGCGTCGTGCGAGGTGTAACAGCCGTCGACGGCGCGGGCGTACGGGTCCAGCAGCAGTTTGGCCGGGTTCCAGCGGGCGCCGGTCCACGGGTCCCACCGGCCGTGCACGCGGAAGCCGTAGCGGGTGCCGGGGCGCACGCCGGGGAGGAAGCCGTGCCAGATCTGGAAGTCCTGCTCGGTGAGGCGGTGCCGGCTCTCCCGGCCGTCCTCGTCGAAGAGGCACAGCTCGACGGCCTCGGCGCCGGCCGCCCAGAGCGCGAAGTTGGTGCCCCGGCCGCCGACTTGGTCGGTCCGGAAGCGGGCGCCGAGCGGCTGCCAGCTGCCGGGCCGCGGTGGCTCGACTGATGGCTCGACGGTGTGCGGGCCGCCGTCCGGCCTTACCCCGGCTTCCAGCTCCTGCCCTGACGCCATGGCCGTACCCTCCCTGGGCGGGGTGTCCCGGACCCCGTTCACTTCCTCTTTCCCGGATTGCGCAGATCGGAAGCCGCTGAACGGGGGCTTACCGGCGGATGGCGGGCAGGGGATCGCCGGTGGATGGCGGGATTCCGGGCCGCTCGGCGTGTCCCCGGGTCGGCGCCCGTCGTTGTTCCGGGCGTCGGACGCGAACAGTGGGAGGCCCCGGGATGCGGTGCCGAGGACGGGTGTGGGCGCGGGGCGCGGCGGTGGTGGCCTGCTGTCTGGCCGTCCTCACGGGCTGCGGCAGCGGCGGCTCCCCGGCCGCGCCCGACGGGGACGCGGTCGGCTCCGGGGCGCCCACCGCGCCCCCGGCGGAGGCGCCGTCCCGGGCGGTGCTCACCGTGCAGCCGGCCGACGGCGCGCAGGACGTGCAGCCGGAGGGCGCGGTCCGGGTGGGTGCCGCGCAGGGCCGGCTGGTGTCGGTCCGGCTGGCCGACGCCAAGGGCACCGAGGTGCCCGGCACGATCACCCCGGACGGCGCGGGCTGGGGGCCCGACGGCCCGCTGCCGCTGGGCACCGCGTTCACCCTGGACGCCGTCGCCGAGGACGACCAGGGCCAGAAGGCCGCCCAGCACTCGGCGTTCTCGACCGTCGCCCGGGCGCACACCTTCGTCGCCTTCTTCACCCCGGAGGACGGTTCCACGGTCGGCGTCGGCATGCCGGTCTCGCTGCGCTTCAGCCGCCCGATCGCCGACCGGGCGGCGGTGGAGAAGGCCGTCCAGGTCAGTGCGGACCCGCCGGTGGCGGTGGCCGCGCACTGGTTCGGCAACCAGCGGCTGGACTTCCGCCCGCAGCAGTACTGGGCGGCCGGCACCAAGGTCTCGGTGGCGCTGCGGCTGAAGGACGTGCAGGGCGCGCCGGGCGAGTTCGGCAGCCAGAGCCGGGACCTGCGCTTCACCGTCGGCCGGGCGCAGGTCTCCACCGTGGACCTGGACGCGCACACCCTGACCGTCCGGACCGGCCAGGGCGGCAAGGTGGTGCGGGTGCTCAAGGTCTCCGGCGGCAGCCCCGACCACTCCACCTACCGGGGGGTGATGGTGGTGTCGGAGAAGTACAAGGTGACCCGGATGAACTCGCAGACCGTCGGCATGGGCGACGAGTACGACATCAAGGACGTCCCGCACGCGATGCGGCTGACCACCTCCGGCACCTTCCTCCACGGCAACTACTGGGCGGACCCCAAGGTGTTCGGCACCGCCAACACCAGCCACGGCTGCATCGGCCTGGCCGACGCCAAGGGCGGCACGAGCAAGGACACCCCGGCGGGCTGGCTGTTCGAGCACACCATCGCGGGGGACGTGGTGGAGGTGAAGGGCCCGTCCGGGGACTTCGTGCCGCCGCAGAACGGGCTGAACGGCTGGAACATGCTCTGGGAGCAGTGGGTGGCCGGGAGCGCGCTGCGCTAGCCGCGGGCGCCCGTCGCGCCGTCACGCCCGGTTCACCCACCTTCACCCGGTTCTGCTCGGTTCCGCTCGACACCCCTGCGAATTCACTCGAACAGCCCAGTTATCCTGCTCCGACGCGTCCGCAGCCAGGCGCGAAAGATCGGCGCCCGGTGCAACTCATGGGGGCACTCAACGCGTCAAGAGAGTGAATACCGGGAGGGGAGAAACCGTGAAGACGGGTAAGACGGCCGGCGCCGCGATACGTACCACCAGCCGCTACGCGATGGCGTTGGCCATGGGTGGGGTGTTGCTGCTCACCGCGGCCTGCAACGACGACAAGGGCAGTGGCTCCGGCGGCTCAGGGGGATCCGGCGGGGGCAACGCGGCCAGCGCGCCGGCCTCGGCGGACGGGGGCGGTTCGGGGACGCCGAAGACCTCGGCCGCGGTGATCGCGGTCGAGCCGAAGGACGGTGCCCAGGACGTCCAGCCGACCGGGCTGCAGGTGTCCGTCTCGAACGGCAAGCTCACCACGGTCGAGGTGACCGACAAGGACGGGAAGCCGGTCGAGGGTGCGATCGCCCCGGACGGCACCGGCTGGAAGCCCGCGGCGGCGCTCGCCGTCGGCATGGCGTACAAGGTGAACGCGCAGGCCAAGGACGGGGCGGGCCTGGTGGCCGCGTCCACCACCTCGTTCACGACCCTGACGCCGGACAAGAAGATCTCCACCAACGACAACATCAGCGACGGTGCCACCTACGGCGTCGGCATGATCGTCTCGGTGGAGTTCAACAAGGCGGTCAAGAACAAGGACGCCGTCCTCAAGGGCATCACCTTCGAGACCGGCAACGGCACCGTGGTGAAGGGCCACTGGTTCGGCGACAAGCGGGTCGACTTCCGCCCGGAGCAGTACTGGGCGCCGGACACCAAGGTGACCGTCAAGTACCGGCTGAAGAACGTCGAGGTCGCCCCGGGCATCTACGGCGACGTGGACAAGGACGAGCCGTTCACCATCGGCCGTTCGCAGATCTCCACCGCGGACGCCAAGTCGCACCAGATGACCATCGAGCGGAGCGGCCAGAGCACCACCGTGCCGGTCACCCTCGGCGCGGACGCCACGCCGTCCTGGGGCGGGGCCATGGTGGTCATGTCCAAGGAGAAGGTCACCCGGATGAACTCGCAGACCGTCGGCCTCGGCGGCGAGTACGACATCCAGGACGTGCCGCACGCGATGCGGCTGACCACCTCCGGCACCTTCGTGCACGGCAACTACTGGGCGAATCCTTTCGGCAAGTCCAACGCCAGCCACGGCTGCGTGTCGATGCAGGACGTCAAGGGCGGCAGCGACACCTCGGTGGCGGGCAAGTTCTTCAACGACTCGATGGTCGGTGACGTCATCAAGGTCGTGAACACCAAGGAGAAGACCGTCGACCCCTCCAACGGGCTCGGCGGCTGGAACGTGGACTGGGCCAACTGGTAGTCCCTACCCGGAGGTTGGCTCGGCTAGTCCGGGCACTCCGGTGAGTTTGTCGCCGAGCGGTCCGATCCTCACCCGTTGGGGTCGGGCCGCTCGGCTTTCCGGGGCGGGAAGCCCCGCGCATGTCGCAACCTTTCCGATGGCCGGGTGCGTGTATCCGGTCGGGTCCGTCGCAGGTCCGTCGTAGGACCGTCGCGGGTTCACGGGGAGTTCGGGGAGTCCAGAGAGAGGGAATCGACGTTGAGGTCGATACGCAGAGTGGTTACCGCCGGCCTGGTCGGCGGGGCGATGGCGCTGACGGCCGCCTGCGGCGGTGGCAGCGGCGGCAGTGGGGGCGGCAGCGCGGCCAAGGCCGACCTGGGGGCCGGTGCGGCCGCATCCAAGCCCGCGGCGGCGCCCACCGGCACGGCGCCGAAGGTCTCGAAGGCCGCGGTGAACATCGAGCCCAAGGCCGGCTCGGTGGACGTGGCGCCGAACGCGATCAAGGTCGGTGCGACGGGCGGCAAGCTCACCACCGTCAAGGTGAGCGACCGGACGGGCCAGGAGGTCCCCGGCACCATCTCCGCCGACGGCGCCTCCTGGACCCCGTCGGCCGCCCTGGCGGTGGGCACCGCCTACCAGGTCAGCGCGATGGCCGCGGACGCCGACGGCGCGGTCGCCACGGCCGACAGCAACTTCACCACGCTGACCCCGACGGCGCTCGCCAAGGCCTCGGACAACGTGGACAACGACGCCACGTACGGCGTCGGCATGATCGTCTCGGTGAACTTCAGCAAGGACGTCAAGAACAAGGACGAGGTCCTCAGGGGCATCACCTTCCAGGCCGACAACGGCACCGTGGTCAAGGGCCACTGGTTCGGCGACCGCCGGCTGGACTTCCGCCCCGAGCAGTACTGGGCGCCCGGCACCAAGGTGGTCGTGCACTACCGCCTCAAGAGCGTCGAGATCGCCCCCGGGGTGTACGGCGGTGACCGGGACGAGCCCTTCACGATCGGGCGATCCCAGATTTCGACGGTTGACGCCGCCGCGCACAAGATGACGGTCGTCCAGAGCGGGCAGTCCAGCGACATCGACATCACCGCCGGCTCGCCCGAACACGCGACCTGGAACGGCACGATGGTCGTCATGGCCAAGGAGGGCGTGGTGCGGATGCAGTCCAGCACCCTGCCCGGCATGACCGGTGCGCCGTACGACCTCCAGGTGCCGCACTCGATCCGGCTCACCGACAGCGGGACGTACGTGCACGGCAACTACTGGAGCAACGTCTTCGGTGAGGACAACGTCAGCCACGGCTGCGTCGGGCTCAAGGACGTCAAGGGCGGCGGGGACAGCACCTCGATGGGGAAGTTCTACAGCGGCTCGATGGTCGGGGACGTCGTGGTCGTGAAGAACTCGACCAAGAAGGAGACGCTCGACCCGTCGAACGGGCTGAGCGGCTGGAACGTGCCGTGGGGCTCCTGGTAGGAGCGGTCGGGGGGTCAACTCGGGCTTGACGGAAGTCGGTCCGGGTCGGCCCCCTCTTGCATCCGGCATATGCCGACTCGGGGGAGATCGTTTGCTCATTGTCCGTACGCGCCTGCTTGCGTTCCGCAATGATGGTCCGCATGGCGGGTTGGGGCGAAACAGATCAGTCATCAGTTCCCGGGGCCGGCACGGTCGCCGAGGCGTCCTGGATCGACGTCCAGGGATCGCTCTCGGCGCTGGAGCGGCTCAGCTCCGAGGAGCTGGAGGAGATGTATTCCGGCAGGCTGTGCGATCAGTCCTCGCCGAACGAGGTACGGCTGCCGTCCCGGCCGGAGTCGGGCCCGGTGGCCCGCCGGCTGGTGCTGTCCGTCCTGGAGTCCTGGGACCTCCACCCGTACCTGGAGGCCGGTGAGTTGCTCACCAGCGAGCTGGTGGCCAACGCGGTGCGGCACGCCGCAGGGCGCACCATCGGCCTGCACGTCAGCCGCAAACCGGGCTGGCTGCGGGTCGAGGTCCGCGACTCCTCCCGGGCGCTGCCCTGCATGATCCTCGCCGAGCCCAGGCCGGTGAACGAGCGCGGGCGGGGGCTGAAGATCGTCGACGACCTCTCCGACCGCTGGGGCGCGGACCTGCTGCCCCGGGGCAAAGGGGTCTGGTTCGAGCTCAAGGTGCGCGAGCGGCCCTGAGCCGCGCTCTCGGGTCCGGATACACGCAGGGCCCCCGAGAGCGCCGTGGTCCGGCGGATGGGGGCCCCTGCAAGTCATCGCGCCGGCCAAGGGGGTGCGTGCCCGCGCGATGGGCGTCGGCAGTGCCAGGTCGGGCCCGCCGAAGTTCGATGCCTTGACTATCGCATGGATCTCAGCATGTGGGCAAACCGGACGGCTTGGAATGCAAGGTTTGTAACCTAGTTCACCTTTGGATTTTGCATAGGTTAACGCCGCCACCTGTGAATATTCATGATCGCGATGATGTGCTCATCGCTTGGCGGGCGCGGGCGGCGTGTGTGCGGACGGCCGCGGGGGAGAGGTGTCGGCGGGGCGGCGGCGGTGCCTTGGGGGTGCCACGGCAGGCGCGGCAGAGGCCGCCCAGGAGGGCATGCGGGCGGCAGGGGGTGCGGCAGTCGGTGCACTCGATGATGCGGGTGGGTTGCGGTTCGGGGCGCGAGCGCTCCGGGGGCATCTTGTCGAGCAGACGACGGCGGGTGAACGCCACCGGGCTGTGGACGCCCTCCGGTGGCAGGCCTGCGGTGAGAGCGGCCGTGAAGAGGGCCAGGGTGGTGCCCCGGGCCAGCCACTCGGCGGCCAGCGGTTCCAGGGCCGCGCAGTCGGCGCCGGAGAGCGGGAGACGGGCGTCCGCGATGCCGAGGCCGGCGAGCGCGGCGTAGGCGGGGGAGACAGGGGAGGCGCGTCGCTCCTTCGGGGGATCGGGCGCGTTTTCCGTTGACTCCCGGGGGCTTTCGCCGGTGGCGATGAAGTGGTTCCACCAGGCGTCGCTGCGCGGCGTCCGGGAGAAGTACGTCCGGAACACCCACTGGGGGCGGTCGGCGTTCACGCGCTCGCGGACGCGGCGCAGGTGACCTGCGGCGGAGAGGTTGTTGAGCGCCGTGCGACAGGCCATCTGCCCGTAGTGCGGGTTCATGGCGGCGAGCGTTTTGACGTCCATGGCGGCGCCGTCGGGCAGGTGGTCGATGAGCGAGGCGAGGTACGCCTCGCGCGCCGGAAGGTGCGCGAAGTCGGACGCGCAGCGGTGGAGTTGCTCCGGCGCGGACTGCTTGCCGTACCCGGGGGAGGCCATGGCGGTAGAGTCGTGGGTAGCCACAGGATCGAGCTCGTTTCGATCGTGCCGGTCAGACCCCCGTTCGGTGTTGGAGCACCGGCGGGGGTCGATTCATTAGTGCGCACGCTACACGGAGGAACCGACTGTGGCGAAGTGATGACGATAAGTCATATCTGCTGCGCACAGGGGTGGTTGGAAGGTGGTTGCCCACCCATTCAACTAAGGGGTCACTCGGCTTCGGCGGCTTGAGCTTCGGGGGCGAAGGCGACGAACGCGGACCACGCCTCGGGGGAGAAAGTGAGGGCCGGGCCGGCCTTGTCCTTGGAGTCCCGGACGTGGATGACGGAGGGGCAGGACGCGACCTCGACGCAGTTGCCACTGTCGAGGTCGCTGTAGCTGGACTTGGCCCAGGAGATGGCCACCTCGACGCACTCGCCGCCGTCCGTGGTGCTGTAACTGGACTTGAACCACTGAAGCATGGTGCTCATAGCTCTTCCGCCACCCGTCTGATGAAGGCCTTCGACTCCTCAATGCTGAGGGCCTGCGTGCGGATCATTCCATGGCGTTGCGCCAGCAGGTTCACTCGCTCAGGCTCACCGTGCAGGATGCCTGTGCCCTGCCCCTCGACATAGGCGAGTTGTTCATGGTCTGGGGTTTCCAGCAGGACCATGGGGCCGTTGAGCGCCGCGTAGGCGGCTCGGTCGATCGGAAGCGCCTGAATGGATACGTTGCGGAGTTCACCGACGTCGAGGAGGTGATTGAGCTGCCGCTTCATGAGGTCCTTGGTGCCGACGGCTGCTCTGAGCGCGGCTTCGTGGATCACGAAGCCGTGAAGCACGGTCGGGCGCTTTCGCAGCCTCTCCTGTCGCTGCATCCGACCGGAAACGCGGGCGGCGACAGTCTCGTCATCAAGCGGCGGGTATGAGTTGCTGATTGTCTCGTGGGCGTACTCCTCTGTCTGGAGCAGGCCTGGGATCAGGAGGGCCGAGTAAGCATGGAACGCGATCGCTTCACGCTCGGCCTCTGTGTATCCCCGTGAGTATGACGAGAACTTCTCGGGCGCCAGGAAGTCAGCAGCCCCAACGATCATGCCCTTCGCATCGCATAGTTCATCCGCAGCCTGAAGCAACTTGAGCGACGGCTTTCGCCTCCCCGCCTCCATCGACCGCACGCTCTCGATGTCGTAGCACGCCGCTGCGCTCAACTGCTCCCGGCTCACGCCCGCTTGAGCACGCCACCGCTTGAGCTGATCACCGCAGTACTTCCACGACATCGGGTTTTCCTTCGGTGTGCTCACGGCCCGGTACCCCTCCCTGCCCTGGTCAAAGGGCGGTTCAAGCTCGCGCTGTACCAGCGGTGTAACTCCTGAGGCTATGCCCGTCTGTCGACCCTTGAAGGGTGAAGTGGCCGAACTCAGCCCTTGTGAGTGAAGCCGTCCGTAAACCCCCTCAAGGATTCTGATGCTCACTCAGCCCGTCGACGCCGTCGAGTGGATGTTCCCCCGCCTGCCCCGCAGCGCCGGCCGTGCCCGGATCCGCTTCCTCCGGATGGCCTTCGAGTGGGAGGTGCCCGTCGACTCGGCGGAGACCGCGCTGATCCTCCTCAGTGAACTCGTCACCAACGCCTGCCGCCACGCCCGGTCCCCGCGTGACCGGATGATCGGCGTCCGAGTTCTCCTTCCCACCTCCTCCCTGCTCCGCATCGAGGTCTCCGACGCGAACCCCGAGCTCCCGACCCTCCGCCACGCCACCCCGGAGGACGAGTCCGGCCGGGGCCTCGAACTCGTCGCGGCGCTCGCCACCTCCTGGGGCGCCCACCCCCGGGGTGAGGGCTGCATCGGCAAGACCACCTGGTGCGAACTCGCCCTCCCCACCCCGGCCAACCCGCACGACTGACCACCCCGCCACCCGCGCGGGAAGTCGGCCCAGCCGACTTCCCACGCGGCCTGGCGGCGGTTACTCGTAACTGTGGCGAAATCACCCGTTTGCGTCCCCCTGCTTGTGCCCTCGGGGGCTCCGCGTGTGAGGTCTGCGGGTTCCGGGGAGGTCACTGGCGTGTGGCAGCCATTCCAGGCTTGCCGAAGGCCTGTTTGCGCGATTCACTTGCACAGAAGAGGCTGGAAACCCGCGAAGGGGGGATCACAGATGCTGCTGAACTTCAGGGTCGCGAACCACCGCTCGATCAGGGACGAGCAATCACTACAGCTCAACCCGGTCTACGACGCGGACAGGCCTCCGGGAACGCACTGGGAAGCGGTGCCTGTGGTGGGCATCTTCGGAGCCAATGCCGCCGGCAAGTCGAACGTCATCGATGCGCTGGCGTACATGAGCAGGATGGTCGTCGACTCGTACCGTGACGCGGAGCCGGACGGGGGCGTGACCCGCCAACCGTTCCGCCTCGACGAAGCCGCGCGCAGCGAACCGTCCTGGTACGTGGCCGACCTGCTGATCGACGGAATCCGCTACACCTACGGGTTCAGCGTGGACGACAACCGGGTGGTCGACGAATGGCTACACAGCTTCCCTCATGGCAGGAAGCGCAAGATCTTCGAGCGTTCGGTCGACGGGGTGGAGATCGGTGACTCACAGCACCGGCGCGAGCTGGAGCTGGTTGAGAACATCACTGAGCCCAACGTCCTCTTCATGTCCCTCGCGGCCCGGTCACGGCAGCAGGACTTCCGGCCGGTGTACGACTGGTTCGCCCGTAGCCTCCTGTTCAGTCGGCGCATGGGCATGCTCGGCACAACGCGAATCCTTGAGAACCTGGATCGGCATCCCGAGCTCATCGGCCTGCTGCAGGCCGCGGACCTAGGGATCGCGGAATGCGGTACGGAGCGTGTGCTGCTTGATGAGGAGCAGTTGCGGAAGAGGTACGGTTCGCGCATCCCGCAGCGAGTGCTGGCGGACCTTGAAGAGCGAGGTCCGCGTGAGGTCATGCGCCCGTGGATAGGGCATCGCGGGCGTGACGGGATCGTCAGGATGGATCTGTCCGACGAGTCCGAGGGAACGCAGGCTCTGCTGCGGCAGGCGCCCCGATTCATGTCGGTGCTCCGATGGGGCGGGACCTTCGTGGTGGATGAAATCGATTCGAGCCTCCACCCGATTCTGACCGCACGCCTGATCGGGCTCTTCCAGAATTCCGCGACTAATCCGAATGGTGCTCAGCTGATCTTCACCTCCCATGATGCCAGCCTGCTCGGACGAGCTGACGGTGAAGAGATCCTGCGGCGCGACCAGGTCTGGTTCGTGGAGAAGAACGAGTACGGCGAGACCGAATTGGTCGCCCTCGCCGACTTCAAGCCACGCCAGGAGGAGAACCGCGAGCGGCGGTATCTCAGCGGGAGCTACGGCGGCGTGCCGTACATCGACGACAATTTTGCCAGTGCCGTGGCGGCGCGGGGGGACAACGATGGCAAGGGCTGCCAAGCCGAGCGGACGCAAGCGTCCCTGTTTTGACACCTCACTGGCCAGGCGGGCGGGACAGCGGGAGCCGAGGCAGAGGCTGCTGGTGGTCTGCGGCGCGAAGGCGACTGAGCGCGACTACCTTCAGGGGCTGAAGTCGAGCGCCCGGAATTCAGCGGTCTCCCTGAGGGTCGTTGAACATCCGAGGTCACCCTCCCAGGTCGTTGATCATGCCGAGCTTCTGCGTGACCAGGCCGGCGGTGAGTACGACGAGGTGTGGCGCGTTCTCGATGTCGACGAATTCCCTGACCTGGGGCAGGTGGTGGCCGAGGCGCGGAAGAAGAATATCGAGGTGGCGTTCTCAAATCCCTGCTTCGAAGTGTGGCTCCTGCTGCACTTCGCGGAGTATCGCCGCCCGGCTCGGTCGTTCAAGGAACTTGTGCCAGCGCTTGAGAAAATCTTCCCGACCGGATATGAGAAGGCCGGTATGAAGTTCGACCTCTACAAGCCGCACTGGCGGTTGGCCGCCAGCCGGGCGAAGCAACTGGCTGAGCCTGGGAACGAGCACGAGGTCAATCCCTCCACTGGCATGTGGAAGCTCGCGCTCGCCATCGGAGGCGAAGAGACGCAGCCGTGACGGGTCAGTACCATCGACCCGTGAACCTGTACTGGCACGTCGTACTGCCGCCGCTCAGCGCCTGACGGGCGCGCGCTCCGGTGGCTTGATCCCCCGCGACCCCGGCTCGGCCTGATGGCGGCCGCCGTGGGCTGATGGCGTGCGTCCGTTCTCGGAACCAGTTTCCCGATGGTCCTCGACGACGGAAGTTCACGACTGTGCCGAATCGCTTGTTCTCGCCTGCCCGTCCCCTGCCCACGGCTCTCCGTCGCGCCCGCCCCCGCGCGCTCGGCGGCCCGGTGCCGATCCTGCTCGCCGCCGTGCTCTGGGGCACGACCGGGACGGCGGCTTCGCTGGCTCCCGGGGGCGCCCCCGCGGCGGGGATCGGGGCTGCCGGGCTGGTGCTCGGCGGGCTGCTGCTGTTCCTGTCCGACCGCTCAGTCCGCACCCTGCCCCGGGCCTGCGGGCCGCGCGAGCGGTGGCAACTCGCGCTCGGCGCGGTCGCGGTGGCGGGGTACCCGGTCACCTTCTACCCGGCGGTGAGCCGGACCGGGGTGGCGGTGGCGACGGTGATCGCGCTGGGCAGCGCGCCGGTGTTCACCGGGCTGCTCGGGTGGCTCGCCGGGCAGGGGCGGCCGGGCGGGCGCTGGGCCGGGGCCACGGCGATGGCCGTCCTCGGGTGTGCGGTGCTGGTGCTGGGGCCCGAACTCGCCGGGGGCGGCGCTGCGGTGGACGGCCTCGGGGTGCTGCTGGCGGTGCTGGCCGGGCTCTCGTACGCCGTGTACTCGCTGGTCGGCGGGCGGCTGATCGCGGTGGGGCGCCCGTCCGGCGGGGTGATGGGGGCGATGTTCGGCGGGGCGGCGCTGCTGGTGCTGCCGGTGGTGGCCCTCGGGCCGGTGGGGTGGCTGCTCTCGGTGCGGGGCGCGGGGATCGTGCTGTACCTCGCCGTGGTCACCACCTGCCTCGCGTACCGGCTGTTCGGTCACGGCTTGCGGCACGCCACCGCGCAGACCGCCACGACGCTGACCCTCGCCGAGCCCGCCGTCGCCGCCGTGCTGGGCGTGGCGGCGCTGGGGGAGCGGCTGCCGGCCGTCTCCTGGTGCGGGCTCGCGGTGCTGGCCGGCGGGCTGGCCTTCCTCGCGCTCCCCGCCCGCCGGTAAGTGCACTGCCGCCGCACGGGAAGTCGGACCGGCCGACTTCCCGCGCGGCGGGGGCGGTCAGATGCCGAAGTGGGCGGTGATGCCGTCGAGGACGCAGTCGAGGCCGGTCTCGAACTGCCAGTCGGGGTCGTCCTTGCGGGTGGCCTCGTACAGGTAGCGCTCGTAGCTGGGGTAGCGGCCGGTGTTCATCAGCCAGGTCATCCGCGGGGCGAGGCCGGCCCGGGTCTGGTCGCCGTCGGACCAGCCGTGCTCCCGGCGGAGGTTCTCCAGGGCGACCTCGGCGGCGACCGAGCCGTGCACGTAGCCGCTGACGGCGCGGAACACCGCCATGGTGGTGTCGGCGTCCAGGCCGTGCCCGGCCAGGGCTGCGAACGCGCGCTCGGGGACGGCGAGTTGGTTGGGGGTGAGGGAGAACGGGGTGGCCGTCCGGACCGTCCACGGATGGGCCAGGGTCATCGCCCGGAGGTGGACGGCCAGCGAGCGCATGGCGTCCCGCCAGCCGTCGGCCGGGGTGTCCAGGGGGAGCCGGCCGTACACGAAGTCGACCATCAGCTCAATGAGTTCGTCCTTGCCGGAGACGTACCGGTAGGCGGCCATGGGGGCGACGCCGAGCTCTCCGGCCAGGCGGCGCATGGTGACGGCGTCCAGACCCTCGGCGTCGGCAATGGCGACCGCGGCCTCGGCGATCCGCTGCGGGGTCAGTGTGGTGCGCGGCGCGGGGGCCGGACGGGCGAGGCGCTCCCAGAGTGAGACCTGGGCCTTGTCGTCGCCGGCCGCGGGGGTGCCCCCGGCGGGTGCCTGCTGAGCGGGCATGGGGCGGGCTCCTTCCGACTGCGGTGTTCCTCACCGTATCACCCGGGCGTGTACGGCGTATCTGAAGCGTACGTCGTATCTACAGTGGACGGCATACGCGCCAATGTGTACGTTGTATCTGTCGGATACGCCGTACACATCGCCGTACGCGACATCGCGCCGTCCATCACATCCCGGAGGGGGACCCCCATGTCCACGGAGCAGAACCTGCAGATCGCGGTCATCGTCGGCAGCACCCGCGACGGCCGCTTCGGCCCGGTCGTCGCCGACTGGCTGCTCGGCCACCTCGACGCCCGCGGCGACGCGACCACCGACCTGGTCGATCTGGTGGAGACCCCGCTGCCGACCACCCTCCCGTCCTTCGGCGGCGAACCGTCGCCGGGCGACGCCGAGTTGCTGGCCGCCGTGTCGCCCCGGCTGGAGGCTGCCGACGCCTTCGTCATCGTCACGCCCGAGTACAACCACAGCTTCCCGGCCGCGCTGAAGAACGCCATCGACTGGCACAACCGGCAGTGGCACGGCAAGCCGATCGCCTTCGTCTCCTACGGCGGCCTCTCCGGCGGGCTCCGCGCCGTCGAGCAACTGCGGGTGGTCATGGCCGAGTTGAACGCGGCGACGATCCGCAACACGGTCAGCTTCCACGGCGCCGCCCACTGCTTCGACGCCGATGGCAAGGCCATCGACCCCGCCGCCGACGCCGCCGCCAAGACCATGCTCGACCAGCTCACCTGGTGGGCGCAGGCGCTGCGCACCGCCCGGCAGGCCCACCCGTTCGCGGCCTGAGCCGACCGGCGGCGGACGACGGTTCGGGGGTCAGGGTCGGCGGGGTCCGGGTCGGCGGACGGGGGGCCGGGCCTGGCGGGCGGGGGTCAGCCGGTGGCCGCCGGGCACTGGGCGGTGAAGCAGAAGCCGGTGAGCTCCGCGTCCCGGAGGGCCTGGAGGAGGGTGGGCCAGTCGCCCTCCGGGCCGGCCACGATGACCGAGTAGGCGACGCCGTCGGGGCCGACCAGGACGTGGTCGACCGCGCGTCGGACGGTGCCGGTCTCGGCGTGGTTGTAGGAGTACTCCAGCTCGGCGGTGCCGTTGGCGGTCTGCTCCAGCCGGAGACGGCGGTAGCCCGCGGACGCCTTGGTCTCCGCGAGGTTGGCGTCGATCGACTTGGCCTGCTCATAGGGGGACTGGGTGGTCATGGAGAACACCTGGACCAGGCTGGACTGGTTCGGGGTCTCGTAGAACGTGGAGCCGTTCTGCTCCCTCCGCTGCCACCCGTCCGGGACGAGGAGGGTGAACCCGTTCGGGTCCTGGACCCGGTTGAGGTGCAGCCCGGTGGGGGTCGGCGCGGGCGCCGGGGTGGTGGGCGTGGGCGAGGGCGTGGCGGAGGGTGACTCCGAGGCCGTGGGGGACGACGAGGGGGAGCCGGACGCCGTGACCGGTGGCGTGCCCGTCAGGGTCGCCGCGCCGGTCGGCTTGCTCCCGCCCTCGTGCCGCGTCAGCAGGTACCCGCCGCCGCCCGCGAGCACGCCGAGGAGCGCCCCGGCGAGGGCGGCCACCAGCACCCGCCGGGACCGCCGCGTTCCGGCGGACGGCGGGCGCCCCGGTCGAGGGGCGCGCGGTGTGATCAGCGGTGGTGCGATCAGCGGTGGTGCGACCGGAGGCGGCCCGACCGGAGGCGCGAAGGGCGGGGCCGTCGGCGGAGGGGGCGCAGGCGTGGCCGGGGGAGCCGCCGGAGGCGGAGGCGTGGCCGCCCTGCCCGCCGGCAGGTGGTCCACCCACTGCTGGCCGTCCTTGTCCCAGTACTTGCCCGTCATCCCTGCTCCCCCTGTGCTCCCCGGTCCCCGCTCAGTGCAGGAACTGCTCGATCGCCTCGACGACCGCCAGCGCCGAGGCGAGTCCGGAGACTACCGTGGTCGAGCTCCGCAGGAGGTCGCGGAGCCGTTCCAGCCGGGTGCGCGGGGCCGTGCCGGTCTGTTCGAGGGCCGTGCCGACGGCGTCCAGCTCCTGCTCCACCTCGGCCACGCCGTTGCCCTCGACCCGGGTGAACATCGGCAGGTGGCCCCGCAACTCGCGGACCGCCGCGAGCAGTTCACGGGCCGAGGCGTCGAGGCGGATCGAGGCGTCGACGGCCGTCGAGTCCTGACCGGTGGCGACCGCCCCGCCGGTCATCGCGCCGATCGAGACCCCGCCGGGCGCCGGGGCGGGCACCGTCAGACCGCGCAGGTCCGGCAGTGGGTCGGGCGCCCCGGCCCGCTGCGAGCGGTCCTCCGCCCGGGTGCCGGAGCCCGCGGCGACGGCCCCGCCGGTCATCGCGCCGATCGACACCCCACCGTTCGAGGCCCCATTGCTCGACACCCCGCCGCTCGCCGGTGCCGGGGGAGTGCTCTCCGCGTCCTGCGGCACGTCCTGCTCCTCGTTCATCGGAAATCTCAACTCCCTGTCAAGGACGCGAATCCGCGTCGTTAGGAGGGCTTCCCGCCGGACGGCGGAGCCGCCACTGCGCCCGACTGCGCCGTGCCCCCGTTGGTGGCGACGGCGCCGCCGCTCATCGAACCGATGTGGACCCCGCCCTCCATCACCTGGATCACGGTCTGCTCGAAGCGGTCGGTCTCGTACCCCGACCGCTCCAGCGCGACCCGCACGCCCTCGATGATCCGCTCCTCGATCGACTTCAAGTACCGTATGACGTCCAGCTCCTGGAAGATCGAGATGGTCGACGTGGTGGCGGCCTCGCGCAAGGAGACGACCGGGCGGGCGGCCACCACCAGCTGGTCGTCGTCATCCGTGCCGCCCGTGGCCCGGCGTCCGCCCGGGCGCAGCAGCGAGCGGAGCGCGGCCGGCCCGGCGGTGAACGCGGACATCGCCGGGCCGCGGCGTCCCGGTCGGGTGCCCTGCTGGGCCACCGCGTCCGCCAGCAGCTCGTAGTCACGCCGGACCGGCCCGAGCACGTGCGGGACGACCTCCACCATCAGCAGGTTCCCCTGGGTGTGCACCCGCAACTGCACCGTCAGCACCACCTGTTCGTCCCAGGCGCCGACCCGGACCCGCAGGAAGTGCCGGCGCCGTTCGCCGCCCTCGTCGACCGCCTCGGCGATGTGCCGGGCGATCTCCTCGGGCCCGCGCGGGACCTCGCCGCGCGCCGGGCCGTACGGGAGGTAGACGACGTGCTCGATCTCCAGGTCCCGCAGGCGGTCCAGGCTGGTGTCGGCGGCGGCCTGCCGCAAGGCGGCCAGGCGCGGGATGACCAGGTCGAGTACGGCCCGGGCGGTCAGGCCCTCCTCGGCGGCCGCCGGGGCGTCCTTGCGGCGCCTCAGCTCCAGGGTGAACCGCCAGACGCTGAACGGGAGTCCGGCGCCGAGGAAGGGATCGGCCGGATCGTAGACGACGAGCTGCGAGTACTGCTCGTCGGCGATGGCCCGCTGCAGCGCCGGGTAGCGCGGCCGGGCCGGCAGCCGGCGCGGATGCTTGGGGAAGTTCTCGCGGGTCAGCTCCCGGCGGAGGACCTGGGCGACGTGCAGGCGGTGCCAGCCCACTGTCGCGGCGAGCGCCAGCGGGAACAGCGTGCCCTGCCAGGCCCCCTCCTTCAGTGTGGCCAGCGCCAGTGCCCAGTAGAGGATCTGGGCGATCACGGCGAGGACGGAGAGGAGCCCGCCGGCGGCGCGCCGGGCCTCGGACGCCCGGGAGCCGCCGGGCGTGGTGGGGGCGGCTGGGGCGTAGAGCGCGTACTCCCGGACCTCCGCGGGCTTGGCGTACCAGGACAGCAGGCAGACCAGGGCGTACAGGACGGCGAAGGTCGCCGTGAACGGTGGCATGTAGTGCGAGAGCACGCCGAACACGGTGTCGGCCGCCGACTCCTGGCCGTACGGATCGTCGCCGTAGTACCCGCCGGTCAGTCCTTCCCCGTAGGACTTCCAGTCGGCGGCGGACGGTGGGTGCTGGAGCAGCGGCCAGTACTCGGTGCAGAAGAAGCCCAACCAGACCAAGGCGAGCACCGCGCCCGTGCGAGCCTCCAGTGCCCGGGCCCGGAGGGCGTGCGCCAGCACCGTGACCAGGTCGAAGCCCAGGGACGGCGGGACGGAGCGCTCGTCGTGCTCGACCAGTTCGGTGATGACACGCCGGCGGTAGTCCGGGTCGAGGTAGACCCCGGCGCAGAGCAGCCGGGTGGCCTCGGACCTCGCGTACGGCGATCCCGGCGATCCCGGTGTTCCCGACGATGTCGGCGGTGGCGCCGGCGGTGGCGGTGGAACGGACGGCGGCTCGGCGGGCCGCACCGGCCCGGGCTGGAAGGTCATCCGCCTCCCCCTCTGGCGTGAACCAACTCGCCGAGATTATGGACCTGCTGACGGTCCGTCGGCCAGTAAAAATGCGCAAGGGGAAGTGCGCGGTGAAACGCGCAGCGGGCATGCGAAGGCCCCCGGGTGGAGGGGGCTCCACCCGGGGGCCGGGGCGTCGTGACCGGCGCGCGGTCAGTGCCCGGTCAGCACTCGATGACGTTCACGGCGAGGCCGCCGCGCGAGGTCTCCTTGTACTTGATCTTCATGTCGGCCCCGGTCTCCTTCATCGTCTTGATCGCCTTGTCCAGCGAGACGTGGTGCCGGCCGTCGCCGCGCAGCGCCATCCGGGCCGCGGTGATGGCCTTGACCGACGCCATGCCGTTGCGCTCGATGCAGGGGATCTGGACCAGGCCGCCGACCGGGTCGCAGGTGAGGCCGAGGTTGTGCTCGATGCCGATCTCGGCGGCGTTCTCGACCTGCTCGGGGGTGCCGCCGAGGACCTCGGCGAGGCCGCCCGCGGCCATCGAGCAGGCGGAGCCGACCTCGCCCTGGCAGCCGACCTCGGCGCCGGAGATGGAGGCGTTCTCCTTGAACAGCATGCCGATGGCGCCGGCCGCGAGGAGGAAGCGGACGATGCCGTCGTCGTCGGCGCCCGGGATGAAGTTCAGGAAGTAGTGCAGGACGGCCGGGATGATCCCCGCCGCGCCGTTGGTCGGCGCGGTGACCACCCGGCGGCCGGAGGCGTTCTCCTCGTTGACCGCCATCGCGTAGAGGGTCACCCACTCCATCGCGTTGGCCGGCCCGATGCCCTCGGCGCGGAGCGTGCGCGCGGCAGCGGCGGCCCGGCGGCGGACCTTGAGGCCGCCCGGCAGGATGCCCTCGCGGGTCATGCCGGCCCGCACGCAGTCCTGCATCACGGACCAGATCTCCAGCAGCCCGGTGCGGATCTCCTCCTCGCTGCGCCAGGCCTTCTCGTTCTCCAGCATCAGGCCGGAGATGGAGAGCCCCGTCTCCCGGCTGAGCCGCAGCAGCTCGTCACCGGTGCGGAAGGGGTACTTCAGCACGGTGTCGTCCGGCTTGACCCGGTCGGCGCCGATCGCGTCCTCGTCGACGACGAAGCCGCCGCCGACCGAGTAGTAGGTCTTCTCCAGCAGGGTGGAGCCGTCGGCCGCGTACGCCCAGAGGGTCATGCCGTTGGCGTGGTAGGGCAGCGACCGGCGGCGGTGCAGCACGAGCTGGCTGTCGGGGTCGAAGTCGATGGAGTGCTCGCCGAGCAGGTGGAGCTTCTTCTCGGCGGTGATCCGCTCGACGTCCTTGTCGGCCTGGTCGACGTCGACGGTGCGGGGCGAGTTGTCCTCCAGGCCCAGCAGGACGGCCTTCGGGGTGCCGTGGCCGTGGCCGGTGGCACCCAGCGAGCCGTACAGCTCGGCACGCACGCCCGTCACCTGGGTCAGCAGGTCTTCGGACCGCAGTCGGCGGGCGAACATCCGGGCGGCGCGCATCGGGCCCACGGTGTGGGAGCTCGAGGGGCCGATGCCGATGGAGAAGAGGTCGAAGACGCTGATGGCCACGGGGGACGTCCTTGTCTGGTCTCGTGGAAGTACTTGCGGGCGGGGGGCCGACACGGCTCGGGGCACCGCGCGCACTTACCAGTGTGCGCGGTGCCCCGGAGCCCCAGGTGTCGCGGCGGGGTGAGGCCGGTCACCCGGCCCGGACGATCACCGAAGTGATCAGAGGTTCGGGTACAGCGGGTACTTCTCGGCCAGCGCGGTGACGCGGGCCTTCAGGGCGTCGGCGACGGTCTCGTCGAAGGCGGGCTTGAGCGCCTCGGCGATGATGTCGGCGACCTCGCGGAAGTCCTCGGCCTGGAAGCCGCGGGTGGCCAGGGCCGGGGTGCCGATACGCAGGCCCGAGGTGACCATCGGCGGGCGCGGGTCGTTCGGGATGGCGTTGCGGTTGACGGTGATGCCGACCTCGTGCAGGCGGTCCTCGGCCTGCTGGCCGTCGAGCTCGCTGTTGCGCAGGTCGACCAGGACCAGGTGCACGTCGGTGCCGCCGGACAGGACGGACGCGCCGGCCTCGGCGACGTCGGCCTGCAGCAGGCGCTCGGCCAGGATCCGGGCACCGTCCAGGGTGCGCTGCTGGCGCTCCTTGAACTCCTCCGAGGCCGCGACCTTGAAGGCGACCGCCTTGCCGGCGATCACGTGCTCGAGCGGGCCGCCCTGCTGGCCGGGGAAGACCGCGGAGTTGATCTTCTTCGCGTACTCGGCCTTGGACAGGATGACGCCGCCGCGCGGGCCGCCCAGGGTCTTGTGGGTGGTGGTGGTGACCACGTCCGCGTAGGGCACCGGGTTCGGGTGCAGCCCGGCGGCCACCAGGCCGGCGAAGTGCGCCATGTCCACCATGAGCAGCGCGCCGACCTCGTCGGCGACCCGGCGGAACTCGGCGAAGTCCAGCTGGCGCGGGTAGGCGGACCAGCCGGCGATGATCAGCTTCGGCTGGTGCTCCTTGGCGAGGCGCTCGACCTCGGCCATGTCGACCTGGCCGGTCTTCTCGTCGACGTGGTACGCGACCACGTTGTAGAGCTTGCCGGAGAAGTTGATCTTCATGCCGTGGGTCAGGTGACCGCCGTGGGCCAGGTCCAGGCCCAGGATGGTGTCGCCCGGCTGGATCAGCGCGAACATCGCGGCGGCGTTGGCCTGCGCGCCCGAGTGCGGCTGCACGTTGGCGTGCTCGGCGCCGAACAGGGCCTTGATGCGGTCGATCGCGATCTGCTCGACCACGTCGACGTGCTCGCAGCCGCCGTAGTAGCGACGGCCGGGGTAGCCCTCGGCGTACTTGTTGGTGAGCACCGAGCCCTGGGCCTCCATGACCGCCACCGGGGCGAAGTTCTCGGAGGCGATCATCTCCAGGGTGGTCTGCTGGCGGTGCAGCTCGGCGTCGACCGCGGCGGCGATCTCCGGGTCGAGGGCGTGCAGGGACTGGTTGAGAACCGTCATGGTGTGGTCTTCCCGGGGAGGAGAGCGGAGGGACGGCGGGGGAGGGCGGGCCGCCGTGCTGCGGCCCGCCCGATCACGAGCGGGTCAGCTGCTGTGGGTGAGCGCGTCGTACTCGTCCGCGCTGAGCAGCTCGTCGGTGGACTCCACGCGCACCTTGAACAGCCAGCCACCCTCGAAGGGGGCGCTGTTGACCAGGCCGTTGTCGTCCAGGACGTCCTGGTTGACCTCGACGACCTCGCCGGTCACCGGGGAGTACAGGTCGCTGACCGACTTGGTGGACTCCAGCTCGCCACAGGTCTCGCCGGCGGTCACGGCGTCGCCGACGGCCGGCAGCTGCACGTAGACGATGTCACCGAGCGCGTCGGCGGCGTGCTTGGTGATGCCGATGGTGGAGACACCGTCCTCAGCGGCGGTGAGCCACTCGTGCTCCTTGGTGTACTGCAGGTGCTGGGGGTTGCTCATGGCGTCATTCTCCAGGATGGGAAGCGGGTACGGCGAAGCGGGCCGCCGCGTGGACGGCTTCGACGTGCGGGTATGGGGAAAGGCGGGTGTCGGCGGGGCGCTCGGCGGGCGCTCAGCGGGCGCGCTTGTAGAACGGCAGCGCCACGACCCGGACCGGCTCGTGCTTGCCGCGCACGTCCACCGCGACGGTGGTGCCGGGGGCGGCGTGGGCCGCGTCGACGTAGGCCATCGCGATCGGCTGTCCCAGCGTCGGGGACGGCGCGCCGGAGGTGATCCGGCCGATCGGGGCGCCGTCGGCGGAGACCACGGTGTACTCGGCGCGCGGGACGCGCTTGCCCTCGGAGAGCAGGCCGACCAGCACCCGAGGCGGGTTGGCCTCGGCCGCGGCGGCGGCCTGCTCCAGCGCCTTGCGGCCGACGAAGGCGCCCTCGTTGGTGGTCTTGTCGAAGCGGACGACGCGGCCCAGGCCGGCGTCGAACGGGGTGAGGTCGGTGGACAGCTCGTGCCCGTACAGCGGCATGCCCGCCTCCAGGCGCAGCGTGTCGCGGCAGGAAAGGCCGCACGCGACCAGGCCGCGGCCCTCGCCGGCGGCGGTCAGCGCCTGCCAGATCTCCTCGGCGTCGACCGGGTGGCAGAAGATCTCGAAGCCGTCCTCGCCGGTGTAGCCGGTGCGGGCCAGCAGCACCTCGCGGCCGGCCACGTGGGCCGGGAGGATCGCGTAGTACTTGAGGCCGGGCAGGTCGGCGTCGGTGGTCTCGGCCAGGATCGCGGTGGACTCCGGGCCCTGGACGGCGATCAGCGCGTAGGTGTCGCGGTCGTCGGTGACGACGGCGTCGAAGCCCTTGGCGCGGGCGATCAGCTCGTCGAGGACCAGCTGGGCGTTCGAGGCGTTGGCGACGACCAGGAAGGCGTCCTCGCGCAGGCGGTAGACGATCAGGTCGTCCAGGATGCCGCCGTCCTCGGCGCAGATCATGGTGTAGCGGGCGCGCAGCTCACCCAGCGCGGAGACGAAGCCGACCAGCGCGTGGTCCAGCATCTCGCCGGCCTGCGGACCGGTGACGGTGATCTCGCCCATGTGGGAGAGGTCGAACAGGCCGGCCTTGGTGCGGACGGCGAGGTGCTCCTCGCGCTCGCTGCCGTAGCGCAGCGGCATGTCCCAGCCGGCGAAGTCGGTCATGGTCGCGCCGAGGGCGCGGTGCAGCGCGTCGAGCGCGGTCAGGCGGAGGGACGACATGGCCAGGAACTCCTCGGTCGGGGCACTCATGGGTGCACGCGCCGGACCGGACCCTCTCGGGGGCCGACCCTGCGCGCGGGCATGCGGCGGCGTGGGTCTCCCCATCTGTCGTCGAACCTGAGAGCTTCACCGCCCGCCGGCCCGCAGCTGTTTCCAGCATCCAGGACAGCATGGCGGCTTGCACCGTGGGTGGGCGCGCGACAGGGCCGCGCGCCGCTTTCCAGATGTGCCTAACCCGTGCGGTAGGGGGGCCTGAGAGATTCCGGGGAGGACTTGCTCCTTCGGCGCCGGCTGTGCCACTCACTCACTGGTGCGGCACTCCGGGCTCTCCCGCGCGGGTTCGAGCGGCCGGTATGGAGTTGTGGGGCCCGCGGCGCATGCCGTCGGACGCGCACATCATGGCACGTCCCGGACGAGGAAGGGAGAGGGGACCCGGTCACACGGTGAGAGGGGAGCCGGTCACACGACTAGGGGGGAGCCGGTCACACGACACAGAGGCGAACACGAGCCCTAGACTGCTCCGCGTCGGCGCAGCAGAGGGCGGCCGACCGGCAGAGGGCGGAATCGGCGGCGCATGGGGTACCCGGTGGAGCAGCAGCAGGGGTGGGGCGGCCCGGAGGGGGCGCCGGCGGGCGGCACGTGGCCGGCCAACGAGCTGGAGCAGGTGCTGACCGCGGCCCTGGGCGACCCGGGCGCGACGCCGCGGGTGATCGAGGTGCTGGCCCGCAGCCAGGTGTGGGTGCCGCTGCCCGGCGGGGCCGACCCGCAGGGGCAGTCGCTGGACCTGCCGACCATCGAACTGGGCGGCGACCCGTACGTACCGGTGTTCTCCTCGCAGGAGGTGTTCCTGCAGCAGGCGCCGGGGATGGCCTTCGCGATCGCGCCGGTCTGGGAGTTCGCCCGCGGGCTGCCGCTGGGCGTGGGCATCGCGGTGAACCCGGACGCGGCGGTGGGCATCCCGGTGCCGCCGCAGGGCGTGGCCGAGCTGCGCCGCGGTCCGCGCCAGGACCGGTGGGAGGCCGCCGAGGACCCGGCGGCGCCTACCGGCGGCCGGGTGGCGCTGCGCGAGCCGGTGCCGGGCGAGGACCCGGAGCACTTCCTGGCCGCCTGCCGGGCCGAACTGTCGGCCCTTCCCGGGGTGTTGACCGCCCGCCGGGCGCTGGCCAGCATCGAGGGCGAGCCGACCGTGATGTTCGTGGGCGTCCAGTTGGATCCGGCGGCCCCGGCCGACCCGGCCGCGGTGAACGACGCGCTCGGCCGAGCGCTGGGAACCGCGCCGCTGCCGGGCGGCGTCCACCTCGTACTGCTCGACCTCGCCGACGACCCGGTGGTCGAGTGGCTGCTCACCCGGGTCATGCCTTTCTACACGCGGGTGTGAGCGGGGTTCGTATCCAAGGCACGTCGCCGTGGCGGTGGCCGGTGCCGCGCCATAGGGTGCGTGCAGACGGCCGACGGCCGGTGGTTCGAGGAAAGAGGCGCGGCGAGGTGGGCGCATGAGTGCGGGAACGGGAGCGGGCGGGGTGCCGGGGCCCTGGGGCCAGGCACCGGCCGGGCGCCCGGGAGCGGATCCCGGCGTGTTGGAGCACGCCCTGCGCGAGGTCGCGCCGGAGCGCTACGACGCGTACGAGCGCCTGCTGCACGCGCTGGCGGACGGCCGGGTCTGGATGCTGCTCTGGCACGGCACGCCGGGCAGTCCTGACGCGCAGTACGGGAACATGGAGATCAGCGGCCACGGCTACGCGCCGGCCGTCACCTCGCCCGAGCAGCTGGCCGCCTCCGGCTGGGGGCGGGCCCACGAGGTCGTCTCCGGCCGGGAGATCGCCGGCTCGCTGTACCGCACCCGCTGGGGCCTGTGGCTGAACCCGCACGCGCCCGGCGGCGGCGTCGGCGTGCCCTGGGCCGACCTGCGGCGGGTCGCCGCGGGCCTGGACCGGCTGCCGGCCGGTCCGCTGAAGCTGAGCGAGCCGCAGGTCAACGCCCAGCCGTTCTTCGCGCTGCTGGAGCGGCAGGCCGGCGAGGTGCGCGCGGTCCGGGCGCTGCGCCGGGCGTGGGTGCAGCCGGCGGTGGGGGAGCCGTACCTGGCGATCGGCCTGGACCTGTACGAGAGTTCGCCGCCCGCGGTGGAGGCGGTGCGCGCGCTGATGCAGCGGGCGATCGCGGTGGCCCCGGAGGGGCTCGCGGTGTCCACGGTGGCGATGTCGGACGAGTACGACCCGGTGGCGCTGTGGATGCGCGCCAACGCGCGGCCGTTCTTCGACCGGGAGGCCGGCCGCCCGGCGACCGGTCCGTACCCGCCGGTGCCGCCGCCCGCGTACCCGGGGCAGTCGATGTCGGGGCAGCCGACGCCGGGATGGGCCTACGGCACGCAGCCGCCCGCGCAGGGCTGGCAGCAGCAGCCCCAGCCCCAACAGCCGCAGCGGCCGTGGCCCGGCTACCCCGGGCGCTGATTGCCGAACCCGGTCCTGCCGAACCCGGTCCTTCAGGGCCCGTTCCCGCCGTAAATCCCGGGCCGTGAGGCCGAAGCCGAAGCCGACTTGATTGTCCGTCAAGTCGGCTTCGATGCTTTCCGGACGAATTTCCGAATTGCGCCGTCCGGCCATCTTGACATGCATGTTACAGACGTGTGAAGAGGGATATGCCGAAGGCCCGGGAGATGCATGCCTGCAGATCACAGTTGGGCATCTGTCGGTTGTCAGGTCTGGCGTAAGCCAGTTCGGATGGCAGAGAGTTCTGCGCAACGCACCGCGCGTACTGGAACCCCACAAAGGTGAGCGCGCACGCCGACCCGTTCGACCACGCGACGCCCATCCCGCGTGGTGGCAGTGCCTGTGCACGACGCACTGCCGCGCCCACCCGCTTCTACGCACCTCCGCACGTCCGCAGCCGCACCGCCGAAGCCGGCGCCCGGCACCCGTGGGCCGGCCACCGTCGGCGAGGGGACCAACTGACCATGACCGCATCCGTCACAACCGCCGGGAACGAGCCGGAGGCACCCGCCGCCGCGAGCCCGGCCAAGAAGATCGAGGGCCGCTCCCTCGGCCAGATCGCCTGGACCCGCTTCAAGCGGGACAAGGCCGCCGTCGCCGGCGGCGTCGTGGTGATCCTGCTGATCCTGCTCGCCGTGCTGGCCAAGCCGATCGAGTCGATGTTCGGGCTCGACCCGGACGCCCTCCACCAGGACCTGCTGGACGCCGACCTCGGCGGCCTGCCGCTCGGCGACTGGGGCGGCATGAGCGGGTCCCACCCGCTCGGCGTCGACCCGCTGCAGGGCCGCGACCTGCTGACCCGCGTGATCGAGGGCTCCTGGGTCTCCCTGCTGGTCGCCTTCGGCGCGACCGTGCTGTCCAACACCATCGGCACCGTGCTCGGCATCATGGCCGGCTACTACGGCGGCTGGGTGGACACCCTGATCAGCCGTGTGATGGACGTTTTCCTGGCGTTCCCGCTGCTGCTCTTCGCGATCGCGATCTCGACCTCGCTGCAGGGCGGTGCGTTCGGCCTGCACGGCCTGCCGCTGCACATCCTGGTGCTGATCTTCGTGATCGGCTTCTTCAACTGGCCCTACATGGGCCGGATCGTGCGCGGCCAGACCCTCTCGCTGCGCGAGCGGGAGTTCGTCCACGCGGCCCGCAGCCTGGGCGCCCGGGGCCCGTTCATCCTGTTCAAGGAGCTGCTGCCCAACCTGGTCGGTCCGATCCTGGTCTACTCGACCCTGCTGATCCCGACCAACATCCTCTTCGAGGCCGGGCTGAGCTTCCTCGGTGTCGGCATCCAGCCTCCGCAGGCCTCCTGGGGCGGGATGCTCCAGGACGCGATCCGGTACTACCAGGTGGACCCCCAGTACATGGTGGTCCCCGGTGTGGCGATCTTCCTTACCGTGCTCGCCTTCAACCTGCTCGGCGACGGGCTGCGCGACGCCCTCGATCCCAAGAGCAACTGACCCTGCGTCAGGACCCTCCACCTTTTCCACATCCTCAAGGGGTTGATCTCACCCATGCGTAGGTCCCGTACCGTCGCCCTGACCGCGGCGGCTGCCGCCGCGGTCCTGGTTGTCACCGGCTGTTCCAGCTCGTCGAAGAGCGGCGACTCGTCCTCCTCGTCCTCCGCCTCGGGCGGCGGCGGAGCCAACGCGGCCACCAAGAACATCGTCAACGCCTCGGACAAGAAGGGCGGGACGGTCACCTTCGAGATGAAGGGCACCCCGGACTCGCTCGACCCGGGCAACACGTACTACGCGTACATCTACAACTTCTCGCGCCTGTACGCCCGTCCGCTGACCACGTTCAACCCGGCCGCCGGCGAGGAGGGCAACAAGCTCGTCCCGGACCTCGCCGAGTCGATGGGCCAGCCCAGCGCGGACGGCCTGACCTGGACGTACAAGCTGCGTGCGGGCCTGAAGTACGACGACGGCACCGCGATCAGCTCGAAGGACGTCAAGTACGCCGTCGAGCGCTCCAACTTCGCGCCGGACGTGAACTCCAACGGCCCGACCTACTTCCACGACCTGCTGGTCGACAACGACACGCCGTACGCGGGTCCGTACAAGGACAAGACCGGCGACCTGAAGTCGATCGAGACGCCGGACGACAGCACGATCGTCTTCCACCTGAAGCACCCGTTCGCGGACTTCGACTACCTGGTGAGCGCCCCGCAGACCGCGCCGGTCCCGCAGGCCAAGGACACCGGTGCCGACTACGTCAAGCACATCGTGTCCTCGGGCTCCTTCAAGTTCGAGTCCTACGAGGACGGCAAGCAGGCCACCCTGGTGCCGAACACCAACTGGGACAAGAGCACGGACCCGATCCGGAAGCAGCTGCCGGACAAGATCCAGCTCAAGATGAACATCGACCAGGCCACCATCGACAAGGACCTGCTGGCCGGCAACGCCCAGGTCGACCTGGTGGGTGGCGGCGTCGACCCGCAGACCCAGGCGCAGATCCTGCAGAACCCGAAGCTCAAGGCCAGCACCGACAACGCCTACGGCGGCCGCCTGGTCTACCTGGCGATCAACTCCAAGGTCGCGCCGTTCGACAACGTCGACTGCCGCAAGGCCGTCCAGTTCGCGATCGACAAGGTCTCGGTGCAGACCGCCGAGGGCGGCCCGATCCGCGGCCAGATCGCCAACACGGTGCTCCCGCCGGACATCCCGGGCCACCAGGACTTCAACCAGTTCGAGACCAAGGACAACAAGGGTGACGAGGCCAAGGCCAAGGACGCCCTGAAGGCCTGCGGCAAGGACAGCATCAACACCGTCATCTCCGCCCGCACCGAGCGCGCCACCGAGGTCGCCGCCGCGACCTCGATCCAGGCCGCGCTGAAGAAGGTCGGCATCAACGCCGAGATCCAGCAGTACCCGCAGGGCAAGTACCTGACCGACAGCGCCGGTGCCCCGCAGTTCACCCAGGACCACAACATCGGCCTGATGATGATGCAGTGGGGTGCCGACTGGCCGACCGGCTACGGCTTCCTGCAGCAGATCGTCGACGGCCGCGCGATCAAGGCCTCCGGCAACAGCAACCTGTCCCAGCTGAACGACCCGGCGGTCAACCAGCTGATCGACGACGCCGCCGTCAACCCGGACAAGGCCGCCCGCGAGAAGATCTACGGCGACATCGACAAGAAGGTCATGGACCAGGCGGTCATCGTCCCGCTGACCTACTTCAAGGTCTTCCTGTACCGCCCGGACAACGCCACCAACATGGCCTCCAACCCGGCGTTCTCGGGTGAGTACGACTCCCTGAACATCGGCACCACCAAGTAAGAGCCTGGCTCCGCATCCCTGAAGGCAGGTGAAGGCAGCGGCGCCCGCCGTCGTCCGGAAGACCCCGGACGACGGCGGGCCGCCGGAGCCGCCCAACTGTGTTTGCCTACATCATCCGCAGGATCTTCTCGGCGGTGCTGCTGCTGCTGGTCGTCAGCGCGGTCACCTTCGCGATCTTCTTCCTGCTCCCGCGCGTCGCCGGCGAAACGGCCGACCAGCTGGCCGCCCAGTACATCGGGAAGAACCCCTCACCCGAGGCGATCGCCGCAGTCAAGCAGAACCTCGGCCTCGACAAGCCGCTGTACGCCCAGTACTGGGACTTCCTCAGGGGCCTGGTCAGCGGCGCCGAGTACAAGTTCGGGCCGGAGCCGGCCACCTGCCACGTGCCCTGCTTCGGCTACTCCTTCAAGAACCACCTGGAGGTCTGGCCCGAGCTGTCCAAGCGGATCCCGGTCACCATCTCGCTGGCCGCCGGCGCGGCCGTGCTCTGGCTGGTCTCCGGCGTCGCCACCGGCGTCGTCTCCGCCCTCAAGCCGAAGTCGATCTTCGACCGGCTCTCCATGGGCATCGCCCTCGCCGGCGTCTCGCTGCCGGTCTTCTTCACCGGCGCGCTGCTGCTCACGCTGTTCAGCTACGAGTGGCCGATCCTGGACAACCTGCAGTACGTCGACTTCACCGACAACCCGCTGATGTGGGCCCGCAACCTGATCCTCCCCTGGATCTCGCTGGCCTTCCTCTACTCCGCGCTCTACGCCCGGCTCACCCGCGCCGGAATGCTGGAGACCATGAGCGAGGACTACATCCGCACCGCCCGGGCCAAGGGCCTGGTCGAGCGCAAGGTCGTCACCCGGCACGGGCTGCGCGCCGCGCTCACCCCGATCGTCACCATCTTCGGCATGGACCTCGGGCTGCTGCTCGGCGGTGCGCTGATCACCGAGCAGGTCTTCTCGCTCCAGGGCGTCGGCCAGTTCGCCGTCCAGGCGATCTCCGACAACGACCTGCCCAAGATCCTCGGCGTCACCCTGCTCGCCGCCTTCTTCATCGTCGCCTGCAACCTCGTGGTCGACCTCCTGTACGCCCTCGTCGACCCCCGGGTGAGGCTCTCGTGACCGAGCTCCAGAAGACCACGGAAGCCACTGCGCAGGCCCCGACCGGTGACCCCTTCCTCTCCGTGCGCGACCTGCGGATCCACTTCGACACCGACGACGGCCTGGTCCGCTCGGTGGACGGGGTCAGCTTCGACCTGCACAAGGGCCGCACCCTCGGCATCGTCGGCGAGTCCGGCTCCGGGAAGTCCGTCACCTCGCTCGGCATCATGGGCCTGCACCGCTCCAAGCGGGCCCGGATCAGCGGCGAGATCCGGCTCAACGGCGAGGACCTGATCGCCGCCGGCCCGGACCGGGTGCGCCAACTGCGCGGCCGCGAAATGGCGATGATCTTCCAGGACCCGCTGACCGCGATGCACCCCTACTACACGGTGGGGCAGCAGATCGTCGAGGCCTACCGGGTCCACCACCCCGAGGCGAACAAGAAGCAGGCCCGGGCCCGCGCGATCGAGATGCTCGACCGGGTCGGCATCCCGCAGCCCGACCGCCGGATCGACGACTACCCGCACCAGTTCTCCGGCGGCATGCGCCAGCGCGCGATGATCGCCATGTCCCTGGTCAACGACCCCTCGCTGCTGATCGCCGACGAGCCCACCACCGCCCTGGACGTCACCGTCCAGGCGCAGATCCTGGACCTCATCCGCGACCTCCAGGACGAGTTCGGCTCCGCCGTCATCATCATCACCCACGACCTCGGAGTGGTCGCCGAACTGGCCGACGACATCCTGGTCATGTACGGCGGCAAGTGCGTCGAGCGCGGACCGGCCGAGACCCTCTTCGACGCGCCCGAACACCCCTACACCTGGGGCCTGCTGGGCTCGATGCCGCGCCTGGACCGGGAACTGCAGGACCGGCTCGTCCCGGTCAAGGGCACCCCGCCCAGCCTGATCAACGTGCCGACGGGCTGCGCCTTCCACCCGCGCTGCCCGTACGCCGCCCTGACCGAGGGACGCTCCACCAGCGAGCTCCCGGTGCTGGCCGAGGCCGTACCCGGGCACTTCGCGGCCTGCCACCTGCCGGCCGACGAGCGGCACCGCATCTTCGCCGAAGAGATCGCGCCCCGGCTGTGAGCCCGGCCTCGTACCACCTTTCTGGAGAGAACCGATGACGGACACCCAGGCGGCCTCGATCCCCGCACCGGCACCCGCACCCGACCGCGAGCCGCTGCTGAAGGTGACCGGCCTGACCCGGCACTTCCCGATCCGCAGCGGGCTGATGCGGCGCCAGACCGGCGCGGTCCGGGCCGTCGACGGCATCGACTTCACCGTCAACGCCGGCGAGACGCTCGGTGTCGTCGGCGAGTCCGGCTGCGGCAAGTCGACCATGGGCCGACTGGTCACCCGGCTCGACGAACCGACCGGCGGGACGATCGAGTTCGAGGGCACCGACATCACCCACCTGAGCGTCGGGGCGATGCGGCCGCTGCGCCGCGACATCCAGATGATCTTCCAGGACCCGTACTCCTCGCTGAACCCCCGGCACACCGTCGGCACCATCGTCGGCGCGCCGTTCAAGCTGCAGAACGCGGTGCCCGAGGGCGGGCTCAAGAAGGCCGTCCAGGAACTGCTGGAGCTGTGCGGCCTCAGCCCCGAGCACTACAACCGCTACCCGCACGAGTTCTCCGGCGGCCAGCGCCAGCGCATCGGCATCGCCCGGGCACTCGCGCTGCGGCCGAAGATGATCATCGCGGACGAGCCGGTCTCGGCGCTGGACGTGTCGATCCAGGCCCAGGTGGTCAACCTGCTGGACGACCTCCAGAAGGAGCTCGGCCTGACCTACCTGATCATCGCGCACGACCTCTCGGTGGTCCGGCACGTCTCGGACCGGGTCGCGGTGATGTACCTCGGCAAGGTCGTCGAGATCGCCGACCGGGACTCGCTCTACCGCACCCCGATGCACCCGTACACCAACGCGCTGATGTCCGCCGTGCCCGTCCCCGACCCGCGCCGCCGCCAGCGCGGCGGCCGCGACCGGATCCTGCTCACCGGCGACGTCCCCTCCCCGATCAACCCGCCCAGCGGCTGCCGCTTCCGCACCCGCTGCTGGAAGGCCCAGGACATCTGCTCCACCCAGGAGCCGCCGCTGACGGCGCTGAAGACCGGGCACCAGGTGGCCTGCCACTTCCCCGAGAACGGCGAGGGGAGCTAAGGCGCAGCCCCGAGAACGGCGAGGGGAGCTAAGGCGCAGCCCCGAGAACGGCGAGGGGAACTAAGGCGCAGCCCCGAGAACACGCCGTCGGGCGCCGCGGACGCGGGCTCCGAGCAGGCCTGAGCCACCGACGACGAAGTCCGCCCGCCCCGGCCGATCGGGGCGGGCGGATTTCGTCACCGGTGCGGGGGCATCCCGGCCCATCAGGTACAAAGGGGACGGTGACCTCGCAGATCTTCCCCTCCGACGTGCAGCAGTCGCTGGACCTCGTCGGCATCTTCGTCTTCGCCCTCTCCGGGGGCCTGCTCGCCGTCCGCAAGAACATGGACATCTTCGGGATCTGTGTGCTGGCCGAGGTCACGGCCCTCGGCGGCGGGGTGATGCGCGACCTGGTGATCGGGGCCACCCCGGTCGCCGCCTTCACCAACCTCGGCTACTTCGTGACCCCGCTCGTCGCCGCGCTCGTGGTGTTCTTCCTGCACCCCGAGGTCGAGCGGATCAACCGCGCGGTGCAGACCCTGGACGCCCTCGGGCTCGGGCTGTTCTGCGTCACCGGCACCGCCAAGGCGCACGACTACGGACTCGGCGCGGTCGCGGCGATCGCGCTCGGCATGGTCACCGCGGCCGGCGGCGGCGTGATCCGCGACGTGCTGGCCGGGGAGATTCCCTCGCTGCTGCGCTGGGACCGGGAGATCTACGCCGTACCGGCCCTGGTCGGTGCCGCGCTGGTCGCCGCGCTGATCGGCGCGGACCGGCTCACCGGCGTCACCGGCACCGCCGCCGCGCTCACCGCCTTCGGCCTGCGGATGCTCGCCCTGAGGTACGGCTGGCGCGCCCCGCGGGCCTGGCACCGCAACGGTTCTCGCACCAGCGAGGAGTAGGCGAGCCGCCGTACGCGAGCGAGATCGCCTCGGCCGTGCAGAGCAGCTCCGGCACCATCCGGGCCAGTTCGGCCGGCGGCACCTCGCCGGCCGGGGCGCTCAGCGCGCAGGCCGCGACCGTCCGCCCGCCGCTGCCCGCGACCGGCGCGGCCACACAGGTCACCGGCTCCCGGTGCTCGGCGGACTCCGCCGCCCAGCCCCGGCGGCGCACCGCCGCCAGCTCGGCCTCCTCGCACGGCCCGTCCGCGGGCAGCCCGGCCAGCAGCACCCGGCCGACCGCCGTACCGGTCACCGGGGCGCGGCGCCCGATCCGGGACGGCCCGGCGGCCGACGGCCCGGCCACCTCGTCCAGGTACAGCACCTCGCCGTCGTGCAGCACCGCGAGCCGGACGGTGAACCCGCTGCGGGCGTTGAGCGCGGCCAGGTACGGCGCGGCGACCTGCCGGACGTCGAAGTCCTCCAGGGCCCGGTGGGCCAGCGAGAGCACCCGGCCGCCGAGCCGGTAGCGCAGGTCGGGCTGGCGCCGGGCGAAGCCGTGCTCCTCCAGGGTGCGCAGCAGCCGCAGCGCGGTGGACTTGTGCACCCCGAGGGTGCTCGCGGCCTGGTCGAGGGAGAGCGGTGCCTCACCGAGCGCGCCGAGCAGGGTCAGCGCGCGGTCGACCGACTGCGTCATGGCGCCCCCTGTGGATCCGGCTTGGAAGTGTGCGTCAGGCTAACCGCTGGGGGGCGTAGTGGTACAAACCAGTGCCGGACGCCGCCGTCCGGAATTGGTACAGACCAGCGGTGGGTGCCCGGTTGTTCGGGTGCGGTCGGGTATCGGCCCGTACGCGCGATGGCCGGATCGATGCGCAGGCCTGGAGGGCCGCCCCGTACAGCCCTCTACAATCGGATGGTTATGCCATACCTGGACCATGCGGCGACCACGCCGATGCTGCCCGAGGCGATCGCCGCGATGACGGCGCACCTGGGGGTGGTCGGCAACGCCTCGTCCCTGCACGCGGCCGGCCGCCGAGCCCGCCGGGTGGTCGAGGAGGCCCGCGAGTCGCTGGCCGATTCGCTCGGCGCCCGCCCCAGCGAGATCGTGCTCACCGGCGGCGGCACCGAGTCCGACAACCTGGCGGTCAAGGGCCTCTACTGGGCCCGCCGGGACGCCGACCCGGCCCGCACCCGGGTGCTGTGCAGCCCGGTCGAGCACCACGCGGTGCTGGACGCGGTGCACTGGCTCTCCGAACACGAGGGCGCCTGCGTCGAGTACCTGCCGGTGGACCCCCTGGGCCGGGTGCACCCCGAGGCGCTGCGCGCCGCGATCGAACACGACCCCTCGTCGGTCGCCCTGGTCACCGTGATGTGGGCCAACAACGAGGTCGGCACCATCCAGCCGGTACACGAACTCGCCGCCGTCGCCGCCGAGTACGGCATCCCGATGCACGCCGACGCGGTGCAGGCGCTCGGTCAGGTCCCGGTCTCCTTCGCCGAGTCGGGGCTCACCGCGCTCACCGTCACCGGTCACAAGATCGGCGGCCCGTTCGGCATCGGCGCGCTGCTGCTCTCCCGGGGCGCCGCACCCGTACCGCTGCTGCACGGCGGAGGCCAGGAACGCGACGTACGCTCCGGCACCCTGGACGCCCCCGGCGCCGCCGGCTTCGCGGCCGCCGCGACATGGGCCGTGGAGCACCGCGAGGAGCACGCGGTGGCCCTCGGCACGCTGCGCGACGAACTGGTGGCCTCCGTCCTGGCCGCCGTGCCGGACGCCGTCCTCAACGGCGACCCGGCCGCCGAGGGCCGACTGCCCGCCAACGCGCACTTCTCCTTCCCCGGCTGCGAGGGCGACGCCCTGCTGATGCTGCTCGACGCGGCGGGGATCGAGTGCTCCACCGGCTCCGCCTGCACGGCCGGGGTGCCGCAGCCCAGCCACGTCCTGCTCGCGATGGGCGTCGACCCGCTGCTGGCCCGTGCCTCGCTGCGGTTCTCGCTCGGGCACACCTCGGTGCCGGAGGACGTCACGGCGATCGCGGAAGCCATCGGCCCGGTCGTCCAGCGGGCGCGCAACGCCGGGCTGGCATCGGTGCGGCGCTGACACGGGGCTGATGCGGCGCCGAGGGTGCGCCGAGGGGGCGCCGATATCGGCTCGGGGAACAGTCGGTTCAACCCGTACGCTTATTGGCATCATGACTGACTTCCCGGGTGCCCCGACCACTCCGTCCACTGGCCGTCTGCGCGTGCTCGCGGCGATGTCCGGCGGAGTCGACTCCGCCGTCGCCGCCGCCCGCGCCGTCGAAGCGGGGCACGAGGTGACCGGCGTCCACCTGGCGCTCTCCGCCAACCCGCAGTCCTTCCGCACCGGCGCGCGCGGCTGCTGCACCATCGAGGACTCCCGGGACGCCTGGCGAGCGGCCGACGTGATCGGCATCCCGTTCTACGTCTGGGACCTCGCCGAGCGCTTCCGCGAGGACGTCATCGACGACTTCGTCGCCGAGTACGCGGCCGGGCGCACCCCCAACCCGTGCCTGCGCTGCAACGAGAAGATCAAGTTCGCCGCGCTGCTGGACAAGGCCGTCGCCCTCGGCTTCGACGCCGTCTGCACCGGCCACTACGCCCGGATCGTCGACCTGCCGGACGGCTCGCGCGAACTCCACCGCGCGGTCGACGCCGCCAAGGACCAGTCGTACGTGCTCGGCGTCCTCGACGCCGACCAGCTCGCCCACTCCCTCTTCCCGCTCGGCGACACCACCAAGGACGTCATCCGCGAGGAGGCCGAGCGCCGCGGCCTCGCGGTCGCGAAGAAGCCGGACAGCCACGACATCTGCTTCATCGCCGACGGCGACACCCAGGGCTTCCTCGCCAAGCACCTCGGCACCGCGACCGGCGACATCCTCGACACCGACGGCACCAAGCTCGGCGAGCACGACGGCGCGTACGGGTTCACCATCGGCCAGCGCAAGGGCCTGCGCATCGGCCGCCCGGCGGCGGACGGCAAGCCGCGGTACGTCCTCGACATCTCCCCGGTGAACAACACCGTGACCGTCGGCCCGGTCGAGGGCCTCGACGTCACCGCGCTCACCGCCATCCGCCCCCGCTGGTGCGGCACCGAGCCCCTGGCCGACGGCCGCTACACCGCCCAACTGCGCGCCCACGGCGAGGAGGTGCCGGTGGACGCCTCGGTGGTCGACGGCGAGCTCCACGTCCGCCTCGACACCCCGGCCCGCGGCATCGCCCCCGGCCAGGCCGTGGTGCTGTACGACGGCACCCGCGTCGTCGGCTCCGCCACCATCGCCACCACCGAACGCCCGGCCGTCAACGCCTGAGCACACCCGCCTGTCCCGCCCGCGCCGCCGGTTCGGGGGCGCGGGTGCGGGCGTGGGGTGGGCGGGGCCGTGGTCATCCCATTGGATGACGCCGCTGAATCCCGCGGATGACCACGGCCGGAGATTGCATTCGTCGGGCTGATTCGACGGTCCGGGCCGCAAACCTAATCTCAGGGCCATGAACCGAACCCGCCGTATCGCGGCCATCGCGGCCCTCGCCCTCGCCCTGCCCCTCCCGCCGGCCGGGGCCGCCATGGCCTCGTCGCCGTCGCTGTCGTCGTCGCCTTCGCTGTCGTCGCCGCCGTCCGCCACCGCGCCCGCCGCTGTCGCCGACGCCTCGACCCCGGCCGCCTTCCACGGCGAACTGCCCCGCCCGACCGGGCCGTACGCGGCCGGCGAGGAGGTCCTGCACCTGACCGACCGGGCCCGCACAGACCCCTGGGTACCCTCCGCCGGGCCCCGGCAGCTGACGGTGTCGATGTTCTACCCGGCCCGGCAGGACACCGGCGCGCCCGCCCCGTACATGAGCCTCGGCGAGGCGCAGGGCTTCGTGGCGACCCGGGTTCCGCCGGGGACCGGACTCCAGCCGCAGGACCTCGCGGACCTCAGGACCTACGCCTACACCGACGCGAAGGCCGCAGGCGGGAAGTTCCCGCTGGTGGTCCTCTCCCCGGGCTTCGAGAACCCCCGCGCCACACTGACCGGCCTGGCGACCGACCTGGCCGCCCACGGCTACGTCGTGGCCCTGGTCGGCCACCCCTACGAGGACTCCGGCGAGACGCTCGCCGACGGCAGCACCCCCGGATGCGCCCTGTGCGAGACCGGGGCACCGGACACGCTCCCCGACAGCCGCGCGAAGGACGTGTCGTTCGTCCTGGACCAGCTGACCGGGCACCACCCGGCCTGGCGCCTGGCCCACCTGATCGACCGCAGCCGCATCGGCATGGCCGGACACTCGATCGGCGGCGCGTCAACGCTGACGGCGATGGCCGAGGACCAGCGGATCCTCGCCGGAGTGAACATGGACGGAACGTTCTTCCCGCCGACCCCGACCGACAGCCTCAAGGGACGCTCCTTCCTCCTGCTCGGGAAGCAGAGCGACCACTCCGCCGGCAGCGGAGACCCGTCCTGGGGACAGACCTGGGCGGGCTGGGACGGCTACAAGCCCTGGCTGGCCGTCGCCGGCACGGCGCACGCCGGCTTCACGGACGTCCCCATCCTGGCCGCCGAGGCCGGCCTTCCCCTCCCCCCGGACCTGACCACCTCGCCGGAGCGCGGGATGCAGCTGACCCGGGAGTACGTCGGAGCCTTCTTCGACCGGACCCTGAAGGGAATCCACCAGCCCCTCCTCGACGGCCCCTCGGCAGCGAACCCCGAGGTGCTCTTCCAGCACCCGTGATCAGCCGCCACCCAGGGCGAGTGGACAGGGGCCTCCTGCGCGCTTCGCCGCGAGAGGTGGTCTTGAGCATGAGTGATGGCGCCGGGGAGTCCCGTCCTGCTCCTACCGCCGGGCCTTCACCCGCGTGACGGATCCGGCGGCTACGATGCCCGAGGCGCACCCCCCGGAGAGGACGGCATGACCTTCTACGAGCAGCACCGGGACTTCATCGAGGAGTTGGAGCGGATTGCCCCGGAAGGCGTCCGGATCGAATGGTCCGGAGACACGCTGATCATGCAGGCGTCGCCGTCCAACATCCATCAGCTCAACATGGCCCAGGTGCGCAGGCAGTTCGAGCAGCACGCTCCTGACGGCTACCTCCCCACGGAGCGGAGCGAAATCGTCAGCCCGGACGTCTCCAAGGGGCGCGAGCCGGACCTGACGTACCTGCCGGTGGAGGTCCTCTCCGGGGCGGGCAACAAGGCTCCGGCTGCGGAAGCCCTGATCGCCGTGGAGATCGTCTCACCGTCCAATCCGGGGAACGACTGGATGGACAAGCTGTACGACTACGCGGCGATGCGCATCCCGCTCTACCTCATCGTGGACCCGCGCCAGCAGACGGTGACGCTGTTCTCCGATCCGAACCACGACCGGTACCACACCCGCAGCGACCGGAAGTTCGGCGACGCGATCGGCATTCCGGAGCCGTTCGGCTTCACGCTGAGCCTGTCGGAGCTCGTTCCGTACCAGGACTGAGCTCCGGAGCCGGGCTCTACTGCACCTCGCGGTACCAGCGCCGGTGCACCAACGGCTCGACGCACAGCACCGCCGCGCCCGCGACCACACCGACCAGCAGGGCCGCCGCGCCGCCGCCGTTCAGCAGGGCACCGACGCAGGCGGTGGCGACGGCGGCCGGCCGCAGCAGCGTCAGCGGGCCGAGGCCGATGACCATCGCCAGGGTGCCGGCGCGGAACGGCAGGGTGATGTAGGCGGCGAGCGAGAGCAGCACCGCCGCCGCGCTCAGCCGCTGGAGTTCGTACGCGCGCTGACGAGCAGCCGGTCCACCGCCACGGGGTCGAGTGCGCCGTCCCGGTCGACGGGCAGCCCGGCGACGACCCGGGCCGCGCGTCGGTCCCCGTTCTCGCGCAGCCGCCGGACGACCTCGTCGCGAGAGACCGGGAGCCGGCGGCCGTCGCACGGATCCACGGCCGTGATCAGATCGGATATCTCAAGGTGGCGCACGCGCAGCACCTCAGGGGTTGCCCGTGGTCGCCGTAATGCCGGTGAGCGGGGGCGCCGGGGCGTGATAGACCAATCAGCACTATGAATATCTGCGTTTTCTGCTCCGCGTACTCGCTCGATGACCGCTACACCGCCCCCGCCGCCGAGTTCGCCCGGCTCCTGGGGGAGGGCGGGCACACCCTGGTGTGGGGCGGCTCGAACGCCGGCCTGATGGGCCTGCTGGCCGACGAGGTGAAGGCGGCCGGCGGAAAGCTCGTCGGGGTCATGGTGGAGATGCTGAAGCACAAGGGCTACGTCGGCGCCGACGAGCTGGTCATGACCGGCGACCTGGCCGAGCGGAAGGCCGAGCTGGCGGCCCGGGCGGACGCGATCGTCGTCCTGGTGGGCGGGCTGGGCACGCTGGACGAGGTCACCGAGGTGCTGGAGCTCAAGAAGCACGGGATGTTCGAGAAGCCGGTGGTCGTCCTGGACACCGAGGGCTTCTACTCGGGCCTGCGGACGCAGTTGGAGCGGATGGACGCCGAGGGCTTCCTGCCCCGGCCGCTCGCCGAGCTGATCACCTTCGCCGACACGCCCGCCGAGGTTTTTGCGCAGCTCAAGGCCTGAGAGGATCGGAGCCATGGCTGCACATCTGATCACCGGCGCCGGCTCCGGCATCGGCGCCGTCCTGGCCGGGAAGCTCGCCGAGCGCGGGGACGACCTCTGGCTACTGGCCCGCGACGCCCGCCGCGCCGCCGAGCTGCGGGAGCGCTTCCCCGGGGCGAAGACCCTGGTCGGCGACCTCGGCGACCCGGCCAAGCTGTCCTGGGCCTTCGGGCACCAGGCGCTGCCGATCGAGCTGGACTCCCTGCTGCACGTCGCGGGCGTCGTCGAGCTGGGCACGGTCGGCGACCTGCCGGTGAAGGCCTGGCAGGAGACGCTGAACGTCAACCTGGTCGCCCCCGCCGAGCTGACCCGCCTCCTGCTGCCCTCCCTCCGCCTCGTCAAGGGCCACGTGGTCTTCGTCAACTCCGGTGCGGGCCTGAACGCCCACGCCGAGTGGTCGGCGTACGCGGCCAGCAAGCACGGCCTGAAGGCGCTGGCCGACTCGCTGCGCGCCGAGGAGCACGCGGGCGGCGTCCGGGTCACCTCGGTCTACCCCGGCCGCACCGCCACCGCGATGCAGGTCAAGGTGCACCAGCAGGAGGGCAAGGAGTACGACGCCGAGCGCTGGATCGAGCCCGAGTCCGTGGCCAAGGCGGTCCTGGCCGCCCTGGACACCTCCCGGGACGCGGAGATCACGGACATCACCGTCCGCCCCGGGTACTGACCGACCCGGCAGGCGCCGCGCACTAGGCTCGGACGGGTGAGCACTCCCCACCCCTTCCCCGACCTGCGCGGCGCCGCCACCGGTGTCGGCTCGCTGCCCGGTGTCGACGCCCGTGAGGCCGCCAAGACGGCCACCGGCGCGTTGGAGCACCTGCCGTTCCTGCCCGAGCTGCCCGCGCGCGGCCCCGGCGCCGACATGATCGGGCGCGGAGCCGGTTTCCTCGTCGAGCTGTTCGCGCAGACCGAGCCCAGCGGCTGGCGGTTCACCGACCGGCCCGGCCGGGACACCAAGCGCGCCCATTCCTGGCTCGGCGAGGACCTGGACGCCCTGGAGGAGTTCACCCAGGGCTACCAGGGCGCGCTGAAGGTCCAGGCCGTCGGCCCGTGGACGCTGGCGGCGAGCATCGAGCTGAAGTACGGCGAGAAGGCGCTCTCCGACCACGGCGCGTGCCGGGACATCGCCGGCTCGCTCACCGAGGGCCTGCGCCGCCACCTCGCGGACGTCCGCAAGCGCGTACCCGGTGCCCAGGTGGTCCTCCAGCTCGACGAGCCCTCGCTGCCCGCCGTCCTGACCGGCTCGGTGAAGACCGCCAGCGGCTTCCAGCGGCTGCGCGCCGTGGACCGGCAGGTGGCCGAGGAGGTGCTGCGGGAGGTGATCACCAACCTCGACGCGCCGGTCGTGGTGCACTCCTGCGCCCCCGAGGTCCCGATCCCGCTGCTGCGCCGCGCCGGGGTGGCCGGCGTCTCCCTCGACTTCGCGCTCCTCACCGAGCGGTCCGACGACGACCTCGGCGAGGCCGTGGAGGCGGGCACGATGATCCTCGCCGGTGTCGTCCCCTCCACTGACCAGGCGGTGTCCGACCCGGCCGGTAGTGTCCAGGGTGTCAGGACCTTGTGGCGCAGGCTCGGGTTCGCCCCGGAGCTGCTGGGCCGTCGCGTGCTGGTGACGCCGACCTGCGGGCTGGCCGGGGCCTCCCCGGCGTACGCGCGCAAGGCGCTGTCCCAGAGCGTGCGGGCGGCGCAGAGCCTGGTGGACAACCCGGAATGAGAACGTAGGAGGGCTTGCGGTGACGGCTGTCGAGGGCAAGGACGTCCCGGCGGAGGTACGGCGGCGGCACGCCGAGCTGGCGCAGGAGGTCACCGACCACCGCGTCCGGTACTACGAGCAGGACGCGCCGGTCGTCACCGACTCCGAGTTCGACGCCCTGATGCGCGAGCTGGAGGCGCTGGAGGCCGAGCACCCGGCCCTGGCCACCCCGGATTCGCCCACCCAGAAGGTCGGCGGCGCCCCCACCGAGCTGTTCGCCGAGGTGGAGCACCGCGAGCGCCTCCTCAGCCTCGACAACGCGATGGACGACGAGGAGCTCGCCGCCTGGGCCGAGCGCGTCGCGAGCGAGCTGCACGGCATCGACTACCACTACCTGTGCGAGCTCAAGGTGGACGGCCTGGCCGTCAACCTCACCTACGAGAACGGCCAGTTGGTGCAGGCGGCGACGCGCGGTGACGGCCGGGTGGGCGAGGACATCACCGCCAACGTCCGCACCATCAAGGAGATCCCGCACCAACTCAAGGGCGACGACATCCCCGAGCTGGTGGAGATCCGCGGCGAGGTCTACTTCCCGACCGAGGCCTTCGAGGCGCTCAACGCCTCGTTCGTGGCGGAGAACGAGCGCCGCCGCCTGGAGAACGAGGAGCGCGCCAAGGAGGGCAAGCGGCCCCGGGCGATGATCCGGCTGTTCATGAACCCCCGCAACGCCGCCGCCGGTTCGCTGCGCCAGAAGGACCCGCTGGTCACCGCTTCCCGCCCGCTGCACATGGTGGTGCACGGCATCGGCGCCCGGATCGGCTTCGACATCGACAACCAGTCGCACGCCTACCGACTGCTGCACGACTGGGGCCTGCCCACCGCCCGGCACAACAAGGTGGTGAAGACCCTCGACGAGGTGCGGGCCTTCATCGGGCACTTCGGCGAGCAGCGTCACTCGGTCGAGCACGAGATCGACGGCGTCGTGGTCAAGGTGGACGAGATCGCCCTGCAGGGCCGGCTCGGCGCCACCTCCAAGTCCCCGCGCTGGGCGATCGCCTGGAAGTACCCGCCGGAGGAGGTCACCGGCAGGCTCGCCCAGATCCGGGTCGGCATCGGCCGCACCGGCCGGGCGACGCCGTTCGCGGTGCTGGCCGAGCCGGTGAAGGTGGCCGGTTCGATGGTGCAGTACGCGACGCTGCACAACCAGCAGGTCGTCAAGGCCAAGGGCGTGCTGCTGGGCGACACGATCGTGCTGCGCAAGGCCGGTGACGTGATCCCGGAGATCCTCGGCCCGGTGGAGAACCTGCGGGACGGCACCGAGCAGGAGTTCGTGATGCCCTCGCACTGCCACGAGTGCGGGGCGGAGCTGCGCCCGATGGCCGAGGGGGACATCGATCTGCGCTGCCCCAACGCCCAGTTCTGCCCGGCACAGATCCGGGAGCGGATCGCCTTCCTGGGCGGCCGTTCCTCGCTGGACGTCGAGGGCCTCGGCTACGTCGCGGCCACCGCGCTGACCCAGCCGCTGGAGCCGACGGAGGCGCCGGTGCGGGACGAGGGTGACATCTTCGGGCTGACGATGGAGCAGCTGCTGCCGATCCAGGTGCTGGTGCGCGACCAGAAGACCGGCATGCCCAAGCTGGACGACCGGACCGGCAAGGAGAAGAAGGCCACCTTCTTCGCCAACCAGAAGGGCGAGCCCAAGAAGACCGCCGCAATCCTGCTGGAGAACCTCGAGAAGGTGAAGGAACGTCCGCTCTGGCGGTTCCTCAACGGTCTCTCGATCCGGCACGTGGGGCCGGTCGCGGCCCAGGAGCTGGCCCGGGAGTTCCGCGACCTGGACCGGATCTTCTCGGCCACCGAGGAGGAGCTGGCCGCGGTCGAGGGGGTCGGGCCGATCATCGCCCGGTCGGTGGTCGAGTGGTACCAGGAGGAGTGGCACCGGCAGATCCTGGAGAAGTGGCGTGCCGCGGGTGTCCGCTTCGTCGAGGAGTTCGCGGACGAGGAGGAGGCGGAGCGCCCGCTGGAGGGTCTGACCGTCGTGGTGACCGGCACCCTGGCCGGCCACACCCGGGACGGCGCCAAGGAGGCGCTGACCTCGCGCGGAGCGAAGGTGACCGGTTCGGTTTCGAAGAAGACCGATTTTGTGGTCGCTGGTGACAACCCAGGGTCCAAGTACGACAAGGCTGTTCAGCTCGGACTGCCGGTCCTGGACGACGCGGGCTTCGCCGCACTGCTGGCCGGCGGACCGGCCGCCGCCCGCGCCCACCTGGGACTTCCGGAGCCGGAGGAGGCCGCCGAGCCGTCGGAGGCGCCCGCCGAGGGCTGACCCGGGGCCGACCCGAGCGGCGGGTGGCCGAATCCGTGTTGTTATCGTCCTGATGCAACGTCACCGGGTGCCGTGCAGTGAAAGCGGGCATTGTGTCACTGTGTGACACTCGGGCGGGTCAGCGCGTTTCCGGTTGTCCGAAAGTCTGCCCACCGGGTGGACCCCGGCATACCCTGGAGCGCAACAGAATGTCAGCAGGGGTGGGGGCACCGGCTGTGCCGGTGCTCCTCGGGGTCGCTCCATGCCCGGCAGCTGTCGGTACCGGCACGGTGCCTCACCGTAAGGCGGCCTGACGGGGCGGGCCCGACGGAGGACAGGGCTTATGGATCGTACGACCGGCGGTGCGCCCACACGCCCGCCGCAGGGGGTGGCAGGTGCGGTCCTGCTGCTCGGCGTGCTGCTGGCCGGAGCTGCGCCGCTCATCCCGCTGGCCGTCCTGGTCTACCGGTACGAACCCGAGCTGCTGCCGCTGTTCGCGGTGCCCCTGGCCGTGCTGGTCGCGGCCTGGCGGATCGCCCGGGACCGCGCCCGCGACCAACTGACCGACCCGCTGACGGACCTGCCCAACCGTCAGGCCCTCCTGCTGGCCGCCCAGGAGGCGATCGCCGAATGCGACCCGGGCTTCAGCGTCGGTCTCATCCTGCTTGACCTCGACCGCTTCCGATCACTCAATGACACACTTGGTCATACGGCCGGTGACCGCCTGCTGGTTCACATTTCCCGCCGACTGCACCGCGCGCTGCGCTCCGGCGGACCGGCCGGCAGCGCCACCCGGGAGTCCATCGACGACGTCTTCGCCGGGCTGCCCCGGCACTACCGGCGCGGCCGCCCGATGGTGGCCCGGATGGGCGGCGACGAGTTCGCCGTCCTGCTGCCCGGCATCAACTGCCCGGACAGCCTGGAACGTGTCGCCAAGGCACTGATCGCCGAACTGGCCGCCCCGATCCGGCTGGACGGGCTGCTGCTCGTCCTGGAGGCCAGCGCCGGCGTCTGCGTCTACCCGCAGCACGCCCAGGACGCCGAGTCGCTGCTGCGCCGCGCGGACGTCGCGATGGGCCACGCCCAGCGCGGCTGCAGCGGCGTCGCCCAGTACGACGAGACCCAGGACGCCGACACCCCCTACCGGATCGGACTGCTCGGGGACCTGCGCCGGGCCCTGGAGACCGGCGAGGTACAGCTGCACTACCAGCCGAAAGTGGCCTTCGACGGCCGGGTGGTCGGCCTGGAGGCCCTGCTGCGCTGGGACCGCCCCGGCCAGGGCCGGGTCTCGCCGGACGAGTTCGTCGGGCTCGCCGAGTCCAGCGGCCTGATGCCCCGGCTCACCGACTACGTGCTGGAGGCCGCGGTCGGCCAGCTCGCCTACTGGCGCGACCAGGGGCTGCAGGTGCAGGTCGCGGTCAACGTCTCGCCGCGGGACGTGCTCAACCCCGGCTTCGCCCAGCGCGTCGCCGGCCACCTCGTGCGCCACCAGGTGCCGGCCCACGCGCTCCAGCTGGAGATCACCGAGCGGCTGCTGCTGGACGACTCCCGGCGGGCCGCCGACACCCTCGCCGAACTGCGTGGCTACGGCGTGGGGATGTCCCTGGACGACTTCGGCACCGGGCACTCCTCGCTGGTGCGGCTGCGCAGCCTGCCCGTCGGCGAGCTGAAGATCGACCGCTCCTTCGTCTCCCGCATGGTCATCGACGACCACGACGCGGCGGTGGTGCGCTGCTCGGTGGAGCTCGCCCACTCGCTGGGCCTGACCGTGGTCGCCGAGGGCGTCGAGGACGACGAGACCTGGGAGCGGCTGCACTGCATGGGCGTGGACGCCGTCCAGGGCTGGCTGGTGTCGGCCGCGATGCCGGCCGAGCAGGCCACCGCCTGGCTGCTGGTGCACCGCACCGGCGCCCCGCCGGTGGAGCGACTGGGCGCGCCGCCCCAGCTGCGCGCCGGCTTCCAGTCGGTCCAGGGCATGCCGGTCCAGGGCAAGCCGATCGTCCAGCCGGCCATCCCGCCCGTGCTGCCGCCGACGCTCCCGCCCGTGCTGCCGCCGGTGATGCCCCCCGTGCTGCCGCCGGTGGTCCAGGCGGCGCAGGCCGCGCAGATGGAGATCAAGGCGCCGAGCGCGCAGAGTTGGGCCCGCTTCCGGTCGCAGTGACGGACGCGGCGGTGGGGGCGCCGGCTCGGCGGTGACGGGCGCCGCGGCTCACTCGTTGGCCGGTGGCCGGGCCGGGCCCCATAGGATGGGTCCAAAGACCATGAGGACGGAGCGCCGAACCCGGCTGCTCCTGCCCGGGCCCGGCACCGCCCGCAAGGCACCGCCGGGTCTCACCAGAACTCACCCTGAGGATCGCTGCATGCCTGGCATCACGCGCGAGGAGGTCGCCCACCTCGCCCGGCTGTCGCGTCTTGAGCTGAAGCCCGAAGAGCTGGACCACTTCGCCGAGCAGCTCGACGTGATCATCGGCGCGGTCGCCCGCGTTTCCGAGGTCGCCGGACAGGACGTCCCGCCGACCTCCCACCCGCTGCCGCTGACCAACGTCATGCGCGCGGACGAGGTGCGGCCCTCGCTCACCCCGGAGCAGGCGCTGTCCGGCGCCCCCGCCGCCGAAGAGCAGCGTTTCCGTGTGCCGCAGATCCTCGGGGAGGACTGACCGAGATGACCGAGCTGATTCGCTACACCGCCGCCGAGACCGCGGGCGCCATCGCCAAGGGCGAGGTGTCCGCCGTCGAGGTCGCGCAGGCGCACCTGGACCGCATCGAGGCCGTCGACAAGAAGGTCAACGCCTTCCTGCACGTCGACACCGAGGGCGCGCTGGCCGCCGCCAAGGCCGTCGACGAGAAGCGTGCCAAGGGCGAGGAGCTGGGCCCGCTGGCCGGCGTCCCGCTCGCGCTGAAGGACGTCTTCACCACCAAGGGCGTCCCCACCACCTGCGGCTCCAAGATGCTCGAGGGCTGGATCCCGCCGTACGACGCCACGCTGACCTCCCGTCTCAAGGACGCCGGCGTCGTCATCCTCGGCAAGACCAACATGGACGAGTTCGCGATGGGCTCCTCCACCGAGAACTCCGCCTACGGCCCGACCGGCAACCCGTGGGACCTCACCCGCATCCCCGGCGGCTCCGGCGGCGGTTCGGCCGCCGCGCTGGCCGCCTTCGAGGCCCCGCTGGCGATCGGCACCGACACCGGCGGCTCGATCCGCCAGCCCGGCGCCGTCACCGGCACCGTCGGCGTCAAGCCGACCTACGGCTCGGTGTCCCGCTACGGCCTGGTCGCCTTCTCCAGCAGCCTGGACCAGGGCGGCCCGTGCGCCCGCACCGTGCTGGACGCGGCGCTGCTGCACGAGGCCATCGCCGGGCACGACCCGCTGGACTCCACCTCGATCGACGCGCCGGTCCCGGCCGTGGTCGAGGCCGCGAAGATGCGCGACGTCCGCGGCATGCGGATCGGCGTCGTCAAGGAGTTCGCCGGCGAGGGCTACCAGGCCGGCGTGATGGAGCGCTTCAACGAGTCGGTGGAGCTGCTGCGCGAGCTGGGCGCCGAGGTCGTCGAGGTCTCCTGCCCGTCGTTCACCCTGGCGCTGCCGGCGTACTACCTGATCGCGCCGAGCGAGTGCTCCTCCAACCTGGCCCGCTTCGACGCGATGCGCTACGGCCTGCGGGTCGGCGACGACGGCACCCGCTCGGCCGAGGAGGTCACCGCGCTGACCCGTGAGGCCGGCTTCGGCGACGAGGTCAAGCGCCGCATCATCCTGGGCACCTACGCCCTCTCCTCGGGCTACTACGACGCCTACTACGGCTCGGCCCAGAAGGTCCGCACGCTCATCTCGCGGGACTTCGACGCGGCCTTCGCCGGCGTGGACGTGCTGGTCTCGCCGACCACGCCGACCACCGCCTTCCCGATCGGCGAGCGCGCCGACGACCCGATGGCGATGTACCTGGCCGACCTGTGCACGATTCCGTCGAACCTGGCGGGCAACGCGGCCATGTCGCTGCCGGTCGGCCTGGCGCCGGAGGACAATCTCCCGGTCGGCCTGCAGATCATCGCACCCGCGATGGCGGACGACCGCCTGTACCGCGTGGGCGGCGCCGTCGAGGCCGCACTCAACGACAAGTGGGGGCACACCCTGCTGGAGGAGGCACCGGCACTGTGAGCAAGATCGAGAAGGCGAAGGCCCAGTCGACTTCCTTGAAGGGCTTCAAGCACTCGAAGCCCGGCCTGTGGCTGTCCATCGGCACCAGCGCCTTCGGCGCGGTCTCCATCGCCAAGGACGTCCGCAAGGCCCGCGAGGAGAGCGACACCCTCAAGCTGGTCAACGCCCTGGTCGGCGCCGCCGCGCTGATCACCGGCACCGCCCTGCTGGTGCGCGAGCTGCGCCGGCTGGGCTCCGACGACGTGCTGCTGGGCTGAGCCGAGCGCCCAGGCCCGGCTCCGCGCGAGCGGCGGCCGGGCCCGTACCTCCCGAGTCTTTAGTTGAGAAGGGACGCTGTGAGCGTCATGACCCTGGTCTCCTACGAGGACGCTCTGGCGTCGTACGACCCGGTGATGGGCCTTGAGGTCCACGTCGAGCTCGGTACCAAGACCAAGATGTTCTGCGGCTGCTCGACCGAGCTGGGCGCCGAGCCGAACAGCCAGACCTGCCCGACCTGCCTGGGCCTGCCGGGCTCGCTGCCGGTGGTCAACGCGGTCGGCGTGGAGTCGGCCGTCAAGATCGGCCTGGCGCTGAACTGCGACATCGCCGAGTGGTGCCGGTTCGCCCGGAAGAACTACTTCTACCCGGACATGCCCAAGAACTTCCAGACCTCGCAGTACGACGAGCCGATCGCCTTCAACGGCTACCTCGACGTGCAGCTCGAGGACGGCTCGACCTTCCGCGTGGAGATCGAGCGCGCCCACATGGAGGAGGACACCGGCAAGTCCAGCCACGTCGGTGGCGCGACCGGCCGCATCCACGGCGCCACCCACTCGCTGCTCGACTACAACCGGGCCGGCATCCCGCTGATCGAGATCGTCACCAAGCCGATCGAGGGGGCCGGCGAGCGCGCCCCCGAGGTCGCCAAGGCGTACGTCGCCGAGCTGCGCGAGGTCATCCGCTCCCTCGGCGTCTCCGAGGCCCGGATGGACAAGGGCCAGATGCGCTGCGACGTCAACCTGTCGCTGCGCCCGAACGGCACCGAGAAGTTCGGCACCCGCTCGGAGACCAAGAACGTCAACTCGCTGCGCAGCGTGGAGCGGGCCGCCCGGTACGAGATCCGTCGGCACGCCACCGTGCTGAGCGACGGCGGCACCATCGTCCAGGAGACCCGTCACTTCCACGAGGACGACGGCAGCACCACCTCGGGCCGGATCAAGGACAACGCCGAGGACTACCGCTACTTCCCCGAGCCGGACCTGGTGCCGGTGGCCCCCGCCCGCGCGTGGGTCGAGGAGCTGCGCGCCGCCCTGCCCGAGCTGCCGCGGGTGCGCCGCGCCCGGCTGCAGGCCGAGTGGGGGCTGTCCGACAAGGACATGCAGTCCGTCCTCAACGCCGGTGCGGTGGGGCCGATCCAGGAGACCATCGCGGCCGGTGCCCCGGCCGACCAGGCCCGCAAGTGGTGGATGGGCGAGCTGGCCCGCCGTGCCAACGAGACCGGCACCGAGCTGAGCGAGCAGCCGATCACCCCGGTGCAGGTCGCCCGGGTCGCCGCGCTGGTCGCCGAGGGCAAGCTGAACGACAAGCTGGCCCGCCAGGTCATCGAGGGTGTGCTGGCCGGCGAGGGCGAGCCGGACGAGATCGTCGAGAAGCGCGGCCTGGCCGTGGTCTCGGACGACTCCGCGCTGGGCGCCGCCGTCGACCAGGCGATCGCCGAGAACGAGGGGATCGCCGCCAAGATCCGCGACGGCAAGGTCCAGGCCGTGGGCGCGCTGGTCGGCGCGGTCATGAAGGCCACCCGCGGCCAGGCCGACGCCGCCCGCGTGAAGGACCTGATCCTCGAGAAGCTGGGCGTGGAAGGACAGTAAGCACGGCCTGGAGAAGCCGGGCGGCTCCGCCTGAGCGGCTTCTTCCCAGGGCACCTAGGCTGTCGACCCTTCCTTCCTAAGGCGCCTAAGGCATCTAAGGCCCTCTAAGTAAGGTCTAAGGCCCGGTCTCACCCCCGTAATGGGGTGAGGCCGGGCCTTAAACCTTTCCCGGCGCCCGATCTAAGGCCTCCGGGCCCCCGAAGATCGGGCACGCTCCCGATGCCGCACCCCCCACTGGGAGAGGAAGCTCTTACCTGTCAGCAAGACAGCAGTGAGAACCCACAAAGGGGACCTGAAGTGATCGAGTACCAGACCTTCCAGCAACACGCCCACGAGCTCGTGGCCCGCGCCGAGCACGAGCGCCTGGTGCGCGAGGCCAAGGAGGCGCGCCGCCTGCGGCAGCGTCCGGTGGCCACCCGCTTCCAGCGGCGCCCCGTGCGTCAGCCCGAATGCTGACGGTGCGGCACCAGGGCGGTGCCGACGGAGTTACGGAGGGGGAGACGCTGCGAGTGAGCGTCTCCCCCTCCGGGCGTTCGCCAGGGGAGATAACCCCTCGGCCGGTCCCCACCGGCTATGGCATGCTCGCCTCCATGCAGCAGATATCGGTCAGCCCCGTCTTCGTCGGCCGTGGCAGCGAGATCACCGAACTGACCGACGCGCTGCGCCGGGCGGGCACCGGCAGCCCGCAGGCCGTGCTGATCGGCGGCGAGGCCGGCGTCGGCAAGACCCGGCTGCTGGAGGAGTTCCTGCAGCGTGCCGCCGACCGGGGCGCGGTCACCTCGCTCGGCAGCTGTCTGGAGGTCGGCGCCGAGGGCCTGCCCTACGCGCCGCTGGCCGCCGCACTACGCCGGCTGCACCGCTCACTGGGCGCCGAGTTCGAGGCCGCGGCGGCCGGCAGCGAGGGCCATCTCGCCCGCCTGATCTCCGAGTTCGGCGAGGCCGACGGCGAACCCAACGACGAGTACGGCCGGGCCCGGCTGTTCGAGCACACCGCGAGGCTGTTCGAACGGCTCGGCGCGGAGCGTACCCTCGTCCTCGCCGTCGAGGACCTGCACTGGTCCGACCGTTCCACCCGCGAACTGCTCGCCTTCCTGGTGCGCACCCTGCACCGCTCCCGGGTGCTGCTGGTCGCCACCTACCGCAGCGACGACCTGCACCGCCGGCACCCGCTGCGCCCCTTCCTCGCCGAGCTCGATCGGCTGCGCACCGTCCAGCGGCTGGAGTTGGCGCGGTTCGTCCGCCGCGAGGTGGCCGCCCAGCTGGCCGGGATCCTCGGCACCGCCACCCCCGACCGCCAGCTGGTGGACCGGATCCACCGCCGCTCGGAGGGCAACCCCTTCTTCGTCGAGGAGCTGGCCACCGCCTTCGAGGACGGCTGCGGCGCCGGGCTGACCGACTCGCTGCGGGACATCCTGCTGGTGCGGGTCGAGGGCCTGGACGAGGAGGCCCAGCGGGTGGTGCGGATCGCCGCCGAGGGCGGCTCGCACGTCGAACACGCCCTGCTGGCCGCCGTCCTGGACGACGACGAGGAGGCGCTGATCGAGGCGCTGCGGTCGGCCGTCGGCGCCAACATCCTGCGTCCGGACAGCGAGGGCGAGGGCTACCGGTTCCGGCACGCGCTGGTCCGCGAGGCGGTTTCGGACGACCTGCTGCCCGGCGAACGCCACCGGATCAACCGCAAGTTCGCGCTCGCCGTGGAGGCCCAGCCGCAACTGGTCTCCTGCGACGCGCTGCCCGCCCGGCTGGCCAACTACTGGTACCACGCGCACGACCCGGCCCGCGCCCTGCCGACCGCCCTGGAGGCCGCCCGCGCGGCCCGCCGCCGCAACGCCTTCGCCGAGCAGCTGGGCATGCTGGAACGGGCCCTGGAGCTGTGGGACATGGTCTCCGAGGAGGTACTGGCGCACACCCTGCGCCCCTACGACTGGGCCGAGACCTACCCGCCGGGCTCCTGCGACCACAGCGCCGCCGACGAGGAGTGCGACCGGATCCAGCTGGAGGACGTGCTGGCCGAGGCGGTGGTCGCGGCCCGGCGCTGCGGCGATCGCGAGCGCGGCCTGAGCCTGGCCAAGCGCGGGGTGCGGCTGGTCGACGAGACGGTGCACCCGGTGCGCGCGGCCTGGTTCCGGATCAACCGGGCCCGGATGCTGGGCAGCCTGCGCCGCTCCGGCGACGAGGCGGAGATCGGCCACGCGCTGCGGCTGGTGGAACCGCTGCCGCCGTCGGCCGTGCAGGCCGAGGTGCTCGCGCTCGGCGCCGGCTCGGCGATGCTCAAGCAGCCCGGGCCCGAGCACCTCGAACTCGCCGAGCGGGCGATCCGGATCGCCGAGCAGGTCGGCGCGCACGCGGTCGAGGTGCACGCCCGGATGACCCTCGGCGGCCTGCGCTACGACGTGCACGGCGACGCCGAGGGCGGGCTGGCCGAGCTCGCCGGGGCGGTCGAGCGGGCCCGCCGGCTGGGCGTGCCCGACCTGCTGCTGCGCGGCATCAACAACCTGGCCAGCATGCAGCGCGGGCTGGGCCGGGCCGAGGACGCCGTCCGGCTGGCCCGCGAGGGCCTGGAGTTCGCGGACGGCAACGGCCTGCTGCGCAACGTCGGCACCATCCTGACCGGCAACCTGGTCGAGGCGCTGACCGACCTCGGGCGGGTCGGGGAGGCCGCCGAGGTGCTCGCCGCCTGCGAGCTGACCAGCCTGAGCGGTACCCACGCCGAGTTCCTGGACCGGATGCGCGGCGAACTCGCCCTGCTGCAGGGCGACCTGCCCACCGCGGCGACCATGCTGGCGCAGGCCCGGTCGGCCAACCGGGTCGGCCAGGTCCAGCACAGCGTGCCGATCAGCCGGCTGGCGGTGCGGCTCGCCGCGCTCGGCGGCCGACCGCTGGAAGCCCGGGCCGAACTGCTCGCCGCGCTGGCGGAGGGCGGACGGCTCGGCCACGAGTCCGACGTCTACCCGCTGCTGGCAGAGGCCGCCGGGGTGGAGGCGGACATCCGGGGCCTGCCGCAGGCCGCGGCGGGCCGGGCCGAGGCGCTGGCCGCGATCCGGGAGGCGGCCGCCGTGCTGCGGCCCAGGGCGCCGCTGCACCATGGCTGGGCCCGGCTGCTGGAGGCCGAACTGGCCCGCGCCGAGGGCGCCGACACCCCCGCGCTGTGGGGCGCCGCGCTCGAGGCGCTGCGGCCGACCGGCCTGCCGTTCCCGCTGGCGCTCGCCCTGCTGCGGGCCGCCGAGGCCGAGGTGCTGGCCGGGCGGCGCGAGGCCGGGGCCGAACTGCTGCGCGAGGCGGCCGAACTGGCGGCCGTACGGGACGACCGGACGCTGGGGGCGCAGATCGCGGGCCTCGCCGAGCGGGCCGGGCTGAGCCTGGCCCCCGCCGAGCGGGCGGCGGCGGAGCCGGCTCCGGCCGCGTCCGTCGGGGACTCCTTCAACCTGACCCCCCGTGAGCGGGACGTGCTCCGATTGCTCGCGCGCGGCTGGACCAACCGGCAGATCGCCGAGGAGCTGTACATCTCTCCGAAGACCGCAAGCGTGCACGTCTCCAACATCCTGGGCAAGCTCGCGGTCGGCGGCCGGGGCGAGGCAGCCGCGCTGGCACACCGGTTGCGGCTGTTCCCGGACGATCCGGCACCGTCCGGCCGTTGAGACCCGGCCCCGCCGCCGGGGCCGGACCGCTCGAGGGCGGTCCGGTCCCGGCCGCGGGGCGCTGCCGTGTGCTCCCGTGTGATCCCGTGCGCGCCGCGTGAGCCCCCGCCCGCGCGCCGCCGCCAACCGGGCCGATCCGTCGGAATCGAGGGCATTTCCCCACCCTTGCGCCATTACTCTAAGTTGAGTGTGTGTGTCATTGAGTGACGGATTTGGTGTAGGGTCCATTTTGGGAGCATCGGTGCGGTGCGGCGACCGGCAGGCCGCCCACCCCCTGGGCCACCGTCCTGACGGGGCGCCAGGTCACCGCGTACGGCCGAGAGGTGCGCGTCCGGTGGCCCGTGGCCGGGGCGCGAGGCCCCGGGCCGGAGGGGGAGAGGCCGAGTGAGCTCCACCGATACGGTGTTGCCCGGAGCCGGACGCCCGGGCGCGCCGCCCGCCGATACGTCCGCCGTCGACATGCCCGCGCCCGCCCGGCGCGGCCCGCTGCGCCGGCTCCTGGAGAGCCGCACGCTGCCCGGGCTCGTCCTGGGCGCACTCTGCCTGGCCTACGCCATGGGCGCCGCCGCCGGCTGGGGATCCCGCCGACTGTCCATCTTCATGGGCGACTTCGGCCTGGCCGCGGCGGCCCTGGCGGCCGCGCTGTCCTGCCTGGTGTACGGCTGCACGGTCGGCGGGCACGCCCGCCCGGCCTGGCTGCTGTTCGGCCTCTCCTCGCTCATGGTCGCCTTCGGCAACGGCACCTGGGGCTGGTACGAGCTGGTCGTGCGCACCCCGCTGCCCCAGGACTCGCTCGCCGAGTACGCCTTCCTGCTGTTCGCCCCGCTTGCCATCACCGGCGTCCTGGTGCTCGCCCAGCGCCCGCGCTCCGCGGCCGGCTGGCTCTGCCTGCTGCTCGACGGCTGGCTGATCGCCGGCTCGCTGTTCACCCTCAGCTGGAGCCTGGCGCTCGGCCGGATCGCGGCCGGCGAGGACGGCTCCCCGCTGCGGCTGGCCCTCAACCTGGCCTACCCGGTGCTGGACATCCTGCTGGTCAGCCTGGTGGTCGGGCTGCGCTTCGGCGGCCGGGACGGCAACCGGGCGGCGGTGCACACCGCGATGCTGGCGCTCGCCGTCACCGTGCTGTGCGACGCCCTGTTCACCTCCCCGGAGCTGCGCAGCAGCTACCACTCCGGCGAACTGCTGGACGCCGGCTGGTTCTCCGGCAGCCTGCTGCTGGCCTGGGCGCCGTGGTCCCAGCGCTGGCGCCGCCCACTGCGCGAGCACCCCTCGGCCGGCGGCCTGCCGCGCCGCCGGGTGGCCACCACCTTCAGCGTGCTCACCCCGTACGCGGCCGCCGCGGTCTGCACCGCCGGCATCCTCTACAACGCCCTCGGCGGGCGTGCGTTGGACCGCGTGGTGGCCGCGGCCGCGTGCACCGTCGGGCTGGCGCTGATCCTCAGGCAAGGCGTGATGCTGCTCGACAACCTGTCGCTGGCCCAGGAACTCGCCCACAAGGAGGCGCACTTCCGCTCCCTGGTGCAGGGCTCCAGCGACGTCATCATGATCGCCGGGGGCAACGGCGTGCTCTCCTACGTCTCCCCGGCCGCGCTCGGCGTGTACGGGCGGGACCCGGAGGAGCTGGTCGGCGGCAACCTGCTGGACCTCGTCCACCCCGAGGACGTGGACCGGGTGCTCTCCGAGGTCCGCCGTTACCTCGCGCGGGTCCGGCTCACCGCCCACCGCGTCCCCGGCACCGCCGAACCCTCCGCCCGGGTGGAGTGCCGGATCAGCTCCGGCGGCGGCGAGTGGCTGCACGTCGAGTCCACGGTCAGCCGGCACCGCGACGGGCTGCTGCTCAACAGCCGGGACGTCACCGAACGCGTCATGCTCCAGGCCCAGTTGCAGCACAACGCCTTCCACGACCCGCTCACCGACCTGCCCAACCGGGCCCTGTTCACCCAGCGCCTGCGGGCCGCCCTCGGCGCCCGCGGCCAGCAGGGCGAGGCGGGCGCCGGGATCGCCGTGCTCTTCCTCGACCTGGACGGCTTCAAGGCGGTCAACGACTCCGCCGGGCACCAGGTCGGCGACGAGCTGCTGGTGCAGGCCGCCCGCCGGCTGCAGGGCGCCGTCCGCTGCGGGGACACCGTGGCCCGGTTCGGCGGCGACGAGTTCGCCGCGCTGGTCTGCGGCCCGCTCGGCCGCCTCCAGGTCCAGGAGCTGGCCGAACGGCTGCGCGTCGCACTCTCCGAGCCGTACTGGATCGGCGGTGCCGAACTCGGCGTCGCCGCGAGCATCGGCATCTCCTTCGGCACCCCCGAGCGCGGCCCGGCCGGCGACCCCAGAGCCGCCGCCGACGAACTGATGCGCAACGCCGACCTCGCGATGTACCGGGCCAAGTCCGAGGGCAAGGGCCGCGTGGTGCTCTACACCCCCGCGATGCGGGCCGACCTGGAGCGCCGCACCGAGCTGGAGGAACGGCTGAGACTGGCCGTCCGGGAGGGCGGCTTCACCCTGCTCCACCAGCCCGTGGTGGACCTCGCCGACGGCACCGTGGCCGGTGTCGAGGCGCAGGCCCGCTGGCGCTCGGCGGGCGGCCTGCTGCTCACCCCGGCCGAGTTCCTGCGCTCCACCGAGCACGGCGACGCGTCCACCCGGTTCTCCCGCTGGCTGGTCCACGAGGCGGTCACCGCGGCCGCCGCCCGGCGCGGCCTGGGCCGCGGCCGAGGCGTACCGGAACCCGTCCCGGTGGCTGTCCGGCTCTCCGCCGAGCGGCTCTGCTCGCCCGGGCTGTACGAGACGGTGGCCGCCGCGCTGCGCGACAGCGGCCTGCCGGCCGGCGAGCTGGTGATCGAGGTGGCCCGGATGGGACCGGACTCGCTCGCCGACGAACTCGGCCGCCGGCTGGCCGCGCTGCGCCGGCTCGGCGTCTCCACCTGGCTGGCCGGCTACGGCGCCGGCAGCGGCTCGCTCGGCGCCCTCGCCCGGCTGCCCCTGGACGGCCTCAAGCTGGACCGCACCCTGGTCCAGGACCTCGGCGAGTCCTCGCTCGCCCGCACGCTCGCCGGGCACGCCCTGCGGCTCGGCCGCGACCTCGGGATGGCCACCGCCGCCGAGGGGGTGGACCTGCCCCGCCAGGTCGCCGTGCTGCAGGAGCTGGCCTGCGGGCAGGCCCAGGGCTCGGCCTTCGCGCCGACGCTGGACGAACCCCGGCTGCGCCGCGCGCTGGCCCGCCGCGGCTACCCGCTGCCGAAGCCGCTCGGCCCGCTCTCCGCCCGGCGCGGATACCCGGCCGCCGACACCCGGACGAGTGGCCGCCCGGACTCCGCGCCGGGACGTGTCGTACGTCACCACGGGGGCGCTGACCTGCCCGAACACCGGGCCACTACTGGTCCGGCAGGTGGTCCGCATGGCGAGACGGTCATCCCACCTGCTTGACACGCCACCCTGGACGGGAGGATGGTCGTTGCCATGCGCACCCGAATTCTCGTACTTGGCGGGCGCGTCGGCTGACAGGGCTCGCTCGCCCTGCTCGTGACAGACCGACGCGCCACCCCTCGCATGCCCTTGGGCACGAGGGGTTTTTTGTTGCACTGACGCTGTTCCACCCCGCAAGACCCCTGGCCTCGACCCCCCGAGAACCTCCGACTCGTCGGAATGAGCGGGACGATTGAGGCAGAGCCGGCGATCGACCCGGACCGGGACCCCACCTCGCAGCACCGGGGCCCGCAGCCGGGTCGGCAAAACCCGAGAAGAGACAGGCAGATGACCGAGCACGCCGCATCCCCCCGCCGCGGGGACAACCCGGCCGCCAACGCTCCCCAGCACGTCGTCGAGACCATGACCGGCGCCCAGTCGCTCATCCGCTCGCTGGAGGCCGTAGGCGCGGACACCGTCTTCGGCATTCCGGGCGGGGCCATCCTTCCCGCGTACGACCCGCTGATGGACTCCGCCAAGGTGCGCCACATCCTGGTCCGCCACGAGCAGGGCGCCGGCCACGCCGCCACCGGATACGCCCAGGCCACCGGCCGGGTCGGGGTCTGCATGGCCACCTCCGGCCCGGGCGCGACCAACCTGGTCACCCCGATCGCCGACGCCTACATGGACTCCGTGCCGATCGTCGCCATCACCGGCCAGGTCTCCTCCAAGGCGATCGGCACCGACGCCTTCCAGGAGGCGGACATCTGCGGCATCACGATGCCGATCACCAAGCACAACTACCTGGTCACCGACCCCGCCGAGATCCCCCGGGTGATCGCCGAGGCGTTCCACATCGCCGCCACCGGCCGCCCCGGCCCGGTCCTGGTCGACATCGCCAAGGACGCGCTGCAGGCGACCACCACGTTCCGCTGGCCGGTCGAGACCGCCCTGCCCGGCTACCGCCCGGTCACCAAGCCGCACGCCAAGCAGATCCGCGAGGCCGCGAAGCTGCTGGTCGGCGCGAAGCGCCCGGTGCTCTACGTCGGCGGCGGCGTCATCAAGGCGCAGGCCACCGCCGAGCTGCGGATCCTCGCCGAGCTGACCGGCGCCCCGGTGGTCACCACCCTGATGGCGCTCGGCGCCTTCCCGGACAGCCACCCGCAGCACCTGGGCATGCCCGGCATGCACGGCTCCGTCCCGGCCGTCACCGCCCTGCAGAAGTCCGACCTGCTGTTCACCCTCGGCGCCCGCTTCGACGACCGCGTCACCGGCAAGCTGGACGGCTTCGCCCCGTACGCCAAGGTCGTCCACGCCGACATCGACCCGGCCGAGATCGGCAAGAACCGCCCGGCCGACGTGCCGATCGTCGGCGACGCCCGCGAGGTGCTCGCCGACCTGATCGTCGCCGTCCAGGCCGAGTTCGACGCCGGCCACAAGGGCGACTACGCCGAGTGGTGGGAGAAGCTCGACGAGTGGAAGACGACCTACCCGATCGGCTACGAGCCGGCCCCGAGCGGCGAGCTCTCGCCGCAGCAGGTCATCGAGCGGATCGGGAAGCTGGTCGGCCCCGAGGCGATCTACGCGGCGGGCGTGGGCCAGCACCAGATGTGGAGCTCGCAGTTCATCCGCTTCGAGAAGCCCGGCACCTGGCTCAACTCCGGCGGTGCCGGGACCATGGGCTACGCCGTCCCCGCGGCGATGGGCGCCAAGGCCGGCCGCCCGCAGACCCCGGTCTGGGCCATCGACGGCGACGGCTGCTTCCAGATGACCAACCAGGAACTGGTCACCTGCGCCCTGAACGACATCCCGATCAAGGTCGCGGTCATCAACAACGGCTCGCTGGGCATGGTCCGGCAGTGGCAGACGCTGTTCTACAACCAGCGCTACTCCAACACCGTGCTGCACGCCGGCCCGGGCCACGACGGCATCGAGCCGCCGGCCCAGGGCACCCGGATCCCCGACTTCGTCCTGCTGTCCGAGGCGATGGGCTGCGTGGGCCTGCGCTGCGAGCGCCCCGAGGACCTCGACGCCGTCATCAAGCAGGCGATGGAGATCAACGACCGCCCGGTCGTCATCGACTTCATCGTCCACCAGGACGCCATGGTCTGGCCGATGGTCGCGGCCGGGACCAGCAACGACGAGATCCAGTTCGCCAAGGGCGTCCGTCCCGACTTCGGCGACGACGACTGAACCGCCCCCATCCAGAGCGACTGAGGAACCACATGTCCAAGCACACCCTCTCCGTCCTGGTCGAGAACAAGCCCGGCGTGCTCGCCCGCATCGCCTCGCTGTTCTCCCGTCGGGGCTTCAACATCGACTCCCTCGCCGTCGGCCCGACCGAGCACCCGGACGTGTCCCGGATGACGATCGTGGTCAACGTCGAGGACCTCCCGCTGGAACAGGTCACCAAGCAGCTCAACAAGCTCGTGAACGTGATAAAGATCGTCGAACTCGACCAGGCCGCTGCGATCCAGCGGGAACTGGTCCTGGTGAAGGTCCGCGCCGACAACGAGACCCGGTCGCAGATCGTCGAGATCGTCCAGCTGTTCCGTGCCAAGACCGTCGACGTGTCGCCCGACGCGGTGACCATCGAGGCCACCGGCAGTTCGGACAAGCTGGAGGCCATGCTCCGGATGCTGGAGCCTTACGGCATCAAGGAGTTGGTCCAGTCCGGCCTGGTCGCGATCGGCCGCGGCGCCCGTTCGATCACGGACCGGTCGCTGCGCGCCCTGGACCGCAGCGCGTAACCCGCGCGTCCCACCCGCCCGTCGCCCGCCACCGTCCTTCCGACGGCGCGCCGACGCGCGGCACCCCTCGAGCAAAGACTCATACCCCCGCCGGGTGCGAATACGGTAGGCACCGCGTACCCGGCACCCATCACGCAAGGAGATGTGCCCCCGTGGCCGAGCTGTTCTACGAAGACGACGCCGACCTGTCCATCATCCAGGGCCGCAAGGTCGCGGTCATCGGCTACGGCAGCCAGGGCCACGCCCACGCGCTGTCCCTGCGCGACTCCGGCGCGGACGTCCGGGTCGGCCTGAAGCCGGAGTCCAAGTCCCGCGCCAAGGCGGAGGAGGCCGGCCTGCGCGTCGTCACCCCGGCCGAGGCGGCGGCCGAGGCCGACGTCATCATGATCCTGGTCCCGGACCCGATCCAGGCCGACGTCTACGCGGCGGACATCGCCCCGCACCTGAAGGCCGGCGACGCCCTGTTCTTCGGCCACGGCCTGAACATCCGCTACGGCTTCATCAAGCCCCCGGCGGACGTCGACGTCTGCATGGTCGCCCCGAAGGGCCCGGGCCACCTGGTCCGCCGCCAGTACGAGGAGGGCCGCGGCGTCCCGGCGATCGTCGCCGTCGAGCAGGACGCCTCGGGCAAGGCCTTCGCCCTGGCGCTGTCGTACGCCAAGGGCCTGGGCGCCACCAAGGCCGGCGTCATCAAGACCACCTTCACCGAGGAGACCGAGACCGACCTGTTCGGTGAGCAGGCCGTCCTCTGCGGTGGCACCGCCGCCCTGGTGAAGGCCGGGTTCGAGACCCTGGTCGAGGCCGGCTACCAGCCGGAGATCGCCTACTTCGAGTGCATGCACGAGCTGAAGCTCATCGTCGACCTGATGTACGAGGGCGGCCTGGAGAAGATGCGCTGGTCGGTCTCCGAGACCGCCGAGTGGGGCGACTACGTCACCGGCCCGCGGATCATCACCGACGCCACCAAGGCCGAGATGAAGAAGGTCCTCGCCGAGATCCAGGACGGCACCTTCGCCAACACCTGGATCGCCGAGTACAAGGCGGGCCTGCCCAAGTACCACGAGTACAAGAAGGCCGACGAGGGCCACCTGCTGGAGACCACCGGCAAGAAGCTGCGCTCGCTGATGAGCTGGGTCGACGACAAGGCCTGAGCATTTCCGGGTCGTTCCGGCGGCCCGATCTCGTAACTTCCTTGTACAAGTAGGCTGCTCTCGTCCGGGTGATTTCGCCGGACGGGAGCAGCCTGGCACCCAGCCCGTCGATACACTCCGAGTGCGCGTCAGGCCCACAGCGTCGTGCGTCTACCTACGCGGCATGCCACCTTCCCCCGCCCTTCCACGCCACCTTCGTGCCGGGGGAACCGCAGAGTTAAGGACACACTGTCGTGAGCACTGTGACATCCAAGACCGCCGTCGTTCTGATCGCCGAAGAGCTGTCGCCCGCCACCGTCGACGCCCTCGGTCCCGACTTCGAGATCCGCCACTGCAACGGCGCCGACCGCACCGAGCTGCTCACCGCGATCGCCGACGTCGACGCGATCCTGATCCGCTCCGCCACCAAGGTGGACGCCGAGGCGCTGGCCGTCGCCCGCAAGCTCAAGGTGGTCGCCCGCGCCGGCGTCGGCCTGGACAACGTGGACGTCGCCGCCGCCACCAAGGCCGGTGTGATGGTCGTCAACGCGCCGACCTCCAACATCGTCACCGCCGCCGAACTCGCCTGCGGCCTGCTGATCTCCGTCGCCCGCAACATCGCGCCGGCCAACGCCGCGCTCAAGCAGGGCGAGTGGAAGCGCAACAAGTACACCGGCGTCGAGCTCAGCGAGAAGACCCTCGGTGTCGTCGGCCTCGGCCGGATCGGCGTCCTGGTCGCCCAGCGGATGTCCGCGTTCGGGATGAAGATCGTCGCGTACGACCCCTACATCCAGGCCGCCCGCGCCGCGCAGATGGGCGTCAAGCTGGTCACCCTCGAGGAGCTGCTCGAGGCCTCGGACTTCATCACCGTCCACCTCCCCAAGACCCCCGAGACCATCGGCCTGATCGGCGACGAGGCGCTGCACAAGGTCAAGCCGACCGTGCGCATCGTGAACGCCGCCCGCGGTGGCATCGTGGACGAGGAGGCGCTCGCGAGCGCCCTGCGCGACGGCCGGGTGGCCGGCGCGGGCCTGGACGTGTACGCCAAGGAGCCGTGCACCGACTCCCCGCTGTTCGGCTTCGACAACGTGGTCGCCACCCCGCACCTGGGCGCCTCCACCGACGAGGCGCAGGAGAAGGCCGGCATCGCGGTCGCCCGGTCGGTGCGCCTCGCGCTGGCCGGCGAGCTCGTACCGGACGCGGTGAACGTCCAGGGCGGCGTGATCGCCGAGGACGTCCGCCCGGGCCTGCCGCTGGCCGAGAAGCTCGGCCGGATCTTCACCGCGCTGGCCGGCGAGGTGGCCGTCCGGCTCGACGTCGAGGTCCGCGGCGAGATCACCCAGCACGACGTGAAGGTGCTCGAACTGTCCGCGCTGAAGGGCGTGTTCGAGGACGTGGTGGCGGAGACGGTGTCCTACGTCAACGCCCCGCTGTTCGCCCAGGAGCGCGGTGTCGAGGTCCGCCTGACCACCTCCAGCGAGAGCCCCGAGCACCGCAACGTGATCACCGTGCGCGGCACGCTCGGGAACGGCGAGGAGATCGCCATCTCCGGCACGCTGGCCGGCCCCAAGCAGACCCAGAAGATCGTCGGCGTGGACGCCTTCGACGTGGACGTGGCGCTCACCGACCACATGGCCTTCTTCAAGTACGAGGACCGCCCCGGCGTGGTCGGCGTGCTCGGCCGCCACCTCGGCGACGCCGGCATCAACATCGCCGGCATGCAGGTCGCCCGCGACGGCGGCGGCGCGCTGGCCTCCATCACCGTGGACAGCGAGATCCCGCAGGAGGTGCTGTCGGTGATCGCCGCCGAGATCGGCGCCCGCTTCGCGCGCTCGGTCGACCTGGGCTGATCCTTCCGGCCCGAGCAGGGCCCGGACCGCCGTTCGTACGGTGGTCCGGGCCCTGCTGCGTTCTCCCGGGTGGGTCCCGTCTCAGATACTAGGAAATCCAAGTATTCGTGCAGACACGGCCGGGGCGGGGCCTTACCGTGGAAGAGCCATACGGTGTGCCGCCCCTGTAGCCAGGGCCCGCGGCCCGTGTGCGCGTGCGCCCTCACGGGCAGGCGATCCCTGCTCCCGCGCGTTCCCTCCCGCCACCTGCCGCCACCCCTCTTGGGACGCCGTGCGGCACCTCCGTCTCCACCCTCTTGTCGCGTCCTCCAGCGCGCCGCTTCCAAGGAGCCCGGTATGCCCTCCACCGCCGACCGCCACGCCACTCCCGCCCCCGCCGCCACCTCCGTCCGCGCCCCGCGCCGCCGCCGGTCCGCCGAGCGGAACACCTTCGCGGCCGCCGCCCTGCAGCGCTCGCTGGACCGCCGTGACAACGGCGGTGCGACCGGCCACCTCTGAGCGGCACCGCGGGTGGCGTTCATCGGCCTACTGGGCCGAACGGATTGACGGTGTGTCACCCCGTCGGGTGCAACCCCGGCCCGTTCGAGGGACGTTGCTCGCCCGGGCTGGCGCGATCATCCTAATTTGGGGCCCCCGGAAGGGTGATCGACGTCCGCGCGGGCGGGCGTCAGCGGCACGCGGTGCGGATCAGTCCCCCGGCCGGGGGAGAGGGCCCAGTGCGTCTGCCACCCGTCCACCGACCCGTCGCCCGGATCGGCCTCACCCTGGCCCTGCTGGCCGGGAGCGCCGTCCTCGCCGCCACCCCGGCGGCCGGCGGCCAACCGACCGCGGGACCGCCAGCCGCCGGGCCGCCGGGGGTCGGCCGAACGGCCTCCGTCCTGCTCGAACTCACCACCGAGGCGGCCGGCCCCGCCTGGCGGCGCGCCGCCGACGGGGCCCGGCGGGAGCGGCGCTCCCCGGAGGCCGTCCGCCGGGAGGCCGCGCAGGCCGGCGCCGCTCAGCGGGGCCGGGCCGGGGACGCGCTCGACCGGCTCGCCGGGGCCGTCCACCGGGCGGCGCCCGCCGCCCGCGAGCTCTACCGCACCCGCACCCTGCTCACCGGCCTCGCCGTCAGTGCGCCCGCCGACCGGCTGCCCGCGCTGCGGGCGCTGCCCGGCGTCGGGGCCGTCCACCCGATCGTCAACAAGCGGCGCGACAACGCCTACTCCGTCCCGCTGACCGGCGCCCCGCAGGTCTGGGCCGGTGACTCCGCGCCCGCCGGCAACACCGGGCAGGGCGTGCGGATCGGCATCATCGACAGCGGCATCGACTACACCCACGCGGACTTCGGCGGCCCCGGCACCGAGGAGGCGTTCCGCTCGGTCGAGCGCGGCAAGCCCGCGCCGCCCGCGCTCTTCCCCAACGCCAAGGTGGTCGGCGGCAAGGACCTGGTCGGCGACGACTACGACCCCGACCCGGCCTCCCCGCACCACCAGCCCGTGCCGCACCCCAGCGACAACCCGATCGACTGCGTGCGCAACGGGCACGGCACCCACGTCGCCGGCACCGCGGCCGGGTACGGCGTCACCGCCGACGGCCGGCCCTACGCCGGTCCGTACGGCCCCGGGCTCGACCCGGCCTCGTTCAAGGTCGGCCCCGGCGCCGCCCCCGGCGCCCAGCTGTACGCGATCCGGGTGTTCGGCTGCGACGGCTCCACCGACCGCCTCGCCCAAGCCCTCGACCTGGCCGCCGACCCGGACGGCGACGGCGACCTGGGCGACCGGCTGGACGTCGTCAACCTCTCGCTCGGCAGCCGCTTCGGCAGCACCGACGACACCGACGCGCTGGCCGTCGACCGGCTCGCCGCGCTGGGCACCGCCGTGGTCGCGGCCGCGGGCAACGAGGGCGACGTGTACGGCATCGGCGGCAGCCCCGGCACCGCCGCCCGGGCGATCACCGTCGCCGCCTCCGTCCACGGGCACGCCGACGTGGACGGCATCACCGTGCTCGACCCCGCCGCCACGGCCGGAGTCGTCCCGGCGCACTGGAGCGAGCGCTACCGGGGCTGGGCCACCGCCGACGTCAGCGGCGAACTCGCCCTGCCCGCCGACCAGTCGGACGGCTGCACCGCCTTCAGCGAAGCCGACCGGCAGCGGCTGGCCGGGAAGATCGCCCTACTCGCCTGGAAGACCAGCGAGGCCGACCGGCCGTGCAACTCCGGCCCGCGCGCCGACCACGCCGCCGACGCCGGAGCGATCGGCGCGCTGTACGCCGCCGACACCGACCACCTCGCCGAGATCGCGGGCAACGACCGCATCCCGGCCGTCCTGCTGGCCCACGCCGACGGCGAGCGGCTGCGGCAGGCCGCGGCCGCCGGGCCGGTCCGGGTCCGGCTCGCCGCCCCCGCCAACCCGCTGCACGGCTCCGTCGTGCAGAACCAGCCCGCCCGGGCCGACACCCTCACCGACTTCACCTCCCGCGGCATCGGCGTGCCCGGCGTGGTCAAGCCCGACCTGGCGGCCCCCGGCGAGACCATCTGGTCCGCCCTGGTCGGCAGCGGCACCGGCGGCCAGCGCGAGAACGGCACCTCCATGGCCGCCCCGCACGTCGCCGGGCTCGCCGCGTTGGTCCGTGCCGCGCACCCGGACTGGCCGGTCGAGCAGCTCAAAGCCGCGCTGATGAACACCGCCACGGACACCTACCTCGGCGACGACCACAGCGGGCCGGTCTACGGGCCCGAGCGCACCGGGGCCGGCCGGGTCCAGGCGGACCGGGCGGTCCGCACGCCCGTCGTCGCCTACTCGGCGGGCGAGGGCACCGAGGAGGGCGGCGTCGGAATCTCCTTCGGGCCGGTCGAGGTCGGCGGGCCGACGGCGCTCGTACGTGACATCGAGGTCCGCAACCACGCGGACTCGCCGCTGAGTTACCGCACCGGCTACGCGGCGGCCACCGAACTGCCCGGCGCCTCCTTCGAGGTGGCCCCGGCCCGGGTCGACGTCCCCGCGGGCGGCACCGCACGGGTACGGGTGACGCTCTCCGTCCCCGGGGAGCTGGGCCGCGCGCCCGACCCCACCATCGACACCGTGCAGGGCGGCAGGGCCCGCAGCTACCGGGGCGAGCTCTCGGGACGGGTGCTGCTGACGCCGCTCGCGAACGACACCCTGCCCCGGCTGCGGATCCCGGTGCTCGCCGCCCCACGGCCCGCGAGCGACCTCGCGGCGACGGCCACCGTCCGGACCGCCCGGGACGGCACCCTTGTCACGGTCGGCGGCAGCGCCGCGCCCGGCGCCACGCCCGGACTGGTCACCGCCCTCGCCCTCGGCGGCGAAGGAGCGCGCTGGGCCGACTGCCCGCCCGGCAGCGGCGCCGCCGTCGGGCCGGGCGCGGGCATCCGGCCCGAGGACGCGGGGGAGGAGACCGGCCCCGCGCAGGACGTCTGCGTCGAGCACCCCGGCGAACGGTCCGCGAACCTGCGAGCGGTCGGCGCCGCCGTCGACCACGAACTGCTGTACGTGGGAGCGCAGTTGTGGGCCCCTGCGGCCACCCCGGTCGGGCTGTACGGCGTGCGGGTCGGGCTGGACACCGACGGGGACGGCAGCACCGACGTCATCCTCAAGGCCGACCGGCTGCGCGGCAGCGATGTCCTGGTCTCCCGCGCCCTCGACGCCCGCACCGGAGCCGAGCTCGACGTCCAGCCGCTGAACGCCCGCTGGGGCGACACCGACACCGCGCTGCTGGACAGCGACGTGCTCGTCCTGCCCGTCCGACTGGGCGCCCTGCCCGGCGTCGGCCCCGGCCACAGCACCGTCCACTACGGCGTCTGGACCGGCGTCGCCGCCTCCGGTACACCGGACCCGGCCGAGGCCTACGCCGCCATCGGCCTGCGCGGCACCCGACCGGTCGTCCCGCTGGACGTCCTGCACCCGGCCCTCGCCGCCCGGGCCGGCCTCATCGGCCCCCCTGCGGTGCTCGCCCCCGTGGGCCCGGGCACCGTCCTCGACGTGCACCGCACGCCGGGCGACAGCTCCCGGCTCCTGCTGCTGCACCACCTCAACCCGGGCGAGCGGCGGGCCCAGGTGCTGACCCTGCCCTGACCCCCGGCACCCGACCGCAGGGGCGGCCCGCCGACCACGGCAGGCCGCCCCTACGCGTTCGGGGCCTCCTCGGGGTTCGGGGCCGCCTGGGCGGCGCGGCGGTCCCGGCGGGGGGTGCGGGTGGGGCGGCGGGTGAGGCGGGCGAAGACGGCGACCAGGGCGAGGGCGGCGGCGGTGGCGGAGGTGACGGTGAGGCCGTCGGTGAGGCCGGGCGGGCGGAAGGAGCAGGCGATCCGGGAGGCACCGGGGCCGAGGGGGACGCCGATCATGCCCAGGACCGGGGTGGGGGCGGCGTAGCGGCCGCCGTCGACGGCGCAGGTCCAGCCCTCGGTGGCGGGGACGGAGAGCAGCGCGGTGCCGGTGGAGCCCGCCGGGAGGGCGGCCGAGAGGGTGTGCCCGTCGGCGTCGACGCGGGTGGCGCCGGTGGCGGTGAGGCGGGCGACGGCGGCGTCCAGGGCGCCGGTGCGCAGGCAGCCGATCGGGCGGGCGGGGACCTGGCTGACGGTGTCGGACCGCAGCGTCACCCGGACCACCCCGTCCGCCGGGACGGTCCCCAGCCGGTGGATCGCCACGGCCGTGGTGGGCTGCTCGCCGTCGCTGCGGTAGCTGGTGCCGAGGCCGCTGACCGTGCCCCGGTACCAGACGCCCTGGAAGAACGCCGTCGAGCCGGGTGTGCAGGCGGCGGTGAGGACGGTGCCCTCGTCGCCGGGCGGCACCGACCAGCCGCTGGTGCCGTGCAGGGTGGGCGCCGGGCCGCCGGCCGGGACGGGCAGCGGGGCGTCGTACACCTGGCTGCCGAGCAGCGACTCCTGTCGGGACCAGACCGAGGAGGTGTCCGGCCGGGCGGTCGGCGCCAAAACGGTGACCAGCGGCGGTGCGGCAGCCCGGCCGGGGGCGAAGCCGTACGGTGGCGGACCGTCGTCCAGGTGGGCGTGGACAGCGAACAGCGCCTGCCCGACCGGGTCGGTGACGCTCGCGGTCTGCCGCCCGCCGGCCGTCCAGCCCGCGCCGAGGTCGTGCAGCAGCAGGGCGGTGACGGTCGGCAGGTAGCCGCTGAAGTAGCCGCCGCCCTGGCCGCCCAGCAGCAGCGGGTCGTTGGTGGTGAAGGTGTGCGGGCCGGGGTCGCTGCGGCCGTGCGGCCAGTCGTCGGCGGTGCGGACCGCCGCGTGCCCGGCCCGCACCGCCGCCGGGGGGACGCTGTCGGAGGGGGCCGCGCCGAGCGCCGCGTACCCGGACCAGACGGCGTTGCCGAGCACCGCGCCGCCGATCACCCAGGTGGCGAGGGTGTTCGCCCGGCGGTCGGGGTGCCGGCGGTCCAGGATCCACAGCGCGGCGAGCAGGACGGTGCCGCCGACGGTCAGCAGCACCCAGGTGGCCGGGCGGACCGACTGTCGGGTAGCCGCCAGCGCGGCGATCACCGTGACCACGGCGGCGCCGCCCAGCAGGGTGAGCGGGTCCGGCCGGTGCGCCAGCGACACCCAGCCGGCCAGCACCAGCAGCCCGCTGAGCACGAAGGCGACCCGGTACGGGCCGCCGGCCGGGATCGCCAGACCGTGCCAGACCAGGACGGTCGGGGTCCAGAAGAAGCCGAGCACCACCAGCACCAGCGCCGCGCACCAGGCCGCCCGCTCGCGCGGCCGCACCCGCCGGTTGAACGGCAGCCCGCACACCAGCAGCAGCCCGAACAGGCCGATCGCCACGTCCGGCAGTGCCCGTCCGCCGTGGGTGGCGGGCAGCAGCTGGGCGAGGTGGCCGCCGAGGCCGGACGGGCCGAGCGGCTGGACCGGGGACTCGGGCTGGGCGCCCCGCGCGGCCAGGACCGCGACGAACAGCACCGGGGAGGCGAGCAGCACCCCGGCCGTGGCCATGGTGACGGCCCGGCCGGTCGCCCGGACCCGCTGCCGGAACGGCCTCGAGGTGGCGGCCAGCCGGACGGCGAAGAGGAGTCCGGCCGCCAGGGTGGCCAGCGCGGCGGTGTACAGGTTGCCGGCCCAGGCCAGGGCGACGCAGAGGGCGCCGGCCACCCAGCGCCGCTCGTGCAGGCACCAGTCGGCGGCGAGGCCGAGCAGCGGCAGCGAGACCAGGCCCCAGAGCCACATCGGCGCGGCCCCGCCGACGTCCAGCACCCAGGCGCACAGCCCGTACCCGACGGCGGCGAGCACCCGCAGCCGGTGCGGGCCGGGGTGGAGGCGGCCGAGCAGGTGGGCCATCAGGGCGGTGCCGAGGCCGATGGTGGCGAGGGTGACCAGGAGGACGGCGAGTTCGCCCCGGTCGCGGGGGAGGAGCGCGGTGAGCCAGGAGAACGGGTTCATCAGGTAGGCGAAGAAGTCGGCCAGGAACGGGACGCCGTACCCGCTGTTCCAGTTGAACAGCAGGTCCCCGGGGGTCTCCCCGTGCAGCAGGTCCCACAGGTGGGCGTGGTACGGCACCGCGACCGCCTCCGCCCCGGCGGGCCACCGCCCGCGCAGTCCGGCCGCCAGCGCGTACCCGGCCATCGCCAGCCCGGCCGCGCCCCCGCAGACCAGCACCTCCCGCCGCCGCTCGCCCCTCACCCACGCGCCCCGTTCTGCCAGTGACCCCGGACTTCGCCACCCTAAGCGCGCCCCCGGCGCGGGATCCGACGTACGCGCTCCTTCAAAGGAGTGGCGTCCGGGAAGGCTTGGCCGAGTAGCCTGAGAGGGCCGTCAGGATGCCCGTATGGGAGGAACCGTGAGCGTCGCGCCGTACCCCGACTGGATCCGGCCTCCTGTCAGCGGCTACGTCGCCGAGGACCTGGACCGGCTGCCTGATCTCCCGCCGCACACCGAGCTGCTCGACGGGAGCCTGATCTTCATGAGCGCACAGACGAAGTTCCACATGCGGACGTTGCGCAGGTTGGAACGGGCGCTGGAGGGCGCTGTCCCGGCGGGGTGGGAGGTGTGGCGGGAGATGACGGTCAAGCTGAACCGGCGCGACCGGCCCGAGCCCGACCTCATCGTGGTCGACGAGCGGGGCGATACCGGGCCGAGGCAGACGATGTGCGAAGCGGAGGACGTGCTGCTGGCCGTGGAGGTGGTGTCCCAGGAGTCGCAGGAGCGGGATCGTGACACCAAACCCCGGAAGTACGCTGCGGCCGGCATCCTGCACTTCTGGCGGGTGGAGGGTGACGACGAGGGCCGCCCGATCGTCTACGTGTACGAGCTGGACCCGGCCACCAGGGCCTACGGTCTGACCGGCATCCACCACAAGCAGCTGAAGGTCGATCAGCCGTTCCCGGTCGAGATCGACCTGACCTGAGCTGACCTGAGCCGACCCGCCCCGACCTGACCCGTGCCGACCTGACCCGTCCGGATGGTGGACGCCAGGTGTCAGCTCCTGGGACGCCGGAGTAGGGTCCGAGCATGTCTCGCACCATTCGTCTCGCAGTTGTCCCGGGTGACGGCATCGGCCAGGAAGTGGTGGCCGAAGGCCTCAAGGTCCTGGGCGCCGTGCTTCCCGCCGATGTGAAGCTGGAGACCACCGAGTACGACCTCGGGGCCCGGCGCTACCACCGGACGGGGGAGACGCTGCCGGACGACGTGCTGGCGGAACTGAAGTCGCACGACGCGATCCTGCTGGGTGCCATCGGCGACCCGAGTGTGCCGTCGGGGGTGCTGGAGCGCGGGCTGCTGCTCAAGCTGCGCTTCGCCTTCGACCACCACATCAACCTGCGTCCGGGTCGCCTCTTCCCCGGGGTGACGTCCCCGCTGGCCGGCGCGCCCGACATCGACTTCGTGGTCGTCCGCGAGGGCACCGAGGGCCCGTACGTCGGCAACGGCGGCTCGCTGCGCACCGGGACGCCGCAGGAGGTGGCCACCGAGGTCAGCCTGAACACCGCGTACGGCATCGAGCGCGTGGTGCGCGACGCCTACCGCCGGGCCCAGGCGCGGCCGCGCAAGAAGCTCACCCTGGTGCACAAGAACAACGTGCTGGTGCACGCCGGGCACCTGTGGACGCGGATCTTCGCCGAGGTCGGCAAGGAGTTCCCCGAGGTCACCACCGACTACCTGCACGTCGACGCGGCGACGATCTTCTTCGTCACCCAGCCCGAGCGCTTCGACGTGATCGTCACCGACAACCTGTTCGGCGACATCCTGACCGACCTGGCCGCCGCCGTCACCGGCGGGATCGGCCTGGCCGCGAGCGGCAACATCAACCCGAGCGGCGAGTTCCCGTCGATGTTCGAGCCGGTGCACGGCTCGGCGCCGGACATCGCCGGCCAGGGCAAGGCCGACCCGACCGCCACCGTGCTGTCGGTCGCCATGCTGCTGGAGCACCTCGGCTTCGCCGCCGAGGCCGCCAAGGTCGAGGCCGTCGTCGCGGCGGACCTGGCCGAGCGCTCCGGCACCCGCAGCACCTCCGAGGTCGGCGACGCGCTCGCCGGCCGAGTATCCGCCGGCTGACGGGCCGGATCCAGGAGCGGACTTCCGGCCGACGGGCCGGATCCGACAAGGTTTCCGGCCAGGTGGGCCGGACCGCATAACCGCAGCTTGCAGCTCTCAAAGGAGCGGGCAGCTGTTCGGCACGGCCCTCTGGATGCGAGTATCGACAGTGGGCCGTGTCGCTGTGCGTCCGTTCCGGCGTTCGATCGCTGAAACGTCCCTGCGGCGGTGGCGGCCCGGACCAACCCCACGGTGAAGGAAACAGCCATGAGCACGCCCACCCAGGCGCCCATCACGTTCGACCTCAAGCCCTCCGCCCACCCGCTGCCCGCAGCGGAGCGCGAGGCCCGGCTGGCCAACCCCGGCTTCGGCCGGGTCTTCACCGACCACATGGTCACCATCCGCTGGACCGAGGGCCTGGGCTGGCACGACGCCCAGCTGGCGCCGTACGCGCCGCTGGAGATCGACCCGGCGAACATGACCCTGCACTACGGCCAGGCGATCTTCGAGGGCCTGAAGGCCTACCGCCAGGCCGACGGCTCCATCGCCACCTTCCGTCCGGAGGCCAACGCCGCCCGCTTCCAGGCCTCGGCCCGCCGTCTGGCGATGCCCGAGCTGCCGGTCGAGACCTTCGTCGAGGCCGTGGAGCTGCTGGTCCAGCAGGAGCAGGAGTGGGTCCCGAACGAGCCGGAGCAGAGCCTCTACCTGCGTCCGTTCATGTTCGCCACCGAGGTCGGCCTGGGTGTCCGCCCGGCCAACTCCTACCTCTTCATGATCATCGCCTCGCCGGCCGGCGCCTACTTCCAGGGCGGCATCAAGCCGGTCTCGGTCTGGCTCTCCAAGGAGTACGTCCGGGCCGCGCCCGGTGGCACCGGCGCCGCCAAGTGCGCGGGCAACTACGCCGCTTCGCTGGTCGCCCAGGCGCAGGCCGCCGAGAAGGGCTGCGACCAGGTGGTCTGGCTCGACGCCGCCGAGCACCGGTGGGTCGAGGAGATGGGCGGCATGAACCTGTACTTCGTCTTCGGCGAGGGCAAGGACGCGAAGATCGTCACCCCGGAGCTGTCCGGCGCCCTGCTGCCCGGCATCACCCGTGACTCGCTGCTCCGGCTCGCCGGCGACCTCGGCTACGCCGTCGAGGAGCGGAAGATCTCCACCGACGAGTGGCAGCAGAGCAACGCCGACGGCACCCTCACCGAGGTCTTCGCCTGCGGCACCGCCGCCGTCATCACCCCGGTCGGCTCGGTGAAGTCCGCCGCCGCCGACTGGACCGTCGGCACCGGCGAGCCCGGCCCCGTCACCATGGAGCTGCGCAAGGCGCTGCTGTCGATCCAGGGCGGCCAGACCCCCGACACCCACGGCTGGCTGCACAAGATCGTCTGATTCCGGAACGCGCACACCGGCTCCGGCCTGCCACGTTCCGCATCGCGAGACGGGTGGGCCGGATCCCGGGCGCTGTGCCAGACTGCCGATGTGTCCTCGCTTTCGCTGATTATCGGCAGCAGGCGCGCCGGTCCGCAGTGACCGCTTCCGCAGGACCCGATGCGGAGCGACCACGAGCGTCCAGACCCGCGCGCAGACCTCTCGCACCCGCGAGGGGTCTTTTGCTTTGCGGCGCGGCCCGCCCCACACCCTGGGCGCCGCCCCACCGAGCGAAGCCACCCGGACCGGCCGAGAGCCCCCACGAAGGGCTCGGGGAGACCGGGCCGCGCGCGAGATCCTGGACAGTGGAGCCGGGACCAGAAATCCGGCCAGAGCAGTACGAGCCTCCCCGAACGGAGAACCAGGGGTCATGACCGAGGTCAGCCGTACCGACGACAGTTTCCACGTGTTCGACACCACGCTGCGCGACGGCGCCCAGCGCGAGGGCATCAACCTGACGGTGGCGGACAAGCTGGCCATCGCCCGGCACCTGGACGAGTTCGGGGTCGGCTTCATCGAGGGGGGCTGGCCCGGGGCCAACCCGCGCGACACCGAGTTCTTCGCCCGCGCCGCCGCCGAGCTGGAGCTGGAGCACGCGCAGTTGGTCGCCTTCGGCGCCACCCGCCGGGCCGGCGGCCGGGCCGCGGACGACCCGCAGCTGGCCGCGCTGGTCGGCTCCGGCGCCCCCGTGGTCACCCTGGTCGCCAAGTCCCACGACCGGCACGTGGAGCTGGCGCTGCGCACCACCCTGGACGAGAACCTGGAGATGGTCCGGGACAGCGTCGAGTTCCTGCGCTCCCAGGGCCGCCGGGTGTTCATCGACTGCGAGCACTTCTTCGACGGCTACCGGGCGAACCGCGGGTACGCCCTCGCCGTGGTCCGGGCCGCGCACGAGGCCGGGGCGGACGTGGTGGTGCTGTGCGACACCAACGGCGGGATGCTGCCGGCCGACGTCCGGGAGATCGTCACCGACGTCCGCGCGTACTGCGACACCTACCGGCCCGGCGCCCGGCTCGGCATCCACGCCCAGGACGACACCGGCTGCGCGGTCGCCAACACCCTGGCCGCGGTGGACGCCGGCGCGACCCACGTCCAGTGCACCGCCAACGGCTACGGCGAGCGGGTCGGCAACGCCAACCTGTTCCCGGTGGTCGGCGCGCTGGAGATCAAGCACGACCGCCGGGTGCTGCCCGAGGGCCGGCTGGCCGAGATGACGCGCATCTCGCACGCGATCGCCGAGCTGGTCAACCTGGCCCCCTCCACCCACCAGCCGTACGTCGGCTACTCGGCCTTCGCCCACAAGGCGGGCCTGCACGCCTCCGCGATCAAGATCGACCCGGACCTGTACCAGCACATCGACCCCGAGCGGGTCGGCAACTCCATGCGGATGCTGGTCTCCGACATGGCCGGCCGGGCCTCCGTCGAGCTCAAGGGCAAGGAGCTCGGCTACGACCTGTCCACCGACCGGGACCTGGCCGGCCGGGTGGTGGCCAAGGTGAAGGAGCAGGAGAACCTCGGCTACACCTACGAGTCCGCCGACGCCTCCTTCGAGCTGCTGCTGCGCGACGAGGTGCGCGGCAGCCGGGACCGCTTCTACACCCTCGAGTCCTGGCGGACCATCAGCGAGCAGGGCCCGAACGGGGTCTCCGGCAACGAGGCGACCGTCAAGCTCTGGGCCAAGGGCGAGCGCCGGATCGCCGTCGGCGAGGGCAACGGCCCGGTGAACGCGCTGGACCAGGCGCTGCGCACCGCGCTGGAGGGGATCTACCCGCCGCTGGCCACCTTCGAGCTGGTGGACTACAAGGTCCGCATCCTGGAGGGCCAGCACGGCACCGGGTCCAAGACCCGGGTGCTGATCGAGTCCACCGACGGCACGTCCACCTGGTCCACCGTCGGCGTCGCCGACAACGTGGTCGCCGCCTCCTGGCTGGCGCTGGAGGACGCGTACACCTACGGCCTGATCCGCGCCGGGCTGGAGCCCACCGAGTAGTCGGCCTGCGACCCGCCGGTGGCCCGCCGGACTTCGTACGGAGTCCGGCGGGCCACCCGGGCCCGGTCCCGCTCGCTCAGCGGAGGCGGGCGAGCAGGGCGTGTTCGACGAGGGTGATGAGGGCGCTCTTGGCGCTGTCGCGGCGGCGGGCGTCGAGCGTGATGACGGGGGTGTCGGGGCCCAGCTGGAGGGCTTCGCGGACCTCGTCGGCGGTGTGGGGCTGGTGTCCGTCGAAGCCGTTGAGGGCGACGACGAACGGCAGTCCGCTGTTCTCGAAGTAGTCGAGGGCGGGGAAGCAGTCGGCGAGGCGGCGGGTGTCGACGAGGACGACGGCGCCGATGGCGCCGCGGACGAGGTCGTCCCACATGAACCAGAAGCGGTCCTGTCCGGGGGTGCCGAACAGGTAGAGGATGAGGTCCTCGTCGAGGGTGATGCGGCCGAAGTCCATGGCGACGGTGGTGGTCGTCTTGCCGGAGACGTGGCTGAGGTCGTCGATGCCGGCGGAGGCCGAGGTCATGACGGCTTCGGTGCGCAGGGGGTTGATCTCGGAGACGGCGCCGACGAGCGTGGTCTTGCCGACACCGAAGCCGCCCGCGACGACGATCTTCGCCGACGTCGTGGCACGGGCGGGTCCGTTAGAGCTTGCGAAGTCCACTGAGGACCCTTTCGAGCAGCGTGACATCGGGCGTTCCGCCCGACTCGCCCGCGGCGGCGGGCTGGTGGATGGCGACGAGACCGGCCTCCGCGAGGTCGGCGACGAGAATGCGGGCGACACCGAGCGGGACACCGGCCAGTGCGGAGATCTCCGCGATGGACTTGACCTCACGGCAGAGGTTGACGATCCGGGCGTGCTCGGGCAGCAGCCCGCCGGTCCGCTCGGCGGAACCGGTGGTGGAGATCAGGGCCTCGATGGCGAGCTGGTAGCGGGGACGGGTCCGGCCGCCGGTCATCGCGTACGGACGGACCAGCGGCTGCTGCTCGTAGCCGTCGGACTGCTGCCCGCCGTAGCCGCTGCCGTACCCGCTGCCGTACGAGCCGGCGGGTGTCGAGGGCGGGGTCATGGGTCCTCCTTGTGCTGCAGCCTTGAGCAGCCGGTTCCAGCTGGGGCGGTGCCAGCTGAGGCGGGATCAGCTGCCTGAGGGTAGCTGAGAGTGAGACGCCGGGTCCGGTCGGGTCGGACCCGGCGGGGAGGTGGGACGGGTGGGTGGATCCGCACGGGTTCCGGTCAGTGCAGGAGACTGCCCTGGAGTTCCGCGCGAAGTGCGGGGGTGAGGACGGCGCCGGCGCGGTCGACGAGCAGGGCCATCTCGTAGCCGACGAGGCCGATGTCGGAGTCGGGGGCGGCGAGGACGGCGAGGGCGGAGCCGTCGCTGACGGCCATGAGGAACAGGAAGCCCCGTTCCATCTCGACCACGGTCTGGTTGACCTCGCCGCCCTCGAAGATCCGGCTGGCGCCGGAGGTGAGGGAGGTGAGGCCGGAGGCGACGGCGGCGAGCTGGTCGGCCCGGTCCCGGGGGAAGCCCTCGGACATGCACAGGAGGAGGCCGTCCGCGGAGACCACCACGGTGTGGGACACCCCGGGGGTGTTGTCCACGAAGTTGGTGATCAGCCAGTTCAGGTTCTGTGCGGCCTGGCTCATCTGGTTCAACTCAACGCTCCTGGTGATCTGCGCCGTTGCCGTCGCTCCGGCCACCGAAACTATCGAATCCGGGCTGCTGGGCACCATGAGGGAAGCCCGGCTGGTTGGCGGCCTGTTCGGCCCCGGCCCGGCGGCCCTGCTGGATGCCGCGGCGCAGGTTGGTCAGGCGCCCGCGGACCTCCTCGGGGGCCCGGGAGACCTGCGGACCGGTCAGCGGCGACGACTCGGCGGTACCGGAGACCAGGTTGGCCTGCGGGGTCCGCCGGGGCAGGCCCGACATGGTGACGCCGTTGGTCGAGGGCTCGCGGACCTGCTCGGCGCGGCGCCAGCGCTCGTCGTTCGCGGACGGGCGCCAGGGCGCGTCGCCTTCGCCCGGCTGCTGGGCCTGCTGCTGCTGCGGAGCCTGCGGCTGCTGGGCATGCTGCTGGGGAGCCGGCTGGGGCTGCTGCTGCGGGGCCTGCTGCCGGGGAGGCTGCTGGGCGTGGCCCTGCTCCTGGAACTCCGGCGCAGCGGTGCCGGGCCGACGCGGCTGGTAGGACCGCGGCCGCGCCTGCTGGGCGTCGCCCTGCGGGTACCAGGGCTGCTGGTCGGCGGCCTGCTGGTCGCCGGGCTGCCGGCCGGTGGCCGCGGACGGGCCGGTCGGCAGCGCCATCGGCTCCTGGTACGGCAGCGGCTGCGGCTGCTGCGGGCCCTGCTCCTGGCGCACCGGCTCCGGACGCGCCGGGTTCGGCACGTTCGGCAGCACCGGCTCGACCAGGCCGAGGCCCAGCGGGTCGCGCGGGTCGATCTGGCTGGCCTCGAACCGCGGGCGGGCGAACTGCTGGGTGCTCTCCACCGGCGCCGGCTCGGCCGACGGCAGCGGCTGGGGCTGCTGCTGGGCCTGCTGCGGCAGCTGCGGCTGGCGGTCGCGCTGCGGCGCGTCCGGGCCGGGGCGCTGCGGACGGCGCGGACCCTGGGCACCGGGCCGCCCGGGGGCACCCGGCGCACCGGGGCCCTGACGGCCGGGGGCGCGCTGCGGCAGGCCGTCCTGCGGACGGTTGCCCGGACGGGCACCCTGCTGCGGAGCACCGGGACCGCCGGGGCGGCCGTGCTGGGGCTGCTCGCCGGTCCGGGGACCCGGACCGCCGTCGAAGTCACCGCCGGGGCGCGGCCGTTCCTGACCGGGCTGCGGCTGGCCGGGCTGCTGGCCCGGCTGCTGCTGCCCGCGGCGGGGCAGGCCGTTCGGCCCGGCCTGCGGCGGACCCTGGCGGCCCGGGGCGCGCTGCGGCAGGCCGCCCTGCGGCGACTGCTGCTGCTGCGACTGCTGCTGGGGCTGCTGCGGCTGCTGGGCCCGCTGCGGCTGCTGGGCCCGCTGCGGCTGCGCGGGCTGCCGGCCCGGGCTCTGCTGGCCCTGGTGCTGGCCCTTGCCTTGGCCCTGCGGAACCGCGGTCTCGCGCAGCGCCTTGCCGACCTGGCGGGTCGGCAGACCACCGGCGCGGCCGCCGGGCGCACCCGGACCGGCCTGGGCACCGGGACCGGCCTGCGGGCCCGTCGGGCCGCCCTGGCCGAGCTGCGGGCGGCCGCCCTGCGGGGCGCCGCCGGCCGGGCTCTGGCCGAGCGCGGCCGGACCGTTCTGGCGGGCGGGCGGCATCTGGCGCTGCTGGCGCGGCGTGGGGGCGACCCCGCGCTGCTGCTTGCCCTGGGCGGGGCCGGGGCGGCCGGCGCCGCGGCGGTCGCCGGAGTTGGTGACGTCCACCGGGAGCATGACCAGCGCGGTGGTGCCGCCGGAGTCGCTGGGGCGGAGCTGGATGCGGATGCCGTGGCGCAGCGACAGGCGGCCGACCACGAAGAGGCCCATGCGGCGGGAGACCGAGACGTCCACCGTCGGCGGGTTGGCGAGGCGCTCGTTGATCTCGGAGAGGTCGTCGGGGCTCAGGCCGATGCCGGTGTCGTGGATCTCGACCAGCACGCGGCCGTCCGGCAGCGCGTGGCCGGTGACCCGGACGCGGGTCTGCGGGCTGGAGAACGACGTGGCGTTCTCCAGCAGCTCGGCGAGCAGGTGGACGAGGTCGTTGACGACGCGGCCGGCGACCTCGGCCGACGGCACGGCGGCGAGCTCGATGCGCTCGTACTGCTCCACCTCGGAGGCGGCGGCGCGGAGCACGTCGACCAGCGGGACGGGGCGGGTCCAGCGGCGGCCCGGGTCCTCACCGGCGAGGACGAGGAGGTTTTCGCCGTTGCGGCGCATGCGGGTCGCGAGGTGGTCCAGCTTGAAGAGGTTGGCCAGCTGGTCCGGGTCCGCCTCGCGGCTCTCCAGCTCGGAGATGAGCGACAGCTGGCGCTGGATGAGGCCCTGGCTGCGGCGCGAGAGGTTGGTGAACATCGCGTTGATGTTGCCGCGCAGGAGGGCCTGCTCGGCGGCGAGGCGGACGGCCTCGCTGTGCACCATGTCGAAGGCGTGCGCCACGTGGCCGATCTCGTCGGCGGAGTCGACGGCGACGGGTTCGACCGTGGTGTCGACGTCGTGCGGGTCGCTCTCGGAGAGGATCTTGACCAGCTCGGGCAGCCGGCGCTCGGCGACGTCCTCGGCCGCGTTCTGCAGACGGGTCAGCGAGCGCACCATCGAGCGGGCGATCAGACCGGCGCCACCGAGGGCGACGAGCAGCACCAGGGCGACCGCGACACCGATGATCAGGGCGTCCGTGTCGGCCTGGGACTGCAGGTCCTGGGCCTTGCCGTCGAGGTTCTCGATCAGCTTGCTTTCGATCCGGCGCTCGGCGGTGATCTTGGCGCTGGCCTTCTCGTACCAGTCCTTGTAGGTGACCGGCTCGGTCTGGTGGATCCCGCCCTGGGTGAGGATCGTCTGCGAGTAGCGGTCGGCGTCGGCGACCACGCCGTTGTAGCTCAGCTGGCTGCGCAGGTTGTCCAGGTCGTGCGCGGTGTAGATGTTGTTGAAGCTGGCGATCGCGTTGTCGTACGACAGGCGCAGGCGGATACCGAAGGACTCGTCACTCGGGCTGAGGTCGGGGCCCTTGACGTTGGCGAGCGCGGCGCTGATCAGGGCCCGCTGCTGCGAGGTCGCGTTCTTGGCGAGCGAGAACTGCTGCAGCGCGCGGGTGGAGACGACCAGGTCCTTGTTGTTCGACGCGAGCGCGATGTCCTGGGTGATGGACAGCAGGTCGCGGATGATCACGTCGTAGGCGGTGATCGTCGACTGGATGTTCTGGTTGTTCTGGTACGGCAGGCTGCGGGTGTCCGCAATCGAGTTCAGGTCCTTGCGGATCTGCAGCAGCAGCGCCTTTCCGCCGGACAGTTCGAGGTTCTCGAACTTGTCGGAGGACGCGGTGAAGGTGCGGCTCAGGTCGTCGGTGGCCTTGCGGGCGGCGACGATGTCGTCGTCCAGCTGGGCGTTCGGCTCGTGCGTGATCGGGCCGGCGCTGATGTCGCGCTCGGTCTGCAGCGAGTCCGCGAGGTTGGTCGCCTTCTTGGCCAGGTCGGACAGGTTGGCCATCTGGGCGAGTTGCTGCGAGTTCTCCATCGAGGTCTGGATGCGCAGGCCACCGAGGACCAGCGAGACCAGGACGGGGAGGGCGAGCAGGGCGATCAGCCGGGTGCGGATGCGCCAGTTGCGCATCGCGAGCCGGTTCAGACCGGTGGCCCGGCGCCGGGTCAGGGAGGTCCGGAGTTTGTCCCGGGCGGACTTCCGTTCCTGGCCGTCCTCCTCGGGGCGGCCGACGGTCTCGGGCGTGATCGGCTCGGCCGGGCCGCCGGGCGCCGCCGCCTGCTGGGGGGCTGCCACAGGCTCGCGCGACTCCGGGTTTCCCGCGGCGCCGCTACCCCTTTTGAAACGTCCCTGCACTGGCGTCGCAACCTCTGGACCGGGCGTCCCGCCGTGTTGCCACGGCCTGGACGGTGTCGAGTTTCCATCCGCTCCCCGGCCGGTCCGGGCGAGCGGGTCACCGGGGTGGACCACTCCCTACCCACGGTCCGTCGCATTCCAGCACAGCCGGGGAATCCCAACAAGGGCCGCAGGAAGCAGGCGTCCGACACTACCGAGTGCTTGTGCGATCTCACTGACTGTGCGGTAACCGGACCGGAATACCGCCTTTTTCGGACACTCGCCGGATACATGCCAACCCGACCCTAGATCGACAAGAGTCACAGACCTTCCGGAATGCCCGTTACGGGCTGAATGTCGGAAAATTCCGGTGCGACGATATGTCGGATATCTGAGTTTTGCTCGGCATTTTGTGAGCAAAATCACAGGTCAATGTGTAGCTTTGGTCACGGTCTCTATGGAAAGAGATCTCGTAATCTTGGCTGTCTCCGGAGCACGGCACCGATCAGCCTGCCCAGAACCCCTCCGAATCAATCGGAATCACTCAGGCCGGTGCCGATCCGCCGCGGATCCGCCCGGCCACGACCACGAGGTGCTCTCGATGTCCCAGGCGAAGAAGGCCACCAAGTCCACGCTGTCCTGCGGCTCCACGGCGAACCCGCGCCGCACGACGCTGGCCTCGGTCGAGGACTTCAGCAAGATCCCGGGCGCCCGCAAGCCCGAGGACGTCGTGACCTACGCCACCGAGCTGCCGAACAGCACCGCGAACCCGCGCCGCGTCCAGCTGATGGTCGCCCCGGCCGTCGTCGTGGCCGACTGACCCCGTACGCGCTCCCCGGAGGGCGCCGCCGTCACACCCGTGGCGGCGGCGCCCTCCGGCGTTCCCGCCCCAACCGCACCGAACAGGGGCTAAGCGGTCGGCCGGGGCCCCACGCGATAGCCTGGAGGCCGATTGACGGGGCCGCGCCCACTGCGGGCGGGGCGCCCACCAGCGCCCGGGCGCGCCCCGGGCGGCCGACGAAGCGAGGGGTATCCCAGCCGTGCGCATTGCCAGGTTTTCCGTCCGGGAAGGGAGCCCTGCCGCCGGCAGCGTCTCCTTCGGCGTGGTGGAGGGCGACCCTTCCCAGCCCGACTCGCTGGTCGTCCACGCGCTGGCCGGCCACCCGTTCGGCCAGCCCCAGCCCACCGGTGAGAGCTACCGCTTCCAGGACGTGCGGCTGCTCAGCCCGATGCTCCCGAACAAGATCGTGGCGGTCGGCCGCAACTACGCGGCGCACGCGCAGGAGCTGGGCAACGAGGTCCCGGACGTCCCGCTGACCTTCTTCAAGCCGTCCACCGCGGTGATCGGCCCGACCGAGAGCATCGCGTACCCGCCATTCTCCTCGGACGTCCAGCACGAGGCCGAACTCGCTGTGGTGATCGGCCGGATGTGCCGCGAGGTGCCGCTGGACCGGGTGCCCGAGGTGATCCTCGGTTACACCTGCGCCAACGACGTCACCGCCCGGGACGTCCAGCAGCGCGAGGGCCAGTGGGCCCGGGCCAAGGGCTTCGACACCTCCTGCCCGCTGGGTCCGTGGATCGAGACCGACCTCGACCCGAGCGACCTCGCCGTCACCTGCACGGTCAACGGCGAGCTCCGCCAGACCGGCCGCACCTCCCTGATGGTCCGCTCGGTCGCCGAGCTGATCGTCCACATCTCCGAGGCCATGACGCTGCTGCCCGGCGATGTCATCCTCACCGGCACGCCCGCAGGGGTGGGCCCCCTCAACGTCGGCGACGAGGTCGCCGTCTCCATCGAAGGCATCGGCACTCTCGCCAACAAGGTGATCAAGCGTGGCTAACACTGACCCGGCCGTCCGGGTTCGCTTCTGTCCGTCCCCGACCGGCAACCCCCACGTGGGCCTGGTCCGCACCGCCCTCTTCAACTGGGCCTTCGCCCGCCACAACGGCGGCACGCTGGTCTTCCGGATCGAGGACACCGACTCCGCCCGCGACTCCGAGGAGTCGTACGGTCAGCTGCTCGACGCCATGCGCTGGCTCGGCTTCGACTGGGACGAGGGCCCGGAGGTCGGCGGTCCGCACGAGCCGTACCGCCAGTCGCAGCGGATGGACATCTACGCCGACGTCGCCCGCCGCCTGCACGAGGCCGGCCACGCCTACCACTGCTACTGCAGCACCGAGGAGCTGGACGCCCGCCGCGAGGCCGCCCGCGCGGCCGGCAAGCCCTCCGGCTACGACGGCCACTGCCGGGACCTGACCGACGACCAGGTCGCGGTCTACAAGCTGGAGAAGCGCGAGCCGATCCTGCGCTTCCGGATGCCCGACAAGACCATCTCCTTCGACGACCTGGTGCGCGGCACGCTCACCTTCGAGCCGGAGAACGTGCCGGACTACGGCATTGTCCGGGCCAACGGCGCCCCGCTGTACACCCTGGTCAACCCGGTGGACGACGCCCTGATGGGCATCACCCACGTGCTCCGCGGCGAGGACCTGCTGTCCTCCACCCCGCGGCAGGTCGCGCTGTACGCCGCGCTCGCCGAGATCGGCGTCGGCGACGGCACCACCCCGCGCTTCGGCCACCTGCCGTACGTGATGGGCGAGGGCAACAAGAAGCTCTCCAAGCGCGACCCGCAGGCCTCGCTCAACCTGTACCGCGAGCGCGGCTTCATCCCCGAGGGCCTGCTCAACTACCTGTCGCTGCTGGGCTGGTCGCTGGCCGAGGACCGCGACCTCTTCGACATCGACGAGATGGTCGCCGCCTTCGACATCGCGAAGGTGAACGCCAACCCGGCCCGCTTCGACCTGAAGAAGTGCGAGGCGATCAACGCCGAGCACGTCCGCAAGCTGGCCCCGGAGGACTTCGCGCGGCGCCTGGTGCCGTTCCTCCAGGCCGCCGAGCTGCTGCCGGCCGAGCCGACCGCCGAGCAGTTGGACGTGCTCGCCAAGGTCGCGCCGCTCACCCAGGAGCGGATGGTCGTGCTGAGCGAGATCGTGAACATGGCCGGCTTCCTGTTCGTGGCGCCGGAGAAGTTCGCCGTCGACCCGGACGACGCCGCCAAGGTGCTCACCGCGGACGCCCGCCCGGTGCTGGCGGCCAGCATCAAGGCGCTGGAGGAGCTCGCGGACTTCACCCCGGAGCCGATCCAGGCCGCGCTGCGCGAGGCGCTGGTGGACGGGCTGGGCATCAAGCCCAAGTTCGCCTTCACGCCGCTGCGGGTGGCCGTCACCGGCCGCCGGGTCTCGCCGCCGCTGTTCGAGTCCATGGAGCTGCTGGGCCGGCCCGAGACGCTGCGCCGTCTGCGCTCCGCCCTGGACGCCCTGCCGGCTGCCTGACCGGGCCGCCGAGCACACCGCGGGCCCGGCTCCGTGCCGGGCCCGCGGCGTACCCGGAGGTCACCGGACGGCCGCTCGGCGGCTGCCTGGGGTTATCGATTTTGGAGCCAGGGCAGACGTCGGGTAATGTTCTTTCTGCGCCGCCCGGGAGGGAACGGACGAGGGAGCGAAAGCCCCCCGCCGGGACCGAACGAGAGGCGCAACGCCTGAGAAGATCCCGACGAGGGTTCAACTCTGGTGGGGTATGGTGTAATTGGCAGCACGAGTGATTCTGGTTCATTTAGTCTAGGTTCGAGTCCTGGTACCCCAGCGCAGTACGCAAGTACAGCAGTACAAATGAAGATCAAGCCCCCGTTGTGTAGCGGCCTAGCACGCTGCCCTCTCACGGCAGTAGCGCCGGTTCGAATCCGGTCGGGGGTACGGATCCCGCAAGGGATCACCTGGAAAGCCCCCGTTGTGTAGCGGCCTAGCACGCTGCCCTCTCACGGCAGTAGCGCCGGTTCGAATCCGGTCGGGGGTACGGATCCCGCAAGGGATCGCCAGGAAGCCCCCGTTGTGTAGCGGCCTAGCACGCTGCCCTCTCACGGCAGTAGCGCCGGTTCGAATCCGGTCGGGGGTACTTCAGGGCAGGAAGCCGGTGGGTTCGCCCATCGGCCCTTGCTTTGTGTTGGGGTATGGTGTAATTGGCAGCACGAGTGATTCTGGTTCATTTAGTCTAGGTTCGAGTCCTGGTACCCCAGCCAGAAAAGGAAGACCCCGGTTCCCGGGGTCTTTTTTGCTTTTCCCGCACACTTTTCCCGCACAGTGGACAGCGAAGGGCCCCGCTCGGTTTCGAGCGGGGCCCTTTCGGATTCTCGGTGGGGGAGGGGGTGGGGGATTTCCCGCGGGCGGCCGGGGGTCAGCTGCGGCGGAGGGCCTCGGTGAGCCGGTTCGCGGCCTCGATGATGGCCTGGGCGTGCAGGCGCCCCGGGTGGCGGGTCAGGCGCTCGATCGGGCCGGACACCGACACGGCGGCGACCACGCGGTTGGAGGGACCGCGGACGGGCGCGGAGACGGACGCGACGCCCGGCTCGCGTTCGCCGATCGACTGGGCCCAGCCGCGCCGCCGGACGCCGCTCAGCGCGGTGGCGGTGAAGCGGGCGCCCTGCAGGCCGCGGTGGAGCCGCTCGGGCTCCTCCCAGGCGAGCAGGACCTGGGCGGCCGAGCCGGCCTTCATCGGCAGGGTGCTGCCGACCGGGACGGTGTCCCGCAGACCGGAGAGCCGCTCGGCGGCGGCGACGCAGATCCGCATCTCGCCCTGGCGGCGGTAGAGCTGTGCGCTCTCGCCGGTGACGTCGCGCAGGTGGGTCAGGACCGGGCCCGCGGTGGCGAGCAGTCGGTCCTCGCCCGCCGCGGCGGAGAGTTCGGACAGGCGGGGACCGAGGATGAAGCGTCCCTGCATGTCTCTGGTGACCAGACGGTGGTGTTCGAGTGCGACGGCGAGTCTGTGGGCCGTGGGGCGCGCCAGACCGGTGGCGGCGACCAGCCCCGCCAACGTGGCGGGGCCCGACTCCAGTGCGCTCAGCACCAGAGCGGCCTTGTCGAGAACGCCGACGCCGCTAGTGTTGTCCATGCCCTAAGACTGCAGTCTCATTCCGCGAGACGCAAGTTCAATCTTCCGAGAAAAGCGCCACTCTGGATGCAGCAGCCCGGGAGACATCCAGGATGGGGCCTCGTCCGAGTGTCCGCATCGTGGACAGCGATCCGGCGTGCAGGTCTCGCGAACGCGTCCCCGCAGGGGGCGGCGCACGCAGCGACCTCGACGACACGAGAAGGCCGGCAACGCGGCCGGCTGGAGGGAATCCGATGGGACGGACACTCGCAGAGAAGGTCTGGGACGACCACGTCGTGCGGCGTGCGGAGGGCGAGCCCGACCTCCTGTTCATCGACCTGCACCTGCTCCACGAGGTCACCAGCCCGCAGGCCTTCGACGGACTGCGACTGGCCGGGCGCCCGGTCCGCCGCACCGATCTGACGATCGCCACCGAGGACCACAACACCCCCACCCTGGACATCGACAAGCCGATCGCCGACCCGGTGTCCAAGGTGCAGTTGGAGACCCTGCGCCGCAACGCCGCCGAGTTCGGCGTCCGGATCCACTCGCTCGGCGACGTCGAGCAGGGCGTCGTGCACGTCGTCGGCCCGCAGCTCGGACTGACCCAGCCCGGCATGACCGTGGTCTGCGGCGACTCCCACACCTCCACCCACGGCGCCTTCGGCGCGCTGGCGTTCGGCATCGGCACCAGCCAGGTCGAGCACGTGCTGGCCACCCAGACCCTGCCGCTGGCCCCGTTCCGGACCATGGCGATCACCGTCGAGGGCGAACTGCCCGAGGGCGTCACCGCCAAGGACCTGATCCTGGCCGTCATCACGAAGATCGGCACCGGCGGCGGCCAGGGCTACGTCCTGGAGTACCGCGGTTCGGCGATCCGGAGCCTGTCCATGGAGGCCCGGATGACCATCTGCAACATGTCGATCGAGGCCGGCGCCCGGGCGGGCATGATCGCCCCGGACCAGACCACCTTCGACTACCTGCAGGGCCGCCCGCACGCCCCGCAGGGCGAGGACTGGGACGCCGCCGTCGCGTACTGGAAGACCCTGGGCACCGACGAGGACGCGGTCTTCGACCACGAGATCTTCATCGACGCGAGCGAGCTGAGCCCGTTCGTCACCTGGGGCACCAACCCCGGCCAGGGCGCCCCGCTGGGCTCGAACGTGCCGGACCCGGCCTCCTTCGCCGACCCGCAGGAGCGCGCCGCCGCCGAGAACGCCCTGGCGTACATGGGCCTGGAGGCCGGCACCCCGCTGCGCGAGGTGAAGGTCGACGCCGTCTTCGTCGGCTCCTGCACCAACGGCCGGATCGAGGACCTGCGGGCCGCCGCCGCCCTGCTGGAGGGCCGCCGGGTCGCCGACGGCGTACGGATGCTGGTGGTTCCCGGGTCCGTCCGGGTCGCGCTGCAGGCCGTCGAGGAGGGCCTTGACAAGGTGTTCACCGCGGCCGGCGCCGAATGGCGCCACGCGGGCTGCTCGATGTGCCTGGGCATGAACCCCGACCAGCTGGCCCCGGGGGAGCGCTGCGCCTCCACCTCGAACCGCAACTTCGAGGGCCGACAGGGCAAGGGCGGCCGCACCCACCTGGTCTCCCCGCAGGTCGCCGCCGCGACCGCGGTGCTGGGCCGCCTCTCCTCCCCCGCCGATCTGAACGCCGCCGAGCCGGCGAACCCCGACGTTGCCGTGGAGGCCTGAGCCATGGAGAAGTTCACCACCCACACCGGCCGGGCCGTCCCGCTGCGCCGCAGCAACGTGGACACCGACCAGATCATCCCGGCCCACTGGCTCAAGAAGGTCACCCGGTCCGGTTTCGAGGACGGACTGTTCGAGGCCTGGCGCAAGGACGAGTCGTTCATCCTCAACCGGCCCGAGCGGCAGGGTGCCACGGTTCTGGTGGCCGGCCCCGAGTTCGGCACCGGCTCCTCCCGCGAGCACGCCGTCTGGGCGCTGCAGAACTACGGCTTCCACGCGGTCATCTCGTCGCGCTTCGCCGACATCTTCCGCGGCAACTCCCTGAAGAACGGCCTGCTGACGGTCGTCCTGCCGCAGGAGACCGTGGAACGGCTCTGGGCGCTCACCGAGAGTGACCCTTCGGCCGAGATCACCGTTGACCTGGAAGCCCGCGAAGTGCGGGCCGAGGGCGTCACCGCGGCCTTCGAACTGGACGACAACGTCCGGTGGCGGCTGCTCAACGGCCTGGACGACATCAGCATCACGCTGCAGAACGAGGCCGACATCGCGGCCTTCGAGACGACCCGCCCGGCCTTCAAGCCCCGTACTCTGCCGGTCGCCTGAGTTCCCCTCAGAACAAGCATTCTGACGATCCGCCGCATGGCCCGCGCCCCCCTCGGGGGGGCCGGGCCATCCGTCGTTCCGGAGCACGAGTTAGCGCCGCGGCCCGCCCCGGATTGCCCATTTGGCTTTGCGGGAGAGGGCCCCGCGCAAGTACAACTGCGGGTAGATGGCACAATCAGTACATGCACCGGCACCATGAACCTCCGTACGCGGGCGGCGAACCCGCGGCTGAGGACTCCATGGGCCGGCCATCCGAACGCCGAATTGACGATCGGCCGGACGTCACCTCCGCGCCAGCTGAGGGGCCGGACGACCAGGAAGTCGTAGCGCTCTACGCGCTTGTGGCCGAGCGGTTGAAGCAAGCTCACGCCCGCGTGCATGCGCTGAACGTGTCTGCCGATGCAAAGACCGCTCTCACCCGTCAACTCCTCATCGTCACCGAGACCGCCAAGCGCGATCTTCCGGAGGCGGCAAGGCGGTTGAGTCGCTTTGTACATGACCTCGACGAGGGGCGCCCGCCGCTCGGCTGAGGTCGCCGACGCGCAAATCCATTGCGACACTAGGGTGATTCGCGCGTTTGGTAATTGAAAGTCCGCAGATACATACCTAACGTGCGAAAAGAACGGATGGAATCATCCGGCGCCCGTTTCCGAAGGGGAAGACGTGAACAAGGCTCAGCTTGTCGAAGCGGTGGCCGAGCAGCTGGGCGGTCGCAAGGCTGCCGCAGAGGCCGTCGACGCAGTGCTCGACACCATGGTCCGTGCCGTCGTGGCCGGTGACCGGGTCTCGGTCACCGGGTTCGGCACCTTCGAGAAGGTGGAGCGCTCCGCGCGCTTCGCCCGCAACCCGCAGACCGGCGAGCGCGTCAAGGTCAAGAAGACCTCGGTGCCCCGCTTCCGCCCCGGCCAGGGCTTCAAGGACCTGGTCAGCGGCAGCAAGAAGCTGCCGAAGGAAGGCCCCTCGGTGAAGAAGGCCCCCAAGGGCTCCCTCACCCCGGGCAAGACCGGTGTGGCCGCCACCCCGGCCGCCAAGCGGGCCGCCACCAAGCGTGCCGCCACCGCTGCGGCCGCCGCCGCCCCGGCCACCAAGAAGGCCGCCGCCAAGAAGACGGCCACCACGGCTGCCGCCAAGAAGACCACGGCCACCGCCGCGAAGAAGGCGACCACCGCCAAGAAGACCGCCGCGAAGACCACCGCCGCCGCCGCCAAGAAGACGGCCACCACGGCTGCCGCGACCAAGAAGACGGCCGCCGCCAAGAAGGCGACCACCACGGCTGCCGCCAAGAAGACCACGGCGACCGCCAAGAAGGCGACCGCCACGGCCAAGAAGACGGCTCCGGCGAAGAAGACCGCCACCCGCAAGACCACCGCGCGCAAGACCTCCGCCAAGTAAGTCCCGCGCGACCGTCCTCGGACGGCCTTCGGCCAAGAGCCGCGGCACCCCTTCCGTGAATTCGCGGAGACCGGTCGCCGCGGCTCTTCCGATTTCCGGGCGCTTAGTCAGGATTCGACGGCGTGCGCGGGGAACGGATGGTCCGTGGTCGGAGGAGGCCTGCGGGCAGCCGCCCCGCGAGGGCTCAGCCCTCGGCGGGGTCGGGGAAGGTCTGCAGCGTCACGAAGACCACCCGGCGGGCCTCGCCGGTGCCCTCGGTGCGGATCCGGACCCGCTGGCCGGGCCGCAGCAGCCGCAGGCCGCCGGCGTCGAAGGCGGCCGCGTCGAACGGCACCGGGGTCCCGTCGTCGAGCAGCACGGAGCCGGCCCGGGTGGCGGGGTCGAAGGTGAACGCGGTGGCCTGCATGTCAGCAGCATAGCGAGCGGGTCGGCACACCCCCGGGACCCGGCCCGGGACCGGGCCCGGTCCCGGGCACAGCCCCGAGCCGGGGTCAGGACAGGCTCAGCCGGGCGAACAGCGCACCGGTGTGCGGGCCGAGGCCGAGCGCAGCGGCCTCGCCGAGGTCGGCACCGGTGTCGACGTCCCGGCGCACCGACTCCACGTCCGGGAGGCGCAGTTCGAGCGCCCCGCCGGCCGCGTGCCGGGCCCGCGAGCCGTCCCCGAAGGCGGGGGAGAGCGGACGGCCGGGGGCGCAGGCGAGCAGGGTGGTGCCGAGGCCGGGGGAGTCCGGCAGGAAGGCCCGGCCGTCCGGCGGCACCGCGCCCAGCACCCGGGCCAGTTCGGCCGGACGCAGGGCCGGCAGGTCCGCCGAGAGGGCGGCCAGTGGCGCCGCCGGGGCGAGCGCCAGGGCGGTCGACGCGCCGTGCGCCAGCGCCCGGTTGAGGCCGCCGCCGGGCTCGTCGGCGACCACCAGCGCGCCCAGCGCGGCCAGTCGGACACCGGCCTCGGCGTCGCGGGTGACCACCAGGACGCGGCCGACGCCCGGGGTGGCCAGCGCGGCGGTGACGGTGTCGAGCGCGAAGGACATCGCCAGGTCGGCCCGGTGCGGCCCGGCGTACGGGGCGAGTCTGCTCTTCGCCAGCGCGAGCGGCTTGAGCGGAAGCACCAGCGACCAGCCGGCGCTGGGTGCGGCGGGCGCGGCGGGGCCGCTGGGGCGTACGGTGTCCTGGGTCATCGGCGTCATTGTGTCGCCGGTCCCGGAGCCCTCGCCAGGCCGTCCGAACTGTGCGGACGTGCGTTTGATCACGCCCGCCCGGCGGGTTGGCGCGCCCGCTCGACAGCCGGTGAGCGGGCGGGCGACACTGTTCCGCGCCCGTGGCCCGGGCACCGCTGGCACCGGTGCACGGCACCGGGAGGCCATGACCGCGGCACTCCGGGTGCCGCATCGGATGAGAAGGAGCTGGGGTGGCCCGCCGCTCGTACGCCAAGTTCGGCAACGCCGACTACGGCATCTGGTACCGCTTCGCGGCCGTGCTGGTGAAGCCGGTGACGACCGCCCTGGTGAAGCCCGACTGGCGGGGCTGGGAGCACCTTCCGAAGGAAGGCGGCTTCATCGCCGCGGTGAACCACAATTCGATCATCGACCCGGTGATCTACGCGCACTGGCAGTACAACAGCGGTCGCCCGCCGCGCATTCTCGGCAAGTCCTCGCTGTTCTCGATTCCCTTCATCGGATTCATGTTGCGCAAGACCGGCCAAATTCCGGTGTTCCGTGAGTCGACCGACGCCGCGCAGGCGTTCCGGGCCGCGATCGACGCCGTCAACAGCGGCCAGTGCGTCCAGTTCTATCCGGAGGGAACGCTCACCCGGGATCCGGACCTGTGGCCGATGACCGGCAAGAGCGGCGTCGCCCGGGTCGCGCTGATGACGGGCGCGCCCGTCATCCCGGTCGCCCACTGGGGCGCGCACGAGATCATCCCGCCGTACGGCCGGCCCGGTTTCGGGAAGGGCAAGTTCAACCTCTTCCCGCGCCACAGGGTGACCGTCGCGGCCGGTCCGGCGGTGGACCTGAGCAAGTACCAGGGCCAGGAGCTCACCACCCAGGTGCTCACCGACGCGACCGAGGACATCATGACGGCGATCACCGCCGTGCTGGCCGAGGTCCGCGAGGAGGAGCCGCCCGCCGAGCGCTACGACATGCGCAAGGCCGCCCGGGAGCGCGCCGCGACGGCGCTGGCCGAGCGCCGGCGCGCCAAGGGCGCGCCGGGCACGGGCGTCGAGGAGGCCGGCAAGTGACCCGCTGCGCCGTGATGGGGACCGGCTCCTGGGGCACCGCGTTCGCGATGGTGCTCGCCGACGCGGGCTGCGAGGTCGTGCTGTGGGCCCGCCGCCAGGAGCTGGTGGACGCCGTCAACTCCACGCACGAGAACCCGGACTACCTGCCGGGCGTCCGGCTGCCCGACACGGTGCGGGCCACCACCGACGCCGCCGAGGCGCTGGCCGGCGCCGACTTCGCGGTGCTGGTGGTGCCCTCGCAGACGCTGCGCGACAACCTGGCCGCCTGGACGCCGCTGATCGAGCCGCAGACCGTCCTGGTGAGCCTGATGAAGGGCATCGAACTCGGCACCGCCAAGCGGATGAGCGAGGTGATCGACGAGGTCACCAAGGTCGGCCCGGAGCGCGTCGCGGTGGTCAGCGGGCCCAACCTGGCCAAGGAGATCGCCAATCGGCAGCCCGCGGCCAGCGTCGTCGCCTGCTCCGACGAGGCGGTCGCCAAGCGGCTCCAGGCGGCCTGCCACACGCCGTACTTCCGGCCGTACACCAACACCGACGTGGTGGGCTGCGAACTCGGCGGCGCGGTCAAGAACGTGATCGGCCTGGCGGTCGGCATGGCGGCCGGGATGGGGCTCGGCGACAACACCAAGGCGACGCTGATCACCCGCGGGCTGGCCGAGACCACCCGGCTCGGCGAGGTGCTCGGGGCCGACCCGCACACCTTCGCGGGGCTCGCCGGGATGGGCGACCTGGTCGCCACCTGCTCCTCGCCGCTGTCCCGCAACAACACCTTCGGCATGAACCTGGGCCGGGGCATGTCGCTCGCCGAGACCATCGCGGCGACCCGCCAGACCGCCGAGGGCGTCAAGTCCTGCGAGTCGGTGCTGGACCTGGCCCGGCGCAACGGCGTCGACATGCCGATCGTCGAGGCCGTGGTGGACGTCGTGCACAACGGACGGCCGACCCAGGAGGCGCTGCAGACGCTGATGTCGCGCTCGGCGAAGGCGGAGCGGCGGCGCTGACGGCCAGGGAAGGCGTGGTCGCCGGGGCGGTTGACGTCCCGGAAACACGTCGCACGGTAGTCTCAAACCCGATATGAGCATCGAACAGTCCTCCCCGAACCCGTCCGCCCCGAAGCCGCGCGTCGCGCTGGTCTTCGGCGGGCGCAGCTCCGAGCACGCCATCTCGGTCTCCACCGCGGGCAGTGTGCTCAGGTCGATCGACCGCGACAAGTACGACGTGCTGCCGATCGGCATCACCCACGAGGGCCGCTGGGCGCTGACCAGCGACGAGCCGGCCCGGATGGCCATCACCGACGGCCGGCTGCCGGACGTGGCGCACGTCGCCGAGTCCGTTGACGCGCAGGTGGCGCTGCCGGTCGCCCCGGGCAACCGGGAGGTGCTGCTGAGCGAGCCGGGGAGCGCCCCCAAGGCCCTCGGCGAGGTCGACGTGGTGTTCCCGCTGCTGCACGGCCCGTGGGGCGAGGACGGCACCCTGCAGGGCCTGCTGGAGCTCTCCGGCGTCCCCTACGTCGGCAACGGCGTGCTGGCCAGCGCGGCCGGCATGGACAAGGAGTTCGCCAAGCGGATCCTGGCCTCGCACGGCCTGGGCGTCGGCCGCTACACCATCGTGCGCCCGCGCGACTGGGAGACCGAGGCGGGCCGCGCCGCGGTGCGCGAGCGGGCCGCCGAGCTGGGCCTGCCGCTGTTCGTGAAGCCCTGCCGGGCCGGCTCCAGCATCGGCATCACCAAGGTGAAGGACCTGGCCGACCTCGACGCCGCGATCGAGGAGGCCCGTCGGCACGACCCCAAGCTGATCATCGAGGCGGGCGTGACCGGCCGCGAGATCGAGTGCGGCGTGCTGGAGTTCGAGGACGGCCCGCGGGCCAGCGTGGCCGGCGAGATCCTGGTCGGCGACGGCTTCGACTTCTACGACTTCGAGGCCAAGTACATCGACTCCTCGGACGTGCAGATCCCGGCGAAGCTCACCGCCGAGGAGCTCGCCGAGATCCAGCGCCAGGCGATCGAGGCCTTCGAGGCGCTCGGCTGCGAGGGCCTCGCCCGGGTGGACTTCTTCCTGCTGGAGGACGGCACCTGGATGATCAACGAGGTCAACACCATGCCCGGCTTCACCCCGATCTCGGCCTACCCGAAGATGTGGGAGGCCAGCGGGGTCTCGTACCCGGAGCTGATCGACCGGCTGCTGCAGACGGCGCTGCGGCGCTCGACCGGGCTGCGCTAGCCGGTCCGTACGGCGGAGGGCGGGCCGGGAAGCTCCCGGTCCGCCCTCGGTACGTCCGGTTCAGCCGGGGATGTTGGCCTTGACCAGCGGGGTGAGCGCGGCCGCCGGGTCCAGCGGGCTGCCGTAGACGCCGGGCGGTGCGACCACCTCGACGTAGGCCGCGCGCATGGTCGCCACGAAGCGGTAGCTCCCGTCGTCCAGCTTCTGGGACCACCAGGTGAGGTCGTCGACGGTCGGGGACAGGTCCTTGGCGTGCTCCCCGTCCAGCTCCTCCGGCCGGTCGACGCCGCAGCGCAGGACCGTCCGGGGCGAGCTGTCCCAGACGGCCACGTACGGCGTGGCGGGCGACGGGTCCTTGCGGGCGTGCCCGAGCAGCTCCTGCGGCAGCGCGGCGGCCAGGGCCCGGCAGTAGTCGGCCGCCTTGCCGCTCGGGTGCGGGACTTCGATCTTCCGGTCGTCCGACCCCCAGCTGCCGACCAGCACGACGACCGTGCAGGTCAGCGCGACGGGCACGGCCAGCCAGCGGATCGGCGCCGGCAGGGCGGTCAGCGCCTCGGGGACGCGGAGTTCTCTGGCCACCCGCCGATGGTAGCCGGGCCTCGGAACCGGGCCTCGGTGACAGTGGGGCCCGACCGAAGCCGGGCGCTACCGAGGCCGGGCGCTACCGAGGCCGGGCGCTACCGGGAGCCGGGCCTCAGAGGTGGACCACGGGGCAGGTGAGGGTGCGGGTGATGCCGTCGACCTTCTGGACCTCGGCCACCACCATGCGGCCCAGGTCGTCCACCGTCTCGGCCTCGGCTTTGACGATCACGTCGTAGGGGCCGGTGACGTCCTCGGCGGTGAGTACGCCGGGGATCTTGGTGATCAGCTCGGCCACCGCGGTGGCCTTCCCTACTTCGGTCTGGATCAGGATGTATGCCTGTACCACGGGGACCTCCGGCGGCCGGTTACGGGGATCGCCGCCGTGATCGCCCGGTCAGGCGTCGGGGGGTGGAAACGGGCTCACCGGCAGTCTGATCACCACGCTACCGCGCAGCGGGCCGGGGAGGGGAGACTTCTGCACCCCCGAAGGGCGTACGCTGCGCGCGGGGGAGCGCGACGGGGACCGGATCGGATGAAAACGCGAGAGGACGGCAGATGCAGGGGACCGTGGGCGAGCTCGGCGAGTTCGGCCTCATCAGGGAGCTGACCGCCCGGGTACCGCTCACCGACGCGGTCGACCTCGGCCCGGGAGACGACGCCGCGGTGGTGCGGGCTCCGGACGGTCGGGTGGTGGCGACCACGGACGTCCTGATCGAGCACCGGCACTTCCGCCGGGACTGGTCCACCGCCTACGACGTGGGCCGCAAGGCCGCCGCCCAGAACCTCGCCGACGTGGCCGCGATGGGGGCGGTGCCGACCGCGATACTGCTCGGCCTGGTCGCCCCCGCCGACCTGCCCACCACGTGGGCGACCGAGCTGATGGACGGGCTGCGCGACGAGTGCCAGGTCGCCGGGGCGACGGTGGTCGGCGGTGACGTGGTGCGCGGCGACACCGTCACGCTGGCCATCACGGCGCTCGGGGACTTGCAGGGGCGTGCGGCGGTGACGCGCGCCGGTGCGCAGGTCGGCGACGTGGTCGCGGTGACCGGCTGGCTGGGCTGGTCGGCCGCCGGGCTGACCGTGCTGCAGCGCGGCTTCCGCTCCCCGCGCGCCTTTGTCGAGGCGCACCGCCGGCCCGAGCCCCCGTACCACGCGGGCCCGGCGGGGGCCGAGTTGGGCGCGACCTCGATGATCGACGTGAGCGACGGGCTGGTCGCCGACCTCGGCCACGTGGCCCGGGCCAGCGAGGTGGACATCGACCTGAAGGCCGCGGACTTCGACGTCCCGGCGCAGATGGCGGACATCGGCCAGGCGGTCGGGGTGGACCCGCTGGTCTGGGTGCTCTCCGGCGGCGAGGACCACGCGATCGTCGCGACCTTCCCGCGCGGCATCCAACTCCCGGCCCGCTGGCGGGTGGTGGGCGAGGTGACCGGGCGCCCGACGGGCAGCCGCAGCGGCCGGGTCACGGTGGACGGCGCGCCCTGGGACCGGGTCGGCGGCTGGGACCACTTCGCCGAATAGCCTACGGAGTACGGCCGATGGGCCCTGGACGCCGCGGCGACGCATGACGGTCCGGGCGTGCGGCGGACGGGCTTCGAGGGTGCGTTTTGCGTAGGCTTGCGGCATCCGAGCCCGCCCGCCACTCACGCACTCCGTCCGGCGCGGGCGGCCCGAACCCTGCGAGCGGGAGCACAGCTGACATGCGCATCGGTGTACTGACCAGCGGCGGCGACTGCCCCGGCCTCAACGCGGTGATCCGCTCGGTGGTCCATCGCGGCACGGACGTCCACGGCGACGAGATCGTCGGCATCCTGGACGGCTTCCTCGGCCTGATCGAGAGCCGCACCAGGACGGTCTCGCACGACGACGTCACCGGCCTGCTCACCCTCGGCGGCACCATCCTGGGCTCGGCCCGGGTGCGGCGCGACCGGATCGCCTGGGCGGTGGAGAACGCGAAGGTGCTGGCCCGGGAGATCGGCATCGACGCGCTGATCGCGATCGGCGGCGAGGGGACGCTGACCGCCGCCCAGCAGTTCAGCGACGCCGGACTGCCGGTGGTCGGGGTGCCGAAGACCATCGACAACGACATCGAGGCCACCGACGTCACCTTCGGCTTCGACACCGCCGTGCACGTCGCCACCGAGGCGATCGACCGGCTGAAGACCACCGCCGAGTCCCACCAGCGGGTCATGGTGGTCGAGTTGATGGGGCGTCACACCGGCTGGATCACCCTCACCGCGGGCATGGCCGGCGGTGCGCACGGCATCCTGATCCCGGAGAAGCCCTTCGACATCGAGGCGTTGGCCCGGATGGTCGAGGACCGCTTCGCCCGCGGCAAGAAGTTCGCCATCATCGCCGTCGCCGAGGGCGCCACGCCGATGCCCGGCACCATGCGCTTCGACCACGGCGAGGTCGACCAGTACGGCCACCGGACCTTCGGCGGAATCGGCAACCGGCTCGCCCACGAGCTGGAGAACCTGCTCGGCAAGGAGGCCCGCCCGGTCATCCTCGGCCACACCCAGCGCGGCGGCACCCCGACCGCCCGGGACCGGGTGCTCGCCACCCGCTTCGGCTGGCACGCGGTGGAGGCCGTCCACCAGGGCGCGTTCGGGCACTTCACCGCGCTGCGCCGGACCGGGATCGAGCTGCTGCCGATCGGCGACGCGGTGACCCGGCTGAAGACGGTGCCGCCGGACCGCTGGGCGGAGTCCGAAGCCGTGCTGTGAACCGTCAGGGGTAGGTTGACCTCATGGTTTCGACTGCCCATCCTCCCCGCGTGGCCCCTCCCCGCGTGCTCACGATCGCCGGTTCCGACTCCGGTGGCGGCGCCGGCATCCAGGCCGACCTCAAGGCGATGCTCGCCCTCGGCGTCCACGGCATGAGCGTGATCACCGCCGTCACCGCGCAGAACTCGCTCGGCGTCCAGGGTTACTGGGAACTGCCCGCCGAAGCCGTCCGGGCGCAGTTCCGCAGCGTGGTGGACGACATCGGGGTGCAGGCCGTGAAGACCGGCATGCTCGCCTCGGTCGAGCTGGTCGAGACCGTCGCCGGGCTGCTGGCCGGGGTGGACGCCCCGGTGGTGGTCGACCCGGTCGGCGTCTCCAAGCACGGGGACGCGCTGCTGGTCGCCGAGGCCGTCGGCACCCTCCGCGAGAAGCTGCTGCCGGTCGCCACCCTGGCCACCCCCAACCTGCACGAGGTGACGCAGCTCACCGGCCGGACCGTCGAGAACGAGGGGCAGATGCTGGACGCCGCCAAGGCGCTGCTCGACCTCGGGCCGCGCTGGGTGCTGGTCAAGGGTGGCCACCTGGAGGGCGAGGCCGCCGACCTGCTGTACGGCGGGCCGGGGGAGGCGCACTGGTACCGGGCGCCGCGCTACGACAACCGGCACACCCACGGCACCGGCTGCACCCTGGCCAGCTCGATCGCGGCCGGCCTGGCCAAGGGCGAGGCGCTGCCGGAGGCGGTGGGCTCGGCCAAGGAGTACATCACCGGCGCGATCGCCGGGGGTTTCGCGCTGGGCGCCGGGATCGGGCCGGTCGACCACGCCTGGCGCTGGCGCTGAGGGGTCCGGGAGGACCGGCGCCGAGCCGAGAGGTCCGGGAAAAGCAGTGGTGGGGGGGGCCCCCCGGGGGCCCCCCCCCCCCCCCGGGGCCCGGGGGGGGGGGGCCCCCCCCCCGCCAAAACTGAAGCCCGGCCCGCCGCGGCTGAACCCGCGCCCGGGCGGCCCCGCCATCCGGGCGGGGGGGC
>NZ_JBVIRL010000002.1:73091-78467 GCF_055576085.1 Kitasatospora sp. NPDC033851 | reverse complement strand
CGCGGGGGGCGGGTTTGGGGCCGGCCCCCCCCGCGGGGGGGTGGCGGTGTGGGGGCGGGGTGGCCCGGCGCCCCCCCTAGGGGGCGGGAAAACGCGGGGGGGGGCGCCCCCCCCGGCCCCCCCCCCCACCACCGGTGAGACCGGAAAGCGGCGTAGCCGGCCGCGAAAACAGTGAAGCCGGTCCATCCGAGGATGAACCGGCTCACTGGAGGACCGGCATGCCGGTCTGCGCGTCAGCGCGAGACCTTACCGGCCTTGATGCACGAGGTGCAGACGTTGAGCCGCTTCGGCGTCCGCCCAATCACAGCGCGCACCGTCTGGATGTTGGGGTTCCAACGACGGGGGGTACGGCGGTGAGAGTGGGAGATGCTGTTGCCGAAGCCCGGCCCCTTGCCGCAGACGTCGCAGTTGGCAGCCACAGGAGTCACTCCAAGACTTCAGATCAGATACTTTCGAAAACCCCACTCACCCACCGGAAACACTCGCGTGAACCGGGCCGGACAAGGGGGTGAGCCTGGACGGTTCCAGGCAACCGGAAGAGCATACATCGCTTGCTTCCGTCCCACGAAACTACCATGACCGGCCGAGTGATCGCTCCGGTCGCCGGTCCGAACGGCCCTCCCCGCCCCCCGATAACCTGCCGGTATCACCCCTCGCCGCTGCCCTGAAGGTGTTGCCGCCCCACAGGCCGTCGCGGCGTCCCATCCGGAGGAGACCTGGTGCTGCACACGCTCGACGCCCCGGCCGTGCGCACCTGGTGTCAGCTCGCCCTGCGCGCCCTCGGCCAGGCCCGCGAGGAGATCGACGCGCTCAACGTCTACCCGGTCCCGGACGGCGACACCGGTACCAACCTCTACCTGACCGTCGAGTCCGCCGCCGCCGAGGTGGAGAGCCGCTTCGCCGACCCCGCCGCCGAGCCGGCCCCCGGCCTGGCCGACGCGGTCCGCGCGATGGCCCGCGGCGCGCTGGTCGGCGCCCGGGGCAACTCCGGCGTGATCCTCGCCCAGTGGCTGCGCGGCACCGCCGAGACGCTGGCCGAGGGCGGCGGCGCCGAACACCTGCGGGCCGCCCTGCAGCGGGCCGCCGACTCCGCCTACCAGGCCGTCGCGGAGCCCGTCGAGGGCACGCTGCTGACCGTCGCCCGGGTCGCCGCCCGGGAGGCCGTCCGGGCCGGGGACGGGCTCGCCCAGGTCGCCGACACCGCATACCGGGCCGCCCGGGACGCGCTGCGGCACACCCCCGAGCAGCTCGCCGTACTGGCCGAGAACGGCGTCGTGGACGCCGGCGGGCGCGGCCTGGTGGCCGTCCTCGGCGCGCTCGCCGACGCCGTGGCCGGGCAGCAGCCGATGGGGCCGGTCGCGCTGCGCGGGGACGTCCGGGCCGTCGAGAGCTGCGAGGTGCACGTGCGGCCGCCCGGGCCCGGGCACCCCGCCTTCGAGGTCATCTACCTGCTGGACGCCCCCGACGAGGCGCTGCCCGCGCTGCGCGAGCGGCTCGCCGGGCTCGGCGACTCGCTGGTGATCGGCGGCGGCGACGGCCTGTGGAACGTGCACGTCCACGTCGACGACGCGGGCGCCGCCGTGGAGGCCGGGGTCGGGGCCGGGCGACCGCACCAGATCCGGATCACGCACTTCGCCGAGGCCGCCGCCCGGGCCGGCAGCGCCGCCGAGCGCGGCGAGCGCGAGGAACGGGCCCGCGCGGTGCTCTCGGTGGTCTCCGGCGAGGGCCTGGCCGACCTCTGCGAGCAGGCGGGCGCCGTCGTCCTGCACGCCGACCCGGACCGCCCGCCGGCCAGCGCCGAACTCGCGGCCGCCGTGCGCCGCTCGGCCGCCCGCGAGGTCGTCCTGCTGCTCAACGACCCGGAACTGCGCGCCGCCGCCGGGGCCGCCGCCGACCAGCTGCGCGAGGAGGGCGTCCGGATCGCCGTCCTGCCCACCCGATCGCCGGTGCAGGGCCTGGCGGCGCTCGCGGTGCACGAGGGCGGCCGCCGCTTCGACGAGGACGTGGTCGCCATGACCTCCGCCGCCGGGGCCACCCGGTACGCCGAACTCGCCGTCGCCGAGGGGGAGTCCTGGACGATGGCCGGGGTCTGCCAGGCCGGGGACGTGCTCGGGCTGATCGACGGCGACGTCGCGGTGATCGGCACCGGACTGGAGGAGGTCGGCGGGAGCGTGCTGGACCGGATGCTCGGCGCGGGCGGCGAACTCGTCACCCTGATCCTCGGCGAGGGCACCGACGAGGCGCTCGCCGAACGGCTGGTCGCGCACGTGCGGCACCGGCGGCCCGAGGTGGACGCGGTGGTCTTCCACGGCGGGCAGGAGTCGGCGCCGCTGCTCATCGGGGTCGAGTAGCCGCCGCTCTGTCCGTCCCGTGGTGTAAACAGGGCCGTGATGGGCGCTCTCGATGAACCACTGACCAAGCTCGTCGGCGACCGCACCGCGAAGGTGCTCGCCGACAGCCTCAAGCTGCGCACGGTCGGGGACCTGCTGCACCACTACCCGCGCCGCTACGTCGAGCGCGGCCAGCTCACCAGCCTGGACGAGCTGGAGGTCGACGAGCACGTCACCGTGCTGGCCCGGATCGAGAAGGTCACCCTGATCCCGTTCCGCGGCCGCAAGGGCGACCGTCTGGAGGTCGTCGTCACCGACGGCCGCAGCCGGCTCTCGCTGGTCTTCTTCAACCAGGGCTGGCGACAGAAGGACCTCAAGGCCGGCGCCCAGGGCCTGTTCGCGGGCAAGGTCGGCGTCTTCAACCGCACCCGCCAGCTGGTGTCGCCCGACTACCAACTCCTCGACGAGGAAGCGGGGTCGGACGCCGCGCAGCAGTTCGCCGGGCGGCTCATCCCGGTGTACGGCGCCAGCGCGCAGATGCCCAGCTGGAAGCTGTCGATCTGCGTCGAGACGGCCCTCACCAAACACCTCGGCGACGTCGGCGAACCGCTGCCCGCCGAACTGCGCGAGCGGCACGACCTGATCCCGCTGCCCGAGGCGCTGGAGCTGGTCCACCGCCCGCGCGGCCAGGCCGACCGCGAGCGCGCCCAGAGCCGGCTGCGCTGGGACGAGGCCTTCGTCCTCCAGGTCGCCCTGGCCCAGCGCCGGGCCGCCGATTCCGCGCTGCCCGCCAAGCCGCGAAAGGCCCGCGCGGGCGGCCTGCTGGACGCCTTCGACGCCCGGCTGCCGTTCACCCTCACCGAGGGCCAGGAGAAGGTCTCCGCCGAGATCGCCGCAGACCTGGCGACCGAGCACCCGATGCACCGGCTGCTCCAGGGCGAGGTCGGCTCCGGCAAGACCCTGGTCGCGCTGCGCGCCATGCTCGCCGTGGTGGACGCGGGCGGCCAGGCCGTCCTGCTGGCGCCCACCGAGGTGCTCGCGCAGCAGCACCACCGCTCGATCGTCGAGATGATGGGGGACCTGGCCGAGGGCGGGATGCTCGGCGGCTCGGACCTCGGCACCCGGGTGGTGCTGCTGACCGGCTCGATGGGCGTGCCCGCCCGCCGCCAGGCGCTGCTGGACATGGCCTGCGGGGACGCCGGGATCGCCATCGGCACCCACGCGCTGATCGAGGACAAGGTCCGGTTCCAGGACCTCGGCCTGGTCGTGGTCGACGAGCAGCACCGCTTCGGCGTCGAACAGCGGGACGCGCTGCGCGCCAAGGGCGAGCAGCCGCCGCACCTGCTGGTGATGACCGCCACCCCGATCCCGCGCACCGTCGCGATGACCGTCTTCGGGGACCTGGAGACCTCCGTCCTGGACCAGCTGCCGGCCGGCCGCTCGCCGATCTCCACCCACGTCGTCCCGGCGCTGGAGAAGCCCAACTTCCTGGCCCGGGCCTGGGAGCGGGTCCGCGAGGAGGTGGCCAAGGGCCACCAGGCGTACGTGGTCTGCCCCCGGATCGGGGACGAGGAGCCCGCCGACCCGAAGACGAAGAAGAAGCGCCAGGCCTCCGCCGCCGAGGACGACCTGGAGGACGTGGGCGCCGGGAGCGACGAGCGGCGGCCCCCGCTCTCCGTGATCGAGACCACCGAGATGCTGGTGAAGGGCCCGCTGGCCGGGCTGCGGGTGGAGATCCTGCACGGCCGGCTCGCACCGGAGGCCAAGGACGACGTGATGCGCCGGTTCGCGGCCGGCGAGGTGGACGTCCTGGTCGCCACCACGGTCATCGAGGTCGGCGTCAACGTCCCCAACTCCACCGCGATGGTCATCATGGACGCCGACCGCTTCGGCGTCTCCCAGCTGCACCAGCTGCGCGGCCGGGTCGGGCGCGGCAGCGCGGCCGGCCTGTGCCTGCTGGTCAGCGACATGCCGGCGGCCAGCCCCGCCCGGGCCCGGCTGGACGCGGTGGCGGGCACCCTGGACGGCTTCGAGCTGTCCCGGATCGACCTCGAACAGCGCCGGGAGGGCGATGTGCTGGGCCAGGCCCAGTCCGGGGTGAAGTCCTCGCTGAAGGTGCTCTCGGTGCTGGAGGACGAGGAGGTCATCCTCACCGCCCGGACGGAGGCCACCCGGCTGGTCGCCGCGGACCCGGAGCTGGCCGCCCACCCGGAGCTGCGGACCGCGCTGGAGAGCCTGATCGACGAGGACCGCGCGGCCTACATGGAGAAGGGCTGAGGGCCGGCCGGGCCCCTGGATTGTCAGACCCCCGCGAGAGAATGTAGTTGTTCAGGGCGCACCCCCAAGGTGCGTACCTGGCGCGACACTTGGGGGTCCTGCCATGGCATTCCGTCATCTCAACGAGCTCCCGCTCGGCGACAAGGTCTTCCGGATCGAACTCGCCAGCGACGACGACCGCGAGGTCACCCTCACCCTGACCGGCTGGCGCGAGGGGGCGGCCGCCACGCCGCTCGCCTCGGGCAAGCTCCGCCTGCCGGTCGAGGACGTCGCCTCGCTGCGGATCGCGCTCAACCGCGCGCTCCGGGCGCTGGCGATCGTCGCCGACGTCTCCGAGCCCATCCCCGACCGCGACGTGCTGCGCGAGCTGTACCCCGGCCACGGCGCCCCCTGGGTGCCGCAGCACGAGGAGGAGCTGGTCCGGCGCTTCCACGACGGCGAGACCATAGCCCGGATCGCCGCCCGCTTCGGCCGTACGCCCGACTCCGTCCGGACCAAGCTGCGCGAGCTCGGGCACGATCCGCGCCGCCCCGAGTTCTGCCCGCCCGACGGCTGCCTGTCCTGGTCCCGCTACGCCTCGCCGGCGCTGCTCGGCGCGGCCGTCCCGGCCCAGGGCGCGGCGGCGGACGCGAGCTGATGCGCTGACCCCGGGGCCCCCCCCCCCCCGCGGGGGGGGCCCCGCCGCCCCCCCCCCCCGGCCCCCCGGGGGCGGGGGGCCGGGGGCGCCCGGCGGCGTTGCCACGCGCGTGGCGCCCACCCACGCATCAAC
>NZ_JBVIRL010000002.1:0-73082 GCF_055576085.1 Kitasatospora sp. NPDC033851 | reverse complement strand
GCCCCGCCCCCGCCGGGGGGGGGGGGGGGGGCGGGGGGGGGGCGCCCCCCCGGGGCCCCCCCCGGGGGGGGGGGGGGCCCCCCGGCTGTGACTCGCCCGCTCGCCTCCGGGGCGCTCGGGTCCGGTGCCGACGGTCGGCGTTCCCTCGCTCGTGCCTCGCTCCCTCGCTTCTCCCTTTCGGCACCGGCGCGCCCCTTCGGCTCGGGGCGGGATAGCGTGGTCGGGCAGCGACGAAAGGACCTTCCACCACCATGACCCGCGTGATCGCCGGGGCGGCCGGCGGCCGCCGACTGGCCGTACCGCCTGGCCGGGGCACCCGACCGACCTCCGACAAGGCCCGCGAGGCGATGTTCTCCACCCTGGAGGCGCTGCGCGGCACCCTGCACGGGGTCCGGATGCTGGACCTGTTCGGCGGATCGGGCGCGGTCGGGCTGGAGGCGCTGTCGCGCGGCGCCGAGCACGTCCTGCTGGTGGAGGCGGACGGGCAGGCGGCCCGGGTGATCCGGGAGAACGTCCGCGCGATCGGCCTGCCGGGCGCCGAGGTGCGGGCCGCGAAGGCGGAGCAGGTGGTCGCCGGCCCGCCCCCGCCGAGCCCGTACGACCTGGTGTTCCTCGATCCGCCGTACGCCGTGACGGACGAGGAACTCCGCGAGATGCTGATCACACTCCTGGCCGGGGGGTGGCTCGCGGAGGACACACTCGTCACCGTGGAGCGCAGCACCCGTGGCGGCGAGTTCGGCTGGCCCGAGGGTTTCGAGGGGCTGCGCTCCCGCCGCTACGGCGAGGGCACGCTCTGGTACGGTGCCGCCGCCGCGGCCGACCAGCAGGAGTAGCGGGCCGCGGGCCCGCACGAGCCGTCACCCCACGAGGGAGCACACACGCCATGCGCCGAGCCGTCTGTCCCGGGTCGTTCGACCCGATCACCAACGGTCACCTGGACATCATCGAGCGGGCCTCGAAGCTCTACGACGTGGTGCATGTCGCGGTCGCGGTCAACCGGAACAAGCAGGGCATGTTCACCATCGAGGAGCGGATCGAGCTCATCGAGGAGACCACCGCCAAGTACGGCAACATCGTGGTCGAGTCGCACCTCGGCCTGCTGGTGGACTTCTGCCGGGAGCGCGGCATCCCGGCGATCGTCAAGGGCCTGCGCGCCGTCAGCGACTTCGACTACGAGCTGCAGATGGCCCAGATGAACCACGGGCTGACCGGCGTCGAGACGCTGTTCCTGCCGACCTCGCCGACGTACAGCTTCCTCTCCTCCACGCTGGTGAAGGAGGTCGCGTCGTACGGCGGCGACGTCTCCCACCTGTTGCCCGAGACGGTGCACGGCCGGCTGGTCGAGCGGATCGCGGAGCGCAAGGCCGAGCAGTAGTCGGCAGCTTGTCCTTTTCTGCCGGTTCGTCACGCCTTGTCCGATGGGCGGGAGGCCGGTTCGGTTCGGGCGTTGTGACCCTGCCCCACGGTGGCCGTACAGTCTGTATCCCTGCCCTGCGGTGAGGTTCACCGCGTCGGGCCTGCCTCCGCCGGACCGTCGGCGGCACACGGAAAGACGAAGCCCCCGTGGACGTGCAGAACAAGGTCGACGAGATCGTGGCGGCGGTCGAGAACGCCCGCTCGATGCCGATGTCGGCCTCCTGCGTGGTGAACCGGGCCGAGCTGATCGGCCTGCTCAACGACCTCAAGGCGGCCCTGCCCGCCGAACTCGCCCAGGCCCAGTCGATGATGGCCGACCACGAGCAGGTGGTGGCAGGCGCGCAGGCCGAGGCCGAGCGGATCATCCAGGGGGCGCACTCCGAGCGCGGCTCGCTGATCTCGGACACCGAGGTGGTCCGCCAGGCCCAGTCCCAGGCGGACCGGATTGTCGCCGAGGCGCGTACCGAGGTGGAGGCCAAGCGGGCCGAGGCCGACGACTACGTGGACAGCAAGCTCGCCAACTTCGAGGTCGTGCTGACCAAGACGCTCGGCGCGGTCGGCCGCGGCCGCACCAAGCTGCGCGGCGACGCCGGTGTCTTCGAGAGCGAGCACGAGGGCGACGGCGACGGCGAGGAGTTCCGGCCGCAGCGGATCAGCCCGAGCCCCGAGGTGGACGAGTACGTCGATGTGAAGCTCGCCACGCTGGAGAACGTGCTGAGCGCCACCCTGGAGGCCGTCGGCAAGGGGCGCGACAAGCTCCTCGGCAAGCGGCCCATCGACGAGCTGGGCGCCTACCTGGCCGCCGCCGACGAGGCGCAGCAGGCCAAGGAGCGGGCCGAGGCGGTGGCGGCGGGCTTCGCCGGCGACGCCGACGGCGCGGACATCGCCTGGTACCGCGAGGACGTCCCGCAGCAGCAGACCTGGCCCGAGCAGGCCCCGGCCGCGGCCGGCTGGCAGGACCAGGGGACCGACCGGTACGAGGCCGCCCAGCAGCCCGGCGGGCAGTACGCCGAGGTGTACGGCGGCGGCTTCGACCCGGCCGGGCAGGGCGACCCGTACAACACCCAGTGGGGCCAGCAGCAGGCCGGCGGCTACCAGCAGCAGCAGCAGGGCTACCCGGCCCAGCAGCAGGACGGCTACGGCTACCAGCAGCAGGGCTACGGCGCGCAGCCGTACGACGGCTACAACTACCCGCAGCAGCCCGCCGCGCCGCCGGCGCTGCCGCCCGCCGTGCCGCAACAGCAGCAGGGCCTGGACGAGACCAGCTTCTTCGACACCAGCATGATCGACATGACCAGGCTGAGGGAGCTCGGCGGCCGCTGAGCGGACCTCCGCGGAGTCTCCTGACGGGACCGAAGTTGGGCCTGACGGGAGACTCCGGTAGTCTGACCACTCCGGCATCCCCATGTCCGGTTGTCGGCTTGCCCTCGCGACGCCGACGTGACGGAGACGCATCGATCATCCCCATGGAAGTGCAGGACACCGTGAACCGCCTCGACCACCGCGACCCCCTCGTGTTCGACACGCACGAGCTGGGTCGTCGCGCCGGTGGGATGCGCAAGGTGACCCGCACCCTGGAGGCCCCCGAGGGCTTCGGGATCATCGATGTGATCGGCGTTCCGGAGAAGAGCCCGATCGAGCTGGAGCTCCGCCTGGAGTCCGTGGTCGAGGGCGTGCTGGTCACCGGCACCGCCGAGGCCCACGTCGAGGGCGAGTGCGTGCGGTGCCTGGAGCCCGTCGACTTCGACATCGACGTGGAGTTCCAGGAGCTGTACTACTACCCGGAGTCCGACGAGCGCCATCGCGCCCGGACCACGGGGACCGAGGACCTCGAAGAGGACTCGGAGAACGAGACTTACCGTCTGGAGGGCGATTACTTCGACCTCCGGCCGGTGCTGCGTGACGCGGTGGTGCTCGCACTGCCGTTGCAGCCGGTGTGCCAGGAAGACTGCCTGGGCCTGTGCTCCGAATGCGGAGCGCGCCTGAGCGACGACCCGGCGCACCACCACGACGCCGTCGACCCCCGGTGGGCGGCACTGCAGGGACTCTCCGCCACCCCCGGCGACGAGGCCCGCGGCGAAGTCGCTAACGGGCGGCGGGGAACTAAGAACAGCGGTACCCGTGAGGGTCTCGCCGAGAACCAGGAGAAGTAGCCGTGGCTGTTCCGAAGCGGAAGATGTCGCGCAGCAACACGCGCCACCGTCGGTCCAACTGGAAGGCCGTCGTTCCGGCCCTCGTGGCGTGCGACCGCTGCCACGAGCCGAAGCTGGGCCACCTCGCGTGCCCGAGCTGCGGCACGTACAACCGTCGCCAGGTCCTCTCGGTCTGATCGGCGGGGTGCACGGATCGATGTCGGACGGTAACTCCACCCGCAAGGCGTCCGCCGCCCCGAAGGGTTCCTCTTCAGGCGGTGGCAAGGCCGGCGGGCCGGCTTCGACCGAATACGACGTCCTGGAAGGGCGCCTCGGGTACACGCTCGAGCGCGCCCTTCTGGTACGTGCCCTGACCCACCGCTCGTACGCGTACGAGAACGGGGGTCTGCCCACCAACGAGCGCCTGGAGTTCCTCGGCGACTCGGTGCTGGGCCTGGTGGTGACCGACACCCTCTACCGCGTCCACCCGGACGTCCCGGAGGGCACGCTCGCCAAGCTGCGCGCCGCGGTGGTCAACTCCCGCGCGCTCGCGGACGTCGGCCGGGGCCTTGAGCTCGGCACGTTCATCCGGCTCGGCAAGGGCGAGGAGGGCACCGGCGGCCGTGACAAGTCGTCGATCCTCGCCGACACCGTCGAGGCCGTGATCGGCGCCGTCTACCTGGACCAGGGTCTGGACGCGGCCACCGAGTTCGTCCACCGGCTGTTCGACCCGCTGATCGAGGAGTCCTCTCAGCTGGGCGCGGGACTGGACTGGAAGACCAGCCTCCAGGAGCTCACCGCGTCGGTGGGCATCGGGGTTCCCGAGTACGTGGTCATGGAGTCCGGTCCGGACCACGAGAAGACCTTCACCGCAGCGGCCCGGGTGGCCGGCGAGGACTTCGGCAGCGGCGTCGGCCGCTCGAAGAAGGAAGCCGAGCAGAAGGCCGCCGAGAGCGCCTGGCGCGCGATCAAGGAGAAGTACGCCGACCGGCTGCCCGCCGGCGCGTGACGGCGCAGTAGCCTTCTCCTGCCGATCGATTCCGCAGGAGGCGTTTTCCCGTGCCCGAACTCCCCGAGGTCGAGGTCGTCCGCCGTGGTCTGGCCAGCTGGGTCGCCGGGCGGACCGTCGCCGACGTCCAGGTGCTGCACCCGCGCGCGGTGCGCCGCCAGCCGGCCGGCGCGGTCGACTTCACGGCCCGGCTGACCGGCACCACCCTCGGCACCGCGCAGCGGCGCGGCAAGTACCTGTGGGTGCCGCTGTCCGGGACCGGCGCGGGCTTCTCACTGATCGGCCACCTCGGGATGAGCGGCCAACTCCTCGTCCAGGACCCGTCGGTGCCGGACGAGACGCACCTGCGCGTCCGCCTGCGCTTCGCCGACGGCGGGCGCGAACTGCGCTTCGTCGACCAGCGGACCTTCGGCGGCCTGGCGGTCGAGGAGGCCGAGGACGGCGACCCGGAGGGCACGCCCGTCTCCATCGCGCACATCGCCCGCGACCCGCTCGACCCGCGCTTCGACGACGAGGCCTTCGTGGCCGCGCTGCGCGCCAGGCGCACCACCGTCAAGCGCGCGCTGCTCGACCAGACGCTGATCAGCGGCGTCGGCAACATCTACGCCGACGAGGCGCTGTGGCGCTCCAAGCTGCACTACGACCGCCCGACGACGACGTTGACCCGCCCGCAGGCCGCCGTCCTGCTGGCCCACGCCCGGGACGTGATGACCTCGGCGCTCGCCGTCGGCGGCACCAGCTTCGACAGCCTCTACGTCAACGTGAACGGCGAGAGCGGCTACTTCTCCCGGGACCTGGACGCCTACGGCCGTGAGCACGAGCCCTGCCGCCGCTGCGGCACCGCGATCCGGCGGGCGGCCTGGATGAACCGCTCCAGCTACTTCTGCCCCCGCTGCCAGCGCGTGCCGCGGGCCCGCAGCGGGGGCTGAGCCGGGCCTGGCCCTACTTCCGGCCGGCGAGTTCGGGCCGCTCGGCGTCCGCGTCGCCGGGCGTGCCGTGGGTGTCCTGGCCGAAGTAGGCGACCCCGACCGCGGACACCACCGCGAGCAGGAAGCCGAGCACGCCGAGCCAGCCCAGGCCGGCCTTGGAGGAGTCGCCGAGCCAGAGCACGCCGACCGCGCCGGGCAGCACCGTCTCGCCGACCACCAGCGCGGCCGTCGCGCCGTTCACCGAGCCGATCTGCAGCGCCACGGTGTGGATGTACATGCCGCCGAGGCCGCCGACCAGGATCGCGTACAGCGCCGGGTCGGAGAGCAGCGAGCCGAGGTCGAACGGCTCGACGCCGTTCAGGATGCGCACGCCGACGCCCAGGGCGCCGAAGCCGAGACCGGAGAGCAGACCGGCGACGATCGCGCCGCTCGCGCCCATCCGCCGCACCAGCAGGCTGCCGCCGGCCAGCAGCACGATGGTGATGATCAGCAGCCACCAGTGGAAGGACATCGCCGCGTGGTGGCCGCCCTCCGGGCCGGCCGAGACGGCCAGCAGCACCAGGGCCGAGCAGAGCACGCCGATCGAGGCCCACTCCAGCTGCTTGAGCCGGATGCCCAGCAGCTTGATGCTGAGCAGCGCGGTGATCACCAGGTTGGCGCTGATGATGGTCTGGGAGAGGAACAGCGGCAGCAGCCGCGCGGCCAGCGCGCCGAGCCCGAAGCCGATCAGGTCGAGCACCGTGCCGAGGATGAACTCCCAGGTGACGGCGGCCTTCGCGGTCGAGGACAGGCTCGGCCCGCCGTGCTCGGTCGTCGAGGTGGTGGCGCCCTTGGCGGCCTCCTCCCGGGCGGAACGGCGGGATCCGACGGCCTGCAGGACCGAGCCGGTGCCGTAGCAGGCGGATGCCGCCACGGCGGTGACGAGGCCGATGATCACCGAGTGCTCCGATCGGGAGTTGGGTCAAGAACAGGTCATGGGACCGACGGTCCGGGACTCACTATGCCCGTTCGCGCGGTACGGTCGGCACGCCCCCTCGGGCGCCCCGGAATCGGGCCGGACCCGCCGGGACGTACGCCCGGGCGCCTCCTGCGGTTCCCACGTGCCACCCGCATCAGGGTCGGCTGGGGGAAACATCATCCCCGAGAAGGGGAGCGGCCCCGGCGGACGGCGGGGACCCCCGCTATTACCAGTATGCGAAGGGTATGGCGTGCTCCGACGCCACTCGCGGTAGCGTCGGGGGCATGAGAACCCTTGCACGACGTTCCCGGGGCGCCGGGCCGCTTGCCCTGGTGGCGGCGCTGCTCGGGCTGCTGCTCCTGTTGGCGCCGGCGGCCTCGGCCGCGGGCGGGCTGAGCGACGCCTCCGGCACCCTGAAGAAGGGCAAGGTCTACGTCGACCCGGCGATGACCAGCCGCTTCAGCCAGGCCCAGGCAGACGCCCTGACCAAGAAGATCGACAAGGCCGACAAGCCGATCTTCATCGCGGTGGTCCCCGACTCGCCGGCCTACGGCAAGGACACCGTCTTCAAGGACCTGCGCACCCTGGTCGGCATCGACGGGGTCTACGGGATCTGGCGCGGCAACCAGTTCCTGGCCCACGCGGACCGCGGCGCGATGGGCGCCGGCATCCCGGAGCGGGTCTCCGGCGCGGCCTTCCGCTCCCACGACGGCGACATCGACGCCACCCTGAACGACTTCGTCGACCAGGCGGCCCCGCAGACCAAGGGCCAGGGCGTCAACCACAGCACCTCGATCGCCTGGGTCGTCATCCCGCTCGTGCTGGTGGCCCTGGCCGGCGCCGGGGTCTTCCTCCTCTTCCGCCGCGCCAAGAAGCGCAAGGAGGAGAAGGCCCGGGCCGAGCTGGAGCAACTGCGCCGGGTGGTGGACGAGGACATCACCGCGTTCGGTGAGGAGCTGGACCGGCTCGACTTCAACCCGCGCGCGGGGGACGCCGACGACGCCCAGCGCGCCGACTACGCCCACGCCCTGGACTCGTACGAGAAGTCCAAGCGCCTGATGGACGAGGCCAAGCGGCCCGAGGACGTCAAGCAGGTCACCGAGGCGATCGAGGACGGCCGGTTCGCGCTGGCCACCCTGAGCGCCCGGCGGGAGAACCGCCCGCTGCCCGAGCGCCGTCCCCCGTGCTTCATGGACCCGCGCCACGGCCCGTCCGTGAAGGACGTCGACTGGGCCCCGGCCGGCGGCTCCGCCCGCTCCGTCCCGGTCTGCCAGGCCGACGCGGACCGGGTGGCGGCCGGCCTCGACCCGGCCGTCCGCACCGTGGACACCGAGCACGGCCCGCAGCCGTACTGGAACGCCGGCCCCGCGTACGCCCCGTACGCGGGCGGCTACTACAGCAGCTTCGGCGGCGGCCTGCTGCCGGGCCTGCTGGTCGGCACCATGCTCGGCTCGATGATGAGCACCCCGGCCTACGCGGCGCCCATGATGGACGGCGGCCACCAGCACGGCTACCAGGACCAGTACGACGGTGGCGACTACACCGGCGGCGACTTCAACGGCGGCGACTTCGGCGGCTTCGGTGGCGACTCCGGTGGCGGGGGCGACTTCGGCGGTGGCGGCGACTTCGGCGGCGGCGGGGACTGGTAGCCCCAGGCCCGAGCGTTCGATCGCCACGCGACTCCCCACGACTCCCCACGACTCCACGCGGCCCCGCCGGTTCCTCCGGCGGGGCCGCTCCCGTGCGCGGCCCCGGGCCCCGGACCCGAGCGGTGACCGGGCGCGCGGGCGGCTAGGGTCGGGGCATGCACGGTCGCGACGCCCACAGTGAGGAACCGGTCCGGGTCACCGCCTGGGTCCGGGGGAAGGTCCAGCAGGTCGGGTTCCGCTGGTGGACCAGGGCACGGGCGCTGGAGGTCGGCCTGACCGGCTACGCGAGCAACCTCGGCGACGGCCGGGTGCAGGTGGTCGCCGAGGGACTCGCGGCCGACTGCGAGCAGCTGCTGGCCCTGCTGCGCGGCCCCGGAACCCCGGGGAACGTCAGCGGCGTGACCGAGATCTGGACGGCCGTCGGCCCTGGTTACGAGGGTTTCGAGATCCGCTGAGCCGCCGCCCGGGGGCCCGCCGCGGGCCCGCCGCCGGGTCCACCGGGAAAAGATCCGGAACGGTCGGTGTCACGAGGTTGCCATCCGGGCAGACTCGTGGTTGACTCCGCATCGAACGATGATCCACGAGCACGTGGTGGACCCGTCCCGACAACCCCCCAGGCGTGACCACACCGCCGGGCAGGTGACAGGGGCGCGGTAGCGTGCGGTGATCGTGTTGACCCTTTCCGTCTTTGGTGAGACGCTGGAAACCCGCGCACACGACCGCGTTTTCCCGGCAGGCGCATGCCCTCGTGAGCCCAGCTCACAGTGCGTGTGCCGAAGTGCCCAGCCAGCACTTCCGGTGACGCGCCGCGCGTGCGTCCCCCTTCCCCCTAGACCTGGACCGTTCCGGTTCGGTCACTCAGCGTGGAGGACCATACATCATGGCAAAGGCGCTTCTCGGGTACGTCGGCGGCCCCGACCCGCGAATGCTCTCCGAGATGCGACGGCTTCAGCAGCGCGTCCAGGACCTCGAAGACGAGCTCCTTCGGATGCAGGCTGAGAACGACGCTCTCACCGCTGTCGCTGACGAGCACTCGCTGCTCAACAGCATCGATCTGGATCAGCGGGAGCCGGCTCTCACCTGAGTCCCGCCCGGTCCTCGCAGATCGACGCCGCTGTGCACTGAGCCGCCCCGAAAGGGACGCAGCTTGCAAGGGACGCCCTGATGTGGCGTCCCTTCGTCGTGTCCGGCGCCGGATACAGTCGCACGCTGGGGGCCCTGGCGAGCGACGAGGAGACCGGCCGCGTGCACCTGAAGAGTCTGACGCTGCGCGGGTTCAAGTCCTTCGCCTCCAGCACCACCCTGCGCTTCGAGCCGGGCATCACCTGCGTCGTCGGCCCGAACGGCTCCGGCAAGTCGAACGTGGTCGACGCGCTGTCCTGGGTGATGGGCGAGCAGGGGGCCAAGTCGCTGCGCGGCGGCAAGATGGAGGACGTCATCTTCGCCGGGACCAGCGGGCGCGCACCGCTCGGCCGCGCCGAGGTCAGCCTCACCATCGACAACAGCGACGGCGCCCTGCCGATCGACTACTCCGAGGTGACCATCACCCGGACCATGTTCCGCAACGGCGGCAGCGAGTACGCCCTCAATGGGGAGACCTGCCGCCTGCTGGACATCCAGGAACTGCTCTCCGACTCCGGCATCGGCCGCGAGATGCACGTCATCGTCGGACAGGGACAGCTGGACTCCGTCCTGCACGCCGACCCGATGGGCCGGCGCGCCTTCATCGAGGAGGCGGCCGGCGTCCTCAAGCACCGCAAGCGCAAGGAGAAGGCGCTGCGGAAACTGGACGCGATGCAGGCCAACCTCAACCGGGTCCAGGACCTGGTGGCCGAGCTGCGCCGCCAACTCGGACCGCTCGGCCGACAGGCCCGGATCGCCCGCCGGGCCGCCGGAATCCAGGCCGACCTGCGCGACGCCCGGCTGCGGCTGCTCGCCGACGACCTGTCCACCCTCCGCCGGGCCGTCGAGGCCGAGGTCGCGGACGAACTGGCGCTGCGGCTGCGCCGGACCACCGTCGAGCAGGAGCTGGCCCGCGCGGTGCAGCGCGAACGCGTCCTGGAGGCCCAGGTCCAGCAGCTCGGACCGAGCCTGGAGGCCGCCCGGCAGACCTGGTACCGGCTCTCCGCACTCGCCGAACGCACCCGCGGCACCATCGGGCTGGCCGAGGCCCGCGCCCGACACGCCGCCGCCGGGGGCCGGGTCGAGGAGCGGCGCGGACGCGACCCCGAGGAGCTGGAACAGGAGGCCGAGCGGGTCCGCGAGGACGAGGCCGCGCTGACCGAGGCACTGGAGCAAGCGCGGTACGCGCTCGCCGAGGCGGTCGAGCGCAAGGGCGAACTGGAACGGGAACTGACCGCCGAGGACCTCCGGCTGCGGGACGCCGCCCGGGCCATCGCCGACCGCCGGGAGGGCCTGGCCCGGCTGCAGGGGCAGGCCGCCGCCGCCCGCTCCAAGGCCGCCGCGGCCCAGGCCGAGATCGGCCGGCTCGCCGAGGCCAGGGACGAGGCGCTGCTGCGCGCCGAGGCCGCGCAGGGCGAGTTGGACGACCTCCAGCACCGGGTGGACGGTGCGGCCGGGGACGACGAACAGGCCGAGGCCGGGTACCGGGAGGCACGCGAGGGGTTGGCCGCCGTCGAGCGGGAACTCGCGGCCGCCCGGGAGGCGGCCGGCGCGGCCGAGCGCGAGCGGGCCGGGCTCACCGCGCGGCACGAGGCGCTCTCGCTCGGGCTGCGCCGCAAGGACGGCACCGGCGCGCTGCTGGCGGCAGGCGAACGGCTGGGCGGGCTGCTCGGCCCGGCGGCCGCCCTGCTGCGGATCGAGGCCGGGTACGAGGTGCCGGTGGCGGCGGCGCTCGGCGCCGCGGCCGACGCGGTGGCCGTCGACTCGCCGTCCGCCGCCGCCCGAGCGCTGCGGCTGCTGCGGGCGGACGACGCCGGGCGGGCCGCGCTGCTGATCGCCGGTGCGGCCGAAGTGCCGCACGAGCCGGGGGAGTTGCCGGACGGGGCGCGCTGGGCCACCGAACTGGTGGACGGCCCGGCCGAGTTGCTCGCCGCCGTACGGCGGCTGCTGGCCGGGGTGGCGGTGGTCGCGGACCTGGACGCGGCGCTGCGGCTGGTCACGACGTGCCCCGGACCGTCCGCCGGGCACCCCGGATTGACCGCCGTCACCGCCGATGGCGACCGGCTGGCCGCCGGCTTCGCGCACGGCGGCTCCGGCGGCGCGCCGAGCCTGCTGGAGACCCAGGCGGCCGTGGCCGAGGCGGCCCGGGCGATCGGGCAACTCACCGCCCGCTGCGCCGAGTCGGCCGAGCTGTTGGCCGAACTCACCGAACGGCGCCGGGAGTCGGCGGCCGAGCTCGAGCGGCTCGGCGAGCTGCGGCGGCAGGCGGAGAAGGAGCGGGCCCGGGTCGCGGGCGCGCTCGGCCGCCTCGCCGGGCAGGCCCGCGCCGCCGCCGGGGAGGCCGAACGGCTGTCCGCCGCCGCCGCGCGGGCCGAGCAGGGCCTGGCCGATCTGCTGGCCGCGGCCGAGGAGTCGGCGCAGCGCCTGGCCGCGGCCGAGGAGTCGGCGGACGCGGGGGAGGACGAGCCGGACACCGCCGAGCAGCAGCGGCTGGCAGAGGCCGCGAGCGCCGCCCGGCAGGCCGAGCTGGAGGCCCGGCTCGCGGTGCGCACCCACGAGGAGCGGGTCCGCGCGCTGACCGGGCGGGCGGACCAGCTGGACCGGGCCGCCCACGCCGAGCGCGAAGCGCGCGCCCGGGCGGCCGAGCGCCGCCGCCGGGCCGAGCACGACGCCGGGGTGGCGAACGCCGTCGTGGCGGGCGCCCGGCAGCTGCTGGCCTGCCTGGAGGTGTCGCTGGCCCGCGCGGACGCCGGGCGGGCGGCCGTCGAACAGGCGCGCGCCGAGCGCGAGGAGGAGCTGCGGGAGCACCGCGAGCACGGCCGCGGCCTCAAGGAGGAGCTGGACAAGCTGGTCGACGCCGGGCACCGGGACGAGGTGCTGCGGGCGGAGAAACGGCTGCGGATCGAGCAGCTGGAGTCCCGCGCGCTGGAGGAGTTCGGCATCGACGGCGGCGAGCTGCTCGCCGCGTACGGACCGGACCGGCCCGTCCCGCCCGCTGCGCCGGAGGAGGGTCGGGAGCCGGGGGAGCCGTACCCGTACGTCCGGGCCGAGCAGGAGAAGCGGCTGAAGGCCGCGGAGAAGGCGTACCAGCAGCTCGGCAAGGTCAACCCGCTGGCGCTGGAGGAGTTCACCGCGCTGGAGGAACGGCACAGGTTCCTCGGCGAGCAGCTGGACGACCTCAAGCGCGGGCGGCGCGACCTGCTGGACATCGTCCGGGACGTGGACCAGCGGGTCGAACAGCTGTTCGCCTCGGCGTACCACGACACCGCCGCCCAGTTCGAGGGCGTCTTCGCCCGGCTCTTCCCCGGAGGGGAGGGCCGGCTGGTGCTGACCGACCCGGACGACATGCTCGCCACCGGGGTGGAGGTGGAGGCCCGCCCGCCGGGCAAGAAGGTCAAGCGGCTGTCGCTGCTGTCCGGCGGCGAGCGCTCGCTGACCGCGGTGGCGCTGTTGGTGGCGATCTTCAAGGCCCGGCCCAGCCCGTTCTACGTGATGGACGAGGTGGAGGCGGCGCTGGACGAGACCAACCTGCGCCGGCTGGTCGGGATCATGGAGGAGCTGCGGGAGAGCTCCCAGCTGATCGTGATCACCCACCAGAAGCTGACCATGGAGTCCGCCGACGCGCTCTACGGCGTGACGATGAAGGGCGACGGCATCTCGCAGGTGATCAGCCAGCGGCTGCGCGCGGAGCACCGGGAGCGGCCGAAGGCGGTACGCGCCGCATCGGTGTAGGGCGGCTGCGGTCCATCCGGGCTCCTGTCACGGATACTGGAGCCGTTATGGGATACGTGATTCTTGCCGTTGTCATCGCCGTGGTCGCCGTCGGCGCGATCGCAGGCCTCGTCGTTTCCGGCAGACGACGCCAGCAGCTGCCTCCGAAGTCGCAGGCGCCGGTCATCACGGCGCCGAAGCCCACCCCGCAGGAGCCCCAGGTCGGCGAGGAGTCCGCGCCGCCGACCGAGGAACCCCGCCGCACCGTCGAGGAGGTGCAACTCCCGGCGGAGCCCGAGGCCCCGGAGGCCCCGGAGGCCGTCGAGGTCGCGCCCGCCGAGGCCGAGGCGGTTCCCGCCGTCGAGGTCCCCGAGCCCACCGCCGGCCGGCTGGTCCGGCTGCGCTCGCGGCTCTCCCGCTCGCAGAACTCGCTCGGCAAGGGCCTGCTCTCGCTGCTCTCCCGGGAGCACCTGGACGAGGACACCTGGGAGGAGATCGAGGAGACCCTGCTCACCGCCGACGTCGGCGTCGCCCCCACCCAGGAGCTGGTCGAGCGGCTGCGCACCCGGGTGAAGGTGCTCGGCACCCGTACGCCCGGGGAGCTGCGCGCGCTGCTGCGCGAGGAGCTGGTCGAGCTGATCGGCAAGGACTCCGACCGCACCGTCCGCTCCACCAAGCACGAGGAGGGCCCGGCGGTGGTCCTGGTCGTCGGCGTCAACGGCGTCGGCAAGACCACCACCACCGGCAAGCTGGCCCGCGTCCTGGTCGCCGACGGCCGCAGGGTGGTGCTCGGCGCCGCCGACACCTTCCGCGCCGCCGCCGCGGACCAGCTGCAGACCTGGGGCGAGCGGGTCGGTGCGCGCACCGTGCGCGGCCCGGAGGGCGGGGACCCGGCCTCGATCGCCTTCGACGCGGTCAAGGAGGGCATCGCCGAGGGCGTGGACACCGTCCTGATCGACACCGCCGGCCGACTGCACACCAAGACCGGCCTGATGGACGAGCTGGGCAAGGTCAAGCGGGTCGTCGAGAAGCACGGCCCGGTGGACGAGGTGCTGCTGGTGCTGGACGCCACCACCGGCCAGAACGGCCTGATCCAGGCCCGGGTGTTCGCCGAGGTGGTCGACATCACCGGCATCGTGCTGACCAAGCTGGACGGCACCGCCAAGGGCGGCATCGTGGTCGCGGTCCAGCGGGACCTGGGCGTGCCGGTCAAGCTGATCGGTCTGGGCGAGGGCGCGGACGACCTGGCGCCGTTCGAGCCGGGTGCGTTCGTGGACGCGTTGATCGGGGACTGAGGCTCCCCGCCGGTCTCCCACAGGCCGCTCGTACGAAAGGTCCGCTCGACCGCTTGGCTTCGAAGGCTTGGCTCGAAAACTTCGCTGGAAGCTTGGCTCGAAGGGTCCGCTCCGCTAGGGGCGGGCCCTTCCGTATGCCCGGATCCGGGCGGGCCCGCCCGGATCACCGCCCGCGCCCCTTCGGCTTGGGGACGAGAGGGCGCGAGGGCGAGAGGGCGAGTTACGAAGCGGCCCAGGCGGGCTCGGCGGTGCGCTCGCGGCCGCGGTGGCAGGCGTAGGCGAGGGTGCCGAGCAGCAACCGGGCCTCGGGCGGGCAGCCGGCGTTGTCGCGGGTGGGGCGGCGCAGCCAGCGGACCGGGCCGAGGGCGCCGAGGACGGTGGGCGGGGCGGCGACGTAGCTGCCCTCGCCGTGGCAGGTGAGGTCGAGCGCGGCGTCGTCCCAGCCCATCCGGTACAGCAGGTCGGGCAGGCGGCGGGCGGTGCCGGCAGCGACCAGGAACTGCAGCCGGCCGGTGGGGGCAGCGAGCACCGGGCCGACCTGGGTGCCCATGCGCTCCAGCCGGACCAGTGCCTGCAGGCCGGCCTGCTCGGGGACGTCCAGGACGTCGAAGGCGCGACCGGTGGGGAACAGCACCGAGCCCTCGGCGCGGTCGGCATGGGCCCGGCCCTCGCAGCCCGGCACGGGGTGCAGGCCGGGCGCGGCGCAGCGGCCGGCGCCGCAGGGACAGCGGGTCGGGGCGGTGGCGCCAGTGGCCGGGGCGCCGGTGGCGACCGCCCAGCCCCAGCGGCCGGTGTACTCCGCGGCGGCCCGGGACGCGGTGACCTTGGTGCGGCGGCGCGCGCCCAGCGGTGCCAGCCGCAGGTGCCCCAGTCGAAGTTCGCCGAACAGGTTGTCCATGCCTCCCCCAACAGGTTCTCGTTGCCGATGGTTACGGGATGGTGACTGTGTGTCGATTGTCAGGTGTGTGGTGCGTAGTGCGGTGGCGGCGCGCAGCGCGTGGTGTGCGCCTGTTTCGATGGTGCGCCTCGGGCGCCGCCTTGCGAGGGCGACGCGGATGCCGGATCGTCGGGTGCGCGAAACTGTTGCCGCCCGGAGTGGGTGGTGAACTCGCTTGTGACTGCCGTGGATTGCGGGTTCTGCCGGGTCTACCGGGATGAGCCGGGCGACTTGGCGGCCCGCATATGCCGGACCGTCGGGACTACCCAGTGAAGCGTCTGCCCCCTGACTTCGGTTCACTCCTGGGGGTGGCGAAAGGTGGCGTTTCGCCAGGGTCGCTCCCACGGGCACCTCGCGGGGCATTACGTTCAGCACGCGGATGTCGCCGTGATCCCGCTCCGGGCCGCCGGAGAACGGGAGTTGGGAATCTGACGGGACGTCCGCGACGATGGCACACCAGTGCGAGGGCGCGGTACGGCACCACCTCAGGCACGGCAGGCACGTCTGGCAAGAGCCCGCAACCGTCGGGCGGTCACGATCGGGGGCCCCGCGAGGGGCCGGGCGGGATGGGACGTTCCCATGGCAGAGAAGCAACCCAATGAGAAGCTGACCACGTGGTTCACCCGCAGCGGTTGGTCCAAGGGCGAGTTGGCCCGCCAGGTCAACCGCCGGGCCCGGCAGATCGGCGCCCACCACGTGTCCACCGACACCTCGCGGGTGCGCCGCTGGCTCGACGGCGAACAGCCCCGCGAGCCGATCCCCAAGATCATGTCGGAGCTCTTCTCCGAGCGCTTCGGCTCGGTGGTCTCGATCGAGGACCTCGGCCTGCGCGCCGCGATCCCGGTCTCCACCGTGGGCGGCGGCGTCGACCTGCCGTGGAGCGGCCCGCAGACCGTCCAGCTGATCAGTGACTACTCCCGCAGCGACCTGATGCTCAACCGCCGGGGCTTCCTCGGCACCTCGCTGGCGCTGACCGCCGGCGCCGCGCTGATCGAGCCGATGCAGCGCTGGCTGACCCCCGGCCCGACCGGCATCCCCACCCCGATCCTCACCGCAGCCAACGGCGGCGAGGCGTTCACCGGCCGGCTCTCCGAGCCCGAGCTGGAACTGCTGGAGCAGACCACGGTCATGTTCCGCCAATGGGACGCGCAGAACGGCGGCGGGCTGCGCCGCAAGGCCGTCGTCGGCCAACTGCACGAGGTCACCGACCTGCTCCAGGAGACGTACACCGAGGACACCACCCGGCGGCTGTTCCGGCTCACCGCCGAGCTCGCCCACCTGGCCGGGTGGATGTCGTACGACGTCGGGATGCACCCGAGCGCGCAGAAGTACTACGTGCTGGCCCTGCACGCGGCCAAGGAGGCCGGTGACCGCCCGTTCGGCGCGCTGATCCTCACCGACATGAGCCGCCAGATGATCCACCTCAACCGGGGCGAGGACGCCCTGGAGCTGATCCACCTGGCGCAGTACGGCAGCCGTGACACCGCCACCCCGCGCCAGCAGTCCCTGCTGTACGCGATGGAGGCGCGCGCCTACGCCACCATCGGGGAGATCAACCGCTGCGCCCGGGCGATCCGGCTGTCCGAGGACACCTTCACCGACATCCGTGAGGGCGACGGGGACCCGGACTGGCTGAAGTTCTTCTCGCCGGCCGAGCTGAACGCCGAGAACGCGCACTCCTTCCGCGACCTCGCCTACCACTCGGACAACGCCGAGCTGTACGCCTCGCTGTCGGCGCCGGTGATGGAGCGCGCGGTCGACCTGTTCCGCCAGGACGGCGACCACGTGCGCTCGTACGCCTTCAACCTGATCGGCATGGCCAGCGTGCACCTGCTGCAGAAGGAGGCCGAGCAGGCGGCGGTGATGGCCGAGCAGGCGGTGGACATCGCGACCAAGGTGCGCTCGGAGCGGCTGAACTCCAGGGTGCGCAAGACCACGGAGGCCGCGGCGGCCCGGTTCAAGGGCGTGGACGCCGTCAGCCGGCTCAAGGAGCGGGTCGTCCAGGACATCCCGGAGTACCTCTCGGTGGTCTGATCACCGCTCCCGCCCCGACTCCACCGCTCCGCCCCGACTCCACCACCCGCCCCGACTCCACCGCCCGTGCCGGCCGCCGCCGTCGCGGGCGGTGGCTCCTCCGCGCCGGGGCCGGGCCGTGCGGCGGCACGGTAGCCCCTCCGGGCGGCCGCGGGGCCGCGGTTCACACAGCCGTAACCCGCGCGTCGCACGCGTCACGGCCGCGAAACAACCGGCCGCATTGGCCGAAACCAGCCTTCGGCACGCTCCTCTTCATCGCCGACACCCCGGGTGGCACGGGACAGGTACCCGGGTGCGGATCGGCTTGGACGCAGAGGAGACGCCGATGCCGGACGGCTTCAGCGCGGGCGACACCGCCTTCGTGCTCATCAGTGCGGCCCTGGTCATGTTGATGACCCCGGGCCTGGCCTTCTTCTACGGGGGCATGGTCAGGGCCAAGAGCACACTCAACATGCTGGCGATGAGCTTCCTCTCGCTCGGCATCGTGACCGTGCTCTGGGTCCTCTACGGGTACTCGCTCAGCTTCGGGCCCGACGCCTTCGCCGGCCTGATCGGCAACCTGGACTTCCTCGGGATGCGCGGCATCGGCCTGAACGAGCTGACCGGGAGCATCCCGATCACCGCCTTCGCGGTCTTCCAGCTGATGTTCGCGATCATCACCCCGGCGCTGATCAGCGGCGCCATCGCGGACCGGGCCAAGTTCGCCGCCTGGGGCCTGTTCATCGCACTCTGGGTGACGATCGTCTACTTCCCGGTCGCGCACTGGGTGTTCTTCTTCGACGGCGGCCACGGCGGCTGGCTGGGTGACAGAAACGGCGTGATCGACTTCGCCGGCGGCACCGCCGTGCACATCAACGCCGGTGTGGCGGGCCTCGCGCTCTGCCTGGTGCTGGGCAAGCGGGTCGGCTTCAAGAAGGACCCGATGCGCCCGCACAGCCTGCCGCTGGTGATGCTCGGCTCCGGCCTGCTGTGGTTCGGCTGGTTCGGCTTCAACGCGGGTTCGGCGCTGGCCGCCAACGGGGTCGCCGCGATGGCGATGGTCAACACCCAGGTCGCCACCGGCGCGGCGCTGGTCGGCTGGCTGATCTACGAGAAGCTCAAGCACGGCGCCTTCACCACGCTGGGCGCCGCCTCCGGCGCGGTGGCCGGACTGGTCGCGATCACCCCGGCCTGCGGCTCGGTCAGCCCGCTCGGCGCGGTGGCGATCGGCCTGGTCGCGGGCGCGGTCTGCGCCGCCGCCGTCTCGCTCAAGTACCGCTGGGGCTTCGACGACTCGCTCGACGTGGTGGGCGTGCACGCGGTGGGCGGGGCGATCGGCTCGCTGCTGATCGGCCTGTTCGCCACCGGCGGGGTCGGCCAGACCGCCAAGGGCCTGTTCTACGGCGGCGGGCTGGGGCAGCTCGGCAAGCAGGCGATGGGCGTGGCCGTGGTCGCGGCGTACTCCTTCGTGCTCTCCTGGCTGCTGGCCAAGGCGGTCGACAAGCTGGTCGGCTTCCGGGTCGCCGAGGAGGTCGAGGTGGCCGGCATCGACCAGGCCGAACACGCCGAGTCCGCCTACGATTTCAGCGCTGTCGGGGCGGGCCTGGCCCGGGCCCTGCCGGGCCTGGCCGCGGCCGCCGCGTCGGCCGGATCGTCCGCCGGTTCGTCCGCCGAGAAGCCCACCGAGAAGGCCGCCGGAAAGGCGGCCGAGAAGACCGAGGTCGACGCCTGATGAAGCTCATCACCGCCGTGATCAAGCCGTACCGCCTGGACGAGGTGAAGGCCGCCCTGCAGGCCTTCGGGGTCCACGGCCTGACCGTCACCGAGGCCAGCGGCTACGGCCGCCAGCGCGGTCACACCGAGGTGTACCGGGGCGCCGAGTACACCGTGGACCTGGTGCCGAAGGTCAGAATCGAGGTCCTCGTCGAGGACGAGGACGCCGACGACCTGATCGAGGTCCTGGTGAAGGCCGCCCGGACCGGGAAGATCGGCGACGGCAAGGTCTGGAGCGTCCCGGTCGACACCGCCGTACGGGTCCGCACCGGCGAGCGTGGCCCGGACGCCCTGTAGCCCCCGCCCGTCGGCGGGCCTGTGATCCCCCGAGGGGACCACGGGCCCGCCGACGGCGTACCCCGCTCGGCCGAACCGCGCCGCACCGCATTCCCGGCGCACCGTGGCACGGCCCACCCCGCACGACGGACGGGACCCCAGCGCATGACCACCGAGACCAGGCCCTCCGACCCCGCCGACCCCGCCGCCGCCCGGGCCGCGCTGCTCGCCGACCCCGGCCCGGTCGGCCGCCCGCGCCGCGAGGCGCTCGCCGGGCTCACCGACGACTGGCTGGCCGCCCTGCTCGCGGCCGCCGGTGCCCCGCCCGGGGTCGCCCTGGTCGCCGTCGGCGGCTACGGGCGCGGCGAGCTCTCCCCGCGCAGCGACCTGGACGTCCTGCTGCTGCATGACGGCCCGATCGCCCGCGAGCTGCCCGAGCGGATCTGGTACCCGGTCTGGGACGCGGGCGCCAAGCTCGACCACTCGGTGCGCACCGTCGCCGAGGCCCGGGCGGTCGCCGCCGCCGACCTCAAGGCCCAGCTCGGCCTGCTGGACGCCCGCCACCTCGCCGGGGACCCGGCGCTCACCGCCGAGCTGCGCGCTGCGGTGTTCACCGACTGGCGCGCGAGCGCCCCCGCGCGCCTGCCCGAGCTGCGCGAGCTGGGCCGCGAGCGGGCCGAACGACACGGCGAGCTGTCCTTCCTGCTGGAGCCCGACCTCAAGGAGGCCCGCGGCGGCCTGCGCGACGTGGTCGCGCTCAACGCCGTCGCCGCCACCTGGCTCGCCGACGCTCCCCGGGACGGCCTGGACGCCGCCGCGCTGCGGCTCGCCGACGTGCGCGACGCGCTGCACCTGGTCACCGGCCGGGCCACCGAGCGGCTCAGCCTGCAGGACCAGGACCAGGTCGCCGAGCGGCTCGGCGTGCTGGACGCCGACACCCTGCTGCGCCAGGTCTACGAGGCCGCCCGGACCATCGCGTACGCGAGCGACGTCACCTGGCGGGCGGTGGACCGGGTGCTCGCCGCCCGGACCGGCCGGGGCCGCCGGGCGACGCGGCGCGCGTTCCCGTTCACCGCGCCGTTCACCGCCCCGTTCACCGGCGCCGGGCGCGGCGCGGGCGCGGTGGCCCGGGGCGCGGTCGAGCGCCGCCCCCTCGCCGAGGGCGTGGTCGAGCAGGACGGCGAGGCGGTGCTGGCCCAGGGCGCCCGCCCGGCCGCCGACCCGGTGCTGCCGCTGCGCGCCGCGGCCGCCGCCGCGCAGAACGGGCTGACCGTCTCGTACGCGACGGTGCGCCGGCTGGCCGCCGAGTGCCGTCCGCTGCCGGTGCCCTGGCCGGACGAGGCGCGCGAGCAGCTGGTCACCCTGCTGGGCGCCGGCGAGGCGGCCGTCCCGGTGTGGGAGGCGCTGGAGGCGGAGGGGCTGGTCACCCGGCTGCTGCCGGACTGGGAGCGGGTGCGCTGCCGTCCGCAGCGCAACGCCGTGCACCGCTGGACGGTGGACCGGCACCTGGTGGAGACGGCGGTGCGGGCCGCCGCGATGACCCGCCGGGTGGCCCGGCCGGACCTGCTGCTGGTCGCCGCGCTGCTGCACGACATCGGCAAGGGCTGGCCCGGGGACCACAGCGAGGCCGGCGAGGTGATCGTCCGCGACCTCGCCCCCCGGATGGGCTTCAGCCCCGAGGACACCGAGACCCTGGCAGTGCTGGTCCGCCACCACCTGACCCTGGTCGACACCGCGACCCGGCGCGACCCGGACGACCCGGCCACCGTCGAGGCGATCACCAAGGCGATCACCACCCTGCCGGAGCTGGAGCTGCTGCACGCGCTCACCGAGGCGGACGCGCTGGCCACCGGCCCGGCCGCGTGGAGCAGCTGGCGGGCCTCGCTGGTGGCCGGCCTGGTGGACCGGGCCGCCGACCGGCTGGCCGGGGCGGCCACGGCACCGGTGGAGGCGGCGCCGACCGCCGAGCAGGAGCGGCTCGCGGTCGAGGCGGCCCGCACCGGTGAGCCGGCGCTGTCGCTGCGGGCCCAGGCCGCGGGCGCGGACCCGGGCACCGAGCCGATGGGCGTGGAGCTGACCCTGGCCGTCCCGGACCGCCCGGGGCTGCTCGGCACCGCCGCCGGGGTGCTCGCGCTGCACCGGCTGACCGTCCGCTCGGCCGGGCTGCGCGAGCTGGACCCGATCGGTGCCGGGCCGGTGCTGCTGCTGTCCTGGCGGGTGGCCGCCGAGTTCGGCGAGCTGCCGGAGGCGGCCCGGCTGCGAGCCGACCTGCGCCGGGCGCTGGAGGGCTCGCTGGACGTCGCGCGGCGCCTCGCCGAACGGGACGCCGCCGCCCCGCGCCGCAAGGGCATCCCGACCCCGCCGCCGCTGGTCGCGGTGGCGCCCGCGGTGGCCTCGGCGACCGCGACCGTGCTGGAGGTCCGCGCGCACGACGCCCCCGGACTGCTGCACCGGATCGGCCGGGCGCTGGACGGGGCCGGCGTACGGGTGCGCACGGCGCACGTCTCCACGCTGGGCGCGGAGGCCGTCGACTCCTTCTACCTGACCGACCCGGAGGGCCGTCCGCTGGCCGCCGGGCGGGCCGGGGAGGTGGCGGCCGCGGTCCGGGCGGCGCTGGGCTGAGGAAACCCCGGGAAGTAGCGGCTGAGCAGCCCCGGGAGCAGGGGCGGAGGAGCTCCTGGAGCAGGGGTGGAGACCTTACCCGGGGCGGCCGGATACCCTGGGGGACGACGACCGTACCGTTACCGATGCCGCAGAGGACCCGCGACGACGTGTTCGACACCCTTTCCGATCGCCTCGCAGCGACGTTCAAGAACCTCCGGGGCAAGGGCCGCCTGAGCGAGGCGGACATCGACGCCACGGCCCGCGAGATCCGTATCGCGCTGCTGGAGGCGGATGTCGCGCTGCCTGTCGTCCGGGCCTTCATCAAGCAGGTCAAGGAGCGGGCGCTCGGTGTCGAGGTCTCCGGCGCGCTGAACCCGGCGCAGCAGATCATCAAGATCGTCAACGAGGAGCTCATCGCGATCCTCGGCGGCGAGACCCGCCGGGTGCGGTTCGCCAAGAGCGGCCCGACGGTCATCATGCTCGCCGGTCTGCAGGGCGCCGGTAAGACCACCCTCGCGGGCAAGCTCGGCCACTGGCTGAAGAAGCAGAAGCACACCCCGCTGCTGGTGGCCTGCGACCTCCAGCGCCCCAACGCGGTCAACCAGCTCCAGGTGGTCGCCGAGCGCGCCGGCGTGGCCTTCTACGGCCCGCAGCCGGGCAACGGCGTCGGCGACCCGGTGCAGGTGGCCAAGGACTCGATCGAGTACGCCAAGCAGAAGCAGTACGACGTCGTCGTCGTCGACACCGCCGGCCGCCTGGGCATCGACGCCGAGCTGATGCAGCAGGCCGCCGACATCCGCGCCGCGGTGAACCCGGACGAGGTCCTGTTCGTCGTCGACGCGATGATCGGCCAGGACGCGGTCACCACCGCGCAGGCCTTCCTCGACGGCGTGGACTTCACCGGTGTCGTGCTCTCCAAGCTCGACGGCGACGCCCGCGGCGGTGCCGCCCTGTCGGTCGCCCACGTCACCGGCCGGCAGATCATGTTCGCCTCCAACGGCGAGAAGGTCGACGACTTCGACGCCTTCCACCCGGACCGGATGGCCTCGCGCATCCTCGGCATGGGTGACGTCCTCTCGCTGATCGAGCGGGCCGAGCAGACCTTCTCGCAGGCCGAGGCGGAGAAGATCGCCGCCAAGCTGCGCGGCGGCCCGAAGGCGTTCACGCTGGACGACTTCCTGTCGCAGCTGGAGCAGGTCCAGAAGATGGGCTCGATCTCCAAGCTGCTCGGCATGCTGCCCGGCATGGGCCAGATCCGCGAGCAGATCAACAACATCGACGACAAGGACGTCAACCGGGTCGGCGCGATCATCAAGTCGATGACCCCGACCGAGCGCGCCGAGCCGGAGCTGATCAACGGCTCCCGCCGGGCCCGCATCGCCAAGGGATCGGGCGTCCAGGTCGGCGAGGTCAAGAACCTGGTCGAGCGGTTCTTCGAGGCCCGCAAGATGATGTCCGCGATGGCCTCCGGCAAGGGCATGCCCGGCATGCCGGGGATCCCGGGCATGGGCGGCGGCGCGAAGAAGTCCGGCAAGAAGGCCCCGCAGGCCAAGGGCAAGCGCAAGAGCGGCAACCCGCTGAAGCGGGCGCAGGAGGAGGCCGCGGCCGCCGAGCGCCGCGCGCTCGGCCCGGGCGCCGACCAGGCCCCGGCGGACGGCGGGGCGTTCGGCCTCGGCGCGGGCAAGGGCCCGGCCGACTTCGAGCTGCCCAAGGAGTTCAAGGACCTGCTGTAGTCCTTGAGCGTCCGGGGCTGGTCTGTGATCGGCCTTGATCGATTTCGCTCGGCCCGTCGTCCGGTATTTCCGGGCGGCGGGCCGATCGCGTGTCCGATGATGGGGGACATGCGAGTGATGATCAGGGCCCCGAGGGCCGAGGACGCGGTTGCGTACGCCGAGGCGGTCCGGCGGTCCGCCGAACACATCGGGCGGTGGAACCCGGTCGAGCCGGACGGGCTGCCCGAACTGCTGGAGCGCCAGGGGGCCGGCCTGCGCACCTTCCTGATCCTCGACGGGAGGACCGGCGGGCTGGTCGGCAAGGTGAACATCGCCAACATCGTGATGGGCCGGTTCTGCAACGCGACGATGGGCTACGACGCGTACCTGCCGTTCGCCGGCACCGGGCGGATGACCGAGGGCATGCGGCTGGTCCTGGACCGCTGCTTCGCCCCGCAGTCGGCCGGCGGGCTGGGACTGCACCGGCTGGAGATCAATGTGCAGCCGGACAACGAGCGTTCGGTCGCGATGGCCAAGCGGCTGGGCTTCCGACGCGAGGGCTTCTCGCCGCGGATGCTGTTCCTGCAGGGCGACTGGCGCGACCACGAGCGGTTCGCGCTGACCGCCGAGGAGTGGCCCGGCGCTTCGGCATAACCGCTGGTGGGAGGCGCCCGGCGGGACCGCGCGGGCGCTCGGGCGCGGCGTTGCGGTTGGCCCGCCCGAGCACCTGTCCGTATCGTCCGATGGGTGACCGAACCCGTGCCGCCGCGTCAGACCCCCGACCAGCCCTGGCGCTCCGAGGGCGCCCCGCCCCCGCCCCCGCCCCGCCGCAGGATGCCCGGCGGCTGGACCGGCCTCGTCCTCACCGCCCTCGTGGTGTTCCTGATCTCCGACGTGCTGCTGTCCTACTTCGGCAACGAGGGCGCCACCACGATCTCGTACACCGAGTTCAACAACCAGCTGAACAAGGGCAACATCACCAAGATCTACGCCAAGGGCGACGCGATCGAGGGCACCCTCAAGAGCGCCCAGCCCAAGCCGGACGGCGGCAAGGGCGACTACACCGAGTTCGACACCCAGCGGCCCTCGTTCGCGGGCGACAACCTGTGGACCACGCTGCAGCAGCAGGGCGTCGAGGTCACCGCCACCTCGCCGGTCCAGCAGCGCAGCTTCCTCACCAACCTGCTGCTCTCGCTCGCCCCGATGCTGCTGCTGATCTTCATCTGGGTGCTGCTCGCCCGCCGGATGGCCGGCGGCCTCGGCGCCGGGCCGCTCGGGCGCAAGGCACCGCCCAAGCCGGTCACCGCCGAGCAGGGCACCCGCACCACCTTCGCCGACGTGGCCGGAATCGACGAGGTCGAGGCCGAACTCACCGAGGTGGTCGACTACTTGAAGAACCCGGAGCGGTACCGCAAGCTCGGCGCCAAGATGCCGCGCGGCGTGCTGCTGAGCGGCCCGCCCGGGACGGGCAAGACCCTGCTGGCCCGGGCCGTGGCCGGCGAGGCGGACGTGCCGTTCTTCTCCGCCTCCGCCTCCGAGTTCATCGAGATGATCGTCGGCGTCGGCGCCAGCCGGGTCCGCGAACTGTTCGCCGAGGCCCGCAAGGTCGCCCCGGCGATCATCTTCATCGACGAGATCGACACCATCGGACGCCAGCGCGGCGCGGGCGGCGGCATGGGCGGGCACGACGAACGCGAGCAGACGCTCAACCAGATCCTCACCGAGATGGACGGCTTCAGCGGCTCCGAAGGCGTCATCGTGATCGCCGCGACCAACCGGGCCGACGTGCTCGACCCGGCGCTGCTGCGCCCCGGCCGCTTCGACCGGCGGATCACCGTCAGCCCGCCCGACCGGGAGGGCCGGGCCGCGATCCTGCGCATCCACACCCGCACCGTCCCGCTGTCCGGCGACACCGACCTCACCCGACTGGCCAAGGTCACCCCCGGGATGACCGGCGCCGAACTCGCCAACCTGGTCAACGAGGCCGCCCTGCTGGCCGTCAAGCGCGAGCAGGACGCGGTCAACGAGCGGGACCTCTCGGACGCCCTGGAGAAGGTCCAACTCGGCGCCGTGCGGCCGCTGGTGATGCCGCAGGAGGAGCGCGAGCGGACGGCGTACCACGAGAGCGGGCACGCGCTGCTGGGCATGCTCCAGCCCGGCGCGGACCCGGTCCGCAAGATCACCATCGTGCCGCGCGGCCGGGCGCTCGGTGTCACCCTCTCCACCCCGGAGAACGACCGCTACTCGTACACCGAGCCCTACCTGCGCGGCCGGATCATCGGCGCGCTCGGCGGCATGGCGGCCGAGCAGGTGGTCTACGGAGTGATCACCACCGGCGCGGAGAGCGACCTGGAACAGGTCACCAACATCGCCCGCGGGATGGCCGGGCGCTGGGGGATGAGCGAGCGGGTCGGCCGGCTCACCGCGGTGCCCTCCGACCCGCAGGGCGCGTACGGGCTCTCCGCCGCGCCGACCACGCTGGACGCGGTGGACGAGGAGGCCCGGCGGATCGTCGCCGAGTGCTACGACGACGCGGTGCGGCTGCTGACCGAGCAGCGGCACCGGCTGGACGCGCTGGCGGCGGCGCTGCTGGAGGCGGAGACGCTGGACGAGGAGCAGGCCTACCGGGCGGCGGGGGTGCCCCGGGAGGGGGCCTCAGAGGGCTCCGGCGGGTCAGGCGGGTCCGGCAGCTCCGGCGGGTCCGGCAGCTCTGGTGGGACCGACAGCTCCGGTGCTTCGGGTGGTCCCGGTGGTTCTGACGGTTCCGCCGGTTCCGGTGGCTCCGACAGTGCCGGTGGTTCCGAGGACGGCCCCGGCGGGAGGTCGCTCGACCAGGCGTGAACCGGTTGCCGGGGGCGCCCGCCGTGGTGGCGGGCGCCCCCGGTTCGCGTCTCCTAGCGCGGCCGCTCGGCGACCAGGTAGCGGAACACGTTCTCCATCCGGACCGAGCCGTCCGCGCGCAGGTACGGCTGCAGCGCCTCCTCCAGCTCCTTGGCCACCAGTGAGGCGCCGGAGAACTCCTCCGCCGCCTCGAACAGGCCGGTGGAGAGCAGTCCGCGCACCGCGCTGTCGAGGTCGGCGTAGGCGAACGGGCAGCCCACCCGGCCGCTGCCGGCCGGGCGCAGGCCGGCCGGGGCGAGCAGGTCCTCCAGCGCTCCGGGCGCGCTCAGCTCGAACGGGTCGCGCGCGGTGGTGCGACCCGCCATCCGCCGGGCCACGTCCAGCAGCGCGGCGCTCTCGCAGCGCTCCGGCGGGCCCCAGACGGCGAGCACCACGTGCCCGCCCGGGAGGGTGAGCCGGGCGGCCTCGGCCACCACCGCGCAGGGCTCGGCGGCGCCGGGCAGCTGCTCGAAAACCGTCACCAGCGAATGGGCCGAGCGGGCGACGTCGGCGGCCGGCCGGGCCCCGGCGCACACCCGCAGGCGACGGTCGCGGGCCAGCTCGCGCAGCTCGTCCCGTGGCTCCTGCCCGGAGACCTGGGCGCCCCGTCCGGCGGCGAGCAGCAACGCCAGTCCGGACCGGCAGCCCAGGCCCAGCACACTGCTCGCCGGGCCGACCTCCAGCCGGTCGTAGACCGCCTCGTAGAGCGGCACCAGCATGCGTTCCTGGATCTCCGCCCAGTCGCGCGCCCGCACGGGCCCGGCGGCCCCGGGCTGCGGGTGGTGCGCGCGTGCGCCCGTTGGTCGTTCGGTTGTGCCGGTCGTCCGAGCTGAAGCCATCGCGGCCTCCCATCCGGTCCTTCGGTGTGCTGCTACGGCTCCCCCAAAGTCCCGCCCTACTCCAGCGAACAGCGGGTCGGGCCCGGCGTCCAGAGGGGTGCAGGGTGGTGCGCGCGTGTCGCGGTAGTGCGCCCCCCGTCCTTCGGCCCGTTCCGCGGCCCGGTCCGTCACCGGCCGGGGGTGTGATACCGATTCGAAGTCAGGGGGTCGCTCCCCGTACCATTCGCCCCATGGCTAAGGCACCCGTTCTCACCCCTCAGGCGGAAGACTTCCCGCGCTGGTACCAGGACCTCATCAACAAGGCCGAGCTGGCCGACAACGGTCCGGTGCGCGGCACCATGGTCATCCGACCGTACGGCTACGGCCTGTGGGAGCGGATGCAGCAGGAGATGGACGCCCGGATCAAGAAGGCCGGCGCGCAGAACGCCTACTTCCCGATGTTCATCCCGCAGTCCTACCTGACCAAGGAAGCGGAGCACGTCGAGGGCTTCGCACCCGAACTCGCGGTGGTCACCCACGGCGGCGGCAAGCAGCTGGACGAGCCGGTCGTCGTCCGGCCCACCTCCGAGACGATCATCAACGAGTACTTCTCGAAGTGGGTGCAGAGCCACCGCGACCTGCCCCTGCTGATCAACCAGTGGGCCAACGTGGTCCGTTGGGAGCTGCGCCCGCGTGTCTTCCTGCGCACCACCGAGTTCCTCTGGCAGGAGGGCCACACCGCCCACGCCACGTACGAGGACGCCCGTGCGTACGCGGCGATGATCCACACCCAGGTCTACGGCGACTTCATGACCAACGTGCTCGGCATCGACGTCGTGCTCGGCCGCAAGACCGCCAAGGAGCGCTTCGCCGGCGCCATCAACACCCTCACCCTCGAGGCGATGATGGGCGACGGCAAGGCGCTGCAGATGGGCACCAGCCACGAGCTGGGCCAGAACTTCGCCAAGGCGTTCAACACCACCTACCAGCTGCAGGGCGCCGAGCGCGAGCACGTCTGGCAGACCTCCTGGGGCGTCTCGACCCGCATGGTCGGCGGCCTGATCATGTCCCACGGCGACGACAACGGCCTGCGGGTTCCCCCGCGCCTGGCCGCCGTCCAGGCCGTCGTGCTCGCGATCAAGGGCGACGACGCGGTCATCGCCAAGGTCCGCGAGATCGGCGCGCAGCTGGAGGCCGCCGGCATCCGGGTCGTGGTCGACGACCGCACCGACACCCCGTTCGGCCGCCGCGCCGTCGACTGGGAGCTCAAGGGCGTTCCGCTGCGCATCGAGGTCGGTCCGCGCGACCTGGAGAACGGCACCGCGATGCTGGCCCGCCGCATCCCGGGCGGCAAGGAGCCGGTCTCCATCGACGCCCTGGCCGCGCTGCTCCCGGGCGTGCTGGAGGAGGACCAGGCGCTGCTGCTGCGCCAGTCCCGCGAGCGCCGCGAGTCCCGCACGGTCGACGTCAAGACCATCGACGAGGCCGTCGAGGCCGCCGCGACCGGCTGGGGCCGGATCTCCTGGGCCGACCTCGGCGCGGAGGGCGAGGCCAAGCTGGCCGAGCAGGGCGTCACGGTGCGCTGCATCGTCGCGGCCGACGGTTCGGTGCCGCAGTCGGACGACCAGGACGGCAATATCGCGATCGTCGCCCGCGCGTACTGACATCGATCCGGTTCCGACACCCGTTCCCGGTTCGCACCCGTGTCCGGTTCCGGGTTCGATCCGGGGTTCGGTTCAGGCGGCCGTTTCGCGGGTCTTCCGCGATCCGGGATGTCCGCCGGTTGTCTGTTACCTGTAGGTAATGACCGTTGGCGGCGACATTTGCCCGTAATGCGGATGGGTAAGAATCCGGTAACTCCTTCGGGGGACTCCCGGCAGCGGACATCCCTACTGGCCGGTCAACTCCCGGTATTAACGGAATAGCGGTACGGTGTACGGCCCGTGGCCCTGTCAATCAGGCGGGACCACGGGCCGTACGTCCTGGGGGCGACAGCCCGCCGCCCGGGGCGGAATTCACCAGGCCCGCCGACCGTGGGACGGGCCGAAACCGGCAGGGGGTTGGTCTTGCGTCAGATCCGGAGCGTGCAATTCGCGCGCCGCCTTGCATTCCTGGGAGTTCCCTGTGAATTCCCGGAGGACGGAAACATGCGGAACATCGGCTCGCACTCCATCGTTGGTCTAGCGTGAGCACGACACAGCCCCTCGTCCTCGCGGCCGAACTGGCCGCCGCCTGGAGCGACATCCAGGCCTACCACCAGGATCTCCCCGACCTGGCCTCGCCTGAGGCCCTGATCGGTGAATCCTCCTCGGCCTGTGGCACGCGGCTCGGTTTCGAGCGGCTCCTCCACGAGGCTGCCCACGGTCTGGCCGCGGCCCGGGATATCCGGGACACCTCGCGGGCCGGCCGCTACCACAACCGGCGCTTCCTGATGCTCGCCTCCGAGCTGGGCCTGGCGCACCCGGTGGAGCCGCACGCGAGTAGCGGCTTCTCCCAGGTGACCATGCTCAAGGAGACCCAGGAACGCTACGCAGGAACCATCGAGCGTCTGGACCGCGCCCTCGGCGCGCACCAGGAAGCGGTGGCCGGCGACGGCGTGACGCGTGCCTTCCGCGGCCCGGCCGCCCGGCACGGCTCCTCCGGGGGCGGCGTCCGGGTCAAGGCGGTTTGCGGCTGCGGACGCAACGTCCGGGTCGTTCCGTCGGTGCTCGCGCAGGCGTCCATCGTCTGCGGCGCGTGCCAGCAGCCGTTCAAGATCACGTAAGTGGTCGGCGGGCCGGCGGGACTGCTGTGCGGGCAGCGGTCCGGCCGGAGCGAGCGGTCGCACGGCGGACCGGCAGAGCGGTACAGGCGCTACGAGCAGTCCGAGCGCTACGAGCGGTCCAAGCGCTATGAGCAGAACAACGGCAGGGCAGTACAACAGCGGTGAGTCCGTGGGCTGGACCGGGAGCGGGGGCTCCCGGTCGAGCCCTGATCCGTTCCCGGGCCGTGTGCGGGCGGTTCGCGCCGGTATGGCAGAATGGACAGCTGAGTACTCGGCAGCCGAGACAGGACCCCTCTCTCCTACGGCTGGCGTGTCCCTTGAACGGTCCACCCCGCAACCCCACGCGAGGCGAGCCCGCTCACCCACGTCAACACCAGGAGAACCCACTCCCGTGGCAGTCAAGATCAAGCTGAAGCGTCTCGGCAAGATTCGCTCCCCGCACTACCGCATCGTCGTCGCCGACGCCCGCACCAAGCGTGACGGTCGCGCGATCGAGGAGATCGGCATCTACCAGCCGACCTACAACCCCTCGAAGATCGAGGTCGACAGCGACCGCGCCCAGTACTGGCTGTCCGTCGGCGCCCAGCCGACCGAGCCGGTGCTCGCCATCCTGAAGCTGACCGGCGACTGGCAGAAGTTCAAGGGCCTGCCGGCCCCGGCGCCGCTGCTGGTCGCGGAGCCGAAGGTCGAGGACTTCTCGCACCTGTTCGCGAAGGCCGTCGCCGGCTTCGAGGACGCCACCACCGGTGTCGCCATCACCCCGAAGGCCAAGAAGTCGGACAAGGTCGAGGCTGAGGCCGACGCCGCCGCCGAGGCCTGAGCGTGATCGAGGACGCCCTCGACCACTTGGTGAAGGGCATCGTCGAGCACCCCGACGAGGTGCAGGTGCGTTCGCGCAACCTGCGTCGGGGCAACACCATCGAGGTGCGAGTGCACCCCGATGACCTCGGCAAGGTGATCGGCCGGGGTGGCCGCACGGCGCGCGCTCTGCGCACCGTGGTCGGCGCCCTCGGCGGTCGCAACGTCCGGGTCGACCTGGTCGACGTGGACAACATTCGCTGACGCAGCTGCTCGTTCAGCCGTCAGGGCTTGGGGCCGACCGGGACGCATGTCGTCCCGGTCGGCCTTTTCTCGTTTCCCGCACCACCCGTTCGCACCACCCCTTCGGGGCATCGCACCACCCCACCGCACCAGCCCTTCGCACCGGCCCTTCGCATTTCGTCGGGCTCTCGTTTCGGCTCAGGAACTCCAGGAGAACGATCACCGTGCAGCTCGTCGTCGGCAAGATCGGCCGTGCCCACGGCATCAGGGGGGACGTCAGCGTCGAGGTCCGCACCGACGAGCCGGAGCTCCGGCTCGGCCCGGGTGCCGTCCTGCTCACCGACCCCGCGTCGGCCGGGCCGCTGACCATCGAGTCCGGCCGGGTGCACAGCGGCCGGCTGCTGCTGCGCTTCGTCGGCGTCAAGGACCGCAACGCGGCCGAGGCACTCCGGGGCACCCTGCTCATCTCCGAGGTCGACCCGGAGGAGCGCCCCGACGATCCGGAGGAGTACTACGACCACCAGCTGATCGGCCTGGACGTGGTGCTGCTCGACGGCACCCTGGTCGGCGAGCTGACCGAGGTGCTCCACCTGCCGTACCAGGACCTGCTCACGGTGGAGAGGCCCGACGGGACCGAGGTGCTGGTGCCCTTCGTCAGCCAGATCGTGCCGACCATCGACCTGGAGAACCAGCGCGCGGTGATCACCCCGCCGCCCGGGCTGATCGACCTGGAGCAGGCGGAGGTCGCCGGTACGTCCTCGGCCGAGGGCCCTGAGACCGCTGAGACCGCTGAGGCTGCCGAGGCCGCTGCGCCCGCCGAGCCCGCCGACGGTTCGGAGGAGTCGGAGTGACCGTCGAGGAGAGCGGCGGTGTGCAGAGCGGCATGCGGATCGACGTCGTCACGATCTTCCCCGAGTACCTGGAGCCGCTGAACATCTCGCTGGTCGGCAAGGCCCGCGCGCGCGGCCAGCTGGACGTGCACGTCCACGAGCTGCGCGAGTGGACCCACGACGTGCACCGCACGGTGGACGACAGCCCGTACGGCGGCGGCCCCGGCATGGTGATGAAGCCCGAGCCGTGGGGCGAGGCGCTGGACGCGGTGGTCGCCGGCGGGCCCGAGGGCGAGGTGCCCACCCTGGTCGTGCCGACCCCGAGCGGGCGCCCGTTCACCCAGGAGCTCGCCCAGGAGCTGGCCGGCCGCCCCTGGCTGGCCTTCACCCCCGCGCGGTACGAGGGCATCGACCGCCGGGTGATCGAGGAGGCGGCCACCCGGATGCCGGTGGTCGAGGCCTCGATCGGCGACTACGTGCTGGCCGGCGGCGAGGTCGCGGTGCTGGTCATGGTCGAGGCGATCGCCCGACTGCTGCCCGGGGTGCTCGGCAACGCCGAGTCCCACCGCGACGACTCCTTCGCGCCGGGCGCGATGGCCGACCTGCTGGAGGGGCCGGTCTACACCAAGCCCGCCGAGTGGCGCGGCCGCACCGTGCCGGACGTGCTGCTCAGCGGCAACCACGGCCGGATCGCCCGTTGGCGGCGCGAGCAGGCCTTCGCCCGTACCCTGGCGAACCGTCCCGACCTGGTCGAACGCTGGCAGTACGGCGCCTTCGACAAGAAGGAGCGGGAGGCGCTCAGCATCCTCGGCCTGGCCTGGGATGAACAGCTCGGCCGATTTCGGTCCGTGGCCGGTGGTGTGGAAGAATAGGCCGCTGCTGTCTGTCGCTGGCACCCTCTCGTAGGGGGCACGTGGACCGGCGCCCCCGCCACGGGGGGCTCGCCGTCAGCCGATGCGGCCCGCAGCAAACCCCATTGTGACGATTTTCCGTGGGCGGCCCGTGGCGCCTGCGATGGAGAGCAACATGAGCAACAAGCTCGCTGCTGTCGACGCGGCTTCGCTGCGTAGCGACATTCCGGCCTTCCGCGCCGGTGACACCCTGAAGGTCCACGTCCGGGTCATCGAGGGCAACCGCTCCCGTGTCCAGGTCTTCCAGGGCGTCGTCATCCGCCGCCACGGCGCCGGCATCGGTGAGACCTTCACCGTTCGCAAGGTCAGCTTCAACGTCGGCGTGGAGCGCACCTTCCCGGTGCACACCCCGGTCGTCGAGAAGATCGAGGTCGTGACCCGCGGTGCGGTTCGCCGCGCCAAGCTGTACTACCTGCGTGACCTCCGCGGCAAGGCCGCGAAGATCAAGGAGAAGCGCGACCGCTGATCCACCGGCCCCCGGCCTCGCCGGGGGATCGGAGCGCTCAAGGGGACCGAGAGACCGCAAGGTAAGCTCACCCCCCGATGAGCACGCACGAACCACCCGCGGACCGCGACAGCAGTCCCGCACCCTCCGGTGCGGACTCGCTGTCGCGGTCCGCGGTCGTGTCCGGGGCGGTTACCGGGGCCGCTTCGGTCGTTTCCGCGGTCGTTTCCGAGGACACGGCGACCGGTCCGGCTACTGCCGCTTCCGCGCGCACCGCCGAGGAGAGCCAGGCCGCGGAGAGTCGGGGCGAGGAGAGTCAGGCCGAGGAGGGCTCGGAGCAGGACGAGGAGCCCGGCCACTCGCGTTCGCGCGACCTGCTGCTGTTGGTGGGGATCTGCCTGGCGGCCCTGCTCCTGGTGAACGCCTTCGTCGCGCGTCCGTTCGCGGTGCCCTCCGGGTCGATGGAGGACACCCTGCGACCGGGCGACCGGCTGATCGCGAACCAGCTCGCCTACGCCTTCGGCGGCCACCCCCAACGGGGCGACATCGTGGTCTTCGACGGGAGGGGCTCCTTCCTGCGGGAGTCCGCGCAGCCGCAGGGCTTCTGGGACGGCGCGCGTTCGCTCGCCCAGGACCTCGGGCTGGCCCCGGCCGGGAACACCATCTACGTCAAGCGCGTGATCGGCGTCGGCGGCGACCGGGTGACCAGTGCCGGCCCGGGTGCGCCGATCACCGTCAACGGCGTGCCGGTGGACGAGACCTCCTACCTGGCCCCGGGGAACGACCCGTCGAGCGTGGCCTTCGACGTGGTGGTGCCGGCCGGCGAACTGTGGGTGATGGGCGACCATCGCAGGGCCTCCCGTGACTCCCGCGACCACCTCGGCGAGCCCGGCGGCGGCTTCGTGCCCGAGGAGAAGGTGATCGGCCGGGCGGACTGGGTGGTCTACCCGTTCTCGCGCTGGACCAGCCTGGACCGGCCCGCGGCTTTCGCCGCGACTGCGGGGACGGGTGGTCATGGGGACCAGAGGTAGGGGTCGGCTCGCCGACCGCCCGGCCCGCGAGCCGGACAACGGTGGGCCGGAGGGCGCCGGGCCCGCCGTGGCCCGGTCGGTGCGCGGCCGGGCCGAGCGTCGCCGCAGCGCCCGTCGGGCGGCTCGCCGACGCAAGCGGTCGCTGGTGCGCGAGGTCCCGATGATCATCCTGGTGGCCCTGCTGGTGGCGCTGGTGATAAAGACCTTCCTGGTCCAGGTGTTCGTGATCCCCTCGGGTTCGATGGAGCAGACCATCCGGATCGGGGACCGGGTGCTGGTGGACAAGTTGACCCCCTGGTTCGGCAGTGAGCCGCAGCGCGGCGACGTGGTGGTCTTCAAGGACCCGGGCGGCTGGCTGGAGAACGACCACAAGCCCTCCGACGACGGCCCGGTGCTGGGTGCGGCCAAGCAGGCGCTGACCTTTGTCGGACTGCTGCCGTCCGACAACGAGCAGGACCTGATCAAGCGGGTGATCGGCGTCGGCGGGGACACCGTCGAGTGCTGCGACGCGCAGGGGCGGCTCAGCGTCAACGGGCACCCGGTGGACGAGACCTACCTCGCACCCGGCAACCCGCCGTCCCGGCAGCCCTTCAAGGTGAAGGTGCCGCAGGGGCGGCTCTGGGTCATGGGCGACCACCGCGACGTCTCCGCCGACTCCCGCTTCCACATGGGCAATCCGGGCCAGGGCACGATCCCGCTGAGCGGTGTGGTCGGTCGCGCGTTCGTGATCGCCTGGCCGCTGGACCGCTTCCATCAACTCGATGTGCCGAGTTCACTCTCCTCTCTCGCCCGGGCTCCGCAGGCCGGAGGAACTACCGCGGAATCCGTGGGCGTTGGGCCGGTTCCTGTGGAACCTCCGCTCGTTATGGGTGTGTTGGGCATCCTTCCGCTCGTCGGTCGTCGGCCGGGGCGGCCTCCGGAGTGAGCCGCGTCGGCCGCCGACCGGCCGGGCCTCGCGTGTGGGACCGCGAGCCGGATGCCTTGGAGTGATAGAGAAGTGCAGGTGCGGCCGGGAGTGGTTCCGGGTCGCGCGCCGAGACTGTGCTGGTGTCAGGGGAGCCCGCGGTGGGCAGCCCTGAGGCGTTCATGGTCATGGTGAGCGTGGTGCCCGCTGTGCGGCACTCTGAGCGCGGGCGCGCGGGCGTCCGCACAGCAGGGAGGAGACGTTGTGGGGGATTTGGTGATCGGTGCCCGTTCGGGCGCCGGAGAGCCCGAAGGCCCAGGTCGTCGGGTGGCCCGGTCCGCCGAGTCCTCGGCGTCCTCGGCCGCGGTCGACGACGCCGCGGCCCAGACCGCCGACGAGCAGGGCACGGGGGCCGAGGACTCGCCGGAACCCTCGCACCCGGAGACCGGGTCGGTGGACGGATCGGAGTCGGAGTCTCCGGCCAAGCCGCGCAAGCCGCGCTCCTTCTGGAAGGAGCTGCCGATCCTGATCGGGATCGCGCTGATCCTCGCGCTCGTGATCAAGACCTTCTTCGTCCAGGCGTTCTCCATTCCGTCGGAGTCGATGCAGAACACGCTGCAGGTCGGCGACCGCGTCCTGGTGGACAAGCTGACCCCCTGGTTCGGGGCCGAGCCCGAGCGCGGCGAGGTCGTGGTGTTCCACGACCCGGGCGGCTGGCTGAACGACGAGCCGACCCAGCAGAGCAGCAACTCCTTCGTCCGCGGCGTTCAGGACGTGCTCAGCTTCGTCGGTCTGATGCCCTCCACCAATGAGAAGGACCTGATCAAGCGGGTCATCGCGGTCGGCGGGGACACCGTCGAGTGCGAGGGCGAGGGGCCGGTCAAGGTCAACGGCGTCGCGCTCAACGAGCCGTACGTCTACCCGGGCAACACCCCCTGTGGTGACCACCCCTTCCAGCCGGTCAAGGTACCCAAGGGGCGGATCTGGGTGATGGGCGACCACCGCGCCAACTCGCTGGACTCCCGCTTCCACATGGACCAGCCGGGCGGCGGCACCGTCCCGGTGGACAACGTGATCGGGCGTGCCTTCGTGGTGGCCTGGCCGATCAACCACTGGTCGACGCTGTCGGTGCCGGACACCTTCGACCAGAAGGGCCTGGCGGCGGCCGCGCCCATGGCGCCCCCCGTGGTCGGTGCGGTGGGGGCTGTCGCCCTGCTTCCGCTGGTGCGCCGGGTGCGAGTCCGGGTGGAGCGCCGCAAGGAGTCCTGAGCTCCACCGGGTTGTCCCCGACTCTTGCGCGGGCCGTGGTACCGACGAGTAATCTGCTCGGACGTGCCACGGCCCGTCGGCGTTCCCGCCGGTGCCTCCGGCGTGCCAGTGGTGTTCTCCGGTAGGCCAGAGGTGGACGGTGTCGATGAGCAGTGTCGTGGAGCAGACGGCCGATCGCCCGGCCGCGCCCGCCCGTGAGCGCCGTCGCTTCGCCGCAGTGCTGCAGGGCGTCGCGCTGGCGCTCGGGCTGGTGCTGATGATCGGCGGCTTCGCCCTGATCGCGATCGACTACCGGCCGTACAACATCCCGACCGCCTCGATGCACCCGACGCTGCAGGTCGGAGACACCGTGCTGGCCCGCAAGGCCGACGGCGGGAAAGTCGGCCGGGGGGACGTGGTGGTCTTCCGGGACCAGGCCTGGGGCGGCGAGCTCATGGTCAAGCGCGTGGTCGCGGTCGGCGGGGACACCGTCGCAACCAGCGGGGACAACCGTCGGCTGACGGTCAACGGACAGCCGGTGGACGAGCCCTACCTCGCGACGCAGGGCCGCCAGGGCGAGTCGTTCAGCGTGACGGTGCCGCAGGGCCGGCTGTTCCTCCTCGGCGACAACCGGGTCGGCTCGCTCGACTCCCGCACCCACCTGGAGGTCGACGGCGGGACCGTCCCGGCCGACGTCATCGAGGCCAGGGTCGAGGCCACCCTGAAGCCCTTCGGCCGGACGGGCCTGCTCGACCGGACCACGGCCTTCGACGGCTTCACGGGGCCGAGGGCGTCGCAGCCCGGCCCGCTGGAGCCCGCCGCCTACGCCACCGTCGCCGGCGCGGCGCTGATCCTGGTGACCTCGGCGGTGGGCGGGGTGGCGGGCCTGGCCCGCCGGCTCCGCCGGGGGCGCAGCTCCTGAGCGGGGCCGTCGCGGCGCGGGCCGCTCTGGCGAACATCGCCCCGAACGGCGGCGTCGGGTGGCAGGATCGGTAGCGCCACCGATGCGAACGGAAGGAGCGTGGAGCGCAGCCATGACAGCACAGCGTCGCCGGGCGGCGCGGATCCTGCTGCTGGACGGGCTGGACCGCATCCTCCTCTTCCTGGGCGCCGACCCGGCCGTCCCGGGGGAGACATGGTGGTTCACGCCCGGGGGAGGCTTGGAAGCAGGGGAGGACGTGCGCGAGGCCGCCGAGCGGGAGCTCGCGGAGGAGACCGGCTTGCGGGGCGTGGACCTGGGGCCCTTGGTGGCGTACGGCACGGTGTCGTTCTCCTTTCAGGGACAGCGCTTCGAGCAGGAACAGTGGTTCCACCTGGCCCGGACCACGGAGACGGGCCTGGACCACTCGGGCATGGGCGCGGACGAGCACGCCCAGTTGCTCGCGGCGCGCTGGTGGACGGTCGAGGAACTGAGGGGGACCGGCGAGACGGTCTATCCGGCCGGCCTGGCGGACTTCCTGGCACGGCTGCTGGCCGAGGGCCCGCCGGTGGACCCGGTGCGGCTCTGACCGTGGGTGCGGTGGTCCACAATGGGTGGACGTGACAAGTTGAGGGGACGCCTGGATGAGTGCCGAAGATCTCGAGAAGTACGAGACCGAGATGGAGCTCAAGCTCTACCGGGAGTACCGGGACGTCGTCGGCCTGTTCAAGTACGTGATCGAGACCGAGCGACGGTTCTACCTCACCAATGACTACGAGCTGCAGGTGCACTCGGTCCAGGGCGAGGTGTTCTTCGAGGTGTCGATGGCGGATGCGTGGGTCTGGGACATGTACCGGCCGGCCCGGTTCGTCCGCAAGGTCCGGGTGCTGACCTTCAAGGACGTGAACATCGAGGAACTCGCGAAGAGCGACCTGGAGCTGCCCTCGGACGAGTCCGGCTTCGGGAACTGACGTTGAACGACTCCGGCCCGCGTTGTCCAGCCGAATTTCGCGGGATCGGGGCTTCTCACCCCTGCGGGTGACAGAAGTTGTCCACAGGTCCGAGTTATCCACAGGGAAACGGAATTTCCGGGCCCCGCCGTGCGCGGTGGTGCAGCCTCCTCGGCGGAGGTGGTCACCATGCAGCACACCGTCGAGCAGGACCAGGCCGTACCGGAGCAGGTCGCACCGAGCACGGCCGTAGCCGACCCGACCGCGCCGGACACGGCCGTACCGGAGCAGGCCGCGCCCGGGAAGAAGCCGCGGGGGATCCCGGACCGCAGCACCAGGAACGCGCTCGGCCGCTACGGGGAGCGGGTCGCCGCCCGCCGCCTCGCGGAGGCCGGGCTCCGCATCCTGGACCGCAACTGGCGCTGCGTCGAGGGCGAGCTGGACATCGTCGCCCTCGACGGCGACACCGTGGCGGTCTGCGAGGTGAAGACCCGCTCCGAGCGGGGCTTCCAGCAGCCCACCGAGGCCATCGACCAGGCCAAGGCCGCCCGGCTGCAACGCCTGGCCGAGCGCTGGATGGCCGAGCGTTGGCCCGGTCACTTCGCCCGGCTGGCCGGGGCCGACGACGACGTGGCGCCGACGGATCCGCACTGGCCGCCCGCCCCGCCGGGTGGGGTGCGGATCGACCTGGTCGCCGTGGTCAACCGGGCGCGGGGTGCGGCCCTGGTCGACCACCTGCGGGGGGTGGTCTGAGATGGCCTTCGCCCGAACCTGTTCCGTCGCGCTGGTCGGCGTCGACGGGGTGATCGTCGAGGTCCAGGCCGATCTGGAGCCCGGGGTGGCCGCGTTCACCCTGGTCGGCCTGCCCGACAAGGCGCTCACCGAGTCCCGCGACCGGGTCCGCGCCGCGGTGGTGAACAGCGGCGAGGCCTGGCCGCAGCGCAAGCTGACGGTCGGCCTCAGCCCCGCCTCGGTGCCCAAGAGCGGCAGCGGCTTCGACCTCGCGGTGGCCTGCGCCGTGCTGGCCGCCGCCGAGCGGCTCGACCCGTCGTCCATCGCCGAGCTGCTGATCATCGGCGAGCTGGGGCTGGACGGCCGGGTGCGGCCGGTCCGCGGCGTGCTCCCGTCGGTGCTGGCCGCCGCCGATGCCGGTTACGAACGGGTCGTGGTCGCCGAGCAGACCGCGCCCGAGGCCTCGCTCGTCCCCGGGGTGACGGTGATCGGCGTCCGCAGCCTGCGCCAGCTGGTCGCGATCCTGACCGGAGCGCCGCCGCCGGAGGAGCCGCCCGATCCGATCGGAGGCCGACCGGACCCGCTGATGGCCGGGCTGATGCTGCCCAGCGCGAGCGTGCGGGGCCTGTCCGAGGACAAGGCGGCCCGCCTCGACATGGCCGACGTGGCCGGCCAGTACGAGGCGCGGCGAGCCCTGGAGATCGCCGCCGCCGGAGGACACCACCTCTACCTGAAGGGTCCGCCGGGCGCGGGCAAGACCATGCTGGCGGAGCGGCTGCCCTCGCTGCTCCCGCCGCTGACCCAGCAGGAAGCGCTGGAAGTCACTGCCGTGCACTCGGTTGCCGGCCTGCTCCCGGTCGGGCGCCCGCTGATCGACACCGCGCCCTACTGCGCCCCGCACCACTCCACCACGATGCCCGCGATCGTCGGCGGCGGCAGCGGCCTGCCGCGACCGGGCGCCGTCTCGCTGGCCCACCGGGGCGTGCTGTTCCTGGACGAGGCGCCGGAGTTCCCGGTCCGGGTGCTCGACGCACTGCGCCAGCCGCTGGAGTCGGGCGAAGTGGTGATCGCCCGCTCGGCCGGGTCGCTCCGGCTCCCGGCCCGCTTCCTCCTCTGCCTGGCCGCCAACCCCTGTCCGTGCGGCCGGCACTCACGGCGGGGCGAGGGCTGCGAGTGCACCCCGGTGATGGTCAGCCGCTACCAGGGGAGGCTCTCCGGGCCACTGCTGGACCGGGTCGACCTCCAGGTCCAGGTCGCCCCGGTGACGAGGATCGAACTCATGGAGCGGGACACCACGGCGGAGAACACCGAGACCGTCGCGGCCCGGGTGCTGGCCGCGCGGGAGCGGGCGGCGGCCCGGCTGGCGGACACCCCGTGGCGGACCAACGGGGAGGTCCCGGGCCACGAGCTGCGCACGCGGTGGCAGCTCGCGCCCGGCGCGCTCAACGATGTCGCACGCCAGCTGGAGCGGGGGCTGCTGACCGCCCGGGGCCTGGACCGGGTGCTCCGGGTCGCCTGGACGGTCGCCGACCTCGCCGGCCGCGACCGGCCTGACCAGCGGGACCTGCGCACCGCCCTGGTCCTGCGCACCGGGGTGGAGCACGGGCTGGCGCTGACCGAACGGGGCACCGGCCGGCTCGGGGGCATCCCGGCCCAGCGCGGCGGCCCGCCGGACGGCGGCCGGCCCGGGACACGTGCCGAGCAGACGGAGAACGCGGAGGGCGAGGCATGAACCGGTTGGTGAGGCACCCCCAAGCCCACAGCGGAGCCGGAGCCGGAGCCGGGCTCGGGCCCCGGCTCCGGATCGGGCCAGCAACCGATCCCACCGACGCCACGACAGCGCCCGATCCCGAGCGCCTCGCCCGCGTCGTGCTCAGCCGGCTCAGCGAACCGGGGGACGCGGTGGTCGGCCGCTGGCTCGGCCGGCTCCCCGCCGTCGACGTGGTCCAGGCGATCCGGGACGGGACGGTGCCCGACCACCCCGGGCTGGATTCCGCCCGCCTGGCCGGGTACCAGGCGAGACTCCCGGGGCTGGACCCGGAGATGGACCTGAAACGGGTACGGCGCGCCGGTGGGCGGTTCATCATTCCGGGGGACACGGAATGGCCCAGCCAACTCGATGACCTGGGCGACGGCCGTCCCATCGGGCTCTGGACGATCGGCACCGGCTCGCTGAGGCTGCTCGCGCTCCGCTCGGTCGCGATGGTCGGCTCCCGGGCCTGCACGGCCTACGGCGCCCACGTCGCCGGGGAACTGTCGGCCCAACTGGCCGAGCGCGGTTGGGTGGTGGTGTCCGGCGCCGCCTACGGGATCGACGCGGCCGCCCACCGCGGCGCACTCGCCGTCGGAGGGATGACCGTCGCGGTGCTTGCCTGCGGAGTCGACGTGGCCTACCCGAAGGGGAACGCCGAACTGATCCGGCGGATCGGCGTCCAGGGTCTGCTGGTCAGTGAACTCCCGCCCGGGGAGCACCCGAACCGCTTCCGCTTCGTCCTACGCAACCGGGTCATCGCGGCGCTCACCCGGGGCACCGTGGTGGTCGAGGCGGCGGTCCGCAGCGGAGCCCTGAGCACGGCGAGGCGGGCGCGGGACCTCAACCGCCACACCATGGGCGTCGCCGGCCCGGTGACCTCGGAGCTCTCGGCCGGGGTGCACGCCCTGATCCGCAGCGGCGCCGCCGCCCTGGTCACCGACGCGGCCGAGATCACCGAGCTGATCGGGGCGATCGGGGACGACCTGGCCCCGCAGCGCAGTGGACCGGTGCTGCCGCGCGACCTGCTGGAGCCCCCGGTGGCCCGGGTCCTGGAAGCCGTACCGGCGACGGCGGAGGGCGCGCCGGTCGAACGACTGGCCCGCCAGTCCGGGCTCCCGCCGGACGAAGTGCTCCAGCGGCTCTACGAGTTGGGCTCGCTCGGCTACGTCGAGCGACACGGCGCGCACTGGCGCATGGTGCGGAGGAGGTGAGCGTCGGAGCAGGGAACGCGCGTGCGCCGAGGGAGGGCGTGTCCGAACCGCCCGGCTGACCTGCTGATCCGGGTCTTCCGCTCGTGTGCCCGGATCCGGTGAGTGAACGCCACCGGATCGGGGGACGACCGAGTGGCGGTAGCGCTTTGCAGCGAGTCGGTCACGCTACGCTCCACATGCCTTCCCTATCAGCACATGACTCGGCAGAACGGCGCAGACCAACGCATGCCCACACACATTCCCGGACACAGAGTGACCGGTGGCGCTCGGTCCTCGGGAGGGCCGAGGACCGAGCGGCGCCCGGCGACCGAGTTCCCGTCCAAGTCGGCGGGGGCGATGGGCGGCCTGTCGCGCCAGGGCGGCCGGCCGACGGTGGTGCCAGGCCAGCCCGCGGACGCGACCCGGGGCACCGAGGCGGTCCGCGCCGGCGACGCGCCGGTGGACACAACCGCCGACACATCCGCCGCGACACCAGCCGCCACGCCCGCGGACACCGGACAGGCCGGCCCGGACGCCGTGACCCAGGGGCGCAGCGCGCTCGAAGAGCTCTGGCGCTCCTACAAGGAGACCGGCGACCAGCGGCTGCGCGAGCAGCTGATCCTGCACTACTCACCGCTCGTCAAATACGTGGCGGGGCGGGTCGGGGTCGGCCTGCCCTCCAACGTCGAGCAGGCGGACTTCGTCTCCTCCGGGGTCTTCGGGCTGATCGACGCGATCGAGAAGTTCGACATCGAGCGCGCCATCAAGTTCGAGACCTACGCGATCAGCCGCATCCGCGGCGCGATCATCGACGAGCTGCGCGCCCTGGACTGGATCCCGCGCTCGGTGCGGCAGAAGGCGAAGGCGGTCGAGCGGACGTACGCGACGCTGGAGGCCCGGCTGCGCCGGACGCCGCACGAGCCCGAGGTCGCGGCCGAGATGGGCATCGCGATCGAGGACCTGCACGCCATCTTCAGCCAGCTGTCGCTCGCCAACGTGGTGGCCCTGGACGAGCTGCTCCACCCGGTGGGGGAGGGCGGCGACCGGCTGAGCCTGATGGACACCCTGGAGGACCACGGCGCGGACAACCCGGTCGAGGTGGCCGAGGACCGCGAGCTGCGCAGACTGCTGGCCCAGGCGGTCAACACCCTTCCCGAGCGGGAGAAGACCGTCGTGACGCTCTACTACTACGAGGGACTCACCCTTGCCGAGATCGGGCAGGTGCTGGGGGTGACGGAGAGTCGGGTGAGCCAGATCCACACCAAGTCCGTCCTCCAGCTGCGCGCCAAGCTCTCGGAGGTCCGCTAGCGCCCCGATCCGGTCGCGCGCCGATCCGGTCGCGCGCCGATCCGGTCGCGCGCCGATCCGGTCGCGCGCCGATCCCGTAGCGCCCCGATCCGGCGGCGCGGGGTTCAGCCGGACAGGCCGGGCCTGCCCGGCGGGCCCCTGCCTCCTCCGCATGCGCGGCGCCTTATCGGCCGCGGGCAGGGCTCCGTACAGTGGGAGCGTGCCGAAGATCCGAGCGGCCACGGTGGCCGAGCATCGCCAGCTGCAGCGAGCAGCACTCCTCGACGCTGCCCGCACCCTGCTCACCGAGGGTGGCAAGGAGGCCCTGACCTTCCCCGCGCTTGCCGCGCGTACCGGGCTGGCGCGTTCCTCGGTCTACGAGTACTTCCGCTCCCGCGCCGCCGTGGTCGAGGCGCTCTGCGAGGTGGACTTCCCGCTCTGGGCGGCCGAGATCGAGGCCGGGATGGGGAGCTGCGACACCGCCGCCGAGCGGATCGAGGCGTACGTCCGGGGTCAGCTGGCGTTGGCCGCCGACCCGCGCCACCGTGCGATCGTGGCGATCTCGGCGCTGGAGCTCGACGAGGCCGCGCGCGAGCGGATCCGGGCGGCGCACGGCAGGCTGGCCGGCCTGGTCGTCCGGGCGCTGGAGGACCTGGGCCACGAGCGGCCCCGGCTCGCCGCGGTGCTGCTGCAGGGGGTCGTGGAGGCGGCCGTCCGTCGAGCCGAGCAGGCGACTACCGGGGAGCACGCCGGTTGCCCGACCGAGAACCCCGAGAACGCGGAGAACCCCGAGGAGATCGCGGTCGCCGCCGTCGCTTTCGCGCTGCACGGCCTCAGCCGGGCGTGACCGCCTGCTCGGCCTCCGACGGCTGCAGCCGCTCGGCCCCCAGCGGTTCTGAGCCCAGTGGCAGCAGCCGTGCCGTACCCGCGCCGAACAGGGCCAGCGGGTCCAGGTAGCGGCCCCCGCGCAGCAGCCCCCAGTGCAGGCAGTCGCGCGCGGCGCAGTGCCGCCCGTCCGGGGCGAGCCGGCCGATCACCTGCCCGGCGGCCACCGCGGTGCCGACCGGGAGGGTGCCGGTGAGCGGCAGGTAGGTGGTTCGGAGCGGGGGAGACCCCGAGCCGAGGTGGGAGACGGTCACCACCGGACGTCCGGCCACCAGCCCGGAGAACGTGACCACCCCGGCGGCCGCCGCCCGGACCTCCGCCCCGGGCTCGGCGGCGAGGTCCACTCCCCGGTGCCCGGCGGCCCAGGGCTTCGCCGGCGGCTCGAACCGCCCCAGCACCCCGCCGGGCCCGCCCACCGGCCAGGCCCGGGCACCGCGCGGGCCCAAGCCACTGCCGGAGCCACTGCCACTGCGGGAGCCGGAGCCATTGCCGGAGCCCGAGCCGCCCGCCGCCCCCGCTGCCGCCCCCGCTGCCGCCCCCGCCGCTGCCCCCGGCATCCCGAGCGCCCCCACCACCCCCAGCGCCACCCCCACGGCGACCAGCCCCCGAATCCCGACGAACCACGCACGAGCAGTCATGCGCGAAGGCTCGCCGCCCGGCCGCCCAAGCACCACCCGGATCCGGATTCCTGTGGACAAACCGCCCCCGCGTCCGACCGCCGCCCCTCCAACGGGTGTACGGACGCCGCCATCCGGTGTACAAGCGGCATACCGGTGGCCAACCGCGGGCAGGCAGCCGACCGACGCACGCACGCTCCCCAGCTCCGCAGACCCCGGCGCCGGTACCGCCGCCGACCCGCCCGTCGGCACCCCCGCCGACCCGCCCGTCCCGGCCGTTCCCAGGTTCTTCCCGGGTCCTCGGCAGGCCCCCGGCCGCTCGCGAAGTCGCCCGTCGCTCGGCGCTTCCCGTACACTTCACACGCGACCCGGTCCGCCGGGTCGACTTCGCACGCCCCGCCACCGGCGGCCGGACGCGGTTCGTCCGCAGCCCCGCCAGGTGCGAGTGCCGCTCGGTCCGCCGAGCCCGACCGGCCCCCGGCCGAGCGGGCGCAAGCGGCTCGGCACGTTCGGGGCGTCAGGCGTGGCTGTCACCTGGCCGCCACGGACAAACCGAGACTGACCCGGCTGTGGGCGATCGCTGCGACGCAGTGCCGCTGTCGGGCCGTAACACCTGAGGAGCACGGCAATGGCCGTCGTCACGATGCGGGAGCTGCTGGAGAGCGGCGTCCACTTCGGTCACCAGACCCGCCGCTGGAACCCGAAGATGAAGCGCTTCATCATCACGGAGCGCAACGGCATCTACATCATCGACCTCCTGCAGTCGCTGAACTACATCGACCGCGCCTTCGAGTTCATCAAGGAGACCGTTGCCCACGGCGGCAGCGTCCTCTTCGTCGGCACGAAGAAGCAGGCCCAGGAGGCCATCGCCGAGCAGGCCACCCGCGTGGGCATGCCCTACGTGAACCAGCGCTGGCTTGGCGGCATGCTGACCAACTTCTCGACCGTCTACAAGCGCCTTCAGCGTCTGAAGGAGCTCGGCGAGCTGGACTTCTCGGACGTGGCCGGTTCCGGCCTCACCAAGAAGGAGCTCCTGGTCCTCCAGCGCGAGCACGACAAGCTGGAGAAGACCCTCGGCGGTATCCGCGACATGCAGCGCGTTCCCAGCGCCGTCTGGATCGTGGACACCAAGAAGGAGCACATCGCGGTCGGCGAGGCCCGGAAGCTCAACATCCCGGTCGTCGCCATCCTCGACACCAACTGTGACCCGGACGAGGTCGACTACAAGATCCCGGGCAACGACGACGCGATCCGCTCCGTCACCCTGCTGACCCGCGTGATCGCCGACGCCGTGGCCGAGGGCCTGAAGTCCCGCGCCGGTGTCGCCAAGGGCGACACCAAGGCCGAGCCGGGCGCCGACCAGCCGCTGGCCGCCTGGGAGAAGGACCTCATCGAGGGCGAGAAGGCCGAGGAGGCCCCCGCCGCCGCCGAGGCCCCCGCCGCCGAGGAGGCCCCCGCTGCCGAGGCGCCGGCCGCCGAGGAGGCCCCCGCCGCCGCCGAGGCTCCCGCCACCGAGGCGCCGGCCGAGCAGGCCTGACGTACCAAGGGTGAGGGGCACCCGCCGGTACGAAGCCGGCAGGTGCCCCTCTCTCCAGCGCCGGGACCCGAACCATCGGTCCCGGCGCCACTCCACGCAGACACGCGAGACGCGAGAAGAGATTCACACCATGGCGAACTTCACCGCCGCGGACGTCAAGAAGCTCCGTGAGCTCACCGGCGCCGGCATGATGGACTGCAAGAAGGCCCTGGACGAGGCCGAGGGCAACGTCGAGAAGGCCGTCGAGCTCCTGCGCATCAAGGGCCAGAAGGGCGTTGCCAAGCGCGAGGGCCGCGACGCCTCCAACGGCGCCGTCGCCGCGCTGATCGCCGAGGACAAGAAGTCCGGCGTTCTGGTCGAGCTGAACTGCGAGACGGACTTCGTCGCCAAGGGTGACAACTTCGTCAAGGTCGCCGACGCCATTGCCGCCCACGTCGCCAAGACGGCCCCGGCCGACCTGGACGCCGCCCTGGCTTCCGAGATCGAGGCCGGCAAGACCGTCCAGCAGTTCGTGGACGAGGCCAACGCCACCCTGGGCGAGAAGATCGTCTTCCGTCGCTTCGCCCAGTTCGACGGTGACGGCTTCGTCGCGGTCTACCTGCACAAGACCAGCCCCGACCTGCCGCCGGCCGTCGGCGTCCTGGTCGAGCTGGACAAGGAGAACGCCGAGGTCGCGAAGGACGTCGCGCAGCACATCGCCGCCTTCGCCCCGAAGTACCTGTCCCGCGAGGACATCCCGGCCGAGGACATCGAGAACGAGCGCCGCGTCGCCGAGGCCACCGCTCGCGAGGAGGGCAAGCCGGAGGCTGCCCTGCCGAAGATCGTCGAGGGTCGCGTCACCGGCTTCGTGAAGGAGTTCTCCGTCCTGGAGCAGGCCTTCGCGAAGGACAACAAGAAGACCGTCGCCAAGGTCCTCGAGGAGAACGGCGTCGCCCTCAAGCGCTTCGCCCGCTTCCGCGTCGGCGCCTGAGCCACGTTCCACCGGGTTCCCGGCCCCCTTTAGGCTGGGAACCGCCCCCGCCCGCTGACCAGGGCGGGAGGAACGCCGAACGGGCTCACCCAGCGCCAACCGCCCACGGGCGGGCTCGCGTCGGCACCATGAACGACGAGGAGGCCATTGCCGTGCAGGACACCGAACCGGTTCCCGCGGCAGTGGCCTCCTCGCGTGTACGCGCAGGCGGGGCATCCGCACACCCGCGCCTGTGACCAGTAGGTGCAAAAAGGAGAAGTCCATGCAGGAGACGCAGGAGACCGCGCAGGACCCCAGGGTCGGCTCGCGCCGCCGGGTGCTGCTCAAGCTGTCCGGTGAAGCCTTCGCCGGTGGCGGCGGACTCGGCGTCGACCCGGACGTCGTGCACGCGATCGCCCGAGAGATCGCCACGGTCGTCCGCGCCGGTACCGAGGTCGCGGTGGTCATCGGTGGTGGCAACTTCTTCCGGGGCGCCGAACTGCAGGTTCGCGGCATGGACCGGGCCCGCTCCGACTACATGGGCATGCTCGGCACCGTCATGAACTGCCTGGCGCTGCAGGACTTCCTGGTCAAGGAGGGCATCGAGACCCGGGTCCAGACCGCCATCACCATGGGCCAGGTCGCCGAGCCGTACCTCCCGCTGCGGGCCGTCCGGCACCTGGAGAAGGGCCGCGTGGTGATCTTCGGCGCCGGTATGGGCATGCCGTACTTCTCCACCGACACCACGGCCGTCCAGCGCGCGCTGGAGATCCACGCCGACGTCCTGCTGATGGGCAAGAACGGCGTGGACGGCGTCTACGACTCCGACCCGCGGACGAACCCGGACGCGGTCAAGTTCGACGCGCTGGAGTACTCCGAGGTCATCGCGCGCGACCTCAAGGTCGCCGACCTCACCGCGATCACGCTGTGCAAGGACAACAACCTCCCGATGCTGGTCTTCGAACTGCTGGCGGAGGGCAATATCGCGCGTGCGGTGAAGAGTGAGAAGATCGGCACACTCATCAGCCAGGATTCTGTCCGGGCCTGAGCAGCAACCAGCCGTACGGGAACGGTGCGGGAGCCGCGAACGGCCGCCGCGCCGACACCGGTCGGAACAACAGCAGATGAACCGGACAGGGAGACCACAGTGATCGAAGAGACCCTCCTCGAGGCCGAGGAGAAGATGGAGAAGGCCGTCGGCGTCGCCAAGGACGACCTCGCGGCCATCCGTACCGGCCGTGCGCACCCGGCGATGTTCGCCAAGATCGTCGCGGAGTACTACGGCGCCGTGACGCCGATCAACCAGCTGGCCTCGTTCTCGGTGCCGGAGCCGCGGATGGCGGTCGTCTCGCCGTTCGACAAGACCGCGCTGAAGGCCATCGAGCAGGCGATCCGCGACTCCGACCTGGGCGTCAACCCGTCGAACGACGGCTCCATCATCCGCGTGGTGCTGCCCGAGCTGACCGAAGAGCGCCGCCGGGAGTTCATCAAGATCGCCCGCACCAAGGGCGAGGACGCCAAGGTCTCGATCCGTGCCGTGCGCCGCAAGGCCAAGGACGCCATCGACAAGCTGGTCAAGGACGGCGAGGTCGGCGAGGACGACGGCCGCCGCGCCGAGAAGGAGCTCGACGACACCACGGCCAAGTACGTGGCCCAGGTCGACGAGCTGCTGAAGCACAAGGAAGCCGAGCTGCTCGAGGTCTGATGAACGACGCCCCTGACGCCCCTGGCTACTGGGGCCCGTCCGACCAGCAGTTCCAGCCCTACCGCCCGGCGCCGCAGCCGCAGGCATCCCGTACCCCGGCCCATCCGGCGCCGGGGTACGGCGAACCGGCGGCGCCGGTCCAGGGACACCCCGGCCACCCGGGCGGCCGAGCCGTGCCCCCGGGCGCGCCGGGTGCCGGCCCGCCGGAGCGGGACCTCCGTTCGGATCACCCGCAGCAGCCTCCGGTGTACTGGGGCGGCGACGCGCAGGAGACTCAGGTCATGCCTCCCGTACCGGCCGACCCCGGCCCGCCTCCCGGTGTGCCCGGCGGCGGCCGACCGGTCGGCCGCGGCGCGTCCGCGGCACCGGGCCGGCCCGCGCCCGGTCAGCCCGCACCGGGCCGGCCCGCACCCGGTCAGCCCACCGGCGGACCGGCCGACCCCGCCGCGGGCCAGGCCCGGGAAGCCGGCCGGCTGAGCGGCCCGCTGTTCCGGGACGAGCAGCCGGAGACCGCGCCGCCCGGCGTGACGGAGACGGTCGTGCTGCGCGCGATATCCGGTGACACCGCCCCCGCCCCCGGCCACGGCACCCCGCCGTACCCGGGGGCACCGGTGCATTCCGCGCCGCCGCCCAGCCACCCGGCGGCCGGACAGCCCCACTTCGTGCCGTCGTCCCATCCAGGGCAGGAGACACCCGTGGCCGCCCAGCCCGACCCGCAGCCGCAGCCGCGCAAGCAGCGCGGCGGCCGTAATCTCCAGGCCGCCATAGGCGTGGGCGTCGGCCTCGGCGCGGTGATCGTCGCCTCGCTGTTCGTGGTGAAGGCACTGTTCCTGGTTGTCGTGATGGCCGCGGTCGCGGTCGGTGTCTGGGAGCTGACCAGCCGGCTCTCCGAGCGCAAGCAGATCAAGGCGCCGCTGATCCCGCTGGTCGCGGGCGGCATCGCCATGGTCGCGACCGGCTACTGGTCCGGGATCCAGTGGGCCGCGGCCTCGCTCGCGCTGACCGGGCTGGCGGTGATGGTCTGGCGGATGGCCGAACCGCCGGAGAACTACCTGCGGGACATAACGGCAGGGGTGTTCACCGCCTTCTACGTGCCGTTCCTGGCCACCTTCGTGGCGATGATGCTGGCGGCCGACGACGGCCCCCAGCGGATCGTGCTCTTCCTGATCGTCACGATCTGCAGCGACACCGGCGCCTACGCCGTGGGCTACAAGTTCGGCCGCACCAAGCTGGCCCCGACGATCAGCCCCGGCAAGACCCGCGAGGGCCTGGCCGGCGGCATCGGCCTGTCGATGCTGGCGGGCGCGGTGCTGATGCAGCTGATCATCGACGACGGCAGCTGGTGGCAGGGCCTGATCCTGGGCGGCTGCGCGGCGGTCACCGCGACCCTGGGCGACCTGGGCGAGTCGATGATCAAGCGTGACCTCGGCATCAAGGACATGGGCACGCTGCTGCCCGGCCACGGCGGCATCATGGACCGGCTGGACTCGCTCCTGCCGACCGCCCCGGTGGTCTGGCTGCTGCTGACGGCCTTCGTCGGCAGCTGATCCGCGCGTACCCGCGAGGGCCCCGGACGCCTGGCGTCCGGGGCCCCCGCGCGTCTGCGACACTGGAACAACCATGCCTAAGCCCGGAGAACTCACCTTTGTCGCGCCGCGCGGCGCCAAGCCCCCGCGACACCTCGCCGACCTGAGCCCCGCCGAGCGCAAGGAGGCCGTCGCCGAGCTGGGCGAGCAGCCGTTCCGCGCCAAGCAGCTCTCCAACCACTACTTCGGCCGGATGTCGAACGACCCGGCGAGCTGGACGGACATCCCCGCCGCCAGCCGGGAGAAGCTCACCGGGAGCCTGCTGCCCGAGCTGATGTCGGTGGTGCGGCACGTCTCCTGTGACGACGACGCCACCCGCAAGACGCTGTGGAAGCTCTTCGACGGCACGCTCGTGGAGTCCGTGCTGATGCGCTACCCGGACCGGGTCACCATGTGCATCAGCTCGCAGGCCGGCTGCGGCATGAACTGCCCGTTCTGCGCCACCGGCCAGGCCGGGCTGACCCGCAACCTCTCCACCGCCGAGATCGTCGAGCAGATCGCCGCCGGGATGCGTTCGCTCAAGGACGGGGAGATCCCGGGCGGTGAGGCGCGGCTGTCCAACGTGGTGTTCATGGGCATGGGCGAGCCGCTGGCCAACTACAACCGGGTGCTGGCCTCGATCCGCCGACTGACCGACCCGGCGCCGGACGGCTTCGGCCTGTCCCAGCGCGGCATCACCGTCTCGACCGTCGGGCTCGTCCCGGCGATGCACCGCTTCGCCGACGAGGGCCTCAGCTGCCGCCTGGCGCTGTCACTGCACGCCCCGGACGACGAGCTGCGCGACGAGCTGGTGCCGGTGAACACCCGGTGGAAGGTCGACGAGGTGCTGGACGCGGCCTGGAACTACGCGGAGAAGTCCGGCCGCCGGATCTCCATCGAGTACGCGCTGATCAAGGACATCAACGACCAGGCGTGGCGGGCCGACCTGCTCGGCCGGCTGATCAAGAACCACCGGGTGCACGTCAACCTGATCCCGCTGAACCCGACCCCGGGTTCCAAGTGGACCGCCTCCCGGCCCGAGGACGAGCGCGAGTTCGTCCGCCGGCTGCAGTCGCACGGTGTGCCGACGACCGTCCGCGACACCCGCGGCCAGGAGATCGACGGCGCCTGCGGCCAGCTCGCCGCAGCGGGTTAGCCCCCGGGAGCCCGGCCGCTACCGCAGTCCGGCGGCCGCCAGTGCGGCGGTCGCCCCGCCGGTCAGCAGCAGCGTGGTGCCGACCGCCAGGGTGCGCAGCGCGACCGCGCCGAACAGCAGGCGGGGCGAGGCGCCGAGGCGCAGCAGCGCGTCGGTGACGTGGCGGCGGTCGGTGCGGACCTCGGCGAGCCGGGCGACCACCGCGGCGGCCGCGCAGCCGAGCACCAGGCAGGCCTCGACGGCGGGCAGCGCGTCGGCGCTGTCGGGGGCGCCGATCCAGTAGCGGATGGTGGTGAGCACCAGCGCGACGGCGAGGGTGAGGACGGCCAGCGGCGCGCCGAGGCGCGGGGCCTGGGCGGTGAGCCCGCGCCCGGCGAGCAGTCGCAGCGGGGTGGGCCGGCCGAGGGCGAGCAGCCGTCCGGCCCAGGCCAGCAGCGGGCCGGTGAGCAGGGCGAGGCCGAGTGCGCTGGTGGCCCAGCCGCCGAGCGCGGCGGTGCTGGTGGTGCCGAGCCCGGCGGGCAGGTGGATCGGGCGGCCGTCGGCGGCGGCGCCGGGCCGCAGCGCGATGAGTTCGAGTGCGGCGCCGATCACGCCCAGCCCGATCGGCAGGGCGATCCGCCAGACGCCGAAGCCGGTGCGGCGGCGGGTGCGGCCGCCGGGCAGGTTCTCGGTGGCGGGCACCGCGCAGGCGGCGGCGAGGCCGGCGGTGAGCGGGACCAGGGCGAGCAGGGTGACCGGCGCGGCGGGCGGCAGCGGCACGCCCATGCCGAGGTCGGGGGCGAGCGAGGGCCCGGCGATGTCGTTGCGCAGTACCAGGAAGACCAGCAGGGTGAGCACGCTGCCGAGGGTGCAGGCGAGGGCGACCTCGCCGGCGATCAGGGCCCGGATCCGGCGGGAGCCGGCTCCGGCGGCGGTGAGGCCGGCGATCCGCTCGGGGCGCCGGGCGGGCACCGCGCGGGCGGCGACGGCCGCGAACCAGGCGACGGCGGCGAGCGGGGGCAGGCACCAGAGCAGCCGGACCAGCGGGTCGGCGCCGCCGAGCGGGTCGCTCATCGCCCGGCCGAGGGAGCGCAGCAGGAAGGCGGCGACCACGGCGGCGGCCAGCGCGGTGAGCAGCCAGCGGCCGAGGTCGGGCACCCGGTAGCCCCGGGCCAGACGGAGATAGAACACGTCGACTCTTTCAGCGGCTCGGCGTCGTCAGCGGCGGGTGGCCGTGACGGCGGGCGCTCCGGGGGCCCCGGACACGGTGGTGCCGCGCGGGACGGGGGCGGCGGGGGCGGTGAGCCGTCCGTCGACGAGGGCGACGGCGCGGTCCGCGAACCGGACGAGCTCGGGGTCGTGGGTGGCCAGGACGAGGGTGAGCTGGTGCGAGCGGGCCGCGCTGGTCAGTATCCGCAGGACCTGGTCGGCGGCTTCGCGGTGCAGCGGGGCGGTGGGGTCGTCGGCGAAGACGACAGGCGGCAGCGGGGCCAGGGCACGGGCGACGGCGACCCGTTGGCGCTGGCTCTGGACCAGCCGGTCGGGGCGGTGCTTGGCGAAGTCGCCGACGTCGAGGCGCTCCAGCCACTCGGCGGCGGCGGTGTAGGCGGCCTTGTTGCCGGCCCCGGCGAGCAGCAGCGGCAGGGCGACGTTCTCCCGGGCGGTCAGTTCGGGGACCAGGTGCGGCTCGGAGCCGACGAAGCCGAAGCGGTCGCGGCGCAGCCGTTCGCGGCCGGCCCGGGTGAGGGTGTGCACGGGGGCGCTGTTGAACCAGACCTCGCCCTCGTCGACCGGGAGCTGGGCGGAGAGGCAGCCCAGCAGGGTGCTCTTGCCGGAGCCGCGCGGGCCGGTGACGGCGAGCACCTCGCCCTCGCGGACGCCGAGCGAGATGCCGCGCAGGGCGGGGGTGCCGTGATGGGACTTGACGATCCCTCGGGCCCACAGCACGTCGTTGTCAGGCGGTGCCGCTGACATGAGGTTCCATCCTGGGTGGCCGCAGGGATATGACAGTCGTCAGATTAGAACGACCGGGGCGGGGCGCGGTTGCGGCGCTCTGGTCCATCACGGGCAAATCACCCGCATTCAGGCATGTTTGGTCGTGCGACTGTGATGTTCCGGTGGGGGAACGCCGAAGGGCGGCCCGGCGGGGAGCTGGGCCGCCCTTCGGCGGAGGGTGGGGAAGAGGGCTCAGGGGATCAGATCTTCGCCCACGCGTCGGTGAGGCTGGTCCGCAGGATCTGCTCGATCTCGTCGAAGGTCGACTGGTTGGAGATCAGCGGCGGGGCCAGCTGGATGACCGGGTCGCCACGGTCGTCGGCGCGGCAGTACAGGCCGTTGTCGAAGAGCGCCTTCGACAGGAAGCCGTAGAGCACGCGCTCGACCTCGTCGTCGTTGAACGACTCCTTGGTGACCTTGTCCTTCACGAGCTCGATGCCGTAGAAGTACCCGTTGCCGCGGACGTCGCCGACGATCGGCAGGTCGCGCAGCTTGTTCAGGGTGCCGAGGAAGGCGGCCTCGTTGTCGAGGACGTGCTGGTTCAGGCCCTCGCGCTCGAAGATGTCGAGGTTGGCCAGCGCCACCGCGGAGGAGACCGGGTGGCCGCCGAAGGTGTAGCCGTGCAGGAAGGTGTTGTCACCCTTGTAGAACGGCTCGGCCAGGCGGTCCGAGATGATCGTGGCGCCGATCGGGGAGTAGCCCGAGGTCATGCCCTTGGCGCAGGTGATCATGTCGGGCTGGTAGCCGAACTTGTCGGCGCCGAACATGGTGCCCAGGCGGCCGAAGGCGCAGATGACCTCGTCCGAGACCAGCAGCACGTCGTGGCGGTCGCAGATCTCGCGCAGGCGCTGGAAGTACCCGGGCGGCGGCGGGAAGCAGCCGCCGGCGTTCTGCACCGGCTCGACGAAGACGGCGGCGACGGTCTCGGCGCCCTCGTTGAGGATGGCCACCTCGATCTCGTCGGCGCACCAGCGGCCGTAGGCCTCGGGGTCGACGGTGCCGTCCGGGCTCTCCAGGAAGGCGGGGGCGCGGTAGATGTTGGTGTTCGGCGCCTTGTGGGTGCCCGGCACCAGCGGCTCGAACGGGGCCTTCAGGCCCGGCAGGCCGGTGATGGACAGCGCGCCCTGCGGGGTGCCGTGGTAGGCGACGGCGCGGGAGATGACCTTGTACTTGGTCGGCTTGCCGGTCAGCTTGAAGTACTGCTTGGCGAGCTTCCAGGCGGTCTCGACGGCCTCGCCGCCACCGGTGGAGAAGAAGACCTTGTTCAGGTCGCCGGGGGCGTAGTTGGCCAGGCGCTCGGCCAGCTCGACGGCCTTCGGGTGGGCGTAGCTCCACACCGGGAAGAAGGCGAGCTCCTTGGCCTGCTTGGCGGCGGCCTCGGCGAGCTCCTCGCGGCCGTGGCCGGCCTGGACGACGAACAGGCCGGCCAGGCCGTCGAGGTACTTGCGGCCCTTGTCGTCCCAGACGTAGGTGCCCTCGCCCCGGACGATCGTCGGCACGGGGGAGTTCTCGTACGACGACATGCGGGTGAAGTGCATCCACAGGTGGTCGTAAGCGGTCTTGGAAAGGTCCTTCTGCGCCGGGTCGGCTGTCATCGGGTGCCCCAGGTGTAGGTCTGTTTCCGGAGCTTCAGGTAAACGAAGCTCTCGGTGCTCCGCACGCCGGGAAGGGCGCGGATGCGCTTGTTGATCATTTCGAGCAGGTGCTCGTCGTCCTCGCAGACCAGTTCGGCCAGGAGGTCGAACGAGCCTGCGGTGCAGACGACGTAGTCGACCTCGTCGAGGGCGGCCAGCGCGTCGGCGACGGGCTCGATGTCGCCCTCGACCCGGATGCCGACCATCGCCTGGCGGGTGAAGCCGACGGTGAGCGGGTCCGTGACGGCGACGATCTGCATCACGCCCTGGTCGAGCAGCTTCTGGACGCGTTGCCGTACGGCTGCCTCGGACAGGCCGACGGCCTTGCCGATGGCGGCGTACGGGCGACGCCCGTCCTCCTGCAGCTGCTCGATGATCGCCTTGGAGGCGGCGTCGAGGGGAACGCTGGCGTTCCGGTCGCGGTTGGCCACGCGGCCACTGTGCCTGATCGTTCCCGTGTTCGCAAGCTTGGAAGCTGCTGATTTCGTCGTGATCTTGGAAAACGCGTACGGATTTCATCGCGTACACGGAGTCTGCCTGTCGATACCAGCCGTCGTGCGGCTACCCTGACACGGTACGCGCGCGGCACCGCGAGGTGCCGCGCATACCGCCACCAGTGGACCGCGCCGCTTCGGGCACGGCCACTCGGCGCCCTTCGTACGCCGGATCCGCCGACGTACCATGGCGCCGGAATCTGCAACGCCGCAGGCCCAGACCGAGGAGAGATCCGTGAGCGACCTTCGCACGCTGCGCAACTACATCAACGGTGAGTTCGTCGACGCGGCTGACGGCCGCACGCTCGACATCGTCGACCCGGCCACCGGCGAGGTGTACGCGACGTCGCCGCTGTCCGGTGCCGCGGACGTGGACGCCGCCATGGCCTCCGCCGCCGTCGCGTTCCCGATCTGGCGGGACTCCACCCCGAGCACCCGGCAGAAGCTGCTGCTCAAGATCGCCGACGCGGTCGAGGCCCGGGCCGACGAGATCGTCGACGCCGAGGTGCGCAACACCGGCAAGCCCCGGGCGCTGACCCTCTCCGAGGAGATCGGCCCGATGGTGGACCAGATCCGCTTCTTCGCCGGTGCCGCCCGCCTGCTGGAGGGCAAGGCCGCCGGTGAGTACATGGACGGGATGACCTCGATCGTCCGCCGCGAGCCGGTCGGTGTCTGTGCCCAGGTCGCGCCGTGGAACTACCCGATGATGATGGCCGTCTGGAAGTTCGCCCCGGCCATCGCCGCGGGCAACGCCGTCGTCCTGAAGCCCTCGGACACCACCCCGGCCTCGACCGTGCTGCTGGCCGAGATCATCGGCGGCATCCTCAAGGACCTGGACCTGCCGGCCGGCGTCTTCAACGTCATCTGCGGCGACCGCGAGACCGGCAAGCTGATGGTCGAGCACAAGACCCCGGCGATGGCCTCCATCACCGGTTCGGTCCGGGCCGGCATCCAGGTCGCCGAGTCGGCGTCCAAGGACGTCAAGCGCGTCCACCTGGAGCTGGGCGGCAAGGCCCCGGTCGTGGTCTTCGAGGACGCCGACATCGCCGAGGCCGTCGAGGGCATCTCGGTCGCGGGCTACTTCAACGCCGGCCAGGACTGCACCGCCGCCACCCGCGTGCTGGTGCACGAGTCGATCCACGACGCCTTCGTCGAGGCGCTGGCCAAGGCCGCGGCCGAGACCAAGACCGGCGGCGCGGACGACGAGGACGTGCTGTACGGCCCGCTGAACAACGCCAACCAGCTGAAGCAGGTCGCCGGCTTCATCGAGCGGCTGCCCGCCCACGCCAAGGTCGAGGCCGGTGGCCACCGGGTCGGCGACAAGGGCTACTTCTACGCCCCGACCGTCGTCTCCGGCCTGAACCAGGACGACGAGATCATCCAGAACGAGGTCTTCGGCCCGGTCATCACCGTGCAGAAGTTCACCGACGAGGACCAGGCCGTCGAGTACGCCAACGGCGTCGAGTTCGCGCTGGCCTCCTCGGTGTGGACCAAGGACCACGCCCGCGCCATGCGGATGTCGCGCCGCCTGGACTTCGGCTGCGTCTGGATCAACACCCACATCCCGCTGGTCGCCGAGATGCCGCACGGCGGCTTCAAGAAGTCCGGCTACGGCAAGGACCTGTCGTCGTACGGCTTCGAGGACTACACCCGCGTGAAGCACGTCATGACCGCGATCTAGCGGGTCATGACCGTCGGGCGCAGTATGACCGCGATCTAGCGGGTCATGACCGTCGGGCGCAGTATGACCGCGATCTGACCTATTCAGGTCGTATGAACTGACAATGGGCCCGGGGCTTTCCGCCCCGGGCCCGGTGTCTTTGCACCCTGTCGACGGATCGGGCGACCGACTGACAAGATGAAACTGCACTTCGCGCGCGGCCCGTCCTAGCCTTACCGGCATGAGCATCCCCACCGCTGACTCAGCCGCCGGCCAGGCCGTCAAGGCCGCCGACCGCGCGCACGTCTTCCACTCGTGGTCCGCCCAGGCGCTGATCGACCCCCTCGCGGTGGCCGGCGCCGAGGGCTCGTACTTCTGGGACTACGACGGCAACCGCTACCTCGACTTCTCCTCGCAGCTGGTCAACACCAACATCGGGCACCAGCACCCGAAGGTGGTCGCCGCGATCCAGGAGCAGGCGGCGAAGCTCTGCACCATCGCACCCGGCTTCGCGGTCGAGTCGCGCAGCGAGGCCGCCCGGCTGATCGCCGAGCGCACCCCGGGCGACCTGGACAAGATCTTCTTCACCAACGGCGGCGCCGAGGCCAACGAGAACGCGATCCGGCTGGCCCGGCTGCACACGGGCCGGCAGAAGGTGCTGTCCACCTACCGCTCGTACCACGGCGCCACCGCCAACGCGATCGCCCTCACCGGCGACCCGCGGCGCTGGGCCAACGAGACCGGGGTCTCCGGCGTGGTGCACTTCTGGGGCCCGTACGCCTACCGCTCCAACTTCCACGCCGAGAACGAGGCGCAGGAGTGCGAGCGCGCGCTGCGGCACCTGGAGGAGGTGATCGCCTTCGAGGGGCCGGGCACCGTCGCGGCCGTCATCCTGGAGACCGTGGTCGGCACCGCGGGCATCCTGATCCCGCCGCCGGGCTACCTGGCCGGGGTGCGGGAGATCTGTGACCGCCACGGCATCGTGTTCATCCTCGACGAGGTGATGGCGGGCTTCGGCCGCACCGGTGAGTGGTTCGCCGCCGACCACTGGGGCGTCACCCCGGACCTGCTCACCTTCGCCAAGGGCGTCAACTCCGGCTACGTGCCGCTCGGCGGCGTGGCGATCAGCGCCGAGATCGCGGCCACCTTCGCCGAGCGGCCGTTCCCCGGCGGACTCACCTACTCCGGCCACCCGCTGGCCTGCGCCTCCGCGGTGGCGACCATCACCACGATGGCGCAGGAGGGCATCGTCGAGAACGCCAAGCACATCGGCGAGACCGTGCTCGGCCCCGGCCTGCGCGAGCTGGCCGAGCGGCACCCGTCGATCGGCGAGGTCCGCGGCATGGGCGTGTTCTGGGCGCTCGACCTGGTGAAGAACCGGGAGACCCGCGAGCCGATGGTGCCGTACAACGCCGCCGGCGCCGCCAACGCGCCGATGGCCGAGCTGGCCGCCGCCTGCAAGCGGCGCGGGCTCTGGCCGTTCGTCAACATGAACCGCTTCCACGTCGTCCCGCCGTGCACCGTCACCGAGGAGGAGGCCAAGACCGGCCTCGCGGTGCTGGACGAGGTGCTGTCGCTCACCGACGCGCACACTGTCTGACGTACCTCCAGGACGGCCCCGGGCAGTTGTGCCCGGGGCCGTCCCACGCTCCGGAAGGCTCCGCCATGCCCAGCAGCTCCACCCTGACCCGCCGTACGCCCGACTCCGCCGTGCTGCGCCGACGTTCCGTGCTCGGTGGGGCCGCGCTGCTCGGCGCCGGCACCCTGACCGGCTGCGGGATCCCGTCCGCGTACGTCCCCGAAGACCGCCGCTCGGCGCCGGACCGCTCGGAGACCGACAAGCGGCTCGCCTTCTCCAACTGGACGCAGTACATCGACACCGACGACCACGGCGGCCGCCCGACCCTGGACGGCTTCAGCGAGAAGACCGGGATCGACGTCACCTACACCGAGGACATCAACGACAACGACGAGTTCTTCGGCAAGATCAGCCCGGTGCTCACCCAGGGCGCCGCCCCCGGCCGGGACCTGATGGTGATCAGCGACTGGATGGCAGGGCGGTACGTCTCGCTGGGCTGGGTGCAGGCCATGGACCGGGCCAACCTGCCCAACGTCACCGCCAACCTGGACCCGCAGCTCGCGAACCCGGGCTTCGACCCCGGGCGCCGGCGCAGCGTGCCGTGGCAGTCCGGGATCACCGGCATCGCGTACAACCGCAAGGCGCTCGGCCGGGAGATCAAGTCCACCGCCGACCTGTGGGCACCCGACCTCAAGGGCCGGATCACGCTGTTCGCCGGGCTGGACGAGGCGCTCGGGCTGCTGATGCTCTCCCAGGGCGCGGACATCGCGACGTTCGGCGACGACGACGCGAACAAGGCGATGGACCTGGTGCAGAAGATGGTCGACACCGGCCACATCCGCCGCTTCACCGGCAACGACTACACCAGCGACCTCGCCTCCGGCGCTGCGCTCGCCTGCCAGGCCTACTCCGGCGACGCGGTCCAACTCACCGCCGAGAACCCGGACATCGAGTTCGTGGTGCCGGAGGAGGGCGGCGAGCTGTGGGCGGAGAGCCTGATGATCCCCAACCGCGCCACCCACAAGCGCAACGCCGAGCTGCTGATCGACTACTACTACCAGCCCGAGGTGGCCGCCGAACTCGCCGCGTTCGTCCAGTACATCTGCCCGGTGCCGGCCGCCCGCGAGGTGCTGGCGGCCAGCGGCGACAAGGAGAAGGCCGAACTCGCCGAGAACCCGCTGGTGTTCCCGACCGAGGAGATGCGGGCCCGGCTGCGCACCATGCGTGACGTCACCTCGGCCGAGCGGCCGGAGCTGCACAAGGTCTGGGGCCGCATCACCGGGGTGTGACGCGCGGGGCTCAGCGCCGTACGGCGTCCAGGGCGAGCAGCGCCACGTGCAGGGACAGGCAGGACTCGACCTGGTCGAGGTCGACGCCGAGGATCCGCTCGACCTTGTGCAGCCGGTCGTAGAAGGACGGCCGGGACAGGTGCGCGGCGTCCGCCGCGGCCGACTTGTTCCGGCCCTGCTCCAGGTAGATCCGCAGCATCTGCACCAGCTGGCCGTTGTGCTCGGCGTCGTGGGCCAGCAGCGGGCCCAGCTCGCGCTCCACGTAGGTCTGCAGCCGGGCGTCGTCGCGCAGCAGGTGGAGCAGGCCGCGCAGCCGGACGTCCGGCAGCCGGTAGTAGGAGGAGGTGCGGCCGCCGCCGGGCGCGTCGTGCAGGGCGGCGTCGGCGACCTGGGTGGCCTCCAGCAGGGTGCGCCGGGCGTCGCGGACCGAGCCGACGGAGGAGCCGACCGCGACCACCGGGCCCGCCGGGTCGGCGCCCTCCCGGGCGGCCTCGGCGGACATCCGGCGCAGGGCGGCGGAGAAGGAGTCCAGCGCGGAGTGCTCGTCCTGCTGGGCGCCGAGCGAGATCAGCAGGCCGACGGCCTCGTCGTCCAGCGCGCCGACCAGGGCGGAGAGCCGGCAGGAGCGGACCGCGCTCGCGGCCAGCTCGGTGAAGTCGCGCAGCCGGGACTGCGCCTCCAGCGCGGCCGGGATCGGCCCGCGCCGCTGCCGCAGCACCACGCCGACCAGCCGGCGGCCCTCCAGCGGGACGCCGAGTGCCTGGGCCCGCAGCGCCGCCTCGGAGACGGTCAGCGCGTGGGTGAGGATGCCGGAGAGCAGGGTGCGGTGGGTCTGCCGCTCCAGGCTCTCCCGGTCGCGGACCACCAGCCGGTTGAGCGCCAGCGCGGAGGCGCCGCGCTCCAGCAGCATCGCGTGCGGGTGGGTCTCGCCCTCGGGCAGCGGGCCGGGTTCCAGGACCAGCACCAGCCGGCCCCAGTCCTGGCCGCGGGCGCCGACGGTGGTGACCAGCCAGCCGCTGCGCGGGTCGTGGCCGGTGCGGCCGGACGGGCGGACCCCGCGCGAGCGGCGCTCCCAGTCCTCCAGCACCTCGGCCTCCGGACGCCCGGCGGTGTCGTGGGCAAGCACCTGGTGGGCCAGGTTCTCCAGGACGACCGGCCCGCCCGCCATCCGGGCCACCTGCCGGATCACCTCGGGCGGCTCGGCGCCCTCCACCACCAGTTCGTTGAACACCTGGTGGACCGACTCGGAGGCGCGCAGCTGCTCCAGCTGGGCGTTGACCACCAGGGCGTGCACGGCCTCGGTGACGGCGACGAAGCGCAGCTCGCGGCGGAGCGTGATCAGCGGCAGCCCGCGCTGCTCGGCGGCGTTGACCAGCGCGCGGGGGAGCGTGTCGAAGTAGCGCCGCCCGTACTCGACGACCAGGCCGGCCACCCCGACCTCGTCCAGCTCGCGGACGTAGCGGGCCAGGCCCTCGCGGTCCTCGGGCAGCGCGATGCCGGTGGTCAGCACCAGCTCGCCGCCCCGGAGCATCCCGGCGACGTCGGGCAGCTCGCTGACGTGGACCCAGCGGACCGGCCGCTCCAGGTGGTCGGCGCCGGCCACGACCTGGGGCAGGCCGCGCCGCATCACCTCCAGGTCGAGTACTCGGGCGACGGTGGGGAGCATCGCGGGCCTCCATGGCCGGGGGACCAGAGCGGGGACGGGTGGGCAGAGGTGGTCAGAGTGTCAGGTGAATCATCCATCCCCGCAACGACCTGTTGCCCTGGCGGGACCCTTGCACCCTGTAAGGCCCTTCGTGTCGAGATTGTCGCAGTGACCCTTGTCACGCCCCGGCGGCACCGGGCATGGTCAGCGGGTCGGCTGTGGCGGAAAACCGACCTCACGCCGGAATCCGTCGCGTTGACCAGAACGCAACCGTGGAATCCCTTGTCCGGAGCCAACCGGACTGTCAGGATCGCGCAACCCCGATGATCGACAGGACGGATTCCCGCACCCCGCAGACCCCCACGGCGGGAGGCGGCGCTCCGTCGCTCAGTCGTACCACCGGCACTTGGAGGAACCAGATGGACCTGACCGACTTCGGCGCGGGCGCGCAGTACATCGCGGGCCGCCTGACCCGGGGGAACGGCGAGCCCTTCCAGGTCGTCAACCCCGCCGACGGCAGCGTGGTCGAGCAGGTCGCCCTGGCCACCGCCGAGGACGTCGACACGGCCGTCGCCGCCGCGAAGGCCGCCCTGCCGGGCTGGTCCTCGGCCACCCCCGGGGCGCGCTCCGAGGCGCTCACCCGGCTGGCCGCCGTGCTGACCGACGCCTGCGGCGACCTCGCCCGGGTGGAGACCGCGCAGACCGGCAAGCCGGTCAAGCTGGCCACCGAGTTCGACGTCCCCGGCACCATCGACAACGCCGCGTTCTTCGCCGGTGCCGCCCGCAACCTGGAGGGCAGGGCGGCCGGCGAGTACTCCGGCGACCACACCTCGTACGTGCGGCGCGAGGCGATCGGCGTGGTCGGCTCGATCTCGCCGTGGAACTACCCGCTGCAGATGGCCGCCTGGAAGATCCTCCCGGCGATCGCGGCGGGCAACACCATCGTGCTCAAGCCGGCCGAACTGACCCCGCTGACCTCGCTGATGTTCGCCCGGGCCTGCACCGCGGCAGGCATCCCGGACGGCGTGGTCAACGTGGTCACCGGCGCCGGGCGCACCGCCGGCGAGCACCTGATCGGGCACCCGGACGTCGCGATGGTCTCCTTCACCGGCTCCACCGCCGTCGGCAGGCGGGTCGCCGAGATCGCCACCGCGAGCGTCAAGCGCACCCACCTGGAACTCGGCGGCAAGGCCCCGTTCGTGGTCTTCGACGACGCCGACCTGGACGCCGCCGTGCACGGCGCCGTCGCCGCCTCGCTGATCAACAGCGGCCAGGACTGCACCGCCGCCACCCGCGCGTACGTCCAGCGCCCGCTGTACGACGCCTTCGTGGCCGGGGTGGCCGAGCTGTTCGCGGCGATCCGGATCGGCGACCCGCTGAACCCGCGGACCGACCTCGGCCCGCTGGTCTCGTACACCCACCGGGACCGGGTGGCCGGCTTCGTGGAGCGCGCCCGCTCGTACGCCACCGTGGTCACCGGCGGACAGGTGCCGGAGAAGGGCCACGACGGCACCGACCTCACCCGGGGCGCGTACTACCCGCCCACCCTGATCACCGGCGCGGCCCAGGACAGCGAGGTCGTCCAGGGCGAGATCTTCGGCCCGGTGCTGGTCGTGCTGCCCTTCGACGGCGACGACGAGGGCCTGCGGCTGGCCAACGACACCCCGTACGGCCTGGCCGCCTCCGCCTGGACGAGCAACGTGCACCGCTCGCTGCGCGCCACCCGGGAGATCGCGGCCGGGTGCGTCTGGGTCAACGACCACATCCCGATCATCAGCGAGATGCCGCACGGCGGCTACAAGGCGTCCGGCTACGGCAAGGACATGTCCCAGTACTCGCTGGACGAGTACACCCAGGTCAAGCACGTCATGTTCGACACCACCGCGGTGGCCCGCAAGGACTGGCACCGCACCGTCTTCGGAGACAGATAACCCCCGGACAAGGGCGCTTCCCCCACGCCCCCTCTCTCCCCCCAGGAGGCCCGTTCCATGGCGTTCAACGAGCTCACCGACGGTCTGCCCGAACCGGTCCGCAAGGCGTGGGAGCGCAGCCTGACCAGCGGCCGGGCCGCACTCGGCCGCCGCACCCTGCTGCGCGCCGCCGCCCTCACCGCCGGAGCGGGCACCCTGGCGGCCTGCGGCATCCCGGCGGCCCCCCGGTCGACCGGCGACTCCACCGCGAACGCCGCCAAGGACCTCTCGGACTCGGAGAAGGAGGTCGCCTTCTCCAACTGGCCGCTCTACATCGACACCGACGAGAAGGACAAGGAGAAGCACGGCACCCTGGACGCCTTCACCCAGGCCACCGGGATCAAGGTCAAGTACAACGAGGACGTCAACGACAACGTCGAGTTCTTCGGCAAGATCAAGCCGCAGCTCGCCTCCGGCCAGGACACCGGCCGCGACCTGATGGTGCTCACCGACTGGATGGCCGCCCGGCTGATCCGGCTCGGCTGGGTGCAGAAGCTCGACCCGGCGAACGTCACCACCGCGATCACCACGGTCGAATCGCGCTTCCGCGCCCCCGACTGGGACCCGGGCCGGCTCTACTCCTACCCGTGGGCCGGCATCCAGACCGTCGTCGCGTACAACAAGAAGGCGACCAAGGGGAAGGAGGTCACCAGCGTCTCCCAGCTGCTGGACGACCCCGACCTGAAGGGCCGGGTCACCTTCCTCTCCGAGATGCGCGACAGCATCGGGATGGTGCTGCTCGACCAGGGCAAGGACTCCGCGAAGTTCACCGCCGACGACTTCGACGCCGCGATCGCCCGGCTGCAGAAGGCCGTCGACAGCAAGCAGATCCGCCGCTTCACCGGCAACGACTACGGTCAGGAACTCTCCTCCGGCGACATCGCGGCCTGCATCGCCTGGGGCGGCGACCTGATCCAACTGCGCGCCGACAACCCGGACATCGAGTTCGTCATCCCGGAGAAGGGCTTCCTCTCCTCGACCGACAACATGCTGGTTCCGGCCAAGGCGCAGCACAAGGCGAACGCGGAAAAGCTGATCGACTTCTACTATCAGCCGAAGATCGCGGCGCAGCTGGTCGCGGGCATCGGCTACGTCTCCGCCGTCACCGGGATGACCGACGAGCTCGCCACCCTCGCCCCGGACACCGCGGCCAACCCGCTGGTCGTACCCACCCCCGAGATGGCGGCCAAGGCGCACGTGTTCCGCACGCTCACCGAGAGCGAGGAGAGCGACTTCGAGCAGAAGTTCTCCAAGCTCATCGGCGCCTGACCCCCACTCCCGGCAGAGAAACCCAGGAAGACACCACTCCATGACAGACCAGCAGCGCGACGCGGCCGCCGGCGGAGACGTCCGGCTCACCGGCATCGGCAAGACCTACGGCTCCTTCACCGCCGTCCACCCGCTCGACCTGACCGTCCCCCAGGGCTCCTTCTTCGCCCTGCTCGGCGCCTCCGGCTGCGGCAAGACCACCACCCTGCGCATGATCGCCGGCCTGGAGGAGCCCACCAGCGGCACCGTCCTGATCGGCGGCCAGGACGTCACCGCCCTGCCCCCGTACAAGCGGCCGGTGAACACCGTCTTCCAGAGCTACGCGCTCTTCCCGCACCTGGACATCTTCGAGAACGTCGCCTTCGGCCTGCGCCGGCGCGGCAAGAAGGACGTCAGGAAGCAGGTCGACGACATGCTGGAGCTGGTCGAGCTCGGCCAGTACGCCCGGCGCAAGCCACACCAGCTCTCCGGCGGCCAGCAGCAGCGCGTCGCCGTCGCCCGCGCGCTGATCAACCACCCGCAGGTACTGCTCCTGGACGAGCCGCTCGGCGCGCTCGACCTCAAGCTCCGCCGCCAGATGCAGCTGGAACTCAAGCGGATCCAGACCGAGGTCGGCATCACCTTCGTGCACGTCACCCACGACCAGGAGGAGGCCATGACCATGGCCGACACCATCGCGGTGATGAACGGCGGCCGGGTCGAGCAGCTGGGCGCGCCCGCCGAGCTGTACGAGAACCCCGCCACCACCTTCGTGGCGAACTTCCTCGGCCAGTCCAACCTGCTGCCCGCCGAGGTCACCGGCACCGAGGGCGGCGACCTGCTGCTGAGCGCGGGCGGTGTCCGCCTCGCCGTGCCGAAGGCGCGCTGCGCCACCGACGCCAAGCGCGTCCACCTCGGCGTGCGCCCGGAGAAGCTCACCATCACGCACGCCTCCGAGGAGGTCGCCGACGGCCGCAACAAGCTGTCCGGCACGGTGCTCGACTCCAGCTTCATCGGCGTCTCCACCCAGTACGTGGTGCGCATCGACGGCGGCCAGGAGGTCACCGTCTTCGAGCAGAACATGGAGCGCGACGCCCGGATCGTCCCCGGCGCCGCCGTCCGGCTGCACTGGAACCCGGCGCACTCCTTCGCCCTGGACGCCTCGCAGGCGATCGACGCGGGCACCGCGGAGGAGGCCGCATGACCGCCACCACCCCGGCCGCGCCGCCCCAGGCCATACCCCCCGACGGCAGCCCGCTGCCGACGGCCGAGCGCAAGCCGAAGCGCAAGCTCACCCCGTACTGGCTGCTGCTGCCCGGCGTCGCCTGGCTGGTCGTCTTCTTCGCCGTCCCGATGCTCTACCAGGCGTCCACCTCGCTGCAGACCGGCTCGCTCGAAGAGGGCTTCAAGGTCACCTGGCACCTCTCGACGTACTGGGACGCGCTGGTCGAGTACAAGTGGCACTTCGTCCGCTCGTTCTCCTACGCCGCTGTCGCCACCGTGCTCTGCCTGGCCGTCGGCTACCCGCTCGCGTACACGATCGCCTTCAAGGCGAGCAAGCGCTGGCGCAACGTCATCCTGATCCTGGTCATCGCGCCGTTCTTCACCAGCTTCCTGATCCGCACGCTGGCCTGGAAGACCATCCTGTCCGACGGCGGCCCGGTGGTCGGCGCGCTGAACGCGCTGCACGTCCTGGACCTCACCAACCTGGTCGGCCTCACCTCCGGCGACCGGGTGCTGGCCACGCCGCTCGCGGTGGTCTGCGGCCTGACCTACAACTTCCTGCCGTTCATGATCCTTCCGCTGTACACCTCACTGGAGCGGATCGACCCGCGCCTGCACGAGGCGGCCGGCGACCTCTACGCCCGGCCGTTCACCACCTTCCGCAAGGTCACCTTCCCGATCTCGCTGCCGGGCGTGGTCGCGGGCACCCTGCTGACCTTCATCCCGGCCTCCGGCGACTACATCAACGCCCAGCTGCTGGGCTCGCCGAGCGAGCAGATGGTCGGCAACGGCATCCAGAAACAGTTCCTGAACGTGCTCGACTACCCCACGGCCGCCGCGCTGAGCTTCATCCTGATGGCCCTGATCCTGGGCATGGTGACGGTCTACATGCGCAAGGCCGGGACGGAGGAACTGGTCTGATGTCCCGGATTCTGAAGTGGGTCCGCGCCCACCTGGTAGTGCTGGCCGGCCTGCTGGCCCTCGCCTACCTGGTGCTGCCCAACCTGGTCGTGCTCGCCTTCTCGTTCAACAAGCCGGTGGGCAAGTTCAACTACGAGTGGAACGAGTTCTCCACCGACGCCTGGACCAACCCCTGCGGCGTGGCCGACATGTGCCAGTCGCTCTCGCTCAGCCTGCAGATCGCGGTGTTCGCCACCATCGGCGCCACCGTGCTCGGCACCATGGTCGCCTTCGCACTGGCCCGCTTCCGCTTCCGCGGCCGCTCCGCCACCACCGCGATGATCTTCCTGCCGATGGCCATGCCCGAGGTGGTCATGGCCGCCTCGCTCGGGACGCTCTTCCTCAACATGCGCATCCCGTTCGGCTTCACCACCATCCTCATCGCGCACATCATGTTCTGCCTCAGCTTCGTGGTGACGGCGGTCAAGGCGCGCGTGATGAGCATGGACCCGAGGCTCGAACAGGCCGCCCAGGACCTCTACGCGACCCCCACCCAGACCTTCCTCCGGGTCACCCTGCCGCTGGCGGCGCCCGGCATCGCGGCGGGTGCGCTGCTCAGCTTCGCGCTCTCCTTCGACGACTTCATCATCACCCAGTTCAACTCGGGCCCGACCACGGTCACCTTCCCGATGTTCGTCTGGGGCGCCTCGCAGCGCGGCATCCCGGTGCAGGTGAACGTCATCGGCACCGCGATGTTCCTCGCCGCCGTCGCGCTGACCGTCGCCGGCCAGGGGCTCGGCAACCGCAGGAAGGCCACCGCCTGACGTACGGTCGGTCAGCGGTGGCCCGACATGACACCTATCCGTGGAAAGTGGCTGATAATGCATGGACTCCGCTCGCGCACTCAGTGACGCCAGGCCCACCCCCTTCTGGCTGGAGGACCCGGGCCGGCCGGCGGCACTGCCCGCCCTGGTCGGCGACACCACCTGCGACCTGCTGGTCGTCGGCGGCGGCTACTCCGGCCTGTGGACCGCCCTCATCGCCAAGGAACGCGACCCCTCGCTGGACGTCGTGCTGGTCGAGGGCAACGAGGTCGGGTGGGCCGCGTCCGGGCGCAACGGCGGATTCTGCGCGGCCAGCCTCACCCACGGCTTCGGCAACGGCCTGGAGCGCTGGCCGTCCGAACTCGCCCAGCTGGAACGCCTCGGTGCCGCCAACCTCGACGGCATCGAGGCCACCCTCAAGCGCTACGGCATCGACGCCGAGTGGGAACGCACCGGCGAGATCGACGTCGCCACCCAGCCCCACCAGGTCGAGGAGCTCCACGAGGTCGCCGAGGCGGTCGCCCGCCACGGCCTCGACATCACCGTCCTGGACGCCGACCAGCTGCGCGCCGAGGTGAACTCGCCGACCTTCCTCGGCGGCCTCTGGGACAAGGAGGGCGTGGCGATGGTCCACCCCGCCAAGCTCGCCTGGGGCCTCAAGGACGCCTGCCTGAGCCAGGGCGTGCGGATCCACGAGCACACCCGGGCCACCGACCTGCGGGAGTACGGCAGCGGCATGGCCGCCCGCACCTCCTACGGCCGGGTCTTCGCCCGCCGGGTCGCGCTCGGCACCAACGTGTTCCCGTCCCTGCTCAAGCGGGTCCGCCCGTACATCGTGCCGGTGTACGACTACGCGCTGATGACCGAGCCGCTCAACGACGAGCAGCTCGCCTCGATCGGCTGGCGCGGGCGGCAGGGGCTCGGCGACAGCGCCAACAAGTTCCACTACTTCCGGCTCTCCGCCGACAACCGGATCCTCTGGGGCGGCTACGACGCGGTCTACCACTACGGCGGCCACGTCCGGCACGAGTACGACCAGCGACCGGAGACCTTCCGCACCCTGGCGAACCACTTCTTCCGCTGCTTCCCGCAGCTGGAGGGCCTGCGCTTCACCAACGCCTGGGGCGGCGCGATCGACACCTGCAGCCGGTTCTCGGCGTTCTTCGACACCGCGTACCGGGGCAAGGTCGCGTACGCGGTCGGCTACACCGGGCTCGGCGTCGGCGCGACCCGCTTCGGCGCCGAGGTGATGCTCGACCTGCTCGCGGGCGAGCGCACCGAACTCACCTCGCTGGAGATGGTCCGCAGCAAGCCGCTGCCGTTCCCGCCCGAGCCGGTGCGCTGGGCCGGCATCGAGATCACCACCCGGTCGCTGGAGCGGGCCGACCGCAACGGCGGCCACCGCAACCTCTGGCTGCGCACGCTCGACCGCCTGGGGCTGGGCTTCGACAGCTGACCCCCGCGACCCGTGTAATCGGGACCCGCCGTCCGCCTCTCCTTGGTGACGGCGGGTCTCGGCCTTTCCCGCCGCGCCCGAACAGTACGAGCGGCAAGAAGCGGGGACAGACATGGAGAGCACCGGACTGCACTGGCTCGCCCAGGTGGCGGCGGACCCGGAGTTCTTCCGGGAGCACTGGGAACGCACCGGGCTCGGCCTGATGCTGCTCCCGGCCGGCCGCCGCTGGGACGTCCTCTCCGTCCCCGGACGGCTCGGGCGCCCCGCCCTGGAGATCCTGGACACCGGCTCCTGCGGCCCCGTCCTCACCGACTTCGGCGAGGAGCACCTCAGCTTCCTGGTGCCGCTCGGCACCGCCGCCCGCTGGGTCGGCACGGGCGTGCGCAGCGCGGGGGAGGGCACCTGGATCGTCGTCCCGCACCCCGAGCACAACAGCCGGGGCGTGCGCTGGCTCGTCCCGCCGGGCGGCTCCGGGCGGCTCAACGACCCGGTGCTGCTGGAACTCGCCCTGCACGAGGCGGCGGCAGGGCTCGGCGGGTGGTGAGGGGGGTCCGGCGGGTGGTTCGGCGGCTTCGGTGGGTGTTTCAGCGGGTGTTTCAGCGGGTGTTTCGGCGGGTGGTTCGGCCGGTGGTGAGGGGGCTGACGATGGCGCGCGGGACGGGCGGTCGCGTCAGACTGGAGGCGTGACCACCGCCCCGCACGCCGTCGACGCGTCCCTCCGACCGGGCCCCGCCCAGCTGCGCCTGGCCGGTCTGGCCGCGCCGGTCTGCGACCGGTACGGCCTCGCCCTGGCCGGTGGGCACGCGCTGCGCGCCCACGGCGTCGCGGCCTGCGCACAGGACGGGCTCACCCTGGTGACCGGCGGCGCCGACCTGCCGGAGGTCGCCGACGCGCTGGCCGAGGCGTACCGCGCGGCGGGTGGCGGAGTGGCCGAGCGACCGGGCACCCCGCGGCTGGAGCAGCTCACCGTCCGGCTGGCGCTGGGCGGCCGGACGCACTCGGTGGAGCTGCGCAAGGAACCGCTGGCCCATCGGCCGGTCCGGCTCGACCTCGGCGCGCCCGGGCCGGACGAGCCACCGGTGGTGCTGCCGGTCGTCGCCCTGGAGGACGTGGCGGCGCTGACCACCGCGCTGCTCGTGGACCGAGGCATGCCGCGCGACCTGATCGACGTCCACGCGCTCACCCGCTGCTACCGGGAGGGCGAACTGCTCGCACTGGCACGGGAATTGGACCCGGACTTCCAGCCTGCGGCGCTCGCCGACCGGCTGGAGACGCTCGCCGAGGCGGCGGACGGGCGGTTCCGCGCCCGGGGCGTTCCGGCCGGCGGGGTGGACGAGCGGAAACGGTGGGCGCTGGCGTGGGCGCAGGACCTGCGGCTGGACCTGCTGGAGACCCAGGAGGCGGCGGACGGGCTGCACGATCCTTACCTGGAGGACCCGGACCAGGAGGACCCGTACCCGGAGGACCCGGACCCGGAGGGTTCACCTTCGGAGGATCCGTCCCCGGAGGACGACGAAGCCTGAGCAACGTGGTGGGCGGAACACGTTCGGAGTAGCGACCGGACGACCTGTAAGGCTGAATCCGAGATCCCCGTCAGCCTGTTCGTTGAGCCGGGCCGAAGCGGCGAGCAGACTGGAGACGAGCGCGGTAGCCCCGTGAATTTCCGTCGCCCGGCCCACTCGCGGGCGGCGCCAGACCGGACCGGTGGCAGGACGCCGCCCGGGACTTCGGAGGCAGACGACCTTGAGCAAGCACATCATTCACTGGATCGGCGGCAAGCCGGTCGCCACCGCGGGTGCGGCGCCCCGTCGCGGCGACATCTTCGACCCGGCCACCGGTCAGGTCGCCGGTCACGTCGACTTCGCCGGGATCGCCGAGGTCGACCAGGCCGTGGCCGCCGCCGCCTCGGCCTTCACCGAGTGGCGCACCGCCTCGGTCGCCAGGCGGGCCACGGTGCTCTTCGCCTTCCGGGAGCTGCTGAACGCCCGCCGCGACGAGCTGGCCTCGATCATCGTCGCGGAGCACGGCAAGGTGCACTCCGACGCCCTGGGCGAGATCGCCCGCGGCCTGGAGGTCGTGGAGTACGCCTGCGGAATCCCGCAGCTCATCAAGGGCGGCTTCACCGAGCAGGCCTCCACCGGCATCGACGTCTACTCGATCCGCCAGCCGCTCGGCCCGGTCGCCATCATCTCGCCGTTCAACTTCCCGGCCATGGTGCCGATGTGGTTCTTCCCGATCGCCATCGCGGCCGGCAACACCGTCGTCCTGAAGCCCTCGGAGAAGGACCCGTCCGCCGCCGACTTCCTGGCCGGTCTGTGGAAGGAGGCCGGCCTGCCGGACGGCGTCTTCAACGTCGTGCACGGCGACAAGGTGGCCGTCGACCGCCTGCTGGAGCACCCGGACATCAAGTCCGTCAGCTTCGTCGGCTCCACCCCGATCGCCCGCTACGTCTACGAGACCGGCACCCGCTACGGCAAGCGCGTGCAGGCCCTGGGCGGCGCCAAGAACCACATGCTGGTCCTGCCCGACGCCGACCTGGACCTGGCCGCCGACGCCGCCGTCAACGCCGGCTTCGGCGCGGCGGGAGAGCGCTGCATGGCGGTGTCCGTCCTGGTCGCGGTCGACCCGATCGGCGACGAGCTGGTCGAGAAGATCAAGCAGCGGGTGGCCACCCTCAAGGTCGGCCCGGGCTGCAACGGCGACTCGGAGATGGGCCCGCTGGTCACCGGCCAGCACCGTGACAAGGTCACCTCCTACGTGGAGTCCGGTGTCGCCGACGGCGCCGAGCTCGCCGTGGACGGCCGCAAGCACCCGGTCACCGCCGAGGACAAGGACGGCACCCCGACCGCCGACGGCTTCTGGCTCGGCCCGACGCTGTTCGACCACGTGAAGCCCGGCATGTCCGTCTACAACGACGAGATCTTCGGCCCGGTCCTCTCGGTCGTGCGCGTCTCCTCCTACGAGGAGGGCCTGGCGCTGATCAACGCCAACCCGTACGGCAACGGCACCGCCCTCTTCACCAACGACGGCGGCGCGGCCCGGCGCTTCCAGTTCGAGGTGGAGGTCGGCATGGTCGGCATCAACGTGCCGATCCCGGTGCCGGTCGCCTACTACTCCTTCGGCGGCTGGAAGGCCTCGCTCTTCGGCGACGCCCACGCGTACGGCCCGGACGGCGTGCAGTTCTTCACCCGCGGCAAGGCCGTCACCCAGCGCTGGCTGGACCCGTCGCACGGCGGCATCAACCTCGGCTTCCCCACCAACAGCTGAGCCCGCACCGCGCGGACACGCCGGCCGGACCCCTCTCCCGGGGTCCGGCCGGCGTGCTCTTGCCCGCACGCCGCATCCGCGTTTGCATCAGCCTGCCGAAGCGCGTAGAGTTCTTCGAGCTGCTCGGCAGGGAGCACCGGACACGCATCGGCGCGGACGGTCCCGGGGTAGCCAATCCTCTGAAACACCACTTCCCAGGTTCGGGCTGGGTTGCGTCTGCATTTGTGCGTCGCGGCTCGGTTCTTATTCGGCGTGTTCGTTTTAT